>CASXXK010000001.1 GCA_949480205.1 uncultured Candidatus Saccharibacteria bacterium
CGGGTGACATTATTCTTAATACTGGACCGCAAAAGCCCAAACTAAATAAACGACCGTTTATTATTGGCGGGGTGATTTTAGCGATAGTCATAATTTTGTCCGTTATAGTTCTGTTCGTCAGTAATGGCGCATTAGCTAATGTTGATACAAAAGTATCACGGTTGCTGCAAGATAACTACGAATCGGCAAAATGGATTGAGAATTTCTTTGCCGAGGCTAGCCATAGTAAACTTGACGTTAACGACATCTTCTCAAGCGATATACACGAATCATTAAACAAGAACATGTCATCATTAAAAAATTTGCAATCTTCCATTGCAAAAATCAAACCCGCAAGATTAAACTCGTCGGTTCAACAGAATTTTACAATATTACAAAATCGGCTTAATGAGCGCGTACCATATTATCAAGAATCCATAGCATTATACAATGTACTTTACGAGTCGTATATCGATAACAATCCAAACGCGATTACCGAACTGTTGGATAGCGCAAATTACTATGAAGCCGTCACGGCGGAGAGGATTCATAATTATCTTACAGCTCAAGAACAACTTGATGCAAAAATTAAAGCCAATGATTGCTATACTTATAATTCAGAAACATGTCAGAAATTCTTGGAGGAGTATTATGAAACTGGTGCTGCTTTTAACTCCAGTACGCAACTAGTTTCCGCAATATTTGCGGCGTATTATGACGGTTCATATGCTCAAGATAATCGTTTTTCTCCCTATATTGATATTTTATTGGAGGAACTAGAATGAAAAGTATGCTCAAAAAAATTAGTCTTTGGTGTGCTGCCATTATGCTATTGATGGTCGCCTGTCTAATACCTGGTTTCTCACAAAATGCCTTGGCGGTCACAGTAGGCGACGCTATGATTTATATGGATAATGCTGCCAAAATTCAGGAAGTCACAAATACGTTCAAAAAGTGTTTAAATTTACAGTACCAAATCGGAGTCAGTGGGGTAACACGTTTTGGAGATTATCTCAGTGGTGATTTCTTTGCGAACGGTGGCATAAATCAAAGTAATACCGATATTAGCACTGGCGCATGGCTAGAAAAAATGGTACAAGGTAAGGTCGATGACGGTGCCATTTGGTGCAAAAATAACGACTCAAACATTGTTAATGTATTTGCTAGTACTCTTGGCACAACATGGCAGAATTTGGTCTGTAATGGTGATAAGCCTGGCATTATGACAATGCAAACCAATGTGCTAGCGAATGCAGACAAAGGGATTTATCAGTGGCATAATACAGATGCAGCTTGCAATATTGGAATAGGTAGCAGTGACTACCGTTTTACATGGGTTGGTGAGACTGATGCGACGGCATATGTAAAACGAATCTATGAGGATTATAGGAATTCACATCCAGATGAGACAAAGTATCTTCCTAGCTGGGACGATTTAGGTAATTTTTCTGACAAACGCGTTGCCTACTTTGCTTATCTCAACGATTTCAAAACGGCCTGCACAAATGGCAGTACTTACACTGGCGATCTTTCTTTAATGAATCAATCTCGTTATTTTCCGGCAATTAAGGAAATAAATCCAAGCACTGGAATTTTGGAGAATGTATATTATTCCCGCGACATTACTAAGAATGATTGGGATAACTCAATCATCGGTTCAAGTGGCGCACACACCTGCGATACGGTAATTTCCAAAGTTAATGAGTACTCAGATGCTGTAGCACAAGAGGCTGAAGTGATTGTACAAGCTGCAATAGAAGAAGCCGAAGCGGCTGCACGCGAGCATGCTAAAGCAGCGTGTAAAGCACAGGCGTTGTATCAAACAGTAGAATTTGATGGAGAAGGCAATATCATTAATAAGATTAATTTTGCAGGTGAGCCATCGGCGGCTTATTATTATCTCCAGGCTAAAAAGATTATTGACGATCCAGATGCCGATAGGGCTGATTATATAGCACAATTACGCGAAAGCATTGCGACATCTAACCCCGGTTTAACCGACGTCGATTTAGACCAAATGATAGCTGAGCAAGAAAGTCAAATTAATGAAAATTTAGCAGCTAGACTAACTAGGGCGCAGTTGATCTACGACAAGTTTGATAAAGTTCTGAATGGCGCTGGAGCCGGAGTAGGCGAAGGTAATAAAGATACTAGCTATTGGTACGAAGACGAAGATGGGAGCATCGTCTGTACCGAATTTGAATCTTTTGACAACGTCATTACAAATGACAGTGGCTACCAAGACATCTTAGATACATTGCTAAATGGAGCAACAAGTTCTGTAACTCCTACACCGACCATTCTGAATGGTGAAGCCGACGCATGCCAGGGCGTTGCTGGTTCCCTTGGCTGGATTCTTTGTCCAGTATTAAATATGGTGAGTGAGGGCGTCGATGGTATTTACAATAATTTCGTCCAACAGCAGTTCCTAGAAGTTGATTCGGCTAAGCTTGATCCAGACACAGGAGAAGGCGCTCGAGTTTATACGGCCTGGAGCCTGATTCGCAATATTGCCAATATACTCTTTGTGATTTTGTTTATGATTGTACTTTTCTCGCAATTTACCGGAATCGGTTTAACTAATTACAGTATTAAGAAAATGTTACCGAAGTTAATTATGGTCGCAATCTTAGTAAATATTTCCTTCCTATTGTGCCAGTTTGCAGTTGATGTATCGAACGTACTTGGCTATAGCTTGAATAGCATGTTTGATTCGATGAGCGGAGCTATCACTGGATTGGGTGGTTCATTTAACGAATCGAGCACATTAATTAACTGGGTAAGTACGTTGGGGCTTATTGTTGGTACACTTTCTATAGGTTCATGGTTGCCAGCCTTCCTATTGGTTTTGCTTTCGGCAGCAATTAGCGTTTTCTTTGGAGCGATTATCTTGGGCGCGCGTCTGGCGGGCGTATATATTCTGGTAGTTTTGGCTCCAGTCGCTATTGTATGTTATGCCCTGCCAAACTCGAAAAAAATCTTTGATCGCTGGCTCAAGATTTTTACTTCCCTACTTCTAGTTTTCCCAATTTGTGGCGCATTGATGGGTGGTGGAAACTTTGCCTCTTCAATCCTGCTAGGCTCAGATCCATATACGAGTCCCAATGTCTTTCTTATTCTTGTGGCAATGTTACTACGCGTCGTGCCATTCTTCTTGATTCCGGGATTAGTGAGAAGTTCAATGTCCGCGCTGGGTAATGTGGGCGCCAAAATTTCTAGCATTGGCAACCGTATGGGCGGCAGTATTACTGGCGCAGCGCGCAAATCCGACAGATTCCAACGCATCTCAGAGACCGGCGAGCAGTTACGTGCACGCGGAGTTAACTTGCGCCACAAAGCTTACGACAAACTGACTGGCGGGAAATTCACAGGGAGAAAGAGCTCAAAGCGTCGCGTAGCAAGAGCTATTAGTACACAAGAGGCGAGAATTCGCGGTGATGCCAAAGCAGGAGCAATCGCATCGGGCGGATTTATCTCTCGCGGACGCGCAAAAGATATTATGTCATCCGCGCTCGACACTGAGGAGACGCAGGGTATCAAGGACGCAGAAAACGGCTACAGACTTGATCAAAACTTTGATGCCAACAATTCTGGCAGCGTATCAAAAGAGCTGGAGAAGCGCCTCAACGAACTACAAAAACATCCAGATAACGTTGAGGTGCGCCGCAAAGTCAAAGCTCTCACCAAAATTTTACTTGAAACCGACGATGGTCGTGGTGCTTTGACGGAAACTGTGCAGAAATTTGCTGAGGCCAACCAAGGGAGTAAAGCCTCGCAGATCCTGGGTAAATATTTGAATACCGGCGAAAATATGGGGATTATCAAAGGCAAGAACCAGCGCGGTCTACAGAAATTGGCGCAGGATATCAACAATGGCGCACCAATCCAGTCTTTGGCGAAATACAATGCTATGGGCGCCGGTAAAATTGGTGCTGGCGCAGTTGGTGGCCTAGATGAATCCTTCCTGAAGGCACAAGTCGCCGCAGCAAATAGTGGAATTCTAAATGGTAAGGCATTACAAGATCTAGCAGATACATATACACGCGCCCTTACTAGTGAGAATGCTGCTAACGAAATCCCGCCCGAATTGGTTGGTTACTTAAATGATATTCGCCAAAAGGCGCACATCGCAAGTGGTGGCACCATGGCAGACTTCAATGAACTGCATGCTGGCGATACATTGCCGATTCCACATGCCACTATGCCGGCTGGATGGAGGTATAATAATACTGCTCGGCGTTGGGAAGATGGCCATGGAGTCGAACTCTCACGCGAGGACACCATTAAGGCGGAGGAAATTTCCAAGCACAATGCTCGTGCCGATATTGATAATTCATAACAAAAGCCGCTTTGAAAGAGCGGCTTTGAGTTTTTGGCGACAGGCGGAACAATTAGATTTCCGACACTGTACAGAATAATGGAGAAGCGCTAGCTAGCGAGTATGAATATTAACTGTACAAAATAGCTTCGCGCTGTCGTTCTTCTGGTGTTTTAGTGTGGTAGAATTCTTCTTCGGCCCGACGTCGTATTTTCAATTCTGTAGCATATTCTTCAATCGTAGCATAGGGCGTCTCATGGTTAATCATCTGTGTAGCAATCGATTGAAAGACCAAGAAATCTACTAATTCCATTTCTCTAACGCTAATCTCAGCGATTTTCTTATTAGCCTTCCTTGCTTTGGAATATTCCCAACCATGAGCTTTTCTATACTAGCTTGCTATAATATACCCATGGACACTCCGTCCATGGGGCCCAAAGGCGGCCTGAGCTCACTCCTCCGCCAGCCGGCGGTTCTCTCTGTCAAAGATCGTGAAGTTCCCCTCTATAGTTTCAAGAGAAAAGTTGAGGTTTGATGAATTGCGGCTATGGTCGTAATATTGCAAGTGTTCTTCTTTACCTAGCGCCATTTTTGGTCGTTTTCTGACGGGGTTTCTGCAGGGTTGTTTTCGTGCGCAGCGGGTACATCAACTTACCCGGCGTTAGCGGCGCGACTTATAGGAACGCTGGCATCAACGGGTACGATTGGTCGTCGCGGGGCTCCGCTACGCGTCATGATGGCGCGGCCATCCCTAGCGGTTACAACCTCGGATTCAATGCCACTGGCGTGAACCCGTCGAATGGCCCGAATGAGCGCTGGCACGGTTTCCCCCTCCGCTGCCTTTCTTGTGCCGCGGCGAGGTGCCGATCTTTGAAGCCTAAAGAAGCCCCTGCGGTAGGAACATCCTGCTCCGTGCAAGGGCTTCGTTATTTATGATTATACAGAAACATTCTAAAATGTCAAGTCTGTAATTTTGCCATTCTTGCCAATAAAAATCACTCTCTTGATTAATTTTTGATGTTTTGCATGATAGATTATATTCTGCAAGATTTTTCTATCTGACATTTGCTTCATCCGTGAACTATCAAATACGATATTACGCGACTGCTTTGTAGCCCGCTTTAAATTACGCTCAATCGTCGTTAGCTTATTGCCCTGAGGTGACTTTATTTCAAACTCCACACCATCCAGCAGAATATCAGCCGTGTGTATCAAAGCCGGTGGAATAAATTCAACATTATGTCCATCCCGAGATAGGATTCTCGCGACACGCATTTCATGTTCCCATGGTTGAGATCTGCCATCAAGAATAATTTTGCCAGCCGTCTTTTTTATCATGCCCCTCAGTGTAGCATAATTTGAAAAAATTTAGCAAGCACAGGCACGATCTTTTCAAAAAAATTCCAATCAAAAATCCCCTCCTGCCGAAACAGAAAGGGGATCTTTGACCATAGTTGGAGCGATCGAGTAGTCGGCGTGTATCCAGCAGAGCCGAAACCCTGCTGGATACACAAACGAAGTTTAACGCAACTGACGGCGGCTAGCAATGTAGTAGCCAGCTGCAGTAGCGATAGAGCCGGTAGCAATTACGCCACCTGCAATCGCAGTTGGACCAGCGTTTGGATACTCAGGAACTACTGGAGTTTCTGGTTCTTCTGGGGTTGGTTCATCTGGTTTGTTCTCACAAACCTTAGCAACTTTCACTTGGGCGTCATCCTTCACCACAGTATCACCAACGCGGACTTGCGCCCAGTTGATCAAAGTGTTGGAACCACAAGCTAGATTATCATCAACAACCTCAGCCGTAAAACGAATGATGGCATTAGAGTCAGCCCCGTAAGCGCCGATGTTAGTGCCTTCAGTCATAACATAGCCATTCTTGAATGTGCCACCATTTGGATGGTTGGCATTATAAATCTTAGCGCTACCATCAACATACTTTAAATTGCTTGGTAAACCATCCTTTACAATGACATCATATTGCATGGCGTCGCTAGTGTTAAGATATTGAATCTGGAATTCGACTTTGTCGCCAACTTTGGCATCTACGCTTTCCTTCCAAGTCTTGTCAGCATCACCAACAATACGTACTTTCTTTTCCACGGTAAAGTCGTAGTCAAACACGGCCTTTACGCGGATAGTAACATAGTTAGCATACTGGTAACAACCAGGAACTTTACCGTCCAAGGCATTGTAACCGATTAGAACGCCAGCTTCTTTGGCTTTAACAATGTCGTCACTTAATTGAACGCCACCGTTAGCACCAACACCGTTGTTCTCCAACAAAGCAGAACCATAGACATATTCTAGGTGGAAATTGTTATCGCTAACAAAATTCACATAGTCTACGTACTGTGATGGAGTAGCATTAGAAGAGGTAATAAAACCGTTTACCTTTACTTCCTTAGCAGAAGCTGAAGGAATATTAAAGCGCACGCGGGTGTTTTCCGCTACAGCGTCAACACCATTTGGGTTGTTGTTGTGAACATACATGCGAACGATGTATTCTTTACCATCTTCAACTTTAACGTCATTGATGGAAGTCCACTTATTGTCTTTACCAGCATTTACGCCAGTGTTTTCCCGAGCAGCTACGAAAGCACGCTCGTCACCGCCGATTGGTTCACTCACGTTAATCGAGTTGAATACAATCGTACCGGGATAGTTTTTGCTATTTTTGTAGTTCTCACCATCGGACTTTTTCGTAGCACCGATAGCGCCATTGTTGATTTCCTCAACAGTATAACTACGACGGTGACCATTATTGTAAGTACCGTTGTCGCCCCAAGCAGATACAAGAGACGGCACCGCAGCTACACTAGCAATAGCGGCCGCAGTGGCAGCTACCGCAAGGGTAGATTTGATTGCTGTTTTCATATTAATCTCCTTTTATAGATTAGTTATGATTACTTAATAAACTTAATTAAATTTGATAATAAATTTTGTTTTCTTCACTGGTCCATCTTGTTAAACTTCTTCAGTCCCACAATCGAATCATCCCAAACACAAACTAAATCTTGGAAAGTCCGGGGGCTATGATAGCCCCCGGTACAATTGAAGTTGGTACCTTCAATTGGTCCACCCGTCCTGGACGGGATCTATATTAAATAATGTTCTAAGCTAATCATAGAAATCATTCAGGTACATCCACTTTACCCACTGATTGTTCCTTTGATAAATCAGAGCTCGTTTCGATAGAGGTACTTGTCCCATCGGGATGTTGGATTACTTTCTCCTCAACTATCTCATCAGTCGGAGCATTATTGCTTGGCGGAGTAGTGTCACCTTCGAAAACAGTCTCGCCTTCACTCGGTGCGGGACTGGGATTAGGGCTCGGACTGGGGCTCGGAGTTGGAGTCGATGCCGGTGGAGTGTAGTTTTCGGCGTCTTCTACCTCCTGTGCGATATCCTGTTCCTTGTCAAGACCGGCCTCCTGTTCGCCACCGCCTGCGTCCGCATTCCCCTGATTCACAGGGTCCGCACTGTCATCTTTAGCACCTTCGCCGTCGTTAGGCCCCGGCGTGGGGCCGGGTGTCGGGCCGGGTCCAGGACCCGGGTTAGGCTCGTCATTGTTGGGCGGGGGTGTATCTTTGCGATACGTTACTATCACCGTCCACGGCGCCGCAGGCATCGTGCCTTCTACTACCTTAATATCCGGCGTATAGCCAGCGATTGTCGGCGAAGTCACCTGTCTCCAGGTACCCGCCTTCAGCTGCTCCGGTCCATAGGTCGGCGCTGCCGTTCCGCCGTTATTCTCATACACATAGTATATAGCAAACGGGTATTTAGTTTCCGTCTTCGAAGGCGGATTCCGCCGTTCGTATGCGGTTACCGGGAAAATCATCGGACGCATATCGGTTGAATTCACGCCGAGCTTATAGGCCAGCTCACCACCCTTACCATAAAGGATTTTGATGAGAGCCTCATACTTGTCGGTGTAATTTGCCGGCACTGCATGCCGCAGTGCGCTTTCCGTCAATCTCGGCAAGCACCAGTGGGTGTCCGTCCTGATTGCCTTAAAGCCGTTGCTGTGCAGTTCCATGTAGATATTGCAGAGCTGAGCCGTGACGTTCTCAAAATAATCGTCACTGAACGTTGCCGCAAACTCCGGCCGGTCAGGATTGAAATAATCGGCGTTTTCCGGATATACCAAATGGCATTCCCGTCCAACTGCCTCAGTTTTCGGATTTTTACCTTCAAGGTTATAATCGTCAATAAAATAACGATCCATCCCATCCAGCACATCCTTAGCCGCCATGTAGATACCATCGCACTCTTTGAATGCGAGATACCACGCTTCGGCATAGCCTTCCATATTGACGATCAGGAAGCATACCGTCTCGTCAACCTTAGCCATCTTTTCCTCCAGCGTCAGAGCATTATACTCTTTCTGCCATTCGGTCCAGTGACCGTCCACCAGCTTTTTAATTGCCTCGTGGTCGTTAAGGTCTATACTCATCAGATCCTCCGCCGTCACCCTGCGTGTGCCCATGGCCTGTTCAATCCAGTCATAGTCCACGAATGCAGGTAACGCCAGAATATCGTCCGAGATTTGGCCGTTGTAAGATTTGGTTGACAGATATTCCATCATCCAATCCGCATCAGCCCAGTCCAAATGGAGCATTGTGTCCATCCGGTACTGTCCAAACCTCCGGTATGCCCAGTTAGCATCAATCTTGATGATTGTGTTTACCGGTACGAATGTCTCATCCGGCACAACCATGGTGCTTAACCACGACCAGCCTTTGCTGGCCTCGGCGTAACCTTTATCCCTCAGTTCCTCAGCAGTAGTGATATTTTCAGCTTTGGGTTCTTCCGTCGCTGATCCATTGCTACTGGTAGTTGCTTCGGGCGTAGGTGTTACCATGTCGGCATTTAAGCCGTTCAGGCTTGCACTTACCGCATTCATGGCCGCAGACACAAAACTTTCTGTGTTGGCCAAAGTCTCGGCTTCAGCTGCTCCGTCCTCCGTCGCAGGTGCCGTTGTCGGCTCTGCGGTGGGTTCCGTTTTGCCAGCATCTCCGCTGGCACCGTTTTCGGGTTCCGAATCGTCTTTCTCGACGATTGTCGCCTGCCCGCCCGTAGCCCCCGAAGTGGGGTCATCCGAGCTGGAAGTATTCCTCGTAAAACCGTAAAATACAAAAGCAATTACAGCTACAATGAGAAATACGATTGCGAAGGCCACCGGTACTTTGCAGCGCCTCCTCTTTTCTGCGGCGATATCAGCCCGCGTAGGCAATAAACCACTTTCCTGCCTCTCGGCAATACTGGGGTCGCTACAACGAACGATTGCGTAAATCACATTCGACGCCGCTATAATCAGTGCAAAAGCAGCTATGCACATACATGCTATACTCATCATAGTTTTACCTCCATTTTTCTATTTTTGATATGTTAAGAATAGGAGGTACCAACTCCTATTCAAGTAGAAGTTGGTGAGGCTGACGCCTCAAATCTATGTTAAATGATTAGCTTCATTTTCTCAGATACATGTTGTATCTGAGATGATTCGATTGTTGTAAATGGACATCTATACGGACACAATTGCTCGGTTCGTACCGACTAATTCCATTGTAGCACACATGCTTAAAAAAGTCAAGTGTTTTATCATAAATTAGCACAAGTGTAATGAAAATGGCGGTTTCTCTGTTATTTTGGGAGTTTTCCACAGATTTTCGCTATGCTTATAAATCCCCATTCCGCTTATTTTTAGGGGTGAGCAATAATTTGACGATTTTGTACTATAATTGTTATGTTTATTAGTATGTAATTGTAGCGCAAAACTGTCAAAATTTAGGCAAAAGTAAAGGCCCCATCAACATGCGATGGAGCCTTTCACGGAGGAATCTGATGGAACTTTGATTCCAGCATTTGTCGTAGTCGTGGGTCGCCACGGCAGCTCGTAGGCCGCTCCATGGCTAATTACCCTGATTGATACGCCTGATCTCAGCGTCCAGGAAGCCCATTAAATATTTCGGGATCGGCTGCTGACTGTTCTTGGAATACTCCATGATAAGGTCTATGATGTCGTAATCACAAAGATTCATACCGCCCAGCGGCTGACCAGGCTCGAAATCTCTCTGAGCCTCAGGCTCACCCGCAAATACGGTAAGTTTCCACTCTGTGGGGGTTATCGCCGAAAATTTCATTCCATACTGCTTCCGCAAGCGTTCGCACATCTGCGCGGTCGTACCTTTACCAGGGCCACCGCTGGTGGGTGCTGATACGGGTGCCGGCGTAGGTGCGGGCGAAGTTTTCTGGCTACTATTGTTGCCTGCAGCGGAGTCGGGGGTGTCTGAAGAGTTTGCCTTCTGCCAGTCTTCCCATTTCTTCTGAGCCATAGCTACATACGGTTTACACCAGCTTGTCACACCGAGACTTCTTACAATCTCGTCGTCCGACATGCCGCCGTCACGCATTCCTTTGACTCTGTTGGTGAACTGCAGGCGCAAAGACTCGTTCTCCTCGGCCTGCATAACTTCCGTTAAGAAATCCAGTACGGTTTTTCCTCCCTGTACGGGCGGTGCCGTTACAGCAACGCCGCCGTACTTCTTGTCAACATAGTCGTTGTAAGCCTGCACCTCTCCCTGCAGAAACTCGACAACCTGACTGAACAGGTAGCCAAGTTCACGGGCTTCTTTCTCGGGCATTTCTTCCGTTACTTTGTCTGAAAAGTTACAGGTAACCCCCATGAAAGGCTTCTGATCGCTTACACCGAAGTAAGTCACCGGCATGACGTTATTGGTCTTACCGACTTCCGGCACAACTTTGGTGTATTTTTTTACACCGCTCGCTGCGTAGTAGTCAGTAAAAGCTTCTGCCAGCTGCCTGAAAGCCTTGCGGAAGCGTCTTACAATACCGCTGCCTTCTCCTCCGGAATCTTTGCTCTCATAACGCTCACATATATCGGAGCCGTCAATGAAAAACTCGACCACTGCGTTGGGAAAATCCTGCTTTTCTTTCTTCGGCAGATTGTTCCAATCGCTAAATGCTATGACATCCGTATTTTCACAGTTGTCATACCAGTCGGTTGCAAACAGGTACCGGAAGGTTGCGCCCTCTCTGAAAAAGAGATCATCCAGCTGCAGAATGACGATTTCCTTCTTCTCATTTTTGGAGATAATCTCCTGCAGAGTATCATCGTCAATTACCCCTACGGCATACAGCCACGCCAAGCGGCTGATCTGCTTGTCCAGTTCCTCAATGCTGTAGTTCTGAAACAATGCAATCTGCCGTTCCGTTGTGTGACTGTTGCGCGTACTGATACTGCCGCCGTTCTGGCCGTTTTTGCTTAACCAAGAAATTTTGATTCCCATTAATTTCCTCCTATCTGTCAACGCTGCCTTCTCTTGAAGGCAGGACTAAGCTTGACCTCGTAAATATAGGTCAAAACTTCAAGTTACCGAATCTGAAGACATATTTTCAGATTCCCTTCCATGATAGCACAGATATCCAAAATTGTCAAGTGTTTTGGCATAAGTTTTGCCGTTATTTTGCGTTATAAATACAGCTCAATCTGTTATGCATAAGAATTTTAGTTGCAAAAACACAAAAATAGGGGTGTCGTATGACACCCCGTGGTGAGATCGGTATGTTTAACTGGCGGTGATTCTGGTTGCTGCCATCCGTTTTAAGGCATCGATTTGTTCCTGTGACAAATCGTCATAGTCTTTACAATTATGATGCTGCAAATACCATTTCAGATATGCGGGTGGTAATCTCAACTCGGCAATCTGTTCTTCCACAGACAATTTTGGCTGCGTCTGGGACGTTTCCGGCGGATCCGGCTGCTGTTTGTCCAGTTCAGCCTGGACAGCTTTGGTATCTATCTCTTTGGTAGGAGCATTTCTTTGGTCTGACGGGAGCATTCCGACCACATTATTGCCTAAGTGTACCGGTTCATACTCCTGTGTGTCGCCCAATGCAGGCTGAGGCCTGGGTGATGAACTCTTGCTTGACACGATTTTGGTCCCCGGAGGAAGCACGCCACTTTTAGCCAATGTCTTATTTACTTTCTTAAGTATAGCCTGCGTCTCGGCCTGTTGCTCTTTTTCGGATGCTGCGCGTTCTTGGCGCTCTTTGATAGCTTGCTGCACTGTTGTCAAATCCTCCACGGAAAGCTCCGGGAGTTCCCCGTCCTGTTTCGCAAAAAGATTTTCACTTTCGTCAAAGCCGTCGTACAATAGATCATTAATGATAGCTTCTATGTCCTTGACGACCGCGTCGCAAAGCCGTTCGTGGTTGGCTGTCATAATGCTATTATGCGCTACCGTAGCAACTCCCAGAACGACGACCGCAATCACGATCACCCCCAGAGATAATTCCCCGGCAATTACCGGATCTTTGGATACGTGGATAAAAAGCATAGCAGACAGCAACGTGGCCACAATTACCGCCAATACGATAATATAAACCTTGGTAAAACCTGACTGTCGTTGCCACCAACTGGTATGTTTTTGTTTCATATGATGAAGCCCTCCCTTTTCCGTGATTTTGTCTATTTCAATCTATATGAAAGTAATCTATATTATTAACGTACTACGTCCTGCTCCCCGATCTCTGGATAGAACGCACCACTGTGACTTATTTATAGCACACATTTTGTTTATAGTCAACCATTGTAACAGAGTAAGCATTGGCGTCAAATAAGTTTTCTTCTATTTTTGATTTTTTATGCTATAATGAAATTACTCCCCACTGGTGGGATTAGCTCAGATGGTTAGAGCGTCTGATTGTGGTCCAGAAGGTCGCTGGTTCGATCCCAGTATCCCACCCCAGGAGTGCTTGCGAGTGTAGTACAGCGGTTAGTATGCAAGTTTTCCAAACTTGAGATCAGAGTTCGATTCTCTGCACTCGCACCAAGTATTGACTTTTTAGATAAAGTATGCTACAATTAAGTTATAAGGGCGTTTCAGCCCGTTTTTTGTTAATATAGATTATTGGAAGAAACAGAGGTAGGCTGCAGCGCCAACCACGGCACCAAGAATAATCGTGAAAAGCACGAGGAAGAAAAGTGGTACTTTGGAGCGACGGCTGGCTGGCACAATCACTGTAGGACGCTGCGGCAATTCTTGGCGCACGTCGGATTTGGACTTCTTCTTGGCATAAACATTCTTGCGCCCAGATTTGCTGGATTTTTCGTCGATCACAGGACGTGCGATTTTGGTGTAACCAGGAGCTGAATTGTCTGAAAGTGGACGTTTTTCCACATTCACAGACTTAAGGAAAGGCGACTGCCCACCCAAAGCATAACGATTATTGTCAACTGGCTTGGACTGTTTTTTGGTGCTAAAACTGTAGTTAGAGGTGTTATCGGCCTTGATACTCGGAGCAGGTTTTGTGGAGCCATGATAATCATAAGCCTCTGCTTCGGCAATAGCATGATGTGAAGGGTTAAGCTTGGGCGGCGTAGCAATCACGTACGAGTTGTCGCCTGATACGCCAGCTGGCGTAACGCTGGCATAACCTTTGGGTGCAGACCGAAACTTGGGCTTGGGGCTAAGCGCCGAAGCCGCTGCCGCTGGCCAGAGTGGCGCGGCATTAGATTTCGCTGTGCGCGACATAGCACCGGAGCGGCTAGCGCCACCCAGCATTTGTGGGTCACGCGAGGAGCCAGTTGGACGCGGCACGCGAACTGGAGCTGTTGGAGAGGATTTTACAACCTGCGCTGGCGCTTTTGACAGAGACTTAGGTATAATCTGTACCGGTAGTACACCATCATTGGACGAGGCTGGGAGCTGCTTTTCTTTGTTTGCCAAACGTTTGACGGCTTGACCAGGATTAATCGTGTTGGGTTGGATAATTTGAACGTCACTAGGCTGGCGAGCAATCAGGCCAGCTTTACGTTTGATACCACCAACCGGCCGCGCCACACGCGCCATGCGAGCATTGGGCGGCAAGACTACTGGGGTTGGCTTGGGCTTGGCGGATGACCCCAGCTTGAGCGAAGTGCGAATTACGGGAATTTCCTGCTTGGATTCAGTAGCTTTGGCTGGCTTAGCCATTGATTTTAGGCGTGACGCCAATGGGTCGGCGGACTCTGTGGACTGTACCTTCTCTACGGGTGGCTTAGGCGACTCGGCGCGTTGCAGCAAGGCCGCAGCCGACGTGCGCGAGGTATCGATATTTTTCTCGACGTTCTTTTGAATTGAACCATGATGCAAGTTGGAGGCCGATTTAGCATTACGGCCAGCACCTTGGCTAGCAGCATTCACGGCTTCACGGGCCGACGGCATCAAAACTGGCTCGGTCTTGCGTTTTTGTTCGGCATACATGGCGTTGATAGCGACTTTGGCCGAAGTTACTGGCACTGGTGGTTCCGAAGGCTGATTGGGTTTCTCAGATTTTTTGGCCACAAAATCCATCTGGCGATGTTGCAAGTTGCGCGTTCCAGATTGATTTGATGTGGCGGAGTCCATTAATCTTGTACCTTCTTCGCGGTTTCGATAATATCTACAAATTGATCTGCAATCAGACTAGCCCCACCCACCAGCAAACCATTGATGCCTGGAACCGTGAGATAGGCCCCAGCGTTGGAGGGATTAACACTACCACCGTAGAGCACGGGGATTGCTTTGGCTACGTCTTCACCATAAGTATCCGCCAAAGTACGGCGAATAAAACCTGTGATTTCGGCGATTTCGTCTGGAGAGGCCAAATGCGCGCCAGTCGTGGTGCTAATCGCCCAAATTGGCTCATAAGCAATAATTACTTTGGAAATATCTTCAGCCGAAACCTCCGATAGTCCGCCCAAAAGTTGGTCGCGCACCACATCGTGAGTTTCGCCAAAAGTATGCTCGGTCTCGGTCTCACCGATGCAAAGAATCGGTGTAATTTGATTGCGCAAAGCCGCTGCTACAGAGGCGCGAATATCCTTATCGCTCATATGGAAGAGTTGCCGGCGCTCCGAATGACCAATAATACAATAGTCAACAATCCCACGCAACTGCGTAAAGGAAATTTCACCGGTGTAGGCACCAAAATCATGCGGATTGGCTGACTGTGCTGCCAGACGTAATTTCTTGCGGTCGACCTGTAGCGACAATGGTTGCAATGCGATAGCGGATGGCGCGACAATTACTTCGACACTCCGGTACTGTCGAATCTTTTGCGTAAGTTTGTGAAGATAGACGGAAGACTCGCCGACCGAAAAGTTCATCTTCCAGTTGCCCACGATATATGATTTCATAGTTTAATTATAGCACAAGTAGCAGAAAATCGCCTAACTTGACAAAAATGAGAATGTGTGCTAAAATGAAAGTATAAGCCTCTCGTTAGGCGCTATCTGTAGTGCAAAAAACAAGCGGCAGAACCTGTATAATTTGTTTCAAGCTAAAAAATCATGGGAGGGATGAAATGCAGTATCGTGAAATGAACAAAGATGAGCTTCAGTCGTATTACAATCGCTACAAACACAGGTATTATGTGGATTCGGAAAGTGGAGGGATATGCGTTCGGGATTGTCGCTCTGACCGTGGAGCTTTGGGCAGATCGAATTTACTCTTTCATTTGCCAATGGCCGGCATTTTAGTAAACAATAAGGGTCAGGATTATGACGTCGTAACGGAGATGTTCCCCCTACATTCGTCGGCCCAGCTGGTCTGGGATGGTTTTAACCGGAATGCATGTATCCTACTGGGGACTGGTGTGTTGGGCGATGCAAAAAAATCTTTCAAATCACACTTTGAGGTGACGTTTGACTCCAAAAAGGCACAGTATATTTACATACGTGACTTAAATCGAGCCCCCGATGAGCTACTTCGTCAGGCCATACACTACCATCTGGGCAATCGCAATTCACATGAAATTATTGACCAGTATAATCATTATGTGTTTCCGTTAGGGCTAACATATCGTAAGCCCGGTGCTCAATGCATAATTGAGCACAACACTCTGAGCGTTAAGTCGATTCGTGATAATTATCGATGCTATCTGGAGCATAATTTTGGGCCACTACCACTCATAAAACGGCATAGCGTAGGATCCATAGCGGGAAAAGACTTTATTTCCTCGCATTATGAAGATGATTTATCCTGTCAGTGCAGCTTCGTAATTGACGCTTGTGGGCGCTTGCTGGAGCCGATATATGAGCCCGATAAGCCCCACTTCATTGGAGTTACCACGGCAACAACCGAAACGTGGAAAGCCGTAGCGGCAGATGTTGCAATTATCACCTATCGTAGCACTTGTTTTTCTTTGCCAGCAGAATATATTTTTGAGCAGCGACCAATACCAATTACGGTACCACAAAGAGATCGCATCACCATGCTGGCCAATCGGTTACAAAACCAGCGCTACGAGAAAGCCAAGACGGCGCACTTGCTCGACTTTATGGACAAGTCCTCAGATACAACAGCGTGGCGATAGCTTGAACAAATTGGCCCCAGTGATAAGCTGGAGCCAATTTTTTATTATTCTGTAACTCCGAGGATGCCGCGCAGAGCGTAGGCAGTGTCTTCGTGCGAGCGCACAGTAATAGTATCAACACCCATCTGCACCACCGGATAATCGTTGCCGCCAGGCTGGGTCATATCACCAAAATACAAAACTTCGGACTTATCTACGCCAAGCTCTTCGAGCAGATGTGTCATACCAAATTCTTTATTCATTCCGGGTCTAGCAACGTTGATAGACGTCGTACCGCCAATTTCATAGAGGAAGTCTGGAAGGAGCTTTTGGCATTCCGCCACAATTGCCTCGCGTTTTTTACAATCTGGGTCCCAGTCATATTTCTCTGAAGTACCCATAGCTTGACCCAAAGCCGAGAAAGTCACTTGGGAGAGGCGATTCTCAATAATTTGGTCACCAGGGAGAAGCTTATCCTCTTCCCAATAGCCCAATTTCTTGGCTGCCTGTTCCAAAACTGTTGTGATTTTTACAACATCTTCTTCGGCGAGTGGGTAGTTGTAAACTTGTTCCCAATCGTGCGCGCTAAGGTCATATCGATAATATTGCGTTCCCTGCGCCGCAAAAAGATGTAGGTGGGTCAGTTGCTCCTCGGTAACACCCGCTTTGCGAAGTTCATCTACAATTTGCAACAAAAATTGCTCAAATTTTTGGCCCGAGATCGGGCAGATTTCGTAAAAATTGAGACACCTAACCAAAAGCTCAGCAATTTCCGGTGGAATTGGAGTCTTGGCGATGTTTAAAGTTTGATCAATATCAAACGACAAAACTTTCTTCATAGACTCAGTATAACACAAGCCCGGGACGCGCCCGGGCTTTACTGTGATTAAATTGTTTATTTAGGTTTCCTGCACAGATATAAAATCGGGGATCATTCGGAAATTCAGCTGAGTGTTGGGCGGTAAGACAATACTGGTGGCGGCGTTACGAAAATAATCATTGGCCGCCAGCATGCCGGCAAAGGCGCAACGTTCGTCATCCTCGCCCTTCTGAGCCCCGCTTACTGTTACATACATGCGCAAGAAACCTTCGTCGTCCAGTGTAACCGTAGCGTAGATTACGCCTCTGTCCATCGAGTAACCATTTTCGGCGCTAAAATACCGCGTCCGTTGCGTAAATTCATGGTTAGCCAAATTTTCAGGCAGATCATGCCGTTCTACTTCGGCATCAAACTGACGTTTCCAGGAGGCATAAGCCACCTTGAGCGCCGAATAACCATAGCAGTTGACCGGCTCCGTGTGGCCATCTTCGCAAACGAATTGAATGGTATGCTTGCCTTCCGGGTGAATCTTGTAGATAAATTCCCGTTCGCAGACATCATGCGTGTTGACTTCCGGATAGAAGCCAAAGTCGCTTAGCCCGCCACCCAGCCAAGCTTCTGCCAGTTGCGACAACGGTACCAGAGTAATTCTAATACAGCCATTTTTGTTGTCCCTGAGTTCAGGGACAACATCTGCAGCAGATCTGGTGGCGCCGACAATACGCTGGATCATGTTTTGATACTTCAGGCTAAATAAACAATTGTAATTCTTCCCCATAATAATCACCTCCTCTGATGTATGGAGAACATGGAAAATAACTCTCGCGTTAAGATTTCACGAGCTTCTACCTAGAAGTGTAGCATAAAATATGTAAATTGTCAATATTATTATATTCTGTTCGCCCTATGGCTACATGTCCTAATACAGTACTAAGGCAGCGGAGGGGGAAACCGTTATAACGGCTCGGCGCTCCAGATGGGGCTACGACATCAGCAATAATTCTAAGCACAAAACTTTCATAGTTAGTAGCGTATGCTCGTGCAGACCACCAATAACCGCGTGCATTGACATAGCTTAAACTGCCAGTAGTGGTAGGCAAAGTAATCCACCCGCTGCGCACAACTTTTTACCGGTTATGCTTGTTAATTTGAGAAAATTTGTTATATGCTGAAATGGGGTAACGAGCAGCTCGACAAACCAAAGGTCGTCAAGGTGGGGAGAAGGGAGAGTTGCATATGGTTATAGAACTTGGGCGTGTTCGTCTAATTCTAGGTGTCAAAGCCAAGATTAGCGTTATTCCTAAGAAACAACGCTAATCAGCTGTATAAAACTTAAACCTATTCTAACAACCAAACAATAGGACGTCAAGACCCGTTATCCCCTTCGTGCGCAGTGGGTATTTTGACCTATCAATTAGCAATGGTACCTTAACGGTTGCCGGGCAATATGGCTATGAAAGATCATCACGCTCATATGTGTCAGACATATATGCTTATTTCTTCTCTTTCAATACCAACACCGTTGAACCATCCAATGGTGCTAACCGTTGGGGAGGTTTCCCCCTCCGCTGCCTTAGTACTGTATTAGACATGTAAAGCCTCGTTGTTATCTTGACAAAAATGATAATCTGTGCTAAAATAGAAGTATAGGGTAGATTTGTATAGTGATTTACCCCAGAATCTATTAACAAGGAGGTGGTTGCTATTAAAAAGCAATCTAAGCTGTTATACGAATCAGCCAATATCCTTTGCTGGTATAGAATTATTATCAGCATCGGAATAGCTGCAACTACGGCAAAACACTCAATCATCGCAGTTTTGTTTTCACTGGCCTTGATTAGTGACGCACTGGATGGATGGTGCTACCGCAAGTTTGCCAACGGCCAACCATATACACACTGGTTTAACCGCTTACCGATGACAATGGACCCGCTGGCGGACTATTGTTTGGTGATGGGTGGGATTATCCATGTTGTAGAAAATAAGGTCACAGGCATAGTAATTGCAGTAATCGTAACTGTAGTTAATCTGCTCTGGCAACGGTGGGGCAAAAGTGGCTCCGATCGCAGGTTTGCCTTCGCCATCACAGCAATAACTTATATTTGGTTCTTCTTGATGGTGCTATCGGTGGCTGGAGTTTGGTGGCGCAATTATGAGTCGCATGGCTTATCAGTTTTGTAGTTACAATGGTAATCTTTTACGCAATTTGGTTCAACACGCGCGTAAAAGAACGCACAATCCGCAGGAGGGGGTAAGAATATGTGGATATTTTTAGGAATTTGGTTAGTAAATGTTGTGACGTTTGTGGCTTGGAGGATTTGTCTGGCTTTGACCAATGGGTTAGCGGCAGATTTCTGCGGGCTTAATTATGACTCTGGAAATAAGACTTTGTCTTATTTCATTGCCGGCAATCTAAACCAAGCTGATACGGCATTCAAGTTTATGGAGCCCGAAATTAAGGAAAACTGCGTGTTCGTACAGTTTAGTCTCAAAGGCTGGAGCGCCAAGGCCACCGCCAAAAAGATTGCCCACGATCTCCGGTGGTATCATTGTCGCCATGCGCGAATTTTTACAATTTCGCTGGGGGATCATGTGGCACGCTATTTGGAAAAAGAGTTGGGTAGGATTGTTGAAGTTTATGCGGTCAACCCGTGCCCGAACCGCGAGACTCTGCAGAAAACGTGGCGGAAGATTTTGTGTTGGGCGGCACCGCTGGCAGAAATTGCCATGCATGGACTGGGATGGTTAAGCATCTTGCCGATAATCCCCAGTTTTGGCGGTAAATATTCGCTGGCATTACTAATCGACCAGTACTGGTGTATCTATTATGATCACCCGCCACTGGGTACGAGTCATACTTGTGGTGTGATTTGCAGTACCAACGATACGTTCTTGGATAACTCTGCTCTTGAAAAGACATATCTGGACGCCAAAATTCAGTATATTGATACTGGACACTCGGATATCGTGAACAACAGCGCTCTTTACTACCGTGCTATATGTAAATTAATAAGAACTGCCGCCCCCTAGGGGGCGGTTTCTTTTTGTAGTCGACTAATTTTAATCATACCACGCTGCCAAAAGGGGTAGCTCGTGGCCGTGGTAAATGTCAACACAACAATGCGCGTCGTAAGCACTATCGCTGAGGATAAAGCAACATTTGTACCGAACCCGCCCAAGAGAAAAATCATAGCGCCATCGAAGCCGCCGATCCCTCCTGGTGTTGGTGTTAAAATCCCCACAATAATACCCGCACCAGCAGCAACCACCATTTGTAAAAACAGTTCCGGATGGCCCAACGCCCACGCTACGATCAAAAACGGCAAATCCTCCATCGTGGTGTAGATCATACCCCAAACCCAAGACGATACTAAAGCGTGCTTGTCGGTTTTAGCCAGTGTCATAGCATTACTCAGTTCCTGCGTGAACTGGTCGAACCGTTGCCCAAGCTTGGTTTGCCAAAATTTTTGCACGAGACGATAACGTGTAGACTTGTTGGAATGAGCTCGACTGGCGATGACAAAAATAAGTGCCAAAACTACCAACAGGACTGCAAAAATCATTACTGCCGTGATGATTAGGGGTAAAATGGGCATATCGTGCATTTTACCAGTTATTAAAAGTATGGCTGCAGCTGCGATAATACCAATCCAATTCGTGGCGATTGACACAATGTAGCGATAAACGTAAAGCCAACTGGTTTGGCCAGATTTGACGCCATAGGCGCGCAGACGCTCCGTTGAATAAACCAGCCCCGATATAGCTGCAACTGGCACTACTGTGTTAACGAAGTTGATTTCGTAATGAATTTTAGCCAACTCCGTGGTTGATAAGTCGTTTGCTTTGAGGTACGGATACCAAATTCTGCCAGCAGCATAATACATTAGTATTACGTTTGGCATTAGTAGCAGTAATATCCACGGATTAATTTCTTGCAGATACTTTGCTACATCATCCAAGGAGTTGCGATACTCCAGCATTGCAATCACCGCTATCAACAAAATAATGATCGAAATCACCCCAGTCACAAGTTTTCTCTTGTTCATATGCTTCCCTCCTAAAGTTCAATTTGTTAGCCCGGATTAAACCTAGACTACCATATGTCAATATAATATCATGTAGGAATATTTTTGTCAACTGTAGCAACCCGTTATGTAATATATGTTATAATTATCCTATGAATTTATCGGAAGAACTAATCTGGCGCGGGTTTAGCGCCGAAACCACAATCAAAGATCCAGCAGAACTTGACACGCGCGCTTCCAAGAAGTTTTATTGGGGAGCTGACCCGTCAGCTGATTCCCTGACGATTGGCAACCTTGCAGCCGCTATGATGTGCGCTTGTTTTGTGCGCCACGGCTATCAGCCGTATTTGCTAGTAGGTGGCGCAACTGGCCAGATTGGCGATCCGAAGGATAACGGTGAACGCGATCTGAAGCCACTTGAGGAAGTAGAGCACAACAAAGCTTGCATTGGCGCGCAGATGCGCCGGATTGTGCGTAGTGATGAGCTGGTGATGGTGGACAACTATGACTGGTTTAAGGATATGAACTATTTGACGTTTTTGCGCGAAGTGGGCAAGGCGTTCTCGATGACGCAGCTACTTGACCGGCAGTTCGTGCAAAACCGAATTGGCGAGGGCGGAAGTGGAATTTCTTATGCCGAGTTTTCTTATACTTTGATTCAGGGATATGATTTCTTGCATCTATACCGTGAATATGGAGTGGATTTGCAGCTTTGCGGCGCAGACCAATTTGGCAACTGCTCAAGCGGGATTCACCTAATTAAGCGTCTTGAAGGGGCAACCGCAGACGCTTGGAGTACGCCGCTAATTATTGACCCCGCCACGGGGCGCAAGTTTGGTAAATCTGAGGGGAACGCTGTATGGTTGACCGCCAAAGATAATGGTTCCGGTAATTATACGTCGATTTTTGACTTTTATCAGTTCTGGATCAACCAGCCGGATAGCGCAGTGGAATATTTGCTGAAAATTTATACTTTATTGGAAAAACCTGAAGTGGAAGCAATTCTGGCGCAGCATGCTGAGCATCCTGAACGGCGATTAGCGCAAAAAGCTCTCGCCAAGGGTGTAACCGAAGTGGTACATGGCAAGGAGGCGGCTGAGGCCGTGATTGAACTAAGCGAGCGACTATTTACCGAAGATTTGTCAAGCCTAAGTGGTGAAGAAAACGTGGAATTTGGTGAGTATTTGGCTACGGGGCAAATGGGTTCTCGGTTATTTGATATTTTGGTAAAAACTGGACTATGCTCTAGTAAGAATGAGGCGCGAAAGTTGGCTACGGCTGGGGCGATTACCGTAAACGGAACAAAAGTTACCGATGATGCGCCAATAGACCAAATTGCAATTGTGAAGCGTGGTAAAAACAAGTTTGCCGTGGTGATGTAAAGCTAAGAAAAACCCGCTCGATAGAACTTGAGCGGGTTTTGTTTGTTAGTTATAGACGTGAGATTATTGATTCTGCCAGCCGCCACCTATAGGTGCATTCCCATGTATACATGGGTCGTCTGCTGGATTGCAGTTGATGGATACAGTGGCTCTAGCTGAACTTGGAGTAGTGAATTGAGGTCTGATAAAGCAAAACATCAAAGCCGTCGTACATGCAATCACGCCAAGAAAAACATATTTTTCGGCATTTGCCGATGTATATGCTCGATGCTAAACTTGAGCCCGAAGCACTTTGCAGTTTTACGTGCCACTACTACTGACCAGAGCCTGGAAGAAAAAATAGAAAGCCAAATATATTTGCCATTCATCTTTCTGACGTAGTCATATATGTCATCCTGTAAATCTTCGTAGCCATCCTCATCACTAGGTTTTTCTAAAACATAATTATAGTTCCTCGTTGTGACAATCATCTTTCGAATAAAGTCACTGGAGAGAAAAGCTTCGAAGTCTTTACCTGAGAATGCTACATTACTACGTCCAGGATGGTTATGTAAATCAACAACCCTCTCTCTTCGGCGATAAATACTACGCCAATCTTCCGTTGTAATGTTGCACTTTTCAGGAGACAGGAGCGTACCTTCAGCTAGTTTTCTCCCATTGAGATCAAATATAGCCCTGTACTCAAGTTTCTCGTGCCTGATATTTTCCATGACTTCCGCAAAATGCCCACCGTGGTCTGAGGAAATAGCTTTTTGCTCAGACTCATCAGTTAGCTCCTCAGAATCTTCTACTTGCCACCCAAAAACTATTGCGAGAATACTCACAAAAAAGACTAAGCAGAGTATATAGAAAAAGCTAATTGCCAAGAAAATAACCACACCAAAGAGCGCTGAATACATATAAATATAATCATAGATGGCCATAAATACTACACAAGTTACAGGGCCACAGCAAAACAGTCCAATCTCCAGTAATAGTTCTTCTTTTCTTGTAAGTTTCATACTTTACCCCCTATTTTTCTGAAAAAATCACGTCACAAACTTTTAATGTACTTCAGAGGCGTATTTTCACGCCTCTTTTTTAATACAAAAAGTCTTGTGGCGAGCGAATACACCTTATACTTACATTGTAGCATACATGATTGATTTTGTCAATAGTTTTTATGGTAATTTTGGGATTTTGCAAGAAAAGTGGCATTATAACATGTTATGGCGAAAATATACAAACACAAATGTGATAAAAATTGAAAAAAGTTTTGGACGAAAGTGACGCCAAAATGACAATTCCCTGCCCGATATAGTGATTTTAATGGCGTTTGTGGTATAATTAGAGCATGAGTAAAACTGCGAAGAACTCTGGCAACAGGGAAAAAATGGGGGTGTATTCTAGCTTGGTGGCGGACCGCACGCGAAAACTAGCGAAGTCGGCTCAAAACAAGGTGGCAAGCGTAAGCAAGCGCAAGGCAGATGCAAAAAAGTCAAACAATAAGACAACAAAT
This sequence comes from uncultured Candidatus Saccharibacteria bacterium, assembly GCA_949480205.1. Lineage (GTDB taxonomy): Bacteria > Patescibacteriota > Saccharimonadia > Saccharimonadales > Saccharimonadaceae > Nanosyncoccus. The sequence continues at coordinate 24,368 of CASXXK010000001.1, forward strand.
TTGCGACCTTTGCCCAAGGAGCAACCGGCACGGTTTTTTGCGCATTTTCGCTGGGAGCGCATTAAGGCATACTGGTTCTCAAAAGAAGGCTTGAAGCGTATTGGTAAGATTTTTGCAGCCTGTGTATTGATTGGGATTATTTTGATTGGCGTGCTTTTTGTATACTATAAGAGCCAACTCAAGGAAATCCAGCTGAGCAATTTGACAATTTCTGAGACCGTTAATACCTATCTTGATCGTAACGGTGTGGTGTTGTGGGAAGACAAGGGCGATGCTGACTATCGCTTAGTGGTGGATGGCGACCAGATTTCTACCTATGTACGCCAGGCAACGGTGGCGATTGAGGATCGCAGTTTTTACAGCCACCCGGGCGTAGATCTTTCGGCGTTGATTCGCGCAGCTCTATCTACACTAACGGGGCGAGGCGTGCAAGGTGGTTCTACTTTGACCCAGCAGCTGATTAAACAGTTGTACTTCTCGGATGAGGCGGCTTCAGAAAACCGTGGCGGTATCGCTCGTAAGGTGAAGGAGTTGATTCTTTCTATTGAGCTAGAAAAGATGTACAGCAAAGAGCAAATTATTACGATGTATTTGAATGAGTCGCCTTATGGTGGACGACGTAATGGTATCGAGAGCGCGGCGCAAACTTACTTTGGCAAAAGCGCGAAGGATTTGAACTTGGCGGAATCAGCCTTGCTTGCTTCAATTCCAAATAACCCAGCCTATCTCAACCCATATTACACACCTGGAAACGAAGCGTTGTTGGCGCGCCAGCATAAAACTTTGGACGTGATGGCTGAACTCGGCTACATTACCGCCGAGGAAGCAGCGGAAGCTAAGGAAGTACCAATTTTGGACCAGATTCTACCAGAGTCGACACAGTATGATAACATCAAAGCACCGCATTTCGTGATGGAAGTGAAGAAGCAACTGGAAGAAAAGTACGGTATGCAGACCATGCGCTCAGGCGGATATACAATCACCACCACCTTGGATTATCGTGCCCAAGAAATGGCCGAAGCCGCAGTAGCAGTTGGAGCAAAGTTGACCTATATGAATAATAGCGACAACATTTCCCTGTCGTCGGTGGACGTGGAAACTAGCCAAGTGATTGCCATGGTGGGATCGATAGACTGGAACGCGCCGATCTATGGTGAAGTGAATGCAGCAACATCGGCTCTAGAACCAGGCTCCACAATAAAGCCATTGCTGGATTATGCACCACTCTTCTCTCTTACTGGTGACGCTGTTCATGGTCCAGGTACGGTATGGAAAGATGAAAACATTGATAGCATATATTGTGCTGGATTCACTGGGAAATGTGCACTCAGAAACTACTCCGGTACATTCTATGGTGACATAACGCTACGGCAGTCATTGGCTGGATCATTAAATATTAATGCCGTAAAGGCCCTCAAAGTAGTAGGGATTGATAATGCTCTAGAAATTTTGCACGGCTTGGGTGATAAGCATTATTGCGCTGACAATAATACCGCTGGTTTGTCAATGGCGATTGGTAGTGGCTGTACTGTAATCCCAATTGAGCACGCTAATGCCTATGCGTCAATTGCGCGTGGCGGTACTTATAAAGATTTGGCTTACGTACTAGAAGTGAAAGATTCTAGTGGCAAAGTAATCGAAGCTTGGCAAGATGCGGCACCAGTCAGAATTATAGACGAACAGGTCGCCTATGAAATTTCTAGTATTCTTAGCGATACAGACGCACGCTTGATTACTCATAGCGCTAGCTTGGCGACATCAGCTGGCTATGTGACTCCAGGTGTATGGACCGCAATCAAGACCGGCACGACTACTACTGCTAACAGTTCAGTAGCTAAAGACTCTTGGATGGTAAGTTATTCTACAGCCATTGCAACGGTGGTCTGGAATGGCAATCATGATGGCTCTGGGTTAACAAGCAGTTTGGCTCACGTGACTCGACAAGTAGTCGCCGCCTACATGGAACCAGTCCATAAAGAATTGTATGCCAAAGAAGGCAAGTGGAAGTCTGGCGACCAACCAACTAAGCCTGCTGGAATTCAGACTCTAACTATCAATGGCAAGACTGATATTTGGCCAAGCTGGTATAATGATAAAAATTCTGGTATCGTCAAGGAGACCGTAGCTTTCAATAAGAAGAATGGTTTGCGCGCGGCTGATTGTACGCCCGAAAGCCAACGTGTTGAAGTTGAATTGACAAAATACGTGGATCCAGTTTCTAAGACCGAAACTTGGCATACTCCAGAAGGTTATAATTATGACGAAATTGATACCTGTGAATATGTCAGTGCTGAGATTAACATTAACCGGCAGATAGGTTCAGGTAAGGATGTTCTGGAAATCACTTTTGTTGAAGGCTCAAGTGATTTGGCCAGCTACCGTATCTTGGTAGATGGCGCTGAGGCTAGTAAGGGTTCGATTACAACACAAATTATGTCTAATGGTTTAACTTACAAGGTTCTCGGTACCGAAAAGAATGTCACAGTTGAGGTGGCAGACGCTGACGGTAAGATTGTGCGCAAAGCCTTTACATCGTTTGCAGCCGGAAATACTACTGGAGACAGTTCATCCGGATCAAGCTCAAATAGCTAGTAAACGATATTCCCCCGTTTATAACGGGGGAATATTTCACTTTTGGAGGTGGCGAGTCTTGATGGGCTTGGGTGGTTTAGCTGATTTTTTTGTTTGGGTGGATGTTGGTTTGGTGGTATTTTTACTGGTGGTTTTTATACCAGCTAGCTTGGCAAACATCATCGTACCGGCAGCAGTTTGATTAACTCGGATAAATTCAACTTCAACCTCTTCGCCGATTTTTTTGTTAGCACGATCGATTACGACCATGGTCCCATCATTGAGATAAGCCACGCCTTGACCTTCGTTACTGCCAGCGGCAACTACTTTCACTTTGGCATGTTCGCCAGGAAGATACTCATTACGTAAGACGAGCGCCAGGGCATTTAGATTGAGCGTATCAATATGTTCTGTGGCGGCGACTTTTTCGAGGTTGAAATCGTTAGTAAGAATAGCACCATGATTCTGTTTTGCGAGCTCGAGTAAGCGGTTATCGACTGGGGTACGATCAAGCTGATCGCCAAGAATTGTAGTATCAAAATAAAGCACCCGCTCGAGCTCGCGCACAGCGTCAAGCCCCGCACGGGCGCGCAGACGCTTGTCATGATCCTTGCCGTCGGCCAATAATTGTAATTCCTGAATTACACTGCGTGGCACGATCAAATCATCGGCAATAAAACCAGTTTGAGCGACGGCAAGCAAACGTGGATCCATCAAGGCAGAAGTATCTACATAGACTTTACGCTTTTGATTAGACCCTACAAATGGGGTTTTAATATTTTTCACGGTCAGAACCGTAGTTTCTGCCAAAATTAGCAGAGTAATGATCAAAATGAATAATTCCATAACGTCAATTATATCACAAGCCGAGTTTATTTTCCTCGAGACGCCCGCTCCAGCGCCCGTCCGCACGGGGCTGTCGCTCTTCGCTGCGCGCGTGTTCGCTCTTTTAGCGTCTCTTGGAGAACCAACTTGGCTTGTTTTATCTAGTTACTTCCACTGTGTCAACGCCGTGCTCACGCGCGTAGGTGGCGTTATCGTCAATAATTTTTTGATATTTCTCCACCAAATCGTCGCGTTTTTCTAACTTAGCTACATCAATCGCCAAATGATAGCGTGAAGCATGGTTGACGCTTAGCATCTGGAACGGTGTCGTGGTGCTGCCGTGCTCCTCAAATCCATGAACGTGCAACCGATTAGGTCTAGTATATTGTGTCAAGATTTGTTGCAATGTGGCGGGGTAACCGTGGAAATTAGCAATAATCGGGCATTCCTTCAAAAAGAGCTTGTCAAAATCTGCTTGTTTGAGCTTATTTTCGGTGGTACCAATTGCGCTATAGGATAACGCGGAAATATTGACAAAACGAAACTTCTTTTCTGGCAAATCTTGACGAAGGATTTCGAGCGCCTTGATAGCTTCACAGGAAACAATATCACCAGCGGCAGTCAAAACATAATCTGGGTTTTCATCAGAAACAAAATCAAAAACACTAGCACCACCATGGCTAAATTGATCATCGGCCTGATGCGAATCGAGCCAGCGCGGTTGTTCGGTCTTGTTAAATGTTGTAAGATTTACAACATTCGTGGAACGTAGCATATAGATAAAAGCTGCCTCAGCTGCAACGTCATCTACTGGAAACAGGCAGTTACTTCGGTTGCTCGGAATACTGAGCAATGTCGAGATAAGCGCGGGTGACTGATGTGTAAACCCGTTATGGTCTTGCCGCCAGCAAGTGCTAGTTGACAATAAATTGGCTGCTGGGTAGTCTGGGCGCCATTTTACTTGGCTGGATTGGTCAAGAAACTTGAGATGCTGAAGAATCTGAGAAGTAATAATCGTAAAGAAAGCTTCATAACTAGTCATCATGGCGGTACCGCCAGCTATTAGATGCCCCACCATACAGGCAAAAAGGGTGTTTTCGGAGAGCAATTCAACAATTTGGCCATCGAAAGCTTCGGGTAAGTCGAAGTCTTGGCGTGGCAAATCCCAGGCCCGAGAGGATACTTCAAAAACCGCATCGAGCTTATTGCTAGTAGTTTCGTCTGGTGAAAAAAGATAAAAATCATCATGCTTGGACATGTAATCCGCCATCGCCACCCCAATGCTACGGGCAGGGGAGAAACTTTCTTTGCCAGGCTGGTCAACAACGTCAATCATAATGTAAATCCTTTCTCCGAGTTGAATAATTCACTAAAATGGTAGCTTTCCATCCAAGATTGTAGCATTTTGAGTTCAGCCGGATCGGTCTTAGCATTGGGCAGCGGTATTTGATGTGCTAAGAAATTCCCTGCCACTTTACGACCGTCGACTTCTTTAGGACCAGTGGCGCCTTTTTCCGTACGCAGAACTAAGAAAGGATGCTCGTACTTAGCGGCCTGCTCAAGTGCCGACTGGAAGACCTCCGGACTATCACCTTTGATCGCAATTGGCGTATAGCCAAAACCGCGAATAAGTTCGTGTAACTCACGTTCAGACTTGCGCGCATACAATGTGGGTGCAGAAATTTTGTAACCATTAAGATGTAAAATTGGAATGACCTGACCGTGAGCGCGATGATTGCCGACCAACTTGACGAGGTTAAGTGAAGAAAGAGCCGTAGCAGTTTCTAGTTCCCCGTCGCCCAGCATCACAGCAACCGTGCGTTCAGGATGGCCCAAAACATAGCCATAAGCCGCACCGAGAGCGTAGCCAAGCTCACCGCCTTCGCAGATGACCCCAGGCGTAAATGGGCTAGCGTGGGACGGAAAACCATCTGGCCAAGAAAAATTACGACATACATAAGCAATACCAGCAGCATTGTGTGTGGCTTTAGGATCAACTTTTTCTAAATCGCCATCAATAAACAGATTAGCCTGCAATGCCGGAAAACCATGCCCAGGCCCAAGGATAAAAGAAAAATTTGGGTCAACCACACTCGTATCCTGTTCTTGATCTGTGGTTTCAACTAATTTAGCGCCAACGGCGAAAGGATTGATTGGCTTAGCAGTCTGATCGAGCTTAGTAGTGCGAGAGACTTGTTCGTCTTTACTAAACCAGGCTTGTAAATTAGCGTAAGCAACATTGATACCATGACAAGTACCCCAGTGACCCAGCAAACGCGGTTTGATGTCGTTAGTAGTAAGGGGATTTTCCAGCAAAAAATCACTTTGTAAAAATAGCTGAGCTACTACTAAATAATCGCAAGCACGGACACGACGCCCAATGCGAGCAAGAACTTTCCCATCATGACTCTTCATGTATATTATTGTAGCACTTTTTAGCGCTAGCGCAAAGAGTTCGTAAAAAACTATTGATGTTTAACTTTAACCATTGCAGCCCGAATCACGGCACCATCATAAAGATATCCTGGACGCAAAGTTTCAGCAATAACTTCTGTGTCACCTGCATCATCTTCAACCGAAATAGCTTCATGCAAATCCGGATTGAATTCGGTGCCAGGATTAGAATCAATTTGCGCAAGACCAAGCCCTTGCAGGGTTTTGTCGAGACTTTTGCGCAGGGGCGCGAGTTGCTCACTATAGACATCGATTGCGCGCGAAAAGTCATCGACTAATGGTAAAAATTTGACGACAGTAGCGTATTTGGCAGCCGTCATGGCTTGAGTTTTTTGAACTTCGACTTGCTTGCGAAAATTTTCAAAGTCAGCTCGGGTACGCTGAAGGTCGTTGGTAAGCTCGGTGACAATGGCGGCGTTCTGGTCGACATTGTCCGCCGAAGTTTCCGGCGTAGCAGTCTGTTTTGTGTCTTGTACTTCAACTTTGGTCTTTTTCATCTTCTCTCCTTGATTATTTTAGATTTAACGCAGTTTCGAGCATAGTACCAGCTTGACGAACGAGCGACATAACGCGGGCATAATTTTGGCGAGTGGGTCCAAGCACACCAATGTAGCTACGGTCAGAATATGGCGAACGAAAACGGCTAATAATTAGCGAAACCTGCGAGGTTTTACCAATAGGATTTTCTTGTCCGATGAAAATATTAAGTGGCTGGCCGGGAGCAGCTTCACGAAGCCAAGGCTCAAGGTTGTCTAAAAGTTTAGCTACAGCTCGTACGCGCTGGTTGTCTAAAAACTCCGGTTGGGTAAACAGGCGTGCAATACCCGACATATATAATTGGTCGCCAATTGTAGCCAAACCAAGATTACCTGTAAGTTCTACTAATGAATCTACGGCGCCGCGAATAGCATAGTCAGCGCGCTCTTGCGAGCCAATACGTACTTCCAAAACGCGGTTGCTGCGCTCTAGCGGTTTGTCGTCATGGCCTCCACGAAGCTGTTCTAGATCGGCAACTTTTTCTGGCTGTTCGGCAATAGCATTGACATAATAACGATAGCCAGCATCAGTGGGGACGCGACCAGCCGAAGTGTGCGGCTGAGCAATATAGCCCTGCTCCTCTAGACGAGCCATTTCTGCACGGATCGTGGCGGATGAAACATTAAAAAGTTTAGCCAAAGTAACACTACCAACTGGAGTGGCAACTTCGGCGTATTCTTCAATAATAGCAAAGAGGATTTCCTCTTGACGCTTTGTGAGATTCATACTTATTATTATATATGATTAGCACTCGTTTGACAAGACTGCTATTATTCCGTTTTGCTACGGCTTAGTATCTGTGTTATAATACGTTTATGGAAGAGCAGGTTCAAATAATTAAAAAGTGGCTCGGAACGGGCAGCATTAATATCTTTGGTTTGCCGATGAGCGGTAAAGATACGGTCGGGGTAAGGCTAGCTGAAACAATTGGCGGAAAATTCTTATCTTCCGGATTGATTGTGCGCGCTCTGGAAAAATCAACTAATCAGAACATCACCGGAGAGGGCAAATTGATACCTCAAAACCTGTTTTATGATTGGGTGCTTCCCTATTTTGAAAAACCAGAACTCAAACAGTATCCGTTAGTGTTGTCTTCGATTGGACGTTGGAGTGGTGAAGAAGACCAGGTGATGAGCGTGGCAAAATTAAGTGAACATCCGATTCGAGCAGTGGTGATGTTGCAGCTCTCAGAGCAGGATGCAATTGAGCGTTGGGAAGCGGCAAAGCTTTTGAATGACCGTGGTTTGCGTGCCGATGATGCCAACCCAGAGATTTTTCAAACTCGTATTAATGAATATCGCGAAAAGACTGTACCCGTTCTTAAACATTATCAGGAATTAGGGCTTCTTGTGCCGGTGAAAGCTAGCGCACCGCGTGACCAAGTCTTTACGAATGTGGTAGAAGCGTTGGCGGATTTTGCGCGTCGCACGAACGATTTCGTGTCGGAACTGTAGAATTATATATATTGCGCCCAAAGAGACCAGCAGTACGACAATACCGAATGCCACAAAGGTTGATTTGCTGGAATAAGTTGTGGGCACAAGCGCATAGCCGGCGCCGTCGTTTTCGGCTTTAACTTTACGGCAACGGTTAGTTTCGGGGTTACGTTCGTAGCCTTCGGCACAAGGTTTGAGCTCGATGGCAGCAGACTCAATATTTTTGCAACGCCCAGTAAGCGGATTACGGTATTTTCCGGCCGGACATTCGCTGGTGACACTGTTAGCTGTAGCCGTAACTTTAATACAATTCCCAGTAGCCGGATTAATAACTTTTCCGGTGGGGCAAGTTCGGAACTCTTGATAAATATTAGTGTCTCCGGGTGTGATATTGTAAGTTAAGCCCCAAGATTCAGAACCATCCGCTGCGATAAATTTAGCATATGATGTAGATTTCTTTTGCCCATGAGAATAAACTAAAATATCCAAGACGGTTTCGTCTGTATCAAGAAGTTCAATTGTATTTGAAGAGCTTGGGTTTTTCGTGAATGATAAACCAGGCGTAAGCCTACTAGGATAAAGTACAAAATAGCCATCAGTTGGAACTTTGCCGGAAAGAAAATAAACTTTTTTCTTATATCTAACAGAACAGCCCATAAGGTCAATATCTTGATCGGTCGCGTTATAGAGCTCAACAAACTGTTCGGATTGGTTGCTAGCATAATATGTTAAAATTTCTGTAAATTCAAGCCCGCGACACTGCGAAAGCGGTTGAGGGGGTGTCGCCGAACTTGAGTCATCTGGATTATTTACGTCTTCGGATGGGGTTTCTGTATCGTCTAATTCTGGTGGCAATTGTAATGTAACATTGTTCGGGTCGTAATGCGGAAAATATTCTTCAAAAATATGAGTAAACTTTCCCGTAGCATCACGAACTAGTGTAGACGGATTGCTACTTATGAAAACTTCCGTGCAGCCATCAACTTTTTTAGACCAACATACCTGATCCACGACTTCGTCATTATATAATAATTCCAGACTTGCGTTTGACATAGCAAGAGTGGTGGAATAAACCGCTTCTGCTTCGGTGCTATTTGTAGAGCGAGCATAACGCAAGAGGAGAAACTCGCCGACCATGGAACTTCCTTCAGAAAAGTTAGACAAGGTCGTCTGCTTACCGCTGGAATTAGTGTAGCGGAGCGTATAGCCGGCGAGCGAAAGTGAAGCGTCGGTGGTGTTTCGGAGTTCGATGAGCTCGCCGACGTTCTGAGCCCCATCTATGGTGTATCCTGGATTGATGGCGTAAATAACTAATGGACTAGAAATTTCCGGTGTTGGAGCGGGTTCTAGTTGATCAGGAGATGATTGTTCTGGTTTCGAATCGGGTAAAGTTGAGCTATCAATTCCTACAACCTCATTAATGTCTTCAGAATTAGCCGAAGCGAGATATTGGTACTTAATACTTGTGGTATTTTGGACAGTCAAACTAAATAACAGTAAAAATCCAAGTATAGTTTTTGTGCTTAAATAGGGTATTATTTTCTTCATGACGGGAGTGTAGCACAAATTTGAAAAATTTAGCAAGCATAAGTATGATATAATTTAAATATGGAGATGGTCATTCCCTATAGCGAGGTGTTCTTGGCCGCCGTGATTCATGCGACTTTGCAGTTGGAACTTGGCGCTTTGTTGTTGCTGTATCACGCTAGCATCGGCAAACACGTACGCAAAAAAACTAAACATTTAGTGAGTAGTTACATTTCCGGGATTGGCACGCTAATTTTGTTGAGTTTAGCAACCGTGGCGTTTGTATTTGATCGCTACTTTGGTAAAGCCTTGTATGCTGAGGAATTAGTAATTATCGTGGGAATGCTAGTAGCGTTAGCAATTGCTTCATGGATGTTTTACTATCGCCGAGGCAAGAGTACAGAGCTCTGGTTACCCCGCAGTGTAGCGCGCTTCATTGATAAACGCGCCAAACTTACCAACAGTAACACCGAAGCCTTTTCACTTGGTTTACTGACGAGTTTTGCCGAAATGCCGTTTACCCTAGTTTTGCTTGTCGTGGCCGCTAATAGTATTTTACAACTGCCGCATTTACATCAATTAATTGCAATTGCGGTTTATACGATTATTGCAATCTTACCAACAGTGATTCTACGTTTGGCTATTCGAAAAGGGCAAACTGTAGTTGATATTCAGAGATGGCGAGTTAAGCACAAGACATTTTTCCGCACGCTCACTGGTGTAGGTTTTCTGGTACTGGCGTCCTTTATTTTTACTTTTGAGGTTTTGGTATGACGCAAAAAGTTAAAGATATAAAGCAAAAGCGAAGTTTGATTAAGCGCAAGACCAAAGCTATAAGTAGTTTCACTTTTAGCGAGGAAAAACTAAAAGCCGATATTTTGACTGAAGCAAAAAAATTACGAATTGCAGATAGTACGGCAGAAGTAATTACGGAAAAAGTTGTAGCAAGTGTAGCAAAATGGGCGGCAAAACGCACGGCGGTGACGATTGATGATATCAACCGTCGAGTCGCTTTGGAAATGGCAAAGTATAACGGCGATTTGTCTTATGTTTATCAAAATCGTGGTAAAATAATATAAATATGGTGGGCAAAAATTAATGGCAAGATGCGATTATCAATATCTGGTGGTTGGTAGCGGTGCGGCTGGACGTGCAGCTGCTTTGATGGCAGCTGGCATGGGTTTTAAAACCGCAATCGTGGAATCGGATCGTTGGGGAGGAACAACCCTAAATTATCGTGACGTTCCCTATGGCGCTGCTCTGAATTTTGGTCAACTTTATGCTGAAGCCGTGGCTGGTTCACGTTTTGGCATGTCTAGCACGACTTTGCGTTATAATTACCCAACCGTGCTAAACTGGCAAGCGGCGGCGGTGCGACGCGCTGGTGGGGGTAATCGTAAAGCTTTCGAAAATGCTGGGGTGGATTGTTATCATGGGTTTGCACAGTTTATTAGTTCGCACGAAATTGCCGTCGGCAACCAACAAATCAGTAGTGAAAAATTTTTGATTGCTACAGGCACAAATATTGCAATCAACGGAATCTCCGGGATTGATACGGTAAATTGCTGGTCACCAGATACGGCGCTCAGGATGGCTAAGTTACCCAAAAATATGGGCGTTGTGGGTGGCGGTTCTACTGGATGCGAATTAGCAGAGTATTTCTCGGCATTAGGCGTGAATGTGACCCTTATTGAAGCGCAAGACCGTTTGTTGCCACGTGAAGATCCAGAAGTAAGTGAAGTGATTGAAAAACACCTAAAAGATCGTTTTGGTGTAAAAATTTTGCTGAATTCGCGTGCTATCGCGCTGGAGCAAGATGCCACCAGCCAGCAAATTATTTTTATTCGTGGCGGGCAAGAGAAATCCATACGCACACAGGCGATTGTGTTGGCCACAACTCCTGAGCCGACAACTGATATCGGGCTAGAAAATGCTGGAGTAAAATTCTCTTATCGTGGAATTGATGTAAACTCAAACTTGCGCACTTCTAATGGGCATATTTGGGCAGCAGGAGATGTGATTGGTGGCGAAAGTTCAACTGAAAAAGCCACTTACGAAGGTAAGCTGGCAACTTTGAATGCTCTACGAGGAGCTGGGAATGTAGTTAATTATACTGGTTTTGTTCGTATGACTAACACCTTGCCGCGCGTAGCAAAAGTAGGTCTAAACGAAGTTGAGTGCGCACAAATCAAACAACGTTATAAATCCGCGATTGTGCCACTTGATGCTATCAGCGCTTCCAATACGAATGATTTTCGAGCGGGTTTTGTAAAATTATTGATTAACTCTAGGACACAAATACTTGGTGCTACTGTGGTGTCGCCAGAAGCTGACTTGGTAATTCAAGAGATTGTACTTGCGATTCGGAGTGGGCTCAGAGTAGAAGAACTAGCAGGAACACCACACGTTGCTACAGGCTGGGCCGAAGCTGTACGTATGGCGGCAAGAGAGTTGGCGCAATAATTAAAACTCTTGCACAATGGTGCCGGAGCGGCGTTTGAGAGCAAGCTCGAGATTGTCGGGATTAGTAATAATCCCGACGCGTTTTTTGCTCGCAAACGCCGCGACTGCTTGAATCTTGGGCAGCATCGACCCGACACCAAAGTGCCCGGATTTGATATGCTCAATTACTTCACGAGGGCTAATCATACCAAGCGCAATTTGGTCGGGCTGCCCAAAGTTTAGGTAAGCATTCGGCACCGCCGTAACTGAAACAAACATGTCAGCCTTTACCAGTTCAGCGAGCTTTGCGGCGGCGAGATCCTTGTCGATAACCGCGTCTACGCCTTTCAAAACTTTAAGAACTTTTGTGCGCACGACTGGAATACCGCCGCCGCCGACGGCAATTACAATCGTGCCAGACTGCACTAAAGACATAATTTCTTTACGTTCCACAATGTCAATGGGCTTAGGTGATGGCACGACGCGGCGGTAGCCGCGGCCGGCGTCTTCACGCATTTCCCAGCCACGCAATTTGGTCAGATGCATAGCTTCCTTAGCATCATAGAATTCACCGATCGGTTTGGTGGGGTGACGGAATGCCGGATCGTTGCGGTCTACTACGACTTGCGTCACCACGCTAATCACTTTTTTATTCTGTTTATTGCGTGCAAAAGCATTATCAATTGCTTGTGATAACCAATAGCCGATTTGCCCCTGACTCATCGCCACCGCAGTTTCCAGCGGCATAGCTGGAGCAGAATCAGTGCTGGCGTTTTCTTCATGAACGAGGATGTTCCCTACTTGCGGTCCATTGCCATGCGCAATGATAATTTCGTATTTTTCGGACAACTTGGCGATGACCTCACCAATTCGGCTTGCCACCGTCTTTTGAGCCTCGGCTGTAACTTCACCATTTTGTTGCAAGGCGTTACCGCCCAGCGCAATTACCACCCTAGTTTTACTCATTTTTTACCTTTTTTAATGTAGGTATCTTCCTTTTCTAATGTGGCACGCAAAGTGTATTCGCGACAGTGGTTTTCTGAGTTGCAGTTGGCAACTTCGTAGGTATAAGAACTCCCTTCGATACCTAAGTTAGTTCCGAGCGGATCAGTAAAGAACTCAGGGTCAATCACAGGCAAAACTTCTTCGTTAATCTCGGCCGGGTAATAACCATACTTGGGATAATAGTACTCTTCCAAAGCATAATACATAGCGTTGATGGCAGTTTTGCGCTCATCATCGCGATTCATCGCCTCGACATTGGCTTTTTGAATGAAGAAAATCACAAGTAGTAATGCGGCGAATGCGCCCACCACCATAAGTTCAAGGACAGTAAAGCCTTTTTTGTCTTTCATGAATTTATTATAGCATGATATAGTAATTTTGTGGATACATCATCCATGGAGCCCAAAAGTAATCCGAGTTCACTCCTCCGCCTACTTGCGGTCTTCAATGTAAAAGATCGTGAAGTTCACCTCTAAATCTTATAAGAGAAAGTGTGAGGTTGGTAGAATTTTTGAGCTATGGCACAAAAATTGCGATAATTGAACTTCTAAACTTACGTGAGATAGTGAGGTAGTTGGATTTGATAGTTTCGTGCGCAGCGCGCGTATCAATTTGACCGTTTCGGCAGGTACATTAGGGTACGCTGGCCAGAACGGCAACTGGTGGTCGTCGCGGGCGGCTGCTTATACATCGAGTACTTCGGCTAATGCTTACAACCTCAATTTTAATGCTACAGCGGTCAACCCGTCGAATGGTCCGTCTAACCGTTGGAACGGTTTCCCCCTCCGCTGCCTTAGTTTGTGCCGCGGAGGGTGCCGATCTTAAAACACAAAAAAGATGTTACTATACAGTAACATCTTTTTTGAATAATGTCAATGGTAGTACCGACTGGGATCGAACCAGTGACCTTGGGCTTATGAGTCCCACGCTCTAACCATCTGAGCTACGGTACCATATCTTCCTGGCGGAAGGGACAGGATTCGAACCTGCGAAGCTATTAACTTGCCGGTTTTCAAGACCGGTGCCATCAACCACTCGGCCACCCTTCCTCTCTGATTGTACCATATGTTGCCATTTCGCACAACGTCTGTTAAGATTGTAGTAATAGAGGAGGTCACAGATGAGAGGTGAATATCGGCCGTATGCGGAACGCACGCCAGACGAACAGTATAAGAATTTGATTCGGGCAGTATTAGATCATGGTATAAGAGGACCATCGCCAATGGTGGACAAAGATGGCAATGAGGTGGATTCGATAGACCTGCTTGGCGCACCGGTGATGCGATTTGACATTCTCAAAAATGGCGCACCTGTGTTGACTGAGCGCGAAATTAAATTTTGGCGCACACCGATTGGTGAGCTACTAGGCTTCATCAATGGCGCGCGTACACAGGAAGAGCTCGAGAAATTTGGTTGTAAATGGTGGAAGAACTGGTGTACTCCAGAGAAATGCGCCAAACGTGGCTTGGAAGCTGGAGATCTCGGTCCGGGTTCGTACGGCGCGGCGTTCCATGATTTTCCAACAGCCGATGGCGGCACGTTTAATCAACTAGCAGAAATCATCAAACAAATTAAGGAGCGCCCAGAGCTAAAAACTCACCTTATCACTCCATGGATACCACAATACACAATCCGCAACAAAGACCATCAACAAAAAGTAGTAGTTTGTCCTTGCCATGGATGGATGCATTTTCGCATTCTCAACAATAAATTAAATTTAGTGATGTTCCAACGCAGTTGTGATGTACTAATCGGGTGCCCGAGCAACTGGGTCCAATATTCAGCATTCTTGCTTGCCATGGCTGAAGTTTTGGATTTGGAGCCAGGTGAATTTGTGCATATGATTTCTGATGCGCACATCTATGCTAGCCAATTACCGTGGGCAGAAGAAATTCTAGCACGCGAAAGCAAGCCATTCCCCACTCTCAAACTCGCTAATACACACGAAAGTATTTTTGACTATCGACCAGACGATTTTGAGTTAACGGATTATGAAGCCCACGAAGCTATTAAAGGTATTCCAGTAACAATTTAGGATGCGAGAAGAGATATGGACGAAAATTGGCTAGCAAACGTAAAAATCGCGCATAAAACTGGCAAATCAGTTGGATTAGTACAAGGTTCTTGGGATTTGTTCCATCTTGGACACTTGCGTTACATTATGAAGGCTCGCGCGTTATGTGATTTTCTCGTGATTGCGATGGACAGCGACGAAAAAATCCGCAAGCGCAAAGGACCAACTCGCCCCGTAATTCCAGAAAAGGAGCGCTACGAGTTTATCAAATTACTGAACATTGCCGACGCGGTCGTAATTAAGCAAGCAAATGAGCCAAAATGGCACTTAATCAAAACTGTGCGACCAGACGTTTTAGTAGCAATCAAGGAAAATTACACCGACGAGCAGATTGAGCAGCTAAAGAAATATTGTGGCGACGTGGCAGTGCTACCACGTCAGGCAAAAACTTCGACTTCGGACAAGATTCGTCAAATTACTTTGAACAGTCGTTTACGAAAAGTGGACGGCGTGGAAGAAAAAGTAGCCAAAGCGGCGGCCGGCATGAAAAAACGTATTCATTACTCTAAAGAGATGCCTGAACCAATACCTGGACTACTGAAGGAGTTACGTAAATCTACGGATGACGTTTGCCCAGTAGCAGCAGCGTGCTGGTGGAATGGGCAGTGGGTATATGCAAGTAACCAAATTGATTTTACAATTCCAGAATACGATACAACAAAACGTACTGAATTGTTTTATGATACAGTCGAGCATTCAGAAATTAATTTGCTGAAGAAATTGGGGAAAGTTGAAACGTTAGAAAATACACCTATTTATATTACGTTGTTCCCTTGCGGCCGCTGCATGAAAGTGTTGGCAAATAAAGGCGTGAAGGAAATCTATTATCTAGAAGATCATCCAGAGCGAAATTGGAGTAAACGTTCACACGCGCTTGCCGAGAAAAAAGGCATTAAAACGATTTGCTTGGTTGAGGAAGAAAATGAATAAATATAAGTATATCTATCCACCCAATGCTCGCCATCAGGAACAGCTGGACATTATGTTGGGAATGGAAGCTGCAGACAAAGACCCGATGGCACTAGAGAATATTGATCAAGATAATCAAAAAATTTTGTTTAAGACGGAATATTGGCATGTTTCTGAAAATCGCTATCCGCGTCCCGGCAGCGAGATTTCATTCTTGATTGTAGCGATGGGGCCAGTGTACGAAATTGAAGATATTTCTCCGGAAATGTGGCTAGACTTGCAGCAGATTTGGCAGAAGTTAGTGAAAGAATACAACATTACTGGTGGTGGGATTTGCATGCGATTTGGTGATCCAGCCAAGTCGGGTGCGTCGCTAACGCGGCTACATGCACATATTATTATGCCCGAAGATGGCGAAAAAGTGCGTTTCCCAATCGGTGGACGTAAAGAGCTAAAAGAAGGGTTGCATTTGTAAAAATAACCCCAAATGGGGTTATTTTTATTGAACTATATACTAACTATTCAGCGTTGGTATGAACGGCAGTAACGTCGTCACAATCATCTAAAGCATCAAGCAGACGCTCAAGTTTCTCACCGTCTTCGTCAGACACAGCGACGGATGTAGTTGGCACATACTTCAGTTCAGCGTTAGTGACGGTGAGCCCAGCATCCAACAAAGCCTGACGGACTTTCATCAAATCGCTTGGAGCCGTAAGAACAACTAGGCCTTCTTCCCCTTCGTCGACGTCCTCAGCGCCAGCGTCAAGTACGGTCATCATAGCGTCTTCACCAGTTTCTGAAACTTCAATCCAGCCTTTACGGACGAACTGGAACATTACTGAACCGGGATCAGCCATACGCCCGCCGTTTTTGTTGAGCGTATTGCGCACTTCGGGCATGGTGCGATTCTTATTATCAGTGGCAACCTCAATAATAATGCCGACGCCACCAGGACCATAACCCTCATAGGTCTCCTCAATCAAAGCGGCGGCAGTTTTATCAGCCACGCGTGCAATCGCCCGTTCAATATTAACTTTGGGCATGTTAGCCTGGCGGGCTTTTTCTAGCATCATTGCTAGAGATGGGTTCATGCTAGGGTCGGTCCCAGCGCGTGCTGCAATGGCAATTTGGTTGGCGATCTTAGTAAACAATGCGCCACGCTTTGCGTCGACGACAGCCTTTTGGCGTTTGGTAGTGGCCCATTTGCTATGTCCGGACATGTTTGTTCTCCCGATTAAAATTTACTATGCTTTGTATATATTATACTATTTTTCTTGATTTTTACTAGAGCCAAGAATAATGTTACAATCAAATCGTGGACAAGTGGTCCATGGAGCCCAAAAGCAGCCAAGTTCACTCCTTCGCTAGCTGGCGGTCTTCAGAAAAAGATCGTGAAGTTCTCCTTATACCGTCAAAAGAAACGAACAAGGTTAGTTTTAGGCTATAATTATGGTTATTTCCTAGAAAATGAACTTCTTTACCGATGTTGACGTCATTCGGGTTGCTGAGATATGCTGGAGGCGTTCGATAGTTGATTACTTCGTGCGCAGCGGGAACTTCAATTTGGCTAATACTGCTGGCGTCCTTAGGAACGCTGGCCAGAACGGCAACTGGTGGTCGTCGCGTGGGGCTGATAATGTCTGGGGCTCAGCTGGGCTGGGCGGTTACAACCTCGAATTCAATGCTAATGATGTGAACCCGTCGAATGGTCCGACGAATCGTTACATCGGTTTCCCCCTCCGCTGCCTTATGTTTTTGCCGCGGTGGGTGCCGATCTTTTACAACAAATCTATGGTCCCCGGAACAGGACTTGAACCTGC
Organism: uncultured Candidatus Saccharibacteria bacterium; assembly: GCA_949480205.1. GTDB lineage: Bacteria > Patescibacteriota > Saccharimonadia > Saccharimonadales > Saccharimonadaceae > Nanosyncoccus. The sequence goes on from CASXXK010000001.1 coordinate 41,968, forward strand.
ACCTGATTACTCAGACTAGCACCTGAAGCTAGCGCGTCTGCCAATTCCGCCATCCGGGGATGTATATATTATACTATAGTTATAGGGGCGGGTTAAGTATTGACATTTTGCATAAGGTATGCTATTATTATAGTAGAAGCACGATATCTAGATTGTTGCTTAGGTTTTTGATAGAGTCTTGATGGAAAATTCTTTCAAAAAGGAGGGGTGGAAGATGAGCGATAGAAACAAAGAACTAATCTCAGCAATAGCATTATCTATACCGGCTATAATGCTTGGAGCGTGTGCATTTTTTGGGGATACCACCTTCGGTGAAATGTCACGATTAGACACGCAAATCTTTTGCGCGCTATGGTCCCTATGTTGCGCATGCTGTGCAATTATTACATTTATCGGTGATCGACGGCTCAATGATTGGATTAATCCACTATGGAATGCTTACAATCAAAAAGCAATGGAACGCTATAAGCAGCGCGAAACTATGCGAGCCGAGCGAGAAAAAGACCCAATTTTTGTGGCAAAACGAAAAAAACGGAACCTGATTACGGCTTGGATAGTGCTCATCATAGGCCCCGTTATCGCCCTATTTATAAGCATTGCGTTATTTGTATATTTTAGGTCCGAAGGATACGGCGCAGTATTAGTGGTAGTTGCGTTCGGTGTTATACAGATATGGGCATTAATATTAAAAGAATACTTACAGATAAAAAATAGCAGTGACTCATAATGAGTTTTAGCCACTGCCTGTATGCTACGTCTCACCATCAAAACTTATCAAATCCCGATAGTACCTTATAGGGCTGCAGAAATTGCAGCCCTATAATTATCAATGGCTTCTTAGCGCAACTTGGCGGCAGCTGGAAGTTTGGCATCCTTGAGAATTGGCTCAAGGTCTTTTTCTTCCAAAGTTTCTTGCTTAAGCAAAGCTTCGGCAAGTTTGTCGAGCACTGGACCGTTGGCCTTGAGTACAGCTTCGGCACGTGCAGCAGCCTCATCAGACAAAGCTTTAACTTCCAAATCGATTAGTTCGGCGGTCTTTTCGGAATATGGCTTACCTGTAGAGATGGTATAGTAGCCGGTCTCACCTTCCGGGAAAACGAGGTTGCGGGTTTGCTTACCCATTCCCTCCTCTACGACCATTTCTTTGCTCAGCTGAGCGACATGTTGCAGGTCAGACGAAGCGCCAGTGGTAATGGCTTCTGGGCCGAAGACGAGTTTTTCGGCAATGCGCCCGCCCATAGCACGAGCTAAAATATCCTTAAGCTCATAAATACTCTTGTAGCTACGGTCTTCAGGTGGCAAGAACCAAGTGACACCCCCGGTACGACCGCGTGGGATAATTGTGACCTTATGCACTGGATCGGAATCCGGCAAGACGTGACCAACAATGGCGTGACCAGCCTCGTGATAGGCGGTAAGTTTGCGCTCTTGGTCATTCATGACTTTACTCTTGCGCTCTGGGCCAATTGCAACCCGCTCAAAGGCTTCGGTAATGTCGTCGTTGGTGATTTCTTTGTGGCCTTCACGTGCAGCGGTGATGGCAGCCTCATTAGCGATATTAGCAAGGTCAGCACCCGAGCTACCGGCGGTCTTGGCAGCCAAAGCGTCCAGGTTGACGTTCTTGTTGACAGGTTTATTCTTAAAGTGGACGTTCAAAATCTCAAGGCGGTCTTTGCGTTCTGGTAAAGTGACGTTGACATGACGATCAAAACGACCCGGGCGAAGCAAAGCCTTATCCAACATATCTACACGGTTAGTGGCGGCAATGACAATCACACCAGAGTCGTTGTCAAAACCGTCCATCTCGACCAAGATTTGGTTGAGAGTTTGCTCATCCTCGCGGCCAGCACCACCACGAGCATCGCGTTTGTGAGCCACGGCGTCAATTTCGTCGATAAAGATGATGGATGGAGCATTTTTCTTAGCTTTAGCAAAGAGATCGCGCACGCGCGAGGCACCCACACCAACGAACATCTCGGCAAATTCAGAACCAGAAATACTGAAGAATGGCACTGAGGCTTCACCAGCCACGGCGCGAGCCATGAGGGTCTTGCCAGTACCAGGATCGCCGGCAAGCAAGACGCCGCGCGGGATTTTGGCGCCAAGTTTTTCGTATTTCTTGGGTTCTTTGAGAAAATCTACGACTTCTTCCAAATCTTGCTTGGCAGATTCATTACCAGCCACATCTTTAAAAGTGACACGTTTTTTGTCTGGACCGTAAAGTTTAGCTTTCGCCTTGCCAAAACCCATAGATTGGTTATTCATGGACTGAGCTTGACGCATCATGGAACTAAAGAACAAAACAATAATAATAACTGGCACTACAATGATAGCAATATTGAGGGCATAGTCCCAAAAGTTGGAAACTTCGGTATATTCAATTACGGGATATTTTGCCTGGCAAGTAGAGAGATCTTCTCCATTTAAGCCGAGACATTGATCAATAAGACCTTGCTCATAGAGCGTACCCGAAGGATCTTTACGGGAGACTTGAGTATAACGATCTTTGCCCTTGAGGGTGATTTTGAGATCGCTGCCTTCGACGGTAATCTTGGCGATGTTGCCGTTTTCGTCGTTGGCGCGCGCAATCACATCGGAAAGTGGAACCTCTTCAACTGTGGATGCAGGGGCAGAGAGCGAGGCAATGGCACCACAACACAAAATTAACAAAATAGTGAACACGAGCCAACGAAAAATATTGCTATTTTTGGTTGGCTTTTTCTTAACAGCTTGTGGCACGATACCTCCTATTGGTCGATGAATAAAAACTCTAAGTTATACCTATAATAGTATCACGCCGAAGGAGTGCGGTCAAATGGGGGTGGTATAATATTGTATTGAGGAAGCGCCGATGAATGGCTGGTTCCCTTTGGACGAAGCTTTGGAAATGGAGACGACGCCATGGTGCCATGCAATTTTACATGGTTATAAAAAATATTCGGAAAGTGGTGAGTTTCAGATGATTGAGGATAAGAGATAGTGTTACTGCATAGGGAAAGGTTAGGCTAAAGGTTAGGCTTTATAAAGCAAGGGTTAACAAAATTTCTAGCGGGGGAGTAACTATGTTATAATATACTGGAAGAAGAACTACTATGAGTACGACAATTGGCGAAGTCTCCATACCGGTAGATGATAGCGGCTTTATCTTATTGCAATGTCCATTTTGCAGTGAATTTTTTAAATTACACCCTAAGGACTATGAAGCTGATGATGTGATCAAGATTCATTGCCCGAGCTGCGGCTTTAAGGCTCATGACTACCTTACAGAAGAGGTACTTGAGTTAGCTCGTAAAAAAGCAATAAACTATACAAACAACCTTATCCATAAAGAAATAAAGAAACTGGAGAGGCAACTCAAAAGTGCAAATTTTTCGTTTAAGGTAAGCAAGCAAGTACAGCACGTAGATGAATATCCAATTAGGTATGGTATAGACAATTTAGAAGTCATTAAATATCCGTGCTGTGATAGAGAAGCCAAGATTAAGTCAATATATAAAATGTGTGGCAGTTATTGCCCGTTTTGTGGAGTTAGATATGAAAAAAATCGATAAAAAGCAACTAAAAATCGTTTCTATGGAATTTAGAAACATTGCTAATCGTGTGATGAATTGCAATCGCGATACGGGCATGCCGTTACTTAAGAAGCTACTTGCGTATATTGATAACAATGAAATAATATCTGAATATGTTAGAGGGTATCTTAGTCCCGATGATTTTCAAGAAGTTAAAAGCGGAACAATTTTTAATTCAATGGGTGATACAGAACAGGAAGAAGTATCTCACACGTATCAATACCTAAAATATGCCACTGATAACTTTGAATATTTTGATTGCGATATAGCATCGGGGTACGCTAGAAATATCGATGACTCCATAAAAGAGTTTTGCTATAGAATTATCTTGCCTTTTGTAAATTATATCGAAACTTATCTTGTGCAGATTGGCATTAAAATGGGTTATGATGAAGATGTGAAATATGCCATTACGGTTAGCGGTGGAACAGCACAAGTTAACATTGCGGATAATGGCTCTGACATTGATGCGACTCAGAATAATAGTATGGGCATCACTCAACTAAACGCTTTAATTACTGGCATTTTTAATAATATACCAGATAGTTTAGATGATAAAACAAAAGAACAAATTAGGGATAGTCTCGATGTCATTAAAGAAGAAGCGCAGAGTAGCAAACCGCAAGGGAAAATTATCAAGACCGCTATAGCGTTCCTTCGCGGAATAAACTCCACGACACAATTTGCAGCTGCAGTTGCAGCCCTAGCTCAATTTATTAGTTCAATATGAAATTCTAAATAAGAAGCTACAACTCATGTCGCGTAAAATAGATTTAACTGGGCAAAAGGTTGGAAGCTTAAGCGCCAAAGAATATGTTGGCGATAGGTAAGGGGCGGATACGAGCTGCTGGTGAATATCACTGGAAATACATCTAATGACTCTTTAGTGGTGAATTATTATAGAATTTCAAACGCACCGATGTCCTAATCCGTAACCCTCAAATTTTCCAGTCTTCATTTACAGCCATTTAAGATACTATCTCACCACTCGCCCAAAGGTTATATTTTACTTTATCTAAATAGTTCAACCTATCTTCGAGGCTTGGGAATTTTAAGTTATCAGCCATCACAAAATGATACTCTCATCTACACCTAAATACTTCATAACCGTAATGGAACTTGGCGATTGTTTCATATTAAGACCAATTATTGACTTAAATGCCAAAAAGTAAATGGAAAAACTTAGCCCCTAAGTCTAACATCTAGAAGCCAATGGCTTGCTTAAAACTTTTCCGCCATCTACCGCTCAGTCGAGGAGACATTGGAAATCGTGATATAATTAAGTTAGCAATAATTGTAATCCAATGAGGAAGTATGCTTTACCTAAGACTCGCCAATCTGGAAGATGCTGATGCTGAATACGAGGCATTACAAAAAGTTCCAAGGAGCGAAAATGGTCTGGAAAATGACTACTTTGGCATTACTAAACAAGAGTTCTTAAAAACTGGACTACCGAAAATCATTAACGATTGTTCAATTACTCCGACCGAAACTTATGTACCACAAAGTTATTATTTTTTGTGGAAGGATAATAAAATTGTCGGTTGGTTTAAGTTCCGCCACCAACTCTGCGAGAGTCTCAAGAAAAATGGTGGACATATTGGCTATGTAATTATTCCTGAATATCGTGGCAATGGCTATGCTGCGCGAGGGCTAAAGTTATTGCTCGATAAAGTCCGTAATGTTATTCCAGAGGATGAGTTTTGGCTATTCGCTCACAAAAATAACCTTGCCTCACAAAAAGTCATGTTAGCAAATGGCGCATACAAAGTTGACGAAGAAACAATTGATGGCATAACTTATGTCCAGATGAGAATTAAAAAGCACAATTAACTGATAAATTACAATTTTTGTACTTCATAATCGTAACGCTATTCTCGCTCGCCGGGTTCATGCTCGCCTCTCATTTTTTCCACTTTTCTTTTATGCTCTTCACGGGCTTTCTTGGCTAACTCCCAAAACTTCTTCCTCACAACCTCCCGCTCCTTGCCCTCTAGTATCCTGCTTCCATCTTCGGTAACCTCATAATATAAATAATCATCACTACTATAATCTATTCGGCTGGACTGTTCGGCATATAAAACTAACTCGTCGCCTTGTGTCTTTACAAAATAATCAAACCCACCAAACATTCCCGGAATAGTAATATGCCCAGAGCAATTTTCCGTAATTTTCGGAAACTCAAAATCAGGGTTTTCTTCTAGATATTTATCAAAACCACAAAACTTGCACTTATCAATAATTAGTTCGCGGAAGTTTTGCTCCAGTTTTTCTTGATAACGTTTTAACATTTTAACTTTTGAGAGCCTTAATCACTTTTGTAAAATTTTCTGCTCCGAGATTCGCCTCTGATAAAATCGCATTGCGCGAACTATGTGCAAGAATACAGTTGCCAGTTTGCCGATACGAGGCGAGTTCTGGTACAGCCTCAAACCATAACTTTTCGCTCCGCATAATAAGGATAATGGCATTATTCCGAATCGCTTGACGCACGAGCTCAAAACCATAGCGTTGCGATTCTAATGGATCGCTCAAATTGAAGTTAGCCGATTTAGAATGATAAGGAAAGTATTCAATGATTGCGAAATTACGATCCAAATCATCACGCGTAACACCGTGGCTAGCTAAAGGATTCACAATCTTTTGGCGCAACCACTTGCCACCGTTAGTCCAATCAAATTGATTGTCGAGATGAACTAAGCGAGATTTAGCAGGGTCTAGATTATCGCGCAGTGCTTGTTGGAATTCTTGACAATCTAGTTCTACATTTTCTTCAGTCTCTCCACATCCAGGATTTAGCAACAAGCAAATGACTTTGGCCGAAAGGACCTTACCGATGTAAGGTTGTGGTAAAAGTTCTACTCGCAAGCTATAAAAATCGGCTAACTTAATATCCCAGTCACATTTAGCGAGATAAGGCGGGTTTTTCTGTTTGGCTACTTCAAGCCAAGGATTAGGTATATCTACTGGCATGTAGGCTCCATTTCTTAATATAATTCTATTATAAACCTAAAATCACCTGCAGAAATATCTGTAGGTGATTTATTATAACATATTTTTGCACTTTTGTACATGGTCGACCCAACTTCGCGAAGCTATAACCGAATTTCAAGGTGTTAGCTCGGGAGATGATGACCTGTACTTATGATAACACATAGGTTGCGAGTTGGGAATTAGGAATAAAAGAATAAGCGAGAATTGCCGTTTTAGCGTTTTGGCGTTTTTCGGATGGGTCGGGCTATGCAAGTTTGGGGTTAACAAGGTTTCTTGAGGGTAGCCGATATAAACCATTAGCATTAAAGAATAAAACCATTGACAAGTCAAACTTCAGGGGGTATTATAGACCAAAAGGAGGAACATGGCAAAAGTTAGGTGCTTTATAAGCTTTGATTATGACAACGACTTAGACTTAAAGAATCTATTAGTAGGGCAATCGAAGAATGATGATTCCCCATTTGAGATTTCTGATTGGTCAATTAAAGAAGCGAGTCCGACATGGCAGAAAGAGGCTAGAGACCGGATTAAGAAGTCAGACCAAGTTATTGTTATCTGTGGCCAGCATACGGATACTGCTACGGGTGTTGCTAAAGAGCTATCTATCGCTCAGGAAGAAGGCAAAAGTTATTTTTTACTTGCTGGACGTGCAGATGGTAAGAACAAGAAACCGACCTCAGCAAAAAGTAGCGACAAACTGTACAAATGGACTTGGGATAATCTTAAGAAATTAATCAATGGTGGTAGATAAACTAGACGTTAAAGTTAAACAGTACGAACTGTACTTGAATGGAATAGAGCAAATCTCTAATCGTCGAGGTAAGGCACTAGGCTCACTGGTCGCATTAAATTCAGCATATTTTACTTGTGGTGGAATTATTTTACAGTTTACAGAAGGGACTAATCGTGTTGTTTTACTTTGTGGGCTTAGCTTGTTAGGAGTATTGACATCCGCCATATTTTTCTTCCTCCTAAAATCATATGGGCAACTGAACAGTGCAAAATTTCAAGTTTTACACAAAATAGAAAAACAACTTCCCCTGCAGCCATATACGGAGGAATGGAGTATTGTTGGCAATGGTAACGACCGTAGTAGATATCGGCCATTCTCTCACATTGAAAAATGGATACCAGTAATTTTTGGATTAGTTTACTTTGTGGTGCTTGTAGCGATAGTTTTTAGCCATGTGAGAATTATCATAAATTAAAACTTAGTCCGTAACCCTCAAATAGTAAGTTAGATCTTCACCTTTCCAATTCTCAAGCACCCAATTATGCCATTCTTCCCAAAGCCCAGCATAAAGTTGGCTAAGTTTCGTATTGCGTTCTTCATACCAATACCAGCATTTATGGTTAAGCACCATAGACAGTTCGGTTCCGTAAATGCGATCGTACTTCCATTCGGCTTTAGCTCGTTTATAGGTATCTCTAATTGCTTCTTCTCCAAAATGTTCAGCAATGCTAAAGTCTTCCCAAAATGTAGTTTGACACTCGTAGTCTAGCAGCCGCATTTCTTATACCTCCGCATAAAATTATCAACTGTATCATATTCAGCTTCAATATAGCGTCTATAAGTTCCATAGCTAAGTATAATGTCTCGGTGTTCTCGGCTAGTAATGCTACAAGCCTTTATCGCTTTGTCGGCTTCCATAATCATATTGTACCTACCGCTTCTACGGACTTTTTCGTATTTGTAGAAATTTGGCTTCCAATCTTCATTGACAATCATATCTAAATATATTATAGTATGTATTCAAAGCAAAGGCAAACATTATCGGTTTTCTTATAACTAGCTAGGACTCGGAACTAAGCCGAACAAAAAAAATACACGCTCTAAGCAACTTAGAACGTGTTCCTACGTCCGAAACTTCAAAACTCAAGTATTTACCCAGCTTTTGCGTATGATCGCCGTTTTGCCGTTTTCTCGTTGTGCTTACATGTACTTTAGCTCCGGATACTTCTTCTCTAAAATCTCCAACCCAGTATAAACTTTGCTTCGGATCTTATCATTAAGTCCTCTGCCTCTCATAGGGCTAAGGTTATCTTCTAAATCAGCATGTTTAACTACGGCAGCATCAAAATCTTCGGCTACTCTATTCATATAGCCCGCAAAGTCGCCGTCTTTTGGATCGGTCAAGATTTCCACTAGTTCTATTATTCGCTCGGGAATACCAGCCTTGCGCAAGTCGCCTAGTGTTAGATTAGTAGTATAGCTGCTGCTTTCTGTTCCGGAGTTCGAACTCGAGTAGCGACCGTGAGTGGATGTAGAACATACGGTAAACCATTACCTTTATCCGCTTGACCATTATGAGCCTTAACTGCTAGTTCTAAGGCTATGTTTATGTAGTCGTAAGGTGTGTCTTGATATAAAGCCATGTGTCTCCTTTCTTTCCCCAATTATCTTTCGGCCATTTCGGCATATTTGCGTAAGTTCTTTACGAGATCGTCCGTTTGGAACGAACGGAATGCAATATTTTCTTGGGCTAATTTTAAGGCTGTATCAATTGGGGTTGTATCTTCGTCTTGGCTAGATAGCAGTTCCCGACACTTTTCAGCTAATTGCTCCCTTGCTTTACTTTGCTTAACCGCTCCAGAACATGCTGCCCATAATAGTCGCATGGCGGAATCATTATGAGAGCGACAGATTCCGCTAAACCATTCAACCACATACTCCAAAATAAACTCTTGGACTTTTGGCTCTAACGGTTCCGCTAATAGCATTTCAACCGTTCGGATGGTTTTAAGCCACCAGCTCCTTCGTGGATCGTCATCATTCCAAACAATTTCTGTACATTCCGCTTGAGTAAAGCGACTTTCATCCTCTGCTTTATCGAGATAGACCTCGGCTTCCTCAATTGTTTCAGGGCGACAGAAAAAGTTATAGAGCTCCTCGCCTTCATAATACTTTGCGACAAAATCAAACTTTTCGCTAGGTGACATTTTCTCGGTTCGTATATTGCAGACCTGTCCAAAAACTGACTCCAAGCTAACATCCTCTCGACCCAGCTTTTCGTCCTTTGCTATTTTTTCCAACTGTTTCCATAGTTCGGGGTTCAGTTTCTTGCAATCAGGATCGTTTACAACCCAGCTTAGTGAATCGTTAAAGATGATGTTCTCACTAGTCAATAACCTTAAGTGATTATCCTTTACTCTTGACCAGAATATATCATAAAGTTCTTTATTAAACCAGCCGTCGAGTTCCTTATTGCTATCTGGTAGCAACCGCCAAATAATTGACAGAACATCACCTGCCGTCCAAAACAAGTGTTCGTCGTTCGTAGTCTGCAAAACATGTTTCAGCGCAGGATAGAGTTCGGAATAGCCGAAATTTGAACTTCCTTCTATACCCAGATAAAAGTCAATTTGCTCGCTCGGCATTTTATCATGCAGAATTCGTCCAATAATTTTCCGATGTGCTGCAGGTGTAAACTCAATGCGACAAGGGTATTCAAAATAGCTATCAAAATCCTTCAGACCCTCCACGTCAATCACTGTTGGCTGCGTGGGATTATAAAAAATCGTGAGCAAATCTTCAACGCTCTTGTCGTCTGAATGCTCAAGCCCATATTTTCCCATATATGCTAAAATTGCGATCCGTCCATTCACGACTTCTAGAGAATCTAAATGATTGACTTGGCGATTAATTAATCGTAGCCAAATCATAGTGTCTTGCCAAACTCTCGGCTTATTCTCTAGTGCGTCCTCGGCTGCTTTCAGATAAAGCTTATCATCGCCCAACTTTTCCGGAGGGGTTTCCATTGCTCTTTCGATATAATCGGCTATGGCTTTGATTTTGGCTTTTTTGTCATTCATACGCATATTTACCTTTTATTATACTATATTTTCAGTTTCTCGGCAAATCCTAGTTCGCATTATACCCAAATTTCGGGTTGCGAGTTAGAAGCACTTCCTTCCACCACGACTCCCGATCGAGGATAGTTTTATCGTCCGTTGTAGATTTATAAATGTCGAGAATCGAGTAGCGGAAGTTGTTCTTAACATAATCTAAACCTTGTGTTCCAACTAGGGCTTTCAGCTCCCTATTTCCACCATGTCCGTTTTCGGCATAACTTTGCCAGCGACCGAGCAGCATCGTGTCGCCATAAGCCGATCCAACATAGCGTTTATTAGTGGCGACGTCGGTAATGAAGTAAACGCCTTTTTGGTTTTTCAGAGCAGTTTGCCAAGTTTTGAGGCTCAAGACATACTTCAGCTCTGACCAAGACAAGTTTAGATTTTCGTAGCCCGGGAACTCCGTTTCTGCCTCGTCGTAAGGTTGTTCGAGAATAGTTTTGACCGTTAGTCGAGAAATTGCCTCTTTATCACGCATGACAATGTTCATAGTATTACGATCTGCCCAAGTAATCACCAGCTTGCCGATATAGCCTGCCACTTCCGGAAATGCTGATTCGTCCGCCTCGACAAAAACTTTGCTATCGTCGAGAACCTTATAAGCATTAACAAGTAGCCAGTCCTTGTCGCCGAATGGAATAAAACTGAGCACGTAATCGCCGTTAATATAACGTTTATGACCATTAGGATTATGGGTCTTGACCGATTCACGAACGAGATTGGCTTCGCCATGGCTGTACATTTTTAGGAGTTCAAAACGGCGTGGTTTATCGCCAAGCCAAGGCTTGAATTCGTCCAAAGTATTATTCGGGTTATAATCCCAGTCGCTATTGAAAACCAACTTCAATTTAGACAACTTTTCTTCTGGTAGTTTTAGCAGGTCGATAAGTTTGATAATGCTCATTTTGCTTGCCCTTTCTCGGTCGCCCTAATAACAAAAATGCGACCATGTACTTAGTCGCTTAAACTTTGACAAACTGGGCTTCAAGAGCTTGATTTGCGTACATAGCCGCATTCTTCTCTCGAAGCCAACATTTGAATGTCGGCAGTTCTATCAAAGTTTAAGCAATACTATTGTATCATATTATGCCCTAGATGGGAAGCCGCATTCATAACAGGGGTCGGAGTTGACTTTTATAGGGGTAAATGATACAATGAAGAGCATGGCTGATGTGATGACGCGACAAGAAAAAAGTGCTATTGTTATAAAAGCACTTCTAGAGGCAGAACAATCTGAGGTGGAACACCCCGAATACGTTATGATGAGTACTGATGAACATTTTCCAAATATTTCTCCAAAGGAGGCACTTATTGTTTTGGAGCACCTTTCGCGTTTATCGGGTTGTATTAGCCTCGAATATCACTACAGATATCCAAATGAAGATGCATTATATAATGATGTTGACTTGATGAGCGAAATAGAAGTAGATGCTATTGATTTGCGTGATGTTGCGCCATATCTTAAGGAAGATAGTATTCAGTATAGTTTAGGTATTATTGATTTTAAAATAAAAATCGGTGATGATTTCCATAATCAGCTAAAGTATGCAAGCAAGATCGATTTAATCAAGAAGGAATTGCCGAATATAGACGATACAGTTCTTGAGCTTATCGTAAAAAGCGAAAAGTTATACATAAACATAGTGCAAAAATATAAAAGGTATTTCCTAAGAGATCTCGGAAGGAGTATCTATTTTGCCAGTTTTTTTGACTATGCAGAAAAACATCAAAACACACCCTTTAAATTGTCTGATGTTGGCAAGACTACTTATGATATTTATAATCTTTTGCAGAGGACGATGAGAGATCCTCTTATTTACAAAGCCTTTTTCAGAATTCAAGGTAAGAACGGGGCAATTATTGCTAATTTTAAACCAACGTATGCCGATTTAATCGCTGCTAAAACGTCGGTAGAAAAAATCGAGCAACTGGTGCGGGCAGACGCATAAAACCTTATCCTACTACATGTTACATATAGCGCACTAACACATAACATACATCCGCCGTAATCTGTGGTATTTTTTCCTACAATGGAACTAGGTCGCCACGATAGACGACTATAACGAAGATAAAGGCTTTATGGCGGAATTGTTTACCTCCGAAGATTTAACAACGCTTTCGGCGCTTCTAGAACGCGAGCTAGGGATAAATTTACGCGGTGAAGAGCTCACTACGGCTGCAGTGTCCATTGTTCGCTTCGTATGTGCAACAATGCTCCGCCAGAGGAGCCTTGAAAGGAACTTTAATGCAGAAGGCAAAATTGCCTCGAGTAACAAACGCAACACGTGAAGACCTAGAAGCAGTTGCTAAGGTTATAGAGGACAATATGTATATCTATTTTGATATATATCCCGAAAGAATTATGCATATGGTAAACAAACATAATGGCCAGGAAATGTTTAACGCGTATGAACTTGCTGGAAGGAAGAAAAACCATAGTGAAATTGCTGAGGAGTTAGCGGTAGTATTTGCTCAAGAATTTGAAACAGCACGTCTATCTCCAATGAATTTTGACGTAGATGAACTTGAAGAAATCCTTGTAGATCGTGAGATGGAAGCCGAATATGAGTGGTATTGTAAAACCAATAAATTAATGGGGAAAACCCAGTATGAATACTAGCGAGCAACAAAAGGAAGACTATACTCTAGTCGAAAAAACCATTAAAAAATTAGCGCAGGACAACCTCCTTTTCTGCAATAGTAACGATAACCAAGCTTATATCGCCGTCCAGAAGAAAGGTAGAACTGTGCTGCCAATTCAAAGCGAAGATTTTAGAACTTGGCTTCTAGGCTGGCACTTAGAACAATATGGAAAAGTTTTGAGACGAGCTGTTGTGGAGGAAGTAGTTCAGAACGCTTGCGCCATTGCCCAATACATCAACAAGCAGACCCACAAGCTGGGAGTTAGGGTAAGTAGGGTGGATGACGATAATGCTAACCCTAAGGAGTTGTATTATGACCTAGGCGATGCAGTCGTGCACATTACTCGCGAGGGGTGGAGAATTATAGACGATCCACCGATCGTGTTTAGACGTTTTTCTCACCAAGAGAAACAACTCCCACCAGAGGCTACAAGTAGAAAAAGCGATATTGAGCTGTTACATAAATTTATAAACATTCGGAACAGAAACGATTGGCTACTATTTCTTACGTTTGTGATTTCGACTTTTATTCCAGATTTTCCAAAGCCGCTACTACTACTAATCGGTTCGAGCGGCGCAGGCAAAAGTACCCTTATGAAACTAACTAAACAGCTAGTGGATCCATCGGTGTTGGATGGTATAGGACAGATTCGCAATTGTGAGAGTATTATTAGACCAGCTACAAGACATGCTCTATTGTACTATGACAATATTTCATATATTAATCAAGATATCTCTGATACGTTATGCGGAGTCGCCACTGGTACGAGTCTAGTAAACAGAAAGCTTTATGAGAATGACGGTGAGGTCATCTTCAAAGTTCAGCGCCCAATTATGTTAAACGGAATTACGGAAATCATTACTCGTGAAGATACACTTGACAGGTCAATCTTAATTTCGGTGCAACGAATTAGCCAAGCAAAGCGCATGACCGAGAAAGAACTTGTGAATAAGTTTAATTTAGAAAAGCCACTTATTCTAGGCGCGATCTGCAGTATTCTAGTGGACACGTTACGTATCTACCCAAGCATTAACTTGGACGAGTATCCGAGAATGGCTGATTTTGCCCGATTAGGAGTAGCCGTAGCCGAAGCTATGACTGGTTATTCTGGGGACGAGTTTATCAAGGCGTATGACACAATCGTAGATCGCCAAGTCGCAACCGCACTAAACGCAAACCCGACGGCACAGGCGGCACGATTTCTAGTCAGTAAAACAGGAACTTGGCAGGGTACAGCAACAGACTTCCTTAACTTTAAATTCAATGATGGCACAGTTATTACAACTGAAGACATGAACATTATTCAGTCGATTCGCGACCAACCCACGTGGTGCAGAAACGCTTCAACGTTGGGCAAGGCTCTGAATAGAGCCGAAGCAACACTGAGAAGTCTAGGTATTACCTTAGAACGCGGATCGGACGGAAGCCCAGTATATCGCAATGGTCAGCGTTGGCTGTCGATTTCGGACACTAATTGGCAAAATAAAAATAGCTCAGATTCCGAGACTAGCGATCTAGATAATGAATCAACTACTAAAGAAAATAAGGAGAACAAATGAAAAAAGCGAAGAACTACAACAAGCTAAGTAAAAGCAACAAGGCGAAGAAACAAGAAAAACACCTACCACTTTTAGTTCTGACGGATGATATTCGTAGGAAACTTTATAGCGATAAGCTTCATATAACCACTAGACAGGAAAAGCTTGGTATGAGGGGTTTAGGGAAAAGGCTTGAGCGTGATTTGCTACGAATCCCAGAGTTCCAGCCGCCATATACGACGGTTGATAAACCAGCACGTCTTTTAAGCTACGAAGTAGTACCCGAACCAGACGAACGAGGCGTTTTTACAGCATTTATTGAAGTTATCCCAGGTTATAAAGCTGATGAATACTTTCACGAGTTGCCTCAATCAATGCTGAAGGCATCACAAGACCAAAACGCCAAAACGGCAAAACGTTAATTCTTAAAAGATTTTCCCTCTAGGCTCTCGGTTGTCAGTAGCCTTGAGCCTAAGGGTATCTTTTTAAGTGATTTTAGGTTATAATTAAAACATAAGGAGTGAAAATGTCAATGAAACTGGACACCTCGAAATTAAAATTCGTTATCTACACTCGGAAATCTACAGAAAGTGCGGAAAGGCAAATTGCCTCATTGGGTGACCAACTAGCGGTAGCGAGAGAAATCGCAAAGCATAATAAATACAAGGTAGTAAAAACCTTTAGCGAATCTGGCTCGGCGCGTAAAGTAAATAATCGTCCGCAATTCAACAAAATGCTTAAAATGATTGAGTCGGGCGAAGCAAACGCGATTATTTGCTGGCACACCAACCGCCTAGCCCGTAATCCGCTCGAAAGCGGTATGGTTCAACAACTACTGATTGACGGCAAAATTAAACTGATTCATACTCACGATAAAATCTATTACCCAGAAGATAATATGGTGGTTTTCAGCGTTGAAGCTGGCATGAATGCGGAGTATTCTAAGAAACTTTCAGAAGATGTAAGGCGTGGAGTTTATAGGAGAAATAAGCGAGGCGGCTATAATACAGTCGCTCCACAAGGTTACCTTAATAGTCATACCGAGGATGGTCAAGCAATTATTATCGAAGACCCAAAGAGATTTCCGCTTATTAAGAAAATGTTTAGCCTTTATTTAACTGGCACATATAGTATTCCAGAACTGGCGGATATTGTTAATAATGAATGGGGCTACTTAACTAAGAAACATAAAAAGCGTGGTGGCGTACCACTAAGCACGACCACTATTAACGGTATCCTTTCCAACCCATTTTATATGGGAAAGATTAAGGATATGGAAAACCCAGAAATTCTGCATAATGGAGCATGGCGACCCATGATTACCGAAGAAGAATACTGGAGGATTCAAGAGCTAAAGGGTGCTTATGCCGTTAAACATAATTTACGACCTAAGTGTCGTGCGCATGGCAATCGTTACGATCTAAAAGGTCTAATTGTTTGCGCCTGTTGCGGTTGTTCTATTATTGGCGAAAAACATATCAGAAAAACACTTAGTGGCGATTCGCATGAACACATCTACTATAAATGTACTAAGAAAAGCCCACACCGCAAATGTACAATGCGAGGGAGCATCACCGAAGAAGAAGCGACTCGTCAAATCTACGAATTACTTGATAGTTATAGAATTCACCCAACATTATATGAATGGGCTAAAAAGGTTATGGAGTCAATTCATAAGAAAGAGATCGAGGAACGTTACAATATCTCTGAAATGCATAATACAGCCTTAGAAAAATGTCAGAACAAATTAAGCAAATTATTAGATATGCGCCTTAATCTTGACGATTATGACGAAGAAGATGACGAAATGTATCGGCAAAAAGAAAAGGAGCTGAAAGACCAAATTAGGCGAATTAAAGAGGCTCACCGAGAAGTTAAAGAACTCAACCGCAACTGGTATGAAATTATTGGTAAAACTTTAGAGATTTTACAAAGCCCAACTGAAAAATTTGATGCCGCATTAGACGTAGGCGAGAAACGCGCTATATTACAAGCCATTGGACCAAAAGCTACACTAACAGAGCAAGAAGTGTTACGTGGCGGTAAATTTAGGACCATAACGCGGAAAATTATAGAGGTAGAACCGTATCCTTGGCTCGAAAAAATCGTAAAAACGTCAAAAAAATTAGCCCCTGAACTTGCGAAGGGCCATAACGCAATTTTACAGGGGCAAAACAGTCGAAAACAGGCTTTATATTCTGTGTGGTCGGGGCGACAGGACTTGAACCTGCGGCCTCAGCGTCCCAAACGCTGCGCGCTACCAACTGTGCTACGCCCCGGTATTTGTATTATAGCATAGCTGTTCATAATTTTCCAGAGGTAATTTGTAGCATGCTAAAATTAGTTAGTGGAGCATTCTCCATGGAGTCCAAGGGCGGCCCAAGTTCACTCCTTCGCCAGCCGGCGGCCTTCAACAAAAGATCGTGAAGTTCCCCTTTAATTCTAAAAAGAGAGAAGAAGGTTTGAAAATTTCCGACCACGGTCTGAAAGCATTAAGTGAACTTCTATATCCAAGACCATACTGTTTTGCGTGAGTCTAGTAGCTTATCGTTCGTGCGCAGCGGGTACCTCCGTCCAGTTGAGGGCGTGTCACGCAACGCTGGCATCAACGGCAACTGGTGGTCATCCCGGTCTTACTCTGATGCCACCAACGCTTACAACCTCAATTTTAACGCTAGCGATGTCAACCCGTCAAACAACAGCAATCGTTACTACGGTTTCTCCCTCCGCTGCCTTATGTTTTTGCCGCGGTGGGTGCCGATCTTTTAAACATAGAAAAACTCCGAGACAATCTCGGAGTTTTTCTATGGCGGAACCGACGAGACTCGAACCCGCGACCTTCGCCGTGACAGGGCGACGCTCTAACCAACTGAGCTACGATTCCACTGTTTTTCATTATAACTCATGTTGCCTGATTACGCAAGAGCGAAGTTGAAGATTCCCTGTTACCGTGATAAAATAGGGTTAAGTCAGGGATTGGCGCAGTTGGTAGCGCGCACGCCTGGGGGGCGTGAGGTCGCCAGTTCAAGTCTGGTATCCCTGACCACAGATTAAAATAGAGTAGCGGTCGCCAGAGCCGGCTTACGCCGGATGCAAGCATAACAAGTCTGGTATCCCTGACCACAAGGAGTTTTATGAAATACGCATTCGTGATCCTGGCAATTCTAGCTATTTGGTTGGGCACAGTTTTGCTTGCAATCTTTAGTAATGGTGTAGGAATTTTCTTACCAATCTTTGCCATCGTGATGACCGTGATTTTATTTGTAATTGGTTTTGGAAAGAAACAATGAAAACCATACGTCGATATGCGAGTTTGGTTTGGAAATTAGCCCAGATTGCTTGTTCGAAGCAAATCAACAAAGACGCCGAATATCGTCGGGCGATTTTTTATAGTTTTAAAGCATGGGGTGGAGTTTATATTAAGTTCTTGCAAATTTTGGCCGGCACGAGCAAGTTTATGGAAGGTTGGGGCGGGCCGCGCGAGATGGAAGTTTTCTCACAAGCGCCGCGCGAAGATTTAAACTTAGCAGATTATATAAATCTAGCAAATTTTGCACAAGTTTCTGCTGAGCCGGTGGCTGCCGGAAGTTTTGCCCTGGTTTATCGTGGTACTCTGCTCACAGGAGAAGATGTAGCAATCAAAGTTTTGCGCCCCTCAATTCGTAAGCATTTGAAGCATGATCTAAATATCCTGCGCCGCTTCTGTAAGTTATTTTCCTACTTTTTGCCAAAATACCTTATCGATTATAATGAAGCCTACGGTGCCTGCGCCAAAATGTTCACCCTAGAAACCGATTACCGTCGCGAAATGGCAAACCAAAATTATTTCGCTAAGTTATATCATAATCATACACGCGTTAAAATTCCTCGTGTCTTTACGGAATTATCGTCCGAAAATGTGATTGTGCAGGAATATATTATGGGCCCAACATTGGCCGATGTAATGAGTACGGCTACCCGCGATAAATCCGCCAAAGACATTACTAAAGATCTGACTGGGTCGGATTTGTGGGAACAAATCGTGGTTGCGGGTGGCGAAGCACTTTATACCGCGATGTGCGCAGATTATGTTTATGGCGATCCACATCCGGGTAATATTATTCTTTTGCCCGATAATAAAATTGCTTTAATCGATTTTGGTATTATTGCCAATAAGCCCAGTAGCCACTTGGCATTTTATGAATGGGTGGAAAGTTATTATGAGATTTTGAATGGTGCTGATGGATTCAAGAAATTACTTGAGGCTTCAGTGACTTGTTTCGTGCCGGATTTGTCTTTGGCGATGCGACGTTGCAATTTTGATGGCGAAGACTTACTAACTGTACTCGCTTCAGCGATGACTGAAAAATTAAACCACGAATTGAATGGCAATATGTCTTACGTGCAATCGTTCAAAGACGGACATTTGATTGATGTCTTTATGCGTGTAGTAAGCACCAAAGTCATAGAAGTTAAAATTGATATGGTAAACTTTGAATTGCTCAAAGCGATTCAGGCGTTCTTGGGCGCAGTGACGATTTTGGATAATAGCGAAAACAATCATGGTTTCGCAAACATTATGCATCGCTCTATGGAATACGCAATCAATAATGCAAAGCTCACCGGCGTGCCGCATGACAAAATTAGCACAACCCGGTTTTCTTTGACTGAAAGTTACGAATTGCTGGTGAAGACAATTTCCACCCTGGCTAATAACGATGAATATATGTTTAACTTAGTGAAAGAAAGGATTTTTGCATGAAAAAGAATAGTTTTACCAAAAGTTTAATTTTGCATATTCGTTATCCGTGGACGGCAATTTGCTTATTGATTTTGTGGGTTGGTCTCGCAATCATGTGCGCAATTTTGTCATTACCTGCTGAACAAGTAATTGAGCTAGTTTATATCGCCGGCGCGGCAACTTTGATAATTTCTTTGGTTGGGTTTCGATCGTGAGGCGTACCTACATCCCTGAATGGGCAAACCTAATACCTGAGGGGGCTAAGTGCGTATTTTCCGGTGTGATTTATGACGTTTATCAATGGCCTCAAAAAATGTACGATGGCTCCACGGCAACTTTTGAAATGCTACGTCGACCTGATACTGTAAAAATTATTGCGGTTTTGACTCCCGACGAACAAGCTCGTCTGCGTAATGTTGTGAATCTTACAACATCTATAGAAGATAGAATTGTTATCACCAAACAAAAACAGCCCCGTAAGGATTGGTTTTATGATTATCCTGGTGGCAGGGTAGATGCTGAGGATACCGATGAACTCGCTGGCGCTAAGCGCGAGTTGTTGGAAGAAGCTGGGCTAGAATTTGCTAACTGGAAATTGGTGGAAGTTAAGCAGCCGTTCAACAAAATCGACTGGCTAGTGTACACTTTTGTGGCAAGCGGGCTAGTGCGACAAACCGAACAACATCTCGATAGTGGCGAGCTAATCGAAGTTGAACTAGCCACTGTCCCAGAAATTCAGAAACTAGCGCAGACCAAAGATTCGCAATATCTGCGATTTAAATATTTTGACAAAATTGATTCAATAAAGGAGCTCCAAAAAATCAAAGGCCCCACACTGTGAAGCCCTGAAATAATTATGCCAAAAACTTACGGATATACGCCATCATGTTATGGCAGGATCTGGGATAATTATTGAGATCGGGACGCATATGGTCATCGCTTTCCGCCGACACTAAAAGCCGTAAAACTTCAAAGAAATTATCCATGGTGTAATCACGCATTATCATGTTGACTTCGGGATGCCTTTCTTTGAAATCCAGATACGCCAGACAGAACAGGGTCGAATCACCCTGCGGATGACCATAGCTCCAGCCAAAACGCGCTAAGCGTTGGCGAAATTCCCTCGTATGGTCATAGCGCAACTCCAGCACTTCATTCTTGGCAGATAAACGGTCCAGCCATACAGCACGTACATACTCATAAAGCTCGTCCAATCCGTGCTGCATTTCGGCGTCAAAGGTGTAGCGCCCCACCTTGATTTGCCATTCATAGCCCACATAATGAAAGTCGTGTTCGATGCCAATGGTCGATAAAGTCATCACTAACTGATTAACCACTGCCATACGTTGGGCCGGATCAGCGCTACCGCGGTAGCGCTGATAAAGCGCAAGATCTTGCGCGCTAATCGCCGTGGCATCCTGTTTCATTGGAGCATTTACACTTGTTGTAATTTGGTTCTGGATGTTTGTTGTGTCCATATACCCCTCCTTGTATTTTTGATGTGCAACCTACTGGTAGATAAGGTTTTGGCTCAAGGCCGTCAAAAACTAACCTTGAATCAATAATAGCACACATTTGTCCAAATGTCAAGATAGAGTCGCTATTTATTGCTTGTTTTCTTGAGAAACCCAATAATGCGCTCGCGTTGCCAAATACCAATGCCTAGAATAATCACGCCAAGCAGCGCCACAATCGCTACCATGGTAAAGTTTTCACCAATACCAGCACCTAGATAATTGGTAAGAATAATCGTCGGTAAACGACCAAGTGTAACCAAAATCATCAAACGTTTAATCGACAATTTGGTTAATCCGGCAAGATAGCAAACAACATCATCTGGAAAACCTGGCAATAGAAAAATTGCAAACAAAATCAGTGAAGCACTTTTGGCCTCTAATATAAAATCAAATTTAGTGATGACGGATTTCTTGAAAATTTTCTCCAACAATGGACGGCCAAAACGTCGGGCGAGTAGAAAAACAATCCAGCAGCCAATGAGACTACCAATTGTGGTCCATAAAATTCCCCATGGCCCAAAGAGAAAACCACCAACACTACCCACGATTTGCCCTGGGATAGGCGCCACCACGGTTTGTACCATTTGTAAAAGTATGTATAATAATGGTGCAAATGGTCCGAATGACTGCACTGACTCAACTAACTTATCACGATTAGACAAAAGCGACATGAGTGGCCCATGTAAAGCCACGTCTAAAATCAGGTACAGCATTAATGCGGCAATCAGAAGCGCTACAATTGCGACTTTGATTTTGGTTTTGCGAGCAATCCGTTTACGTAATAAAGGCTCGTCTAGTGGCAAAAGACCAGGAGTGGAACCCGATTGAACTTGTTCTTCTGGAACAAGTTCAACTTCTTTGTCAGGCTTTTTACTTGGCATACTCAACGGCGCGGGTCTCGCGAATCACGTTGACTTTGATGACGCCAGGATAAGACATGGTGGCCTCAATCTTGTTAGCAATATCCCGCGCGAGCTTGAGCGCAGAAAGATCATCGATTTGCTTAGGTTCTACAATCACGCGAATTTCGCGGCCAGCAGAAATTGCATAGGCCTTGTCGATGCCAGGAAAGCTGGTGGCAATATTTTCGAGATCGCGCATACGTTCGGCAAAGTTCTCAGCGGAAATATTACGTGCGCCTGGGCGAGCCGCCGAAAGCGAGTCTACAATTTTGACGATAATGGCTTCTGGAGTGGTGGGCTCAATATCGTCATGGTGAGCCGCCATGGCATGCACTACAGCATCAGGCATGCCATACTTCTTGGCTAATTCAGCGCCAATTTCAGCATGCTTGCCCTCGATTTTGTGCGTTACCGCTTTACCAATATCGTGAAGTAAAGTAGCAGTCTTTGCTACGCGCTTGTTAGCGCCAATTTCTTCGGCAATCATACCCGCTATGTGCGCCATCTCAACCGAGTGCAGTAAGACATTTTGACCATAGCTAGTACGGAATTTGAGTTCGCCTAGCAAATGAATGAGTTCGTGTGGAATCCCAACTACCCCAACTTCGCGGGCTGCATCTTCGCCAGCACGCATGACTTCTTTCTCAATTTCACGCTCAGCCTTAGCCACAGCGTCTTCGATTGAACTTGGGTTGATACGACCATCTTTCATTAAGCGTTCCAAAGCATAACGTGCTACTTGGCGACGAATCGGATCGAAGCTTGAGAGCACTACCATGCCTGGAGTGTCGTCCACCATGATATCAACGCCAGTGGCGCGTTGCAAAGCTTGGATATTACGACCTTCTTTACCAATAATGCGACCTTTCATGTCGTCATCTGGCAACTTGAGCGCGGTGACAGTGCGGTCAGCGGTAACTTCAGACGACATCCGCTCCATTGCGGTCAACAAAATTGCCTGTGCGGTTTCGTCAATGTCATGTTTAATTTCCTTTTGTTCTTTTGCTACTAAACCAGCCAAATCTTGTTTGATGTCGCGTTCAGTCATCTGCATCAGCTTATCGCGTGCGTCTTCTTTTGAGAGACCAGCAATCTTTTCCAACTTTTCCTGCTGTTTGTTGCGAATATCGCGAACTTCATTCTTGAGGTCATCAAGCTCTTTTTCCTGCTTGGCCAAACGCTCAGTTTTTTGTTCAAGCTGGTCGAGCTTGTTGTCGAGATTAGCCTCGCGTTCGCTCAAACGATTCTCGGTGTTTTTCCATTCGCGACGACGCTCGGCTTCCTCTTGCTGAGACTTGGCTGCCATATCAGCCGCATCGGTTTTAGCCTTGAGCACGATATCCGAAGCCTCGTTTTTGGCTTTACGCACCAAATCGTCAGCTTTGTTCTTGCCGCCATTCTCGTTTTTCTTATTGTAAGCAAAAATTCCACCCGCCCCGGCAGCTGCGCCGAGTGCAAGGGCAATAATTACTAAAATTACGGTCATAATGCACCTTTCCTAATTGTTTGTCGACATTTTTCTCTATGCCAACGGGGTAACAAAATATATAAATTAATGAATTTCCATTTTAATTATAGCACAGAACCTAGTAGAGTGTCGAACTTCATTACTTGCGTGGCGCAGAAATATTGGCTGGCCGGCCGTAGTCAGGCAAAATAATTTGATGTTGTTGCCCATGCTGATCAAAAAGCGGAACTTGTAACTGGTCAGCCAAAGTATTCACAATTGTGGCGCCAATCCGCAAACCAGTAAAAGATCCTGGTCCTGCATAAAAGGTTATCTCAGAAATATCTTGCCAATCAGCTTGATTTTCTTGTAGCTTCTCGTGAATGAACTCTAGGATTTTTTCGGACATATCATGCCGGCCGGGACGAGCATATTCTTTGTCATCAAGGCGCAAAACACAAACGTCAGTTGATGTATCAAGATATAATTTCACGGCTACCATCCTCATTTAATCTGATTTCTAAATGATGTTTGCGCGCTGGTAACAACTCTGCGACATCGCCGCCCCATTCTACCACCACGACGGAGTTTGGCTCACTCAAAGTCTCCGCTAACTCATCACGCATAATTCCCGGATCATCGAGGCGATAAAAATCATAGTGCACCAATTCCCCGCCCGGAAAGGCGTAGCGCTTGGAAATAGTAAAACTCGGGCTAGTGATAGATTCTGTAACTCCTAAACCTTTAGCTAAACCCCGCGTAAAGGTGGTTTTGCCCGCACCAACATCACCTACCAGTTCAATCACGGCAGGCAGTTCAAGATTTTTGGCGAAATTTTGACCAAAATCCAACATGGCGGCTTCAGAAGCGATGTTCATGGTATATATTATACCATGCAAATGTTCCTCTTAGTGCTCTCAAGACACGGAGTTCTTCCGGCCTGTCGTTACAGGCGGAAGCCTCCTCTTCCATTGCGTCTGACGACGCTTCCCGATTCTGCGCATCCTCGGAAATGAGAACAAGTTCTCGTTCCTCTCGGATGCTTGAATCGGCGCCACGTGTCGACAAATCTTCGAGTTTGTCGACTGGCTGCGGAATGGTCTTGAAAGCACTAATAGAAGCACAGCGATGATGATATATACTAAGAAAACTCTTCCGTCGCCAGCTGGCAGTTCAAAAATAAACATCTTCTTTTCCCCAAGGAAATTCACTAGCCAAATATGAGCTTCCAGAAGCAACGTAGCTAGTTTACCAAAAATCCCAGCAAGCCACGGCCAGAAGCTGGTAGCGCCAGTCAAAAACACAAGGAGCATTGCGTATGGCAGAGTTGGCAAAATAAAAAGATTCGCCACAAATGACAAGAGCGAGAGGGTGCCAAAATTATAGATCAGAATAGGCGCACAAGTCAAAGTCGTCGCGAGGCTAGTTAGTAACATTCCGGCCAACCAGGGCAATTTTTTGCCGCCATAAAACAGTTTTTGTAGACGAGGTGCAACTATCAGCAAGGCGAAAAAGGAGGCAAACGAAAGCTGCCAACCCAAGTTGAGACAATTTAGTGGGCTGAATAATAATGTAAGCATGGCGACAAAAATCAAAAGTCGTAATGGGGTAAATTTACGCCCGACATAGCCAAAACAAAGCGATAAACTAGAAACTAACGCCGCGCGCGTCATGGACGGCGTAAATCCAACAATTAGCACAAACCCAGCAATCAACAATCCGGCACCTAGCAGACCAGAGAATTTTGAGAGTTTACCAAAAACTTTCCGTGCGGCGCCAACCAAAATTCCAAGATGCGCACCCGATGCCACTATGACGTGCGTCATTCCAACCGCCCGCAGTGTGTCCGAAAGTTCTTCCGGCAAGCCGGACTTTAACCCTACTAAGTAGCCAAGTCCTAGTTCCACAGCTGGCGACGGAATAAAGTTCCGCACAATTTTGGCAAATCCTTGCTTGACACGAGCAAAAATATCACCTGTATCTGCCCGTCTAAGTTCAAGTAATTCTGGACGGTACATTGTCCCTACATAAGTGCCAAATCCCGCCGCCAAAGTTCCCTGCAAGGTCACAATATCCGAGCGTTCAAGTGATACATTCGTACTTAGCTTTACATAAAGCGTCCCCGCAATTGCATAATTTTCTTGCGTGGTAGCAAATTCTAGATGTGATAGATTTAAGGTAGTTTGCCCAGCAGTGGTCTCGGGGTCATTATTAATTACTCCCGAAATCGTAATATTACGCCCAATCATCGACGTCAAAAATTCTTGCCCCGAAAATTCAGATGCTAGACGGAAATTACCAATCACTAACCCCGCTATAAGAGCCCAAAGTAGTGTACCCCTCCGTGAGCAACGTAAACAATAATATATAATCAAAACCGCTGCCACTACCCAAAGCCAGTGCTGAAAAAATATCTTACCGCTAGCCACCGTCAAAACAATTCCACTAATCACACCACAAAAACTTGCATACAAACACCAAGAGGGGTGAATTTCAGACCAAAAATAGCGGAAAAATCGCAACATGGCCAGAGTGTAGCAAAAATTTTACAAAATTAGCAAGCACAAGCATGACAAAAAAACATAAAGTCACACTTTTGTATATACATTGTACATACAATGTATTACGCTATACTTTAGAGAAAAGTTGCGTCTTGTGCGTAGTTTTACGTTTTTTGGCGGCAAGCCGACTCTTGCGGTAGGTGGCTAAACCCGCATATGCTCCCGCCATCATACTCATCAGTAAGTTAGGAGTAACACTCTGATCAGCAAAAACATCAGCCTGAGTTGGTAACGTAGAGGCCGGTTCGGTTGTAACTGGTTGCATAAACTGTTGGCTGACTGGCGCCTGCACGTTGCGCTCCAGTGCGAGCATAGAAAGATTGAGATCAAACACTAGATCATCTGCATCAGCCTGAGTTGCCGTACCATCGGCCAGTAGAGTTTTGGCGCGTTCCAAATCAGCCAAAACATTAGCATAAGTGGCAGGAGTGTAATCCGATGCTTCCAACTTGGCAATATCAGCCACCACATCACGCAACGCCGACCAATCGGTGTTATTCGCAGTATTGGTAGGATTAGTAGATTTGGAAATCGCTGCCAGGGCAATTGCCCCTAGCCGAGTATGGCGCTTAACTTCATTAGTAGAGTTTGCGGGCTCTGGAGTAACGGCCTGTGGAGCCGGTTCTTCTTCCAGCCGTAACCCAGCCGTGGCAAATTTAAGCTCATCCATGGTATCAAGAATTTCCGGCAAAACCGCATCGGGTTTCTGCAAAATTGCCTGTGCTTTGACGATTGCAACCTGAAGTTCGCCAAACTGTTCAGCAAACTCAGCCTGATAATCTTTGAGTGCTAAATCGCGCACCGCTTCCACCATGAGGTAGAGGCTAGAACGTGCATTATCAAACGCCGCCAACGCTAATTCATCAACTGGTTCTGGAGCATCCTCCATCGTAATTTCGGTTTCGACAGACACCGGCGCTGGTTCTGGCTCTATAGCAACTACCTCATCTATTTCCGGCTCGGCCTCAATTTCAACTTCAGCTTCAACAACTGCTGGCGTTAAATCCAAAGTCGCCAAAATTACACTTGCTCCCAGCTCAGCCAAATTCTGTTTTTCAATAGGTGCTAGCTCTGGCTCTAGTAATTCCAGACTTGGTTCGGCCAATTCCGGTTTAGCAACTGGCGCCGACGGCAAAATTGGCAAGACGGCGGGGGGCATTTCCGGCAAAGCAATATCAAGTTCATTTTCCGGTTCTTCTAATAAGTCAATGTTGAGTTGTAAATCGCAAAACACCGAATACAATTGGTTGAGCGAAGCTTCGGGCTGTGCCGTCAGTGCTAGCGCAGCAATAATTGCCTCTTTCAGAGCGTTGTAACTGTAAGCTGAATATTCGTGTGGGTCGAGCTCTTGGGCGGTAGTTAGAACCGAAAGCATTTCTCCGCGCATCTCATCGGCAATCTTTTCGATACCCTGAATAGTGGTTTTGAGGCGCTTTTGCAAATGTTGCACTGGCTCAAGCGCCACTTCTTTGCTGCCTTGCAAAAGTTTTTCCGCCGCTTTTACTGCGCGCTTAATTGCAGCTACTGCCTTGTTGGCAGCATCCTGCCATTCACCCAACTCATCGCCAACAAAGTCCTTGTCTAGATAAACTTTTGCCTCCGCCACTAAACGCTCTAGCGCCGCACATTCCAACGCAAGCTGTTCCACTGGGTCAATTTCTGCTTCAGGTGGATGTGGGTCGATCACAGAAACTGCCCCAGTCTTACGATCAACATCTAGATAAAATCCTTTTACCAGATAGTCAGTCAGCTCCGTAGCTGACGGCGTTAAGAATGTCCCGCCCGAAACTGATACAATAGGCTGGCTCGTAGTACCAGACGCAATGCCATAAAACACCCCACTTGGCACAGTGAAATTCCCATCTTTAATCTCCAGACTTTGCAGGGTTGATGCTGAGCCATATTTGGCTACCAAATAGCTTTGCCGGCTGACATATTCCCCGCCAGTTAAGTTCAAGTTAATTTCCCCAGCATACTCGCTGCTTTCTTCAATTTGCATCACTGCACCCACCCCCACCGAGTTGTCCCAACCGCTAGGGTTAGTCAATTCGCCAGTGGCGGTGATTTTAGTATTGGCAAAATCTAACCGTCCAGCCTTCACGCTCGCGCCAGTAGCTCCAGTGATAGTTGCTGCTCCCACTTGCCATTCGGCATAACCTGCCGCCGATAGCGCCACACCTTCATCAGCGTCGACTTCGATCATAGCTGTATCGGTGATAGTTATTCTTGGAACGTGCTTGCCTTTACCCTGCACCAAACGATTAATTCCTACGCCATGGCGCGCCACAATTTTGCCGCGCAACACTATCTCCACGCCATAGGCTGCCTTGAAATTTGCCGTTAGATAAATTCCATAAGCATGCGGCGCATACAATGTCACTTGTTCATCCACTATCAGGCTAGCATAATGCAAATTTTCTGGCGTCATGGCACCTTTGACGCGCACACCACTGGCCCCCACGCCATTAGCAACGATACTCCCCTGCCCAGTGATAACAAGTTCACCGGTTTGCAAATCAATTGCCGAAGCATTGGCCCGGAGCGAGGCAATCTTGTAGCCATTCAGATCTAAAGTGAGCGGCGATTGACGATTGACAGTAATGTCAGACATCACAATAATGTCACTGGTAAGAATAATTTTAGTGATTTCCGGATCATTGACGGCAGCATTCAATTCTGGCTCCAATGCAACTTTGGCAGTATGTTTGGCTTCAAAAATTTCCCTGGCGGCCAGACGTTCGCTAGCAGCACAGAGCTCACCCGGCAACGCCGACCCCGAGGCCCATAGCATTGCCAAAAAACTCGAAAGTTGGTCCGGTTGCATGCTCAAAATAATTTCCTATCCAATAACTTCACCAGTTATTGCTAGTATTATAGCAAAAATCAGTATAAAAATCAACTATGCGCCGACCCGGTCTTTGGAATTCTTGCGTGTAGCGTTATGCTCTACGTATTCGATGATTTTTTCGGCCACATTGCGTCCAGTAACTTTTTCGATACCAAACCCAGGTGAGGCGTTTACTTCAAGCACTAGTGGCCCACGGCTAGAACGCATCAAATCAACGCCGGCCACATGCAAGCCCATGGCTTTGGCCGCTTTGATAGCGATATGGCGCTCCTCTGGAGTAAGCTTGATGCTAGTACCTTCACCACCCTTATGTAAGTTACTACGGAAATCATCATCCAACGACTGACGTTTCATGCTGGCTACCACGCGGGAGCCCACCACAAACGCACGGATGTCGGTACCGGCTGATTCTTTGACATATTCTTGCAACAAAATATTGGTACCATCTTCGTTGTAAAGGTAAAAAGCTTGAAGCGCAGACTTAGCTGCTTTCTTCGTATCGGCCAACACCACGCCATTACCATGGGTGCCGGTCGCCAACTTAATAATCACCGGGAGACCAATCTGCTCCAAGAGATCGTCAATGTCGGTCGTATTGCGACTCACCAAGGTCTTGGGGGTATCTACGCCAGCTTTGGTGAGAATTTGCTGTGAGCGCAGCTTGTCACGTGCGCGCGTGATGGCAATGGAGCTGGAAACCATCCAAGCCCCTTGCATCTCAAGTTGACGCACCACGGCACAGCCATAGCGAGTCATACTGTTGGAGATTCGCGGAATCACGGCATCAAAACTAGGAAGTTTGGCTCCCTTGTAATAAACATCCGAGTGTTTTTCGTCCAGAGCAAGGTAACAATTTTTGTATTTAATCACCCGCACTTCGTGCCCACGCTTTTCAGCTTCGGCTACTAGGCGCTGAGTGGAATAATTGGCGTTACCATTGGATAAAATCGCAATTTTCATAATGATTAGATTATATAACACAGAGTCAAAAAAGTCAATGTGATGTCTATGCTATAATGTCTAATATGATTGATTATTATACCGTTATGGAAGACACTCTTCCTATGTCAATGCGCGTTCTGCGCAAAAAGTTACAGGAACGTGGCTGGCAGGCATATAAATTGGCCTCTGATGATCTAAATAATCTAATCTTAGTGCGACCAGATGGTAAAGAATTACGAATTGCCTCGAGTACCCCGCCAACCACAAGTGTTTTTGCATTGCGTTTGGCGGATAGCAAATTAGCAAGCTACAACTTACTACAACAGATTGACATACCGCAGCCCGAAACAATAGTACTGCATTCTTCAGAAGATGCAAAACAGTTACTGGAAAAATATAGCACAATTATCATCAAACCAGTGGATGGAGCGCATGGACGTGGAGTAACAACTGGAATTACGCAGCCTAACCAAATTGAGCCCGCAATACAAAAAGCTGTGATGGCTTCTCCAACTGCAAAATTCGCCATTGCGCAACCCCAGCTGCCAGCTGACGCTTTAGAATTACGTGTAATTTGCATAAACTATAAGTTTATCGAGGCGATTGCCAGAATTCCAGCGCATGTGACAGGTGATGGCAAACATAGTCTAATTGAGCTAATTGATTTAGAAAATACAACCTTGCGCACTGCCCCCTACAAAAGCGATTTGTCATATATTGATCGGTCAATGGCGCTTAACTTTTTAGGTGAGCGCCAAAATGAAATTCCTGCAGCCGGCGAGAAAGTCAGAGTGGTAGCAAGCTGCAACCTGGGTCAGGGCGGTACAGCAGAGGATTACTCAGCCTCGGTTCCGGATGAGATGAAGGCTATGGCAGAAAAAATTGCACTGGCAGCTCAACTTCCAGTGATTGGTATTGATTTTTATGGCGACCAAGTGATCGAATTTAATGCTTGCCCATCATTGTATTACCCCACAGGAGATGCAGCATCTACTAAAGCAATTGACGCATATATCGACTACTTGGCCGAGTTATAGGCGCTAGCTCATGTATTTTTGGTGAAATTTCTGCGGGTCAGATTTCAATTCCGCCTCAATATCGGAATTATCCATTCTGTGAGGACGAGGGATTTCGGTGTGAGCCACGTCAACCAAGAATCGATTTTTCAGAGTTTTACGTCCGATTAAAACCGGGAAATTATTACTACTACGATCATAAAGCGTAAAACTTGCCTTGATGCGTTTTCCTACAGCTGTCATTGGTAAGCTAACGCGATAACGTACCGTAACCTGACCAGTAGAGTTACGCACGCGTTGTACTTTGTACTGATCAAAAGTTAGTTTCTCCCCTGTATAGAGTGGGCTTTCTGGCCCAAAAAGACAAAATTCCAGCTGGTTTTTAGAGTTAATCTTAATATTACTTGCCCAAATCGAAGAGGAGTCTGCGCCAGTATCAACTTTGGCTGGCACATTTTTGACGCCAGCGACTGTAATCAAAGCATTACTGCCAATAATAGTGAGATTTTTAGTACTCATACTTTCATTATAGCACAGATTATGCAAAAAGTCAATAGAAATAATGGTTATGACGTGATTTTAGCCCCAAAAACCGCGTTTTTTGGACTTAGCACCACCGCGGAATTCTTCAAGGAGCTCCTTTTGGCGCTTAGTAAGATTCTTGGGGGTCTCCACAATAACGGTCACAATATGTGGACCACGATCGCCATCGCTGCGCATCAGAGGTACGCCGTGACCAGAAAGCTTAAATGGTGTGCCAGACTGCGTACCGGCTGGAATCCGCATGCGCACAGTCCCATCCACGGTTTCAACATCAACAGTGGTGCCGAGAGCAGCGTCAGCCATGGAGATACGTGTCTCCGAGAGGATAATTGTACCCTCACGCGTGAGATGCTTGTGTGGCTTGACCCGAATGAAAACGTAGAGATCACCTTTGGTGCCACCTTTAGGCGCGGCGCCGCCTTTGCCATTCAGACGAATTGACATACCATCGTCGATACCGGCTGGAATCTTAACTTTGAGATCTTTGCCGTCGGCGCTCACGACTTTAGTAGTGCCGAATACGGCTTCTTCGAAAGTTAAAGTAACTGTAGTGCGATAGTCGGCGCCGCGCGCAGGGCGGCGGGGGCCACCACCGAAACCAAAAATCGAGCCCAAGATGTCATCGAGGCCCCCGCCGCCTCCACCAAAATCAAAGTTGAAGTTCTGAAAGCCACCACCCTGGAAAGGATTGCCGCCCATGCCGCCATTACCCCCCACGCCAGCATGGCCAAACTGGTCATAGCGTGCTCGCTTCTGTTTATCCGACAAAACTTCATGCGCCTCAGAAATCTCCTTGAATTTTTCCTCGGCTTCCTTATTTCCAGGATTTTTATCCGGGTGATATTTGACAGCCAACTTGCGGTAGGCCTTCTTGATTTCATCATCCGAGGCGTTCTTAGAAACGCCTAATACTTCATAATAATCTTTTTTCGCCATAAACTATCTTTCTTAATACTTAATTTTAGCACACATTAAGTCGGAGTGCTAGTGCAATATGTCACGATTTTCTGAGGATAGCTAGGGTATGCCGCACCTGGAGGCGATATTCAGGATGTGCACGCAAAAATTCGTCGACGGCACGACTGGATCCTGGTAGCTCGGGGTTGTTATAATCATGCACGATCATAATTCCCTGTTCATGCAGGCGTGGCGCCACTAGTTTAAGGCTGGTCTTAATTGAACCGTAGAGATCACCATCTAGAAAAGCAAAAGCGATTTGGCTAGGCAAATCCCGGTCAGCCAAATCATCAAACCACGCCTTTTTAATGATGACGTTATGAAGGTTGGCGCGACGGATTTTTTCTACCACTTCGCGCTTAGTGACAAAGAGTTCTCCAGCCTGGAAATTTTGCCCAGCACCCGAAGTATCTTCGGTCGTCTTGTCGGGCAACCCAGCGAAAGAATCATAAATCCATAGATGCCGTGGAGGAGTTTTACACGGGTTTTCCACTGCCTGTGCGGAAGTTTTGCACTCATTATTTGTGCTTTTACACAAGTTTTCCACAGCTTTTCCACAAGCTAGAGTATTTTTAGCCAACAGTTTGCCCAACAATACAGAGGTGTCTCCCCGGTAGCATCCTAACTCCACAAAATCCCCCGCTACGGGCAGACACCGCTCAGCGAGCTCTAGAATTGTGGCAGTTTCTTTAGGAGTAACTTGGTCGTTTTGCATAAAATTATAGTTTAACCATTGACATTTTGAACCTTGTGTGCTACAATAGAATCAGGTGAAGCCGCTTAAGGCTGCTTTCTCCGGGGTTTTTGTGGTACTTTAACACGGTTGTGGGATTTATTATACCCCATTCCGAGATGACAGTCAAACCGAAGATTATAGAAGGAGGTATAAGTATGAGTTATGAAAGTTTTAGTGAGGTTTTTGCGCCCAATGCGGATACGGTGGAAGGTAATTGGTATAAGCATCACAAGGCAGCGAAAGCCTATACCGGCGTGGCGGTCTTTGCCCTGCTGGGCGTGGCAGCTTGCCTGTGTGTCATCATGAGGAATTGTGACTTCTTTGCAGAGGTTGTGATGGCGATGATGCCATGGTTGATGCTGTTCGAGGGCGCGATTGCGCTTGGCGCCGGCGCCGCGGCTATCTACCATCTGTGCAAGGCAGAGCACTTCCAGAATGTTTTAGACACCCAGTATCTCCTGCACCGCAAATGGCGCTCAACGAATTTTTATGATTGAGCGCCCGCCATTAATTTGGCGCCTCCCCGCAAGGGGAGGTTTTTCTTTAGGCGTTGTCACCCAAAAGTAGCTTGGCGCGACGCAACATTTCAGCAGTTTCGTCGGTGGCAATGACATAGATTGGCTTGCTACCAGAGGCAGAAATCAGGGCGTGACGCTTGTCGGTGAGACCTTCATCATTCTTGGCAGCGTTAATCTTGAAACCAAGATATTCTAGGCCGGCCACGACGTCACGACGAATCATACTATTGCGCTCACCAACCGTAGCAGTGAAGACGAGCTCATCCACACCATGCATAGCGGCAGCAAGCTGGCCAATGATGACTTGCAAACGATAGATGTACATGTCGTAAGCCAAAGCGGCCTTTTCGTCACCTTGGTCGCGCTTACAAATAATCTCACGCATGTCATCAGAGCCGCCCACACCTTTGAGGCCACACTCTTTGTTGAGATAAGCTTCGAGACCTTCGTTGTCAAGTTTAAGTTCGCGCGCAATCGCAAGAGCGGCAGCTGGGTCGATATCGCCACAGCGTGTAGCCATCATGAGGCCGCCGTTTGGCGAATAACCAATCGTGGTATCGACAGATTCACCGTTCAAAAGTGCGGTAGCCGAAGAGCCTGAACCGATATGACAAACAATGACTTTTTCGGCTTCGAGACCAGCTTCCTTGAGGTATTCACGGATTGAGCCAATAGAGAGACCGTGATAGCCGGTGCGATAAACATCAATCTTATCAGCGAGGTCTTTATCAATGGCGTAGTATTTGTGCACATCATCGCGCGTAGTATGGAAAGCGGAGTCAGAAACCGCAATTACTGGAGTATCGCCAAAAGTCTCGACACAGGCTTCAATCTCGGCTGCAGCCACCGGAACGTGGAGCGGCGCACGCTTCTTGGCGGCATCGAGACGCTTGAGACAATCATCATCCACGATGTGATCGGCAGCAAAATAAGTGCCTGGTGCTGCCACGCGAGCTACAATTGCATCAAGTTTGGAAGTAGCGCTGATGTAACCCTCATCATCAAGAATATCACGGACATATTTGACAGTATCGGTCAATTTCTTGAATTTTTGATCAAGTTTTTGTTTGACGCCATCCTTTTTGATGGTGCAGACAACATCGTTCCCCTCCATTTCGAAGTGCAAGCTACAGACTTCCTCGTCGTCGCGATAGAGACCATACTTGCGCGAGGACGAGCCAGGATTGGTGACAAGAAATAGTTTTGACATATAAAAATTAACTCCTTTTGGAGTTATTATAGCATAGAAAAAGCCTCCGTATTTTATACCAGAGGCCTTTTCGACTTTGCCGCTTAGAAATCTCCCGGGAGGTCCGCATAATAAACATCGTTTCTACGAAAGTAGCCTAAATGCTTGCGGAAGAAATCCCGAGTTTCTACGGGGTAGGACAAGGTATTCCCCTTAAAAATATGAATAGTATACTGTAAGGGGTACTGGAATTCAAATACACCGTGCAATTTCTCGATAAGCTGATAATGTATTTCTTTTCCGTGCCACGCCCATGATGTCTCTCCCGGCATACTATACCAATAGGCTATTGCCTGACGTCTGAACTTGGTTTCTACGAAAGCGTACCGCAGATAAAACCCGAGATATTCAAACTCACGAAAAGAGATTTGAATATTAGGATTTTCCTTACGATATTCTTCGCATTTTGCACGGAATGCGTCTTCGCTCTCACAATGTACTTTGCGTCCAAGCCCGAAGAGCCAAAAGTCTACATCCACACAGTGATGTGGAGGAGTGACTTTATGTAATTGTAACGCGGACTGATTCCTGCGCTGCAATAGATAGCAGGTGCGATCTTCGACCGCGAAGGACGCCACGGACTCACCTTTTTCGTCCGTAATGTACAGATAAGGGTGACTTTCGTATGTATACTCATAGTACAATCCCTTAAAATTCCGTAATGCTACCGGCGCTTTAGTGTAGTCGCATACATAAATATACTCCATAGCCATAATTTGCCTTTCCCTACTCACGTATAGTGTTCGCTCCCAGAATTCTTCTCGGCTAAAGTCGAATCCTTTGCTCAGCTAGCGGGGCGTTTTATATTTTTACTGTTTTTGACAGCACAGAGAAGTCCATTAGATTACTTAATACTTATTCTATGTACCACTCGATGCCGCCAAAAACGTGCCACTTTCGCTAAACCAAGAAAGGAAGTTGAATTTCTAAAGGTTCTCAAGCCTTATTAAGCTTATGTTTCTATTGTAGCACACAATGTTAAAATTGTCAATAGTTTTTATGCATATTCCGCAATTCTGCAAGCGTGCTATAATAGATTTATGAAGCGAGGTATAGTGAAAAAGATTTCAACTTATTTGTTGTATAGTTTACCAGTGATTTTCTTTGCCGTATGCTATTTTTGCATGACGGTATGGGGCGAGGATATCATCCAAGGTGCAGGCACCAGTCCAGATATTTGGAACGACATCGTGGGGGCGTTTCGGCACAATTCTAGGCTTAGCGATATGTACGCTTGGACGGTGATAAATTTCTTTGATTTTCAATATAGTTTTGGGGTGGATACGATTTTCCGATTGATCGACGTAGCGATGGCGACGGGAATAATTTATCTACTCACCAGTCTAATTCTGAGGCGTTGGCCAAAATTGCAACTTAAGGATTCCTTGGTGTTCGCCCTGAGCTTTTTGGTGATTTTTATCACGCCGCACGGTTACACGCTCTATCGTGGGTTCTCAGTAATCCATAATTACCTGATTATTGGACTTTCGACGGCGGCGTTTGTGCTGCCTTGGGTACGGAGTTTTGTTGGACAAACCATGCCAAAACTGTACCAAAAGTGGTGGTTCGCACTGCTAATTGGGTTGATTTTTGGGATGTCGTCGAATATCACGCCAATCGCATTCTTAATTAGTTTTATCCTGATAAAACTCTGGCAGGTGTGGCGAGAAAAATCCTGGAAGCAGGCATGGAAATTGCCAGCTTGGCAAATTTGGATGCTACTGGGGATGGTTATTACTGTGGCTGTGGCCTATGTTTTTGGCGCCGGAGTATCAACTTATGCCAACAACCCAGTTTATACCGAAACCTATGATTACCTGGCGTTTGGTGAAATTTTTGCCAACTTCGGTGGCTCCGTGATCCGGATTATCAAGCATGTAGTGGTGAATTTTGGTTATAGTTTTGGGCTAGTTGGAGTGATGGCCGTAGTTTTGGGTGGTCTGGCTGCAGCAGTAAGCAAGATTAGGGGGCGAAAATTCGTCATCCTGCCCAGAGACACAGCAGAACGTCGAGTATTGGTGGTTTGCGTAATATTTGCGGCAGTATATCTACTTTGCGGGTCGCAAATTATGCTCCCGGTGCGACTAGCCTTGCCAGCCTACTTGGCCCTGACGGTGACTTTAGGGATACTAATGCATCACTGGTGGATTAAATCTGATTTGGTCGAAAACGTGGCCCTTGGCGCACTAATGATTATAGTGATGTTAGCGATGGTGATTATCAAGGCGGATTTTGCGTTGGAATATCGGGCGGAAATGGCGGAAGTTTTGGCGACGATAGAGGAAACGCCAACGGAGGTGGTTTGCATTAGCTCCAATATTGCTAAACCCCGGCATTTGCCGATTGTAAACTTGGGTCAGGATGAGACCTTGGCCGAGTGGGCGTTGCCGTATTTGACGGTGTATGGGAAAGAAGTGAGAATTTGCGAATAGCAATGTCTTTACTTCGTGCGCAGCGGGCATGCTTTGTTGAGTGATGGAGAGCTGCAGACGATCGGACAGAGTGGGTATTTATGGTCATCATATGGCTATCTGGCATCATGGGATGGTGCCAATGTACCTAGTGCTCGTGTCGTTGGCATTGGTGATGCTAGTATAAACTCGTCAGCTGGTCCAGCCTTCCGTTGGTATGGTCTCCCCCTCCGCTGCCTTAGTACTGTATTAGACATAGTAGAGAATGCAAAAAACCGGCATTCGCGGTCGGTGCAAGAACCTTAGGCTAGTCCGGTTATGGTGATACTCTTATGTTACACCATGTAGGCGAAAATGTCAATAGCTTTCTAGCAAAAATACCCCAATTGGGGTATTTTTGCTAGGCAGATTGTAGACTATTTGTTATCTACAACTTCCCCTTCTACGGCGTCGCCGTCATCGCTTCCGGAATTATCCATCGGCTCAGCAGTCGGTTTCTCGTCTTCAGACTTAGATTGATACATCTTGGCACCAATTGGCATCAGGACGTTGTTGAGGGCCTTCTGAGCCTCTTCAAGCTTCTCTTTATCGGCGGCAGAATCCTCAAGCACCTTCTTGGCTTCGGCCACAGCATCCTTGATAGCCTTGGCGTCATCCTCGGAGATCTTATCCTTAAACTCTTCAGGCATCTTCTCGGCCTGATAGATAGCATTTTCGAGTTGGTTTTTAGCGTCGATTGCTTCACGCTTCTTCTTATCTTCGTCAGCGTGAGCTTCGGCTTCCTTCTGAGCCTTCTCGATGTCTTCTTTGCTCATGTTGCCGGAGTTCTGGATGGTGATAGATTGCTCTTTGCCGGTTCCCTTGTCTTTGGCGGTCACATTCAAGATACCGTTAGCATCAAGGTTGAAGGTCACCTCAATCTGAGGCACACCACGTGGGGCGGGAGCGATACCGTCAAGGATGAAACGGCCAAGAGACTTGTTGTCGGCGGCCATTTCGCGCTCACCCTGCAAGACATGGATCTCTACCTGTGGCTGGTTATCAGCAGCAGTGGAGAAGACCTCAGACTTGCTAGTAGGGATGGTAGTGTTGCGCTCAATCAACTTAGTGCTCACGCCGCCCATAGTCTCGATACCGAGAGAAAGCGGAGTGACATCAAGCAAAAGCACGTCTTTGACATCGCCTTGCAAGACACCACCTTGGATGGCGGCACCTACAGCCACAACTTCGTCTGGGTTAACGCCCTGCATTGGGTCTTTACCGAAGATTTTCTTGACTTCTTCAATCACGGCCGGCATGCGGGTCATACCACCCACCATCACAACTTCGTCGATATCTTTGGCGCTAAGCTTAGCATCGGCGAGAGCCTTCTCAACAGGACCTGCCAAGCGCTCCAAGAGAGGCTTAACCAATTCTTCGAGCTTGGCGCGAGTCAAAGTATACTCAAAGTGCTTGGGGCCGTCGGCGTCAGCGGTCAAGAATGGTAAGTTAATCTCAACTTCTTTGGCGCTAGAAAGCTCTTTCTTAGCCTTCTCGGCTTCGTCTTTGACGCGTTGCATCGCAGCAGCATCGTTCTTGATGTCGATACCAGACTCTTTCTTGAACTCATCCAAGAGGAAGTTAACAATAATGTTGTCGAAATCTTCACCACCGAGGTGAGTATCACCGTTGGTGGACTTAACTTCAAACACACCATCGCCGAGCTCGAGGATGGAAACATCGAAAGTACCGCCACCAAGGTCGAAAACGGCGATTTGCTCGTCTTTCTTGCTCTCAAGACCATAGGCCAAAGCCGCAGCGGTTGGCTCGTTGATGATACGCTTTACCTCAAGGCCGGCAATTTTACCAGCGTCTTTAGTAGCTTGGCGTTGCGAGTCGTCGAAGTAGGCCGGGACGGTAATAATCGCCTCGGTAACAGGTTCGCCAAGGAAA
Source organism: uncultured Candidatus Saccharibacteria bacterium (assembly GCA_949480205.1). Taxonomy (GTDB): domain Bacteria; phylum Patescibacteriota; class Saccharimonadia; order Saccharimonadales; family Saccharimonadaceae; genus Nanosyncoccus. The sequence goes on from CASXXK010000001.1 coordinate 80,866, forward strand.
GCCTCGGCATCTGCCTTAATCTTGGAAAGAATCATTGCAGAAATTTCTTCTGGAGTGTATTCTTTACCGTCCATCTCGACAGCCACACCATTGCCTTTTTTGACAATTTTGTAAGGCATGATATCAAGATCACGTTGAACTTCTTTGTCGTCGAATTTACGACCAATCAAACGCTTAATACCGTAAATTGTGTTCTTTGGATTGGTAACGCGCTGACGTTGAGCAACTTTACCGACTAAGCGGTCACCCTTCTTAGTGACAGCAACAACGCTAGGCGTGGTGCGATCACCTTCGCTATTGGCGATAACCTCTGGCTTACCAGCCACCATGTAAGCGAAGGCGCTGTTGGTGGTGCCGAGGTCAATACCGATAATTTTTGACATAATTATTCCTTTCTTTAATATTCCGACTAATTAACTGGCTACATAGTTTCTTGAGTGACGCGTCGTCGCGGCCCGTCGTTACGGGCGCTCCGCGCTGCATGCTCAGCCGTAGCCTGCGCACCCACTCAAGTAACTATCTAGCCAGCCCCTCAGTCATAATCTTAAATTTCAGTTCTTGTCTAAATGATATATCATTAGCACTCGTGTGTCAATAGTGCTAATTAAATTAATTGTAGCAAATTAGCAGTCTAGTGTCAAGAGTGCTAATTTGAGTCACCTAGAAAATGCCCCGCTCCGAAGAGCAGGGCATTTTCTAGGGCTTGGAGTCTTGTATCTCCAAGTAGGTTAGTGGGGTAGTACCCCGAATGGGTTAGACGCTATACTTGGCGCCTACCAGTTTCTGAGAGTTTGTCCTCCACAGGACTCCTCTCTGACCAATCGACTCACTCTTGTTCCCGAAAACCGGTATTGCGGCCTGTGGTGAGCCTAGAGTTTGTTGCTGATGACTAGACTGTTAATGATATTCGCCCGTAATCGAGCCTCGTCCAGTCATTGAGCAAGGGGACAACAATCTGTCCCAACACGGACCTCAAACGTGCATAGCGTTTGCCGTGACCAAGAATGTTCTTGCCAACACTCTTCAAATGAAAATGTGATTAAAATCTCCACTTAGGCAAGTTTGTAACGTGTGTTTTCTTCTATGCAGAAAACTTGAGATTTTAATACTCGCAGGACTTGCACCTGCCCTTTTTATGATTATATGATCAGAGCCGTCTGGCGGTCTCATGACTTTGAATAACTTATATCGCCGTCATGCTGATCATGTTTCCATGATAGCACACTATTATGATATTGTCAATAGTTTTTTCGCATTTTGATACAAAAAGTCAAAAAATCGCTATCTGCTTCCCTGTTAAGTTTCTACATAGTCTAATACAGTACTAAGGCAGCGGAGGGGGAAACCGTAGTGACGACTACCATAGCTCGAGGGATTGACGATGCCAGCATCGAAGCGAAGGAAGTATGTGTTCGTGGTTGAGGAATATGGGCGCGATGACCACTCATACCCATTCTGACTAGCAACCCGCAAGGTTCCAGTAGTAACAGTCAAATTAAAATACCCGCTGCGCACGAAGTTTAATATCAATACGCAGAAAGACCCCGCTAGTGCGAGGTCTTTAAGGTAAATATGCTTACCAATTATTGACCAGCCAATCATACTGATCGCACTTGATGAACTGAATCTTGTGCTTAAACTGCGGATATTTTGCGAGCAATTTGGATGTGTCTTTGCCTTCAAAGAATATAAACATGCCACCCTTTCTTTTGCTGGCGTCGTATTCACAGAAGCACAATTCGCTGTCAATCAACCAGATACCGCCGGCAAAATGCCAAATTTGCGATTCTGAGCTGTCGACCCGTGTCAATTGGCCATGCAATGATGTAAGACGTAATTTTCCATCCACGATCGCGGCATCTTCCGGAGCAATGCAGGACGTTCTTTCGGAGCGTATACAAGGCATGTCCTCCGGTATTTCGACAGTTGGGAAAGTTATGCGCTGATATGCTCTCATAAAATCCTCAAACAGTTCGTCTCTTATGCCGTCGTGACTCATGCCATTGGTGATGTTTAGCCAGATGTAGCGTTTTTGCCCCTGTGTTTCCCATATTCTGCCACGTTCTGTCGTGATTGGTTTTCTTCTTTTTTTCATATCCTCACCCTTTCCTCTCATGCACCAACCTATGAATATGACTATCCCCAGTTTTTTAAGGTGCGCTATGTTCATCAAAATTTTGCCTCAAGTTGAGGTCTATCTTAGTGTATCATAGATATTAGTTTTTGTCAATAGATAAAGCGGTATCGGTTTTACTTCGTGCGCAGCGGGAGATTCGATTTGGCTACGAAAGCGGGTATACTTGGATATGTTGACCCAAGCGGCTTCTGGTGGTCTTCGCGAGCTGTCATTTACTCTTCTAGTACCTTAGCTAATGCTTATAGCCTCTATTTTAGTTCTACAACAGTTAATCCATTAAATGGCCCATCCAATCGTTACGCTGGTTTCCCCCTCCGCTGCCTTAGTACTGTATTAGACATGGCGAATACAAAAGCTTCGCCGGCAAGTTTGGCCACAAGAACAATGAGCAATTAGGAGTCACCGTTACCTATTTACCAGTGTTCAAATAAAAACTGCGGTCTAACCTTAAGGTTAGACCGCATCCGGATGCGCAGATGATTAAAACTAAAAAGGCTTGAGTTCGAAGGCTTCCAGACTGGCCATGACAAACTCAGGGCTACGCAGAACACCAGACTTGTTCATCTCCTGGATTTCTGCCGGAGTAAACCAACCGATCTCTGAGGTTTCTTCAGTATGATACTGTTTGGGGCCGTCTACCGCATAGGCCAAGAAAACAGGCATGGTGTAAATTTTTCCGGGCTTGCGACTGGTACGAGTATGAAGTAAGCCCTCAAGTTTAATCTGCCAGCTGCTTTCCTCGCTGACTTCACGGATAACCGTTTCGGCGTAGGCTTCGCCAACTCTGACACGGCCGGAGGGCAGATTCCAACCGCCATCGCCATCAACCCAATTATCAGGTGCCTTACCCGCATCAAGATACCCCTGCTTGAGCACAGGATCCTTGATTTTCTCAACCTGAACACGTGCTTCGTGCATCATGAGGATTTTACCTTCCTTGTTATACACCAGTGCACCAGCCCGAAACCACGGTAAACCCCACTTCTGGATGTCGCCGATGGATTCCTCGGGGATAATGACGTTCTTTGACGTGTTCTGGATGGCGCCAAGAACCGCGTCAGCATCACGCAGATTGTTGTCATTGGCCAGTGCTATGATTTCGTCTTGGCCATACCAGCCCATGGACTTGATTATCTGCGGGTCGGGCGTCTCCGTGGCACTGAGATCATATGGATTATCAGCCCCATAGATTACAATAACCCTAGGATCAGCTTCGTCAGCGATAAATTGAGTGTCAACGTAACGAATACCTTCCATGTCATAATCGTAAAACGTTTGTTCCATGCCAGCGTGTTCGGCAGCATAGTCAAGCCTCTGGTTCGCCTGCAAATCCACACAAGGTAAACCAATTTGGCCACTGCTCTGCGTTTGTTCGACCAAGAAAAATTTCTGGTGAACATTGGTAAGCAGAAGGCCGACTTGCACTCTGGGGCGGTTAATATTTCTCTTTTCCATGATTCTTTCCTCCTTTTGATCTGAAACTAACAGCACCTTCCCAATCATCTTTCGCTTGGTAATGTGCTATCTACGACGTAATGTCGTCAAAATCTTTCCTCTGATGAGGATTGTCTACATTGTATCACAGATTATGCTTTTTGTCAATAGAAACACAAGAGCACCCCGAAGGGTGCTGAAGGCGGCGCATGGATCGGTGCCGGAAAACGACACTTACTGTCTTTAGCTCACCATGCGGCTGACGCCGTGGGCTCATTATATCAGAAAATTGAATTTTATCAATAATCGGCACCCCGAATCAAACTACCATCAAATTGCGAGTAAGGAAATTCACCCAGATTGACGATACGCGATTTGATGAGATTGAGAAAATGTGGCTGTTGGCGGTGATAAGCTTTGTAGACTGTACCAGCGATAAGGTCAGCAACCTGAAGATTATACTCAGTCTTGGAGTCGCGCTGAAAAACCTCGACGTGATGACGCACGAGATTTGACGTAGTGTAGGCATTGATGGTGATGTAATCGGTGAGCGAATTCATAGACTTGACGGCGGTGGAACGTTGGTCAAACACGATACGAAAATCACCATGGTATCTCTGGAAAATCGCATCGGTGAGCAACTTAGCAAAATAATTATAGACCAGATTCTTAGGCTTTTGCTCTTGTAACAACGTAACCTGTGTTTTATCGACTACGAGATAAAAGATATCAATGTCTGGCTTGGCGGTAAGCTTGTTAAGAATACGCTGGCGCTCGGGAAACTTGAGTGTGCAGGATTTAATCTCTTGAATGGTGTCATAGTTTCTTTCTTTGGCAAGGAGCTGCTGCTCTTTACGAATAATGCGCTTGGCACGAGTTAGGCCTTTTGCCGTGTCGAAAACTGCGGCGGCCAATACAAAATATTTACCTCCACAGCCCATGTTCCCCGACTCGTCGATATAGGCCGTAATCATTGAGCCCATTGTAGCATTTCGAGAAAAAATACCAAAACACAAGCAATATAGAAATAAAGGTTGACTTTTGGCAAGGGTACGCTATAATGAAACTATACAGATATTGACCGACCCGAAGAGGGGCGGTTTTTAGTTTAGAAAAGGAGAAAAATGGAAGGTTTAGACCTGAAACAACTGAGCGCGATGGTGAATGTGATCGCAGAGGAAAAAGGCTTGCCTGAGGACGCCGTGCTAGATGTGGTACAGATGGCGATTGCGGCGGCTTGGCGACGTGATAATGGTGATAAAGATATGGATGTGCGTGCCCTGTTGGACACCAAGACCGGCAAAGCTACCGTATTTGTAAGCCGCGAGGTGATCGAAGATGACGTAGCTTACAACCCAGCTACCGAGATTCCTCTGGCCGAGGCAATGCAATTGAAAAAAGATGCTCAGGTGGGCGACATTGTAGAAGAGTCGTTTGAGGTGAAAGAGTTTGGTCGCGTAGCAGCAATGACCGCCAAGCAAGTAGTGGTGCAGCGTCTGCGCGAAGCGGAACGTGATGCTGTGTTGAGTGCTTTTGAAGATAAAATCGGCACTGTGATGACTGGCGTGGTAGCTCGCGTAGAACCCCGGGTGGTGCGGATTGACCTCGGCAAGGCTTCGGGGATTATGCCACGATCTGAGCAGATTGACGGCGAATATTACACCGTGGGCGAACGGATTAAGGTTTATATTAAGGGCGTAGAACACGACGATACGCGCGCGCAATTGATTCTCTCACGTGGGAATGCTGAGTTTATCGAATATTTGTTCCGTCAGGAAGTGCCAGAACTTGAGAACGGCTCGGTGGAAATTCGTGGAATTGCCCGTGAAGCTGGTCGTCGCACCAAGATTGCCGTAATGTCTACTGTACCAGGCGTGGACCCAGTGGGTACTTTTGTGGGTGGCCGCGGCATGCGCGTGCAGGCCATTATGAACGAAATTGGCGATCGCGAGAAGATTGATATTATCAACTGGAGCGAAAACCCATCAGAATACATCCGTGAAGCACTGAGCCCGGCCGAAGTGACGAAGGTGGAAATTGAAGGCAAGAAAGCCAAGGTTTACGTGACCGAAGATCAGCAGTCGATTGCGATTGGCCGCCAAGGTCAAAACGTACGTTTGGCGTCGAAGTTGACTGGTTATGAAATCGATATTGAACTCGCCAAAGCCCCAGAGAAGAAAAAGCGCAAGAACGCGGAAGATTCCCTCTTGAATGCTTTGAGTGAAGCGGACGAAGAGGAATAAGCCTAGCCATCAAAAAGAGCGTCCTAGGACGCTCTTTTTAGTGCGATTTGCTATTTACCCGCGAGAAAGGCAGCAGCAAAAATAGCAATAAAGACAATGAGGAAAATTGCCAAACCGATACGTTTAAGGATAAGCGAGAGAGTGTTTTGACTTTCTTTAATTTTATCCTGTACTAAAGTCATATTTTCTGGCCAATTTGCGGCACCTTCCTGGTTTTTGATTTGTTCAATAAACTCTGGTTGGAACTTGTCTTTGAGCCCTTTCTGGAAGGTGTCAAGCCGATATGATCTACTACCCAGCCCTTGCACGTCGTCTTCGTCGTAGATTTGTTGGTGCAAAATTGAAGTCATAACTACAACTGGCTGCAGCCAATCATCTTGCGCAATATACATCACATAACGTGATTTACCGTTTTTGACCGGTGTACGCTTCTCTACTGTGGCTACCATAGTTTGATTAACGTCATACATACAGAAATAGATTGATTTACCTTCGCCCACAATGTAACAATTGAGCTTTTTGGCACCGAGTTGGAGACTCCAATAAGTATAGGATTCTATGCCATCATCGATGACTGGAACTTGTACATTGCCGGCTTCTACCCCATTGCTATTAACGATTTTGGGCGCCATTTCGTCAAGTGCGCCCCAGCCTTCACCTTTGACAAAATTACCAGCCATCTTGGCCAAACTTTTAATCGTACCAAGATTAGTGCTTTGTTGCCAAAACTTAATGAGATAACTTTCTCCATTAGCAAACGCCACCGAAAGATCGTATGTGTCGGCTTGCGCTACGCCATCAAGTCGACAAACCTCCGCGTTGCGCGCAACTACGGTGGCGCGGTATGGTACAATTGTGGCTCGAGCTTTTACTTCCAGCGCTCCAATACCAATACTAGTGTTGCGCTTTTGGTCCCACTCTAATTTGATATATTCTGCAATCATAGTTTGAGCTTATTTGACACTACAAGTGTAGCCATTCTTGGTGTACACGGTCTTAATCTCATCCATGGTAAGCCCTTGGAAGTCCTCGGTCAGTTCATCGGTATCCGTTTTATTCGTCTTGGTTAAATCAGCTGTTAGCGAAACAGTAGTAAGTGTTGGTTTTTCACTGTAATAATAGTCAATACCCTCATGCCCCTCATATTCCGCAAGCGCCATCGAAAGGAAGGCGGCGGCGAACAAGCTCTCTTGGTCTGATGTGCTTAAATCATCTTCGTCAACCGTGCCATCTAGTAGTAAAGTATATTCAAGCTTAGTCAACCCTTTCTTATCATAAGTCAAAGCAGTGGATTGCGTCACAGCTTTACCATCTTGAGTACAGCTCAGAACTTGCGTACCACCAGATCTAGAGTTGATAAACCAGATAGCCAGCACCGCAAGCCCAATAGCAACCAGTGCACCAACAATACATTCAATAATCAAGATGGTATGAGCGGGGTTCTTCTTGGTCTGAACAGCGGCATTAAGATTATTGAAACCACTGGCGATTGTAGTGGGCGGGTTAACTGGTGCGGGCGTAGGGCTTGGTTGGAGCGAAGCTCCACACTTGGAACAAAACCCAGAGTCGTCTGCGTTCTCGCTACCACATTGATTACATTTCATATTACCTCCTCCCACAAAAAATGGGCTAATGTTTAGTATTTGTTCAGAATACAACTAAAGCGTTAACTCTAGCAACATTAGCCCAATCTCAGAGTTAACGAAAAAAGGCCTTAATTGTATTCTGAACATTTTTATTGTAACACGACTCTTTGGGAAAGGAAATAATCCCCCAGGTGGCTTATTGTGTCATAAGTTATATATTTTATCAAGTATTTTTATAGTTGTTTTCTGGCCAGTCGTCAAATAATATCATAAAACTATTCTTGCCTGTGTCAATGTGCGAAAAACCTAGGTATTTACACAACTGTGGAAAAGTGAAAAATTGGTGTTCGGTTTTGCTTTTCGGCAATATTAGATTCCCTCTCAATCAAAATGGAGCCGCAATCGGGGGGGCGATATACGACTCCATTTTGGTGGCGGGAGTTGGATTTGAACCAACGACCTTTTGGTTATGAGCCAAACGAGCTACCAGGCTGCTCTATCCCGCGATACGTGTTTATTATATCGCATGACGAGAGGTTTTGCAAGAGTTTTTGCATGTTTTAGAAAAAGTTGACCCGCTCAATGAGCGGGTCGGGTGGAACTAAATGCTTAAGGTTGAGGAGCAGGTTGAGCAGAGTCGTCGCGCTGAACACCGCTACCTATTTCGGCGTTTCAGTTATTTACCGGATTTGTCGGATGCGGCGGGTACGGCTCAGGATCGTAATTGGGGGCTGATGACTCTTCATTCGTATTGTGTCGGTCAGGGTCGGGGTCGGGCGATATAACAAGGGTTGGCCTCGGCCTGAGCTCGGTGACATAAGTTTCTTCATGTTCAGTGCCGTCTACGTTGCATTCATAAGTATAGCATCCAAACGTGCTGTTCAAATCGCCATAATCATGCTCGACGTATTCTCCCGATGTGTAAAAACACAAGGTGAATTGATTGTCATTATAATCGTCAATCGTAGGCCAAGCGCCATAAGCACGAATTCCACATTTGTCTGCACAAAACTCAATACCCAAATTTCCGCTGTCTGAGGCGATCTTGAGTTCACCAACGTAGTCGATGTCTGCGTGATAATCCCTTAAGGTAATACTGATAGTGCCAGTGCCATTTTCTTTGATGAGATAGTCACTGCTTGCGGTAATGTTAGCTGAAACCTTTCCATCGTCGTTAAAGAAGAGGGGTGAGGCATCCCAGCGAATAGCGTAAACCTTGTCTCCTTCCAGCAGGTAATACCCATCCCGATAGTCGCCCTCTGAACTAGGCTCGACAAGAATCTCACCGGAATTGGAAACCTCGTAGAGTTCAAACTCAATGGGCTGCTCAGTGTAAACCGGCTTTACTTCTTCGGGAGCGTAATAGTAGACGTCGGACGTATTGTACGCCTCGGACGCATCGTGATCCCCGCGGGTATCCGGCAGGTTGGACTCCAGCCTTTCCATTTCAGAAGCAACGTAGAGCCAATTAGCTGCAATAGCTGTCTCCTGAGCTGTGATAGCTGCCTCTTGAGCTGCGATTCGGTCATAAATATCAGCCGCCATACGAAACCAGCAAGACAAACCAACGACGACTGCCGCTGTCAGACAAACCAAAACGACGCCCAGCAAAAGAAACGCCTTGCGACTATGCTGCGGTTTTTGGTTGACGTAGTCAATGCAACCATTGTCATCCCTGTCATTGCGAAGCTCCTGATTGTCTTTGTTCATCATTTAAATTCCCTCCTAATTTTGCATACATGAACACAGTTTACTTGGAACTCGGGTTTTATAAGCTTTAGTTCTTAATTTGCTTAACTTCCCCGATAGTTATAATTTCATTGTAGCATACTTATGCTTAAAAGTCAATACTTTTATGCTTATTTTTGCGATTTTGGCAAAGAACTGGTGGAATTTTTTGTAATTTTGACAGATTCTGGCTGATTTGGCAAAAAGAGATAATACAACAGGGGTGGGAGCAGATAGATATGGAGGGCATTTGGCAACCCCGAGAAGAACTGCAGAGTAATAACATACGCGATGATAAGCGCTAATAACAGAGGTAGTGCAGGGTGCTGCCAGAAGGTTGGAGCGGGCTGGGCGTTAGCACTGCGACCATCAACAAACTTACGCGGAAAGATTTGCGGACAAAACGCAAGCAAAAGCGAGAAAACAACAAGCGCTACGCCAACAAGGCCGAGTTCGAGTAGGAGACTAAGGGGCTGGTTTTGGACGATTTCTTTGGGCGAAGTGACTTTGGTGACGGCGCGATTCTCGTATAGAGCCGTACCGGCGCCACCAAGACCAACGCCAAAGAGAGCGTTTTTTGGCGTAGTAGACCAAGTTTTGAGGGCGGCCGAGTTGAGATTAAGGCGAATGTCAGTAGATTCAGCGATGTAGCCGTCGAAAGTCGAGGTATTCTCTGAAGCAGTGTCGGAATTATCTTGGGATGGAGTTTGAGGGCGAAAATCGATAAGGCCAAGGGAGAGCTGGTGGACAGATTTGGCGACTCCAGAGGTGAAACTACCATAAGTGGGGCCAACAACATTGAAGACTCCCTGCATCGTAAGTGTAAAAATGAACGCGACGACTGGGACAGCGAGCAGGCTAGGACGGAATTGATGCTTGATGAGGGCAAAAATGAGCAGTACAGCAAGACCGGCAGCGAAAGCATAAATTGCGCCGCGCGAGAAAGTTAGGAATAGGGTTGCTGAAAACAATAACGCCAAGAAAACTACCCCTATTTTCTCGAGGCGCGTTCGCGACGCCGTTTCTCGAGAAGTAGCAGACTTTGCTTCTGTTTGGCCTGTTTTATGGAAGGTTATAAGGTATAGTGTAGTGAGTGTGGGTGCAAGGAGAAGGTTTCCCATGAATTGAGGCTCAATGGCAAAACCAGAAGGGTGCGGGAAGCCAAAAACCTGCGAGACGCAACCTTGACAGAGGAGCGTAGTTTCCCTGCCAACTCCAAGCACATCGAGGATGGCCTGCAACCAGCAAACAATACATATAATAGCGCTAGAGATGAAAAAGGTCTTGAGGAGATTAATCCGAAAGCTTTTGACTGGGTTTAGGAGCGGAGTGATATAAATGATGGCAAAAACCGCAAAAAAGAGTAGCCAGATGATGCCGGCCGTAAGAAAGGCGCGGGTAGAATTGGCCGACCAAAGGATTGAGATGGTGGCGTAGAATGGAAATAGGCTAAAGAGGAAAAACTTTTTATTACTAATGCCTAGCAATACTTTTTGTCGACTTTTCTTCGCCCCGTTCGCGCGCCCGTCTTTACGGGGCGCTCTTTCTGTCGTCGCAGCTTGCTCCTCCCGGGATGGCTTAGAAAAGTGACGAAAAGTATTACCGGGCACAACTAATAAGCTTACAAAGGCAATCACATCAAACATTGCTAGCCAAATTAATGGTAGCGAAAGCTCAAAGTTCATAGAGTCGCTACTACCGAGGCGAATCACTGGGTAATAAGAGAAAAAGAGGATGGCCGGAAGTGCATAAAGCAACATATAATAAATGCGACGAAGGAGTTTCATTTATTGCCCCGCCGACTGCTAACGATTTTGGTAATTCCCTGCGTGAATTTAGCGGTAGAAAATTTGGTGGCAGATTTGGCAACAGCGCCGGAGTTAAACTGGGATTGATCAAATTTTTGCAGAGCTTGGGCGAGTGATTCTACGGTTTGTTCCGTAAAAAGCATGCCATTCTTCTCCGTCACAATATCACGACTGCCACCTTCGGCGTAGGCAATTACCGGGCAGCCAGCGGCCAGAGCTTCGACCGGAGCGATGCCAAACGGCTCAAGACTGGGAAAGATATAGGCCGCAGCGGATTGCAAGTGTTTGGCAAGTTGTTTGGTCTCAACCCATGGAATAAACTTGATAAGTGATGAACCGTCTGCGAGACGCACAAGATTGGCGTGTTCTGGACCGTCACCGATCACAGTGAGGGGCTGATTGACCTGAAGACAGGCCCGAATCGCAAGATCAACTCGTTTCCAGGTGACTTGACGACAAGAAATAACAAAACCAGAACGTTTTTGAGCTTTTTGGGCGGCAAATTCTTGTTCGTTGACTGGTGGAAAAATCACCTCGGCCTGGCGATTATAATATTTCTGGATTTGGTCGGCGGCGTAATGAGAAATTGTAACGAATTGATCTGGACGTTGGGCAGCACGATAATCAGCTTTGCGCAAAGGCTTGACTAGTAGCTTGAGGCCAAGTCTAGCCAAAGGATTAAGAATACCGAAGCCAGGATTTTGAAGATATTTATCGTAAAATTGCCAGTAATATTGCGTGGGGACGTGGCAATAACAGAGATGAAATGCCTTTGAACTTGTTTTTTGGGAACAAGTTCGTACGCTCTTGGCCTCGGCGCCGGTGACGGAGATTACCACATCGTAATCGGATAAATCAAGGCGAGAAAAGTAAAGTTGACGTAACGGGCCAATGAAGCGACGGAGTTTAACTGGGAAAAAGTTGAGCCAACCGGTGCGTACATCGGCGTCACCAAACCAGTTAATTCCCTTAGGGCGATATTGCGAGGTATAGATGGGTGCGTCAGGGTACATCTGGTGAAGCTGGAGTAGAACCTTCTCGGCGCCACCAGGAGTGGTGAGCCAATCACATACAAGGGCGACTTTCACTTTGCTCCTTTGCGGAAAAGAACAGCGCCGATGGTACGGAACATAATGCGGAAGTCCATACCTAGGGACCAGTTTTGGATGTAATACAAATCAAGCGCACGGCGTTCGTCAAAGGAAATATCGCGCCGTCCAGAAACTTGAGCCAGACCCGTGAGGCCAGACTTGACCGAGAGCAGCAGTGAGCGGTCGCCATAATGATGAAGCTCTCCCGGAACAAGCGCGCGTGGGCCAACTAGAGAAATGTCACCCCGCAGAACATTAAGCAGCTGTGGAAGCTCGTCAAGAGAAGTGGCGCGAAGGAACTTTCCCAGTTTGGTGATACGCGGATCATTAGGGATTTTGTCGCCGTTTTGGCGGTATTTTTTGATTAACTGTGGCTTACCCATTTGCGTGAAGGCTTCTTCAGGAGAAAGGCCACAGTATTCGGGCTTCATGGAACGAAACTTGTAGATCTTAAATCTCCGATTATAGCGCGAAAGGCGAGTTTCAGCATAGATAGCGGGTGCTTTGGGGTTGGCGATTTTTTGCAGAATCCAGATAACCCCCATTGGAATGGCAGCGATAATTAAAGCAATAACACTAAAGATAATGTCACACAAGCGCTTGGTAACTTTGGCACCACCAGCTAAAGGCGTAACGTTGACCAAAATAGCCGGAGTATCACCTACGAGTTCCAGCTCGCCCATCTGCGAAGTGAGCATCGAGTTGGACGGAACAAAATAATACAGCAAGTGACGTTCGATAGCCTGACGATAGACATAGTCTGTGTGGCGATCGTCGGTCTGGAAAATAACATCTGGTTTAGCTTTGCGTAGGGCCTCCTTGAGTGAGGAATATTGTTTGCGCCGTAAATCTTTGGGAATGAATTTGGCCGCCGCAACTACACCTGCCAAGGCAAAACCAGATTCAGGAAAGGCGGCAATATAGTCTGAAAGATATTCGGTGTTTTTGGTACTGCCGATGATGACAGCACGCAAAACGGCGCGCTTTTTCTTGAGAATTGAGCTACGCATAAAACGTACCACGCCACGAAAAATACATAGTAATAGAAAACACGAAATTACGATATAGACTGCCATAATGCGCACCGGAAAGAGATCGACGTTGAAGAAAAAGTCATAACTTATGATCGCCATTACACCAATTACTGACGTCAGGAAGAGCCGGCCGATTTCCGACCAACGATTGCGATTTAAGAAAATTGTACGGCGATAGAGACCAAAAGCTGCCAGGATAATGATATAAATGGGTAACAATAACAGCAATGAGGCAAGAAACTTCCAAGGCTGTGACTCAAAGTAAAACGGACGTTGGTCAAGGTGGGTGCGCATAAAATATGCCAGCAAAAAGGAGAGACAAATCGCAAAAGCGTCGCCCAAAATCAGGCAGATGCGAAAAATCAACCCAAAGTCCTTCTTCATACTCTATATTATACAACAGATTGTGTGGTAAAATAGAACAAAGGGTTTTGGAGGATTTATGAACAAAGAGAAAGTTTTGTTGACAGGTGGTACCGGATTTATTGGTTCACATACTGCCGTGGAGTTGATTCAGGCGGGTTATGAAGTAGAAATTCTGGATAATTTATACAATAGTAAAATCACTGCACTAGATAATATTGAGCAAATCACGGGCGTACGGCCAAAGTTTTATGAGGTAGATATTCGTGACGGTGACGCCTTGGCAAAGGTGTTTGCGGAAGGTCACTTTGATAGCGTGATTCATTTTGCTGGGCTCAAAGCCGTGGGTGAATCCGTGGAGAAACCGCTCACTTACTACGAAGTGAATATTGGCGGGACAATTAATTTGCTGGAGTGTATGCAAGAATTTGGCGTGCACAAGATTATTTTTTCTTCGTCAGCTACGGTGTATGGTGAGCCTGATTCCCCGCTTTGCGTGGAGGATTTGCCGGTGGGACGTAATTTGGCCAACCCTTACGGGCGCACAAAGTATTTTATCGAAGAAATCTTGCGCGATGTTGCCGTGAGCGACCCGAATTTTCAAGTAACAATTTTGCGTTACTTTAACCCAATTGGTGCACACGCTTCTGGGCTACTTGGCGAAGACCCTAACGATAAACCAAATAATCTAATGCCGATTGTGATGAAAGTGGCAGCGGGAGAAATTCCTGAATTGTCGATTTATGGAAATGATTACGACACACCAGATGGAACTTGCATCCGTGATTATATCCACGTGGTGGATCTAGCAAAAGGTCACGTGGCAGCAGTGAAGAAAATTGGTAACGGTGAGCAAGTACAGGTATATAATTTGGGAACTGGAAGTGGCTTATCCGTGATGGAGATTGTCAAAGCGTTTTCTAAGGCTAGTGGTTTTGCCTTGCCGCATAAAATTGTGGGGCGTCGGGCGGGCGACTTGGCTGCACTTTGTGCCAATCCGAGCCATGCCGAGAAAGAACTAGGCTGGAAGACTGAGCTAACAATTGATGACGCGATGCGTGATACGCTAAACTATTTGAAGCATCAAGGCGTAGAGATTAAATAATCTCTACATAGTCTTAATACAGTACTAAGGCAGCGGAGGGAGCGACCAACATAACGACCACCTTCGTACGACGAGGCGACTGCCGTAGCGAAGTCGAGGTAATAAGCAGTTGTAGACGTCGAAGCCGCTCGCGACGACCACCATAGGCCTTCGTAGCTAGCGTACCGAAAAGTACCAGCAGCAATAGTCGGAGCAAAGACCCCGCTGCGCACGATATTTTGCGGCCTTAACAAAAATTAAAAAGTAATAAGGCATGTTGTTTGAAATAACAGGGGTAGAATAATTTTTGGACCTTATCGTTTTTTAAAAAACGATAAGGTAACATAATATCAAATATTTTCGTGCGCAGCGGGCGTATCAATTTGACTGTTTCGGCAGGTACATTAGGGTACGCTGACCAGTACGGCCACTGGTGGCCGTCACGGGCGGCTGCTTATACGTCTTCTACCTCGGCGACTGCTTATTATCTCGATTTTAGAGATACAGCGGTTTACCCATCGAATGGCCCGGTTAATCGTTGGAATGGTTTCCCCCTCCGCTGCCTTAGTACTGTATTAGACATGTAGAGTGTGTAGAGGGCGGATAGCACAGTCATCTAAACTGATTATACAGTTTCCAGGCGAGTTTGAATACCGGACGCCCCAGCAAGAGGGAGCGCATAGCGAGACGATCACGCCGGTTAGCATCAGGACAGTGTAAAACCCAATTTTTATGTTGCAAAAGGTAGGATGTGATTCCCTGCTCGACTTGCTGGAATTTGACTTGATTTTCAGGAGTAGGTTTAGCTAAGACCATCTGACGCAAGATACTGAAACGTGCGTGCATGCGGCGAAGATTCGTGACATTTTGGAGATTTGGGAACTTAGCATCAATATCGTCACACATTTGGTCGGTCAGTTCAATTAAATCTAACTTATGAAAATTAAAGTTTTGGTGAATAATGGAGCCAGCATTTTGATGATAATAATAAATCGGAACAGGCGAAAAAGAGACGTATTGTGGACATTGCATAACGAGGCGATAAGTAGTGCCAACATCCTCATATAACTTTCCTACTGGGAACTGGACAGTTTTGAACAAATCACGATGGTAGAGTTTTCCACAGGCAGACATAGTAAACCCCTGCTCTAAGAGCATGTAGCGCAGGCAGTCTTCCACAGTGAAACTTTGACGTTCGACCTCGCTTGGCATAATGCACCCTTTTTCCCAAGATACTGCGCCAGGAATGGCGTGCCGTTTGCCGTTTGGCGCTACTTCGGTAAAAGAGCAAACTCGCACAGGATCATTGCGAAGGCTACTTAATTCCGCTAACATATCTGGGTAAATTGCGTCATCGGAATCCACAAAAGTGATATACTCGCCTTGAGCAATTTTGATGCCAGCGTTACGCGCAACAGAAAGGCCAGCGTTCTTTTGATGTAGAACGCGAATATTCTGGTGCTGCTTAGCAAGTTGGTCACATAATTCCCCAGCGCCGTCAGGGGAGCCGTCGTCCACCAAAATAATCTCAAAATTGGGATAAGTTTGCCAGAGGATAGAATTGACACAACGCTCAAGCGTGGATTTAGTGTTATAAACTGGAACAATGACCGAGACTAAATCGAGTTTTTTAAACACGGTTCTGAATCTCATCAAATTTAGCTAAAGCGGCAGCAATAGTCTTGTCCATATCGTAATAAGCATATTCACCAAGGCGACCACCGAAGATAATATTAGTGTCGTCGGATGCTAGGGCTTGATACTTGGTAAGCATGGCGCGATCTTCGGCAGTGTTAACTGGGTAGTAAGGTTCATCACCTCGATGCCAGGTCTTACTGTATTCGCGTACAATAACAGTCTTGCTAGAGTTGGGCGCATAGCCCCCAGTGTGGCGTTCAGGATGAAAATGTTTGAACTCATGAATGCGCGTATATTTTGGCTCTAAGTCGGCATAGTTCATCACGGGGCAGCCTTGAAAATCATCCACATCTAAAACTTCCTTTTTGAAATCGAGGCTCCGCCATTTGAGTTCACCAAATCGATAATCATAAAACCGATCAATTGGGCCAGTGTAAATCGTAAGAATGCCTGATTCGCGCAGCTCTTGAATTTCTGGATCGGTAAAATAATCTGTTTCCAAGCGGACAGAAAGGTTTTTCCCACATTGGGAAATCATATTTTGAAACCAAGCATTGTAGCCATTCACTGGCAGACCTTCGTAGGTATCATTAAAATAGCGATTGTCATAGTTGTAACGCACCGGCAGACGCTTAATGATGTCGGGAGAAAGCTCTTCGGCTGGAGTCTGCCACTGTTTGGCGGTGTAGTTCTTGATAAAGGCGTCAAACAGTGGCTGGCCAATCAAGGAAATTCCCTGTTCGGCAAGATTTTGCGGATGCTCAGGAGCGCTGGCGGCTTGACCAGCAATCTTCACCTTGGCTTCGTCCGGTGTATAAGCTGCCTGGAAAAACTGATTAATTGTGCCGAGGTTAATAGGCAAAGGATAAACTACTCCATCGTGTGTTGTATAAACTTTATGCACATAATTGGTGAACTTAGTAAATTGATTGACGTATTGCCAAACATGCTCTAGCGAAGTGTGGAACAAATGAGCGCCGTACTTATGACACTCGATACCAGTAATGGAGTCATTTTCAGAAGCGCAATTACCGCCAATATGGTTACGCTGATCAATTAGGAGAACATGTTTTCCTAAAATCCGCGTTAAGCGCTCGGCAATAGTGAGCCCAAAAAGCCCAGCCCCAACTACTAGGACGTCAGGACGAAGGTCTTCTTTAGAATTTTTCACACTCTTTCTCAACATGATTTTATAGAAAGTTTAACACAATAATAGAATATTGGCAATATCTATTGACATATTTATTATTTAATGCTATAATGTCAGTTAGAACCTATTGTTATGGTTAGCACATGATACAGAATTGGAACTTTTGTTGATGCTAACCTATCCCTTAAAGGAGAATGTCATATGAGTAATGTATTAAGGCAACCCTGGATGGATGATTCTACCTATGAGTGGTACTACCTTGAGGAGCAAGCAAGGGTCAATACCCTGGAGCGCCTGCACAGAGGGGGTAACCGAGCTTTAATCGCAGTTAAAGCTCAGCACCCGCTGAACGCTGACGGTACCCCTGGCAAGGAATACACCTTGCGACTGTGTAAAGCACTGAAGGTAAAAACAGGGTTGGAAGCCGACGGAGTTACAGTCGACTTTGTCACTTTTGGCGGAGTTCATCAAGGTCACCCTATGGTCACACTTGCTGAAGCAGGGAGAGATTATCTTGTAGCCAACGGCATCGGCCAGGAACATATTAAGTCTTTTAACAAGATTTATTCTGGTAATGATGAAGACAGAATAGCCGCAGAGGAGTTTTCTAACGGAGATTACTCGCAGTTGCATGTCGTGTGTAGCGCTGGACAGTGGGAAAGAGCAAGATTGTTCTACATCTTTATGGGTTGGCAACCATTCATGCATGCGGTAACTTTTTTGGAAGAACGGCCCAATCACAGCATGATTTGTGAACTGTGGGGTTCTTGGGGTGTGCCTGCCTTTGCAAACGGTCCAGAATCCATCAAATTAGCAACTGACGAAATCGTTCGCAAACATCTTAGCGAAGCGCAATGATAGTATCCAAAGTATACAAACTGGGCGGTCACAGACCGTCCTTTTTGCGCTCATAGACCTTCAGCCTAGCTTAGGGTTAAGTTAGGCTTTAACTCCATAAACCTTCATAGGCTTTGGCGACAGTTTCTGGGTTGCCTTCGGTGGCGATTTTGCCGTTTTCAATCAAAATTGCTCGGTTACAGAAACGACGCACATTTTCCATAGAATGCGTTACCAAGATTACTGTCTGTTTGCCGCCCTTGAGGCTAGAGAAGTAATTATTGCATTTTTCCTGAAAAGCAGCGTCACCAACGGCCAAAACTTCATCCAAAATGAGAATATCGCCCTTAGCACGAATTGCAATTGAGAAAGCCAAGCGCACCTGCATACCTGAAGAGTAATTTTTGAGTTTGGCGTCCATAAACGGTTCGAGTTCGGCAAATTGAACGATTTCATCGTACATTGCATCCATCTCTTTATGTGAGAAACCTAGTAGAGCACCGTTGAGATAGACATTTTCGCGGCCGGTAAGTTCAGGATTAAAGCCTACGCCAAGCTCAATAAATGGAACTAGCGTACCATTAACCTCGATATCCCCTTGTTCGGGATAGTAAATTCCAGCAAGAATCTTGAGCAAAGTTGATTTACCCGAGCCATTCCGCCCTACAATGCCGACGAATTCACCCGGCTTTATCTCAAAGCTCACATCGTCAAGAACTTTTTGCTCGGTGTAACCCTTAACGCCTTTGAGCCAGTTGAAGATGGCTTGTTTGAGGCCAGCAGCACGCTCCGTCGGTAAACGAAAGCTCTTATGTAGATGTGTGGCACGAATGGCGAAATTGGGCTTTTTGGACGATTTTGTATGTACATTGTCCATGCACTGTATAGCTTTACTCATTTAGACCTCCTCCGCAAAGCGTTTGGAACGTTTTCGGAAAAATAGTGCTGCTAGGGCTAGAACCAAGATAACTAACAAAATCGGTACCATCTGAAGATAACCGGGGAGGATTTCCCAGGCCGTGATAGTCTCTGTGGTGATGAGGTTGTAGCGTACGTCCTGAATTACTTGAGCGATTGGGTTGAGCATGATAATTTTGGCGGCAATGACCCCAAAACTACCTGATTCTAACACCATCGGAAGCGTGTAGATAATTGGGATGGCATAGAATAACGCCTGAATCAAAACGTCCCAAATCGAAGTGACGTCACGATATTTAACGTTGATGGCGCCAAGCAAAAAGGATATACCGAGTGAGAATGCGTAGAGTTCCAAAACCAAAAATGGTACTAAGAGCCATGACCAGGACGGCGTAACTCCATTGATGAGTGCAAAAACTACTACGACGCAGAGGTTGATGGCGAGGTTAATCAAGGCTGTGGCAGTGGCAGAAACCACGATAATGTATTTAGGAAAGCTAATCTTGCGGAGGAGGTCGCCACGGAGGACGATGGCTTGGATTCCCTGGCTGGTGCACTCGGTAAAGAAACTCCATAAGACGGTACCGGTAAGAAGATAGACTGGGTAGTGTGGAATATCACCACCAAAGCGTAGGAGTTTGGCAAAAACGATATAGAGGATAGCAAAAGTGAGTAATGGACGCAAAACAGCCCAAAGATAGCCCAAAACTGAACCTTGGTAGCGGAGCTTGAAATCGGTCTTGACTAGCTCACCCAACAAGATGCGATTCTTGCGGCACAAAATGTGTGGAATTCCCATAACTGTAATTATTATACCACAGTACTAGTAGATGAGAAACTTCTCGGTGAGTTTTGGTACCCGCAACATCATCTGGGCTATGAGCCAATACTTGGGCACGAATTCAGAACGCTGCAACAAACCTTTGGCCTGAGCAGCGCGTAGTTCAGTAAGAGTGGTTTGGTAAAACTTACGGGCAGCAGGAGCAGGCAAACGTAAGATATTCCAGAGATAATTACCAAACTTGGTAGCAGTGATAGTAGGAATAAGCTCTCCTAAATTGTGCTGTTGTAAAAATTCCTCAATGCTGGCATATTCTGCGGGGGTACATTCTAGTTTGCCGGCACTATTACTAGAAGAGTTGACATTATCAGTACGATAGTGCAGATAAGCCTGATCTGTTAGCGCCACACGCTTGGCAAGAGCAAGAGTTTTAGTATTAAAACCAATATCCTGATAAGATGCTCCTGGGGTGGGCAAAAACTCAAGATGATTAGCAAGCAAGAACTCTCGCCGATAGAGAGTTGCCCAAACTGCATGTGGCAGACGGAAAACAAAGTGGTCCTGGCGCGGATTGATGATCTTGCCAGTGTCTTTGCGTCGGATATTTTCGAGCTTGCGATTCTTGCCGTTTTCTAAGAGAAAATAGTTAGCTTTGACGATATCTGCTTTATTCCAGTCGGCAAGTTGATAGAGCTTGGCGAAAGCTTCGGGATCAAGATAATCATCTGGTTCAAGAATGCCAATATATTCGCCTTTGGCGCGCTTGATTCCCTGGTTCATGCTGTCACCGTAGCCAGAGTTTGGTTTATCAATAACCACAATGCGCCGATCTCGCTTAGCATATTCTTGAATAATTTTTGAAGAGTCGTCCGTGGAGCCATCGTTGATACAAATAATTTCTAGGTCAGACAAAGTTTGACCGATAAGACTGTTCAACGCTTGGCGGAGATATTCTGCAGCGTTATAGATTGGGACCAGTACTGACACTTTAGGCATATCTATATTATAGCAAAGTTATCGGAGCGTGTTATAATGTAGTCAAGCAATTTGGAGAGAATATGTCGAAGAAAAAGCCAGTTTTGTATCTTGTGATTCCCTGCTACAATGAGGAAGCTGCTCTGTTGCAAACAATTGAGCGCCTAAAACAGAAGATGGCTGATTTGTTGCAAGAAAATAAGATTGCGGAAGGCAGCCGGGTTTTGTTTGCAAACGACGGCAGTAAGGATAAAACTTGGGAGATAATTCAGGAGCAACACCATAAAGATAAGTTGTTTACGGGTATTTCTCTGTCGCGTAATCGTGGGCATCAAAACGCCCTGTTGGCGGGGTTGATGACTGCAAAGAAATATGCCGATGTAGTGATTAGCCTGGATGCGGATTTGCAAGACGATATTGATGCGATTGATGAAATGTTGGCGAAATATGCCGAAGGTGCTGAGATTGTCTACGGCGTGCGCTCGTCGCGGCAAAAGGATTCAACTTTCAAACGAGTGACGGCTGAGGGTTTTTACAAATTTATGCACTTGATGGGAGTTGAGGTCGTGTTTAACCATGCCGACTACCGTCTTGCTAGCAAGCGCGTCTTGGATGAGCTGGAGAATTATCATGAGGTTAATCTTTTCTTGCGCGGAATTTTCCCGTTGATTGGGTTTAAGTCGGAAGTGGTTTACTACGAACGCGGTGAGCGCTGTGCTGGTGAGTCAAAGTATCCTCTCAAAAAGATGTTAGGTCTAGCCTGGGACGGAATTTCTTCCCTTAGCATTCGACCGTTGCGCTTTATTACTGCGTTAGGATTGATTATGGCTGGCCTGAGTGCCTTAGTATTGATTTATAGCATCGTAGTTAAAGTGCTAGGCAATGCCGTGTCGGGCTGGACTTTTACGGTATGCTCGATCTGGTTAGTGGGCGGAATTCAGACTTTTTCTATTGGTGTTATTGGTGAATATATTGGCAAGATTTATAGCGAAACCAAGCGTCGCCCACGCTACTGCATTGCCGAAAGCCTGATTGAAGAATAGGTCTGTATATACATTGTGCGTATTCTGTAGGTACAATGTATATACAATTATGATTTTGCGGGTTTCTTAGCAAGCTGAGTAGCAGCTAGCACTACGAAAATCACCAACAGTGGCATGGTGTAGCGACGCATCACTTCTACCATTAGTGAGACAGCAACGATACCACAGAGGCAAAGCATCAGGAATAGACTATAAGAATCAATCTGCCATTTGCCAGACCAGAATCGACTAAGGCAGTAGACTAGGCTCAGGATAATACAGGCTACAAACAATATTACTCCTAGACTATGTATAGCAAGATAAACGGGATTATCATTAGAAAAATGAAAGCCGGATGGCACTGTCCAGGTGATAGTTTCTGAATCGTCAGCAAAGAGCGTGACTGATTTATTGATAAGATGTGGGAGAATTTTAGCAATGCCCATTGCCTTGTAACGTTCAATCGTCATGTCAAGAAATTGTTGTTGAATAGCAACAACGTCGGTTTCGGCAGCAGGCTGGCCATAGAGTAATGGACCAAGCAGAGCGGAGTCTTCGCGTGTCCAATGGCCACTAGATTCATAATTAGCGCCGACAAAGAAATTCCAGCCCACACCTACGCCTTCGACCGCATATGGGTTAATGGATTGATGGATTAAATTAGTAACTTTGCTGCAGCCAAAGCTTGCACTCAACGCCACAATCAGACTAATGATGGCGGGCAAAACAAAACGTTTAAATTGTTTGCCCCGTTGCAAGACCTGGAAGATTAGAACCAACACAAAAGCAATAGCCACTACAGTGAAAATTGGGCGATAAGCGTTACCGATACCTATTGCAAGCCCCAATCCGAGTGCAGTGAGAATAATTTGCCACCATTTACGCTGTTGTAGCGCCCGGATAGCGAGATAACCAAAAAGTAGGGCGATGGCTAGCCACATGTTGGTAACAACAATAGAAAGGCTACAGCTACAGAAAAGAATCTCTAGTGGGTTAAGCAACCATATAATTGCACCAGTTTGCGCAGCACGTTGCCCGCGCCAGCGGTCTAATAATAGATATATTATGAGGGCCGTGAACAGGTCAAAGATGAGGTTAGAGAATACAATTGCACTGTAGCCCGTGCCAAAGATCCGCATGAAAAAGGCAAGCGTAGCAGAATATGTCATGAGGTGCGGAAAGAAAGCGGCATAGATTCCCTCTGTGGGTTGGATTTCTTCGCCATTGACGATAGCAGGAGCATAATACCAGTGAATACCGTTATCCGTGAGCGACTCTTCACCGTAATGTGAGCCCAGTGCCAGAAAACCGAGTCGCGCCACTACCCCCAAAACAAGAGCGACAATCAGGCTAATTTTGAGAACTTTGTCGATGGTAAGGCTAGGAAAACGTTTTTTGCCCCACTGCAAGAGGCGACGATAGCGCTGACGATAAGCGAGACAACCAATGACGACCAAGATGATGAAGATACCAAACAATAACATATTGGGGGCAACTTCAAGGCCTTGGCTAAGAAAGACTAATACCACCCAGCCCAAAATCAATGTGGTGATAATAGTAATAACTTTGTACCCCCAATCAGCTAGACCTTTCATATATTTTAGTATAGCACACTAACTGTACGCTATGCGCTATTGAGCCTTACGAAGCTGCCACTTTTGCGGGTCCCCACCATTTTTGGCCCAAAGTTGAATATTAGTTTCGTTATCGGTGTAGCCACCATAACAGTCCAGGGCTTTGCTTGTATCGCAGGTTGAGATAAACTGGTAAGAGTCATCGCCATTTGAGATGATACGCCAGCGCTGGTTGCAGTTATTGTTACGATCCCAGATTTGGATATTGGTATTGTTGGCCGTGTAAGAACCGTATAAGTCAAGCGCTCGGCCAGAGGCAGGGTTCACCAAAGTATAATCATCCGTGGTGGGGTTATAGGTAATTTGCCAAACCTGCGAAGCGCGACCGTGGTAGTCGAAGAGCTGAACATTAGTGCTATTGGCAGTATAACCACCATAAACATCAATTGCTTTGTATGGGGCTGACTTCATCAAAATACTATACCGTCCATCTGCTACGACCGGTGTAACCGGAGTAAAAATCCAGCGGTTAGCGGCGTTGCCAACGTTAGCCCAAAGCTGAATGTTAGCACCATTGACGGCAGAATTATTAGCAATGGAAATACTATAATTGAGCGAACAGGCTGAGACTAGAGCATACGCATTATTAGATTGTGGAACAATTTTCCACTTTTGTGCGCAAGAAGAATTGCGACTCCATAGCGCAATATTGGCGCCATTTTTAGCATTAGCGTATTTGACATCTAACGCTTTACCCGTGGCAGGGTTATAAATCGTATAAAAATCAGTTTTACTGTCATATGCAACATACCACTTTTGGTGAGCGCCGCCATGATACTGCCAAAGTTCAATATTAGCACCGTCGTAAGTATATTCTTTATAGATTTCGATACTTTGATTCTGATTAAGTCGAGATTGCAGATTGTAAACTCCGTCAGCTACTGTGCGTCCGGTCTTGAGCACCCATTTTTGTTGGTTGCTGCCAGTGCTGAGCCATAGTTGGACATTGGTACTGGCCTGGTTGACACCAGATTGTGCATCTAGAACCATACCTGTCATACAGGCCGATTCGATAATCAGCTGATCGTTTTGTTCGTAAAGCTTCCATTGCTGTGAGCAAGCGGGACCAGTAGTCCAGAGTTGGATATTTTGTCCATTATTGGCAGCCGCCTTGTTGAGGTCTAGCCGTTTGCCGGTGGCAACGTGGGTGATGTTGTAGTATCCAGTAGTTTGATCATACTTGAAACTCCATTTCTGGTTTTTGTCGTTGAGGTTGTACTCAGCTAGTTGGACATTGGTACCATCAGTGCTGCCGTTTGCAATACCGAGCGCCTTGGTATCAGAAACTCCTGAAGCTAAAACATATTCTCCGTCTGGAATCACGATTGGCGTACCAGTAACCGCGGCTTGTGTGCTACCGAACCAATCGGTGAAGTAAAGATAGAAGTTACGGTTACCATAAGCTGAGCAGCTGTCACCCGTGCCGTAACCTGCCGCAAGGGCTGAAGCATTGGGTTGATATGGAGTGTAACGGTAGAGAGCAGCAGTGGCGCGATTTTCGATATAAACTTCGCTGCGGCCGCAAGCTGAACTTGGGTTGTAACCAATGTAGATTCCCTTTTTCTGTTCTGGATAGGCAGAATAGCCATTATCTAGCACATCGCGGAAAAGCGCAGCTGCATGGCGGACTTGGTTTTTGAAACCGTAATATTTGGTATCACAAGCCGCGGTATCAGGACAACCGTAGCCAGTCGCGGAACGATATTGCTTAGAGTTGGGATAAGTGTCAGTGATGAGACTTTGCTCTTTTTCTAGTAAAACAATCAAAACTTGGGGGTTAATTCTGTAATCTTGAGCGGCTTGATAAATAATTTCGGCAGCAGTCTGGCCTTCGCCAATTACGGTGCCGTCACCAAATTTCTCTTCCGACAAACAAACAAAGTGCCCATTTTCAAAATGCCAGTCAAGATTGGGGTACTGTTTTTTGAGCTCCTCGTACCGAGCGGCGTTTTTATTGTTGCAAGGGTTCTTTTTGGTGAGAAAAGCTTGGATTTCATCTTTAGTCATGGAATTGTAGTTGCTCATCACGGCGTCGCTAATAATGTTGCCAGGCTTAAAATCGCTCAGCGAAGCAGCTGAAGATTCATGCATACTGCGCGTAGCCAAGAAAGATAGCGTAGCCACCATACAAAATGCAAAAATCACCAAGACTAGACCACGATACTTGCGCAAATCGTCGACTGTACTTTTGATACTCATAGCTCCACCTCGTCTATAATTTTACCTTGTTTATTGTCGCCTGAGAGGTTAATTTCGATTTGATACTTACCACTTGCGAGATTGGTGACAGGAATTTCGAAAGTATCACAGATTGAAGTAGTGGCATCGGGTGTAGCGCTACGTGAGGCACTATAAACAGTTTGGCCAGCTGAGTTTTTGAGTGTGACTGTGCAGTAACCCGAAGAGTGGAGGTATTGATCAATCACAGCAACAATTGTCAGCTCACCATCATCAACGCCTTTGCGCGTAAGGTAGCCAGTGAGGGTTCCTAGCGTGTTAGGATCTTCGCCTTCGTACTGAGTGGTTTTTTCGGGTTCAGCGGAATCTTCGGGCGGAGTGGTCTCCTCTTCCGGCACGGCAGGATTAGAGTTGTTGGTAGTGGGAGTTTGAGTCGTTGTGGTGGGAGTGGATTTTGGTTCATCATTCGAACGTGGTTTTAGAAAAAGTAATGCTAAAACCACAGCAGCAGCCATAGCTAAGAAAAAGATAATTACCATCCAGGGTCGACGATATGTCGGTACACGATGGGAGTTTTTGCGTTTTGAAGTTTTTGTTTTGGACATGACATTTCTCCTAATTTCAGTTTAGCATAAACTTTGTAAGAGTCAACTCATTTAGCATCTTAGTTTGTCTAAGATGCTAAATGAAGCAATTATCACAAGTCTAAACCAAGAATTTTTGCAGCTTCATAAAGTGTAGTTCTCTCTTCTGGGGAAGCCGTAATGAGGTTTTGACGAAAAAGTTCGACTGTCTCGGGATGAGTCAGGTCAATGACTTCAAGCGACCTGGCAGCACCAGGAATTTTCTTAAGCGCACCTTTAGCACAAAGATTGTCAATGTGCTCGGCCACCGCCGACACCGATGATAAACCCAAAGCCGTCATGATTTCCCGATAGGTTGGCGAAACTCCCCGCGTAGCAGTAAAATCATTAATAAAGTCAATAATAAGCGCTTGTTTTTTAGTCAATTTAATCGTCATATGTTATAATTAATTATAGGTTAAAAGTGGAAATAGGTCAAATAAGGGGTAAATGGGTAGAACAAGTATTGATGGATTAGCTGTGCGCTCGTCGGGTTCCAAGCCGGTTTCGGCGGCGAGCTCACGCCGCGTAGTGGGGGATGTTGTGGTGCCAGCTCGCCGCCGAACAGCGCCGCGCGCCGAACGACACACACGTGATAATACTACAGACGATTCTAGTATACAATCCACATCTCGTTCCAGCGTGGCGCTGGAGGATGACTTTTTGGCTCCAGTAGAAAGTTTTACTGATGACTCTAATAATTCTTTTGGCGCCATGGACGAGGCGGCCTGGTCGGAGTTGCTAGATGGGTTTGGCGATAGCAATTCTAAGCGTAGCGATGATTTGGGCTTACAACGCCACAATACAAATACGGAGCAACCCAGTGAACGACGCCGACGTCAAACTCAAAATATTGATGAAACCGAAAAGCCTCAACCTTCTCGACGCGAGCGCAAAAAGCAAAAGTTGCCCAAAAAACGCCGTTTCAAGATTAAACACCCGATTCTGTTGACTATTATGATAGTACTGGTCTCTCTAGGTGTGACGGGATTCGTGTGGGGCGACAGCCTGATTTCACGTTTAACGAACGGTAAATCGGGGATTTTTAGTGCGATTGGTGCCATGATTTCCAATGAGATTCCCTTTGAAACCGATGAACATGGGCGCACTAATGTCCTAGTTTTTGGTACTGAAGGCTACAACATGAGCGGGGCGATGGATTACGTCGATCGTGACGACGCTGATGGTGTGCACGATGGCGCGAATTTGACCGATTCAATCATGGTAATTAGTTTCGATCAAGAAACTCAAGATGTAGCAATGATTAGTATTCCGCGCGACCTCAAAGTCTCCATGGCTTGTTCGGTTGGGAAAATTAATGAAGTCTACTGGTGTCACAACCGCAATGGTGACGATGAAGAGGCTGGGGCATTGGCGCTAGCTACTCAGTTAAGTGAAGTCCTAGGTATAGAATTTCAATATTGGGCGCATGTAAACTGGGGCGCGTTGGCAGATATTATTGACACAATTGGTGGCATAACCGTAACTTTGAATGAAGATATTAACGACAAGTATTATACTGGTACCGTTATTGAGGCTGGCGTCCCCACGCGTCTGACCGGCCTACAGGCTGTCGCCTTAGCGCGGGCACGCCACGGAACTTTGGGTGGTGACTTTACTCGTGGCAATTCACAACAAAAAATCATGGAAGGCATTGTCAATGAGCTAACCACCAATGGCGTCAATCTCACTGAAGCCTTTAGCCTGATGAACATTTTGGGAGACAACTTCCGTTCAAATTTCTCCACCGACAATATTAAAGCTGGAGTAAAAATGATATCTGCGTTTAATCCAACGCTAATGCGTAATATCCTGCTAGTAGATTATATTAATAATGTTTACTATATGACAACTGCAACGATTAACGGAATTTCTTATGTAGTACCACAAGCTGGAGCGGGCAACTATACCGCCATTCATCAATATATGGACCAAATTCTTAGCAGTAATCCAGCCGTACGTGAAGGGGCCCAAGTTGCAGTATATAATGGCACTGAAACGACTGGAGTGGCAGCTGGTGAGCAGGGCAAGCTTGAAGCGGATGGCTTTGTGGTGAGCGGCATCGGTGATACCGATACTGGTAGTTGTGCCGAAAAATACTGCGTATATGCCCTGACCGACAACATGCCAGCTACCCAGGCAGCACTGGCAGAGCGTTACGGAGTGGAAATTCGGTCAGCATCGGAGCTACCAGCAGATATTTATCCTGGCGTAGCTAACTTTGTGGTAGTAGTCGGGCAAGCCGAGACAGAATAATAGACTTACTTTGCATTTTGCTTAGTTCTTCACTCATCTCCTACATGTCTAATACAGCACTAAGGCAGCGGAGGGGGAAAGCATACCAGCGACCATATGGTCCAGCGGAGGGGTTGAGTTCAGTGCCGACAAATTCGAAACTGTATGCATAAGCAACGTTGGCTCCGCGTGAAGACCAGAGATCACTATATTGCCCGGCAACCTTAAAAGTATTATCATTGTTCCCTCTGGGTAGTTCGATCCACCCGCTGCGCACGAGAAAACTGATTTATTAACTATAAAAAACACCAGAATAACAGATATGAAAATAATTTGAACTAGTAACGGCGTTACTAGTTCAAATAAATTCCTGCAACGTTCCCTATTCGTTGCCTAGAGAAATTTTCTCAATAATCAATTGACGCTCGCGCCCCTCACCTTCGGAATGCGTATCAATGTCAGAATAATCTTGAGCAACTTTGTGGACGATACGACGGTCGGCAGCGTTAAGATTGAGCCGACGGGGCTGGCCAGTTTGGCGCACCTCACGGATCCACTCTTCAGCCTGCTCCGCGATGCGTTCGGCGCGTTGACGTTTGTAGTCGGCTACGTCCACATTGACCCGCGTGAGCTCAGCTTCCCTACTGGTAAGAGCCATTGAGACAATATGCTGCAAAGCGCGAAGATTATTCGCCTCGCGTCCGATTAGAAGCGAGTTCATACTGGTAGATGGAATGGCCAGCTGAATCACCTCATCGTCAACTGTAGAATCAACAGCAACATTCACTCCAAAAAATGACAATAAGTCCTCGAGGTACTTGGTGGCAAAACGAATTGATTCATCTTTATTCATAATAAACTCCTATTTATGACCTTTCTTATGCCCACGTTTTTTACTCTTGGCGGTAATACGGGTAACTTTAGCCCCGCCAGCTTCCTTAACAACTTTGCCTTCTTCAATTTTATTGAGCTCGCGAATGACTCGCTTATCGGCAGCAACTTCCATTTCGTTTTCACTACGCGAAAGGACGAACTTTTGTTGAACGCCGGTCATAATATTACTAATGAGATAGTAGAATACCAAAGCACCTGGAAGATTAATCATAATAAGCAACATCATAATTGGCATCATTTTGGACATTTGGCCCGACATAATAGTGTTGAGTTCGGTCTGATCTGGCTCTTTGCCGTCAGCAGCTTCGCGCATAATCTGACGGAAGGTTTTTGACTTTTGTGACTTTTTAGAGGGTAGCTGCTGACGAGAAATCCAATACTGAGTAAAGGCCGAAGCGATAGCAAAGACCATCATAATTAGTGCGCTAACAGACGTAAATCCAGGGCGCACGCCGAGATCGACAATATTGAAGAGCTTTGGCTGAAAATCATAGGTAGTGGCTGAGGTGTCGGAGATTTTTTGGCTCTTTTGCTCATCACTTAAACTACCGTCATCACGAATATTTTGCAAAGTTTGTTGATAAGATAGATATGGCTGTTGCAGGGCAATCACCTCGCTGACTTTATCAATTTGAGCCACAAAAGGATAAGCCCGCTTCTCGAGATTATCCGCCGGCGTTGGTTGCACCATGACGCGCACTGCCGTATAGAGTGCAATAAAAATTGGCAATTGGATAATCAAAGTTAACATCGAGCGAAATGGCTTGATGTTGTTGCGCTTATAGAGATCCATCATCTGGAGTGACTCAAGCTGACGGTTGCCATTGCAATTCTTTTTGATCTCAGCAAGTTCGGGCTGAATCTTGCGCATCAGACGAGTCTGGTGCAGTTGGCGCTTGATTAGTGGCCAACAACAAATTTTTACTAAAACTGTGAATAAAATAATTGCAAGACCAAAGTCGCCCACAAACCCGTAAATCACAAACAAAATGTTCGTAATTGGTCGCACAATCACCATGTCAATTAACGAAAACATAGTACTATTATAGCATACTTAACGTTATATAGAGGAAACATCTCTATTACTCATCCGGTGAGCCTCTGCTCATCTAAAGAATCGCACCCGGCTCAGCCGAGAAACGATTCGCAACAGAGATATTCCCTCCATATGCCCTATAAGATATTCTTTATTAGTGGAAGTTTCTTAACAAGAACTGTGACACCGAGACTAAGCCCTGTCACCACTATGGTATAGATAATTACCCCGCAAAATGTGACTATAAAAGGCATGCTGGACAGAGGGCTAGTATATTGCATAATAAATCCATTGAACCATGTAGTAAGAGCGTAGATAATCAACATATGGACAAGATAAATACCAAGGGTATTGCGCGAGATGGTACGAAAAACGATATTATCTTTGCGCCAATTGAGACAAAGCAGAAAGATCGACAGTGTAGCGATAAGGGCAAAAATCGTGTCATAACCATACCAAATATTGTCCCAGATGCGACCAGAGGCTTTAGAATACATGTAGCCGAGACCAAACAACCCAATCCAGCCAACCACCAAGCCGGTAATCGCAGCTAAGTTGCGTGTTCTTTTGGCAATATTCTGAATCTTATCCATATAATACGCTGCCACGCCACCTAAACAGAAATAGACAAAAGTATAACCGTACATGCCCCGGAAGGGGTTAAAAATATTAAGGAAGTTAGTCTCAGCATAAACAATTCCCTGGTGGGCGATGAAGTTGGAATACAGAGTCAGGATATTATTAAGTAAAGTGTTACCAAAGGTAATAACGGCACAGATGATCGTGAAGTAGAGAAAGACCTGGCGATGATGATCATAAACCACTTTAAGCAATGGGAAGAAAATATAAAGGCAAACCAAAGCACCTAGATACCAGAGATGTGTGACGCCGTACTTGAGCGAAGAGATTGTTGCCGCTAAGCCACTAGTGACTAGTTGGTCACGGTGAAGCAGAACCAAAAAAGCAAGTGTAGCGGCATACCAAAAGACCGCAACCAGAACAAAATGGACAATTTTGCGTAGGTGTTTTTTGAAATCGAATGGCCGGCTAAGCAGAAGATAGCCATTAGCAAAGAAAAATAGCGGCACACAGACTGCTGTGATCGAGCGAAAAGCGTAGTGCAAGTAAAATCCTGTCCCAGCAGAATCTAAAGTAGAATTAGCAATATGCGCCGTGCAGTGACATAAAACTACCGCAACAATCGCAATCGTTTCCAAGAGATCGATCCAGGCGATACGAGTCTTGGCGGGTTTCATTGCGTAAGACTCCGTTCAAGTAGCTCATGAATTGTACGGCGAAGCTCAAGGAATGGCATTGTTGCGATAGATTTATTAAAAATCACAAAAAGACAGTCTTGCCGAGCGGTAAACTCCGGGAGCTCTAATCGAACCGCTTCATAAACCCGACGCCGAATACGGTTACGCCCCACGGCAGACTTGAGTACCTTCTTGGAAACCACTACGCCAAAGCGTTGACGATTATGAGTGTTGGGAGCATAAACCAATGACAAAATCGGCGTACGAATAGTTTTTCCCTTCTGATAAACATAGCGCACGCCTCCACGAGAATGGAAGCGGAATTTTTGAGAAATCATAATATTATTATAGCAAATTAGCCCGCGAACGGGCTAATCTCTAGGCAGTGAGGCGAGCGCGGCCTTTGATGCGACGACGCTTGAGAACCTTTTGGCCAGTTTTAGAATTGTTGCGCTTCATGAAGCCATGTTCGACTTTGCGTTGGCGCTTATGTGGTTGATAAGTTCGCTTTGGCATATAATTATTCTTTCTATATTAACTAAATCTTGTTCTAGTATAGCGTAGATTTCCACTTTTTGCAAGGAGTTTTCCACATGTTCCCTAGGCTAAAAACGCTAATTGTGGAAAAGTCTACCCCTGTATAAGGTGTCAGATATTATAACATGCAGAAAACTGGGGTAAAACTGTGGAAAAGTCGGAGGGAGTTTGCTATAATTGGGGTAGTTAAGGAGGAGTATAAGGGGTCATGTTTGACGTATGGAAGAGTGTCTTGGCTGAAGTTGAACAGTCGATTCCGCACGAGCAGTACTCCACTTGGTTTACTGGCACCGAGCTGGTGGGCGTTGAAAACAACATAGTAACAATTGGTGTACCAAATGTCTTCAAAATTAAGCAACTTGAGAAGAAATATTTTAGTATTTTACGTGATGCCTTTTTGCATAACAATATCAACGTAGATGAAATCAAATATATTGTACAAAGCAGTATAAAACCACGAGTGCGCGCACGCGAGGTGCCGGTAGTGTCGCCTGGTTCCCCGTCGGCGCCTATGCGAGCCTCGCATGCCGTAGATAACGAGCGCATAACCAATATGGGCAAGTCTTTCCAGACTGGATTAAACCCTAAATATACCTTGGCAAATTTCGTAATTGGCTCCAATAATGATCTTGCCGTAAGTGTAGCGCGAAATATCATTGACCAGCCAGGCGGGAGCTACAATCCTTTCTTCCTTTACGGTGGTCCAGGTTTAGGCAAAACCCACTTAGTGCAAGCAATTGGCAATGAGCTTTTGGCGAGAGATCCGAAACTTAAGGTATTATACACGCCGGTGTCGAGTTTTTATTCAGATTTTATTAAGTCTTTGCAGAACAAAAAGAGCGACGAGTTTCGACAGAAGTTCCGCCGGTTGGATGTGTTGATTATTGATGACTTTCAGATGATTATGAATAAGGACGCATCGCAGGTTGAGTTTTTTGATATCTTCAACGAGCTTTATAACCTAAGTAAACAAGTCATTGTGACTTCAGACCGTCTACCTAATCAAATCAAATCCGTAGACGAACGTCTGGCTTCACGGTTAACTTGGGCTGGAGCCTATGATTTACAATTGCCGCAGTTTGAGGATAAGTGCGCAATTTTGCGTGCCAAAGCTGAATTTAGTGGCATTGAGGTAGAGGATGAAGCAATTGAATACTTAGCCGAAAACGTAAAAACCAACATTCGTGATCTTGAGGGTGAATTTAATCATCTACTAGCGGTGGCTGAGCTCAAGAATATGTCACCCCTGGAGGTAATCAGCGAAGGTTACGTAAATACTGCCAGAAATCCCCAGGCAAAAACTCTTTCACCAAAACAAGTTATCGAGAAAGTGGCAAAGTACTACAATATGACACCTAAAGAAATGTGTAGTAAAAGTCGTGTGGCACATATCAAAAACGCGCGACAAGTGGCAATGTATATGCTCTCTAAGGAGCTGAGTATGAGTACGCCGAAGATCGCTCTGGAAGTAGGCGTAAAGGATCACACCACCGTTATGCATGGTATCAAAAAAGTAGAGGCAGATTTGAAGCTGAATTTTAGCCTACGCGACCAAATTGCCACCCTGCGGGAGAAAATCTATGGATAATTTCCCTGTTAATATGATTTGTTCGGTTTTTATACGTGTTCGGTTTTGTCTTGTTCGGGTTTTCGTGAAAATTGGAAAAACTTTACGTTCGGTTTGTTCGGTAGATTTTGTGGAAAAATTGTGTAAAAGCTTGTGTAGAAATTTGTGGGAAAACTTGCGAAAAAGTTTCCACAAGTGGCAAAAAATGGTAGTTTTACACATAAATGCGGCGAAAAATACACAGTTTGATGGGTTTTGTGGAAAGATTTCCAGATGGTTTTGCACATGGTTTTATATCTGTAAAAGTGGTGGTTTTGCACATTTTCCACAGAGTCTACTATTACAACTACTAAATATATTATAGAAAGGGAGAAGGATGGAAATTAAGATTCTTCAAGAAAAATTAGCTAAGGCATTAAACACTGTGAGCCGTGTAGCTGCGGGTTCGCGAGCGACTTTACCAATTCTAAGTAATGTACTTATAAGAGTGGATGATAATAAAGTAACTCTTACGACCACGAATCTTGATATGGCAGTAGTAAGTTATTTGCCAGCTAGTCAGAGCAAGAATGGAGTAATTACGGTGCCAGCACGCTTAATGGCCGAATTTGTGGGTAATTTACCGCGAGGTGAAGTAGTAGAGATTGGCGCTAATAACGATAAAGTAACAATCAAGGCCGGAGGTTATACTTCAACGATTAATGGTGCTTCGGCAGAGGATTTTCCGGAATTGCCAGAAATTGATGAAGCTAAAGCAGTGAAGTTCCAGATGGGGGTTGAGGAATTTAAGGAAGGATTGTCGCAGGTGATGATTGCGGCAAGTAATGATACGACGCGTCCGGCACTGACTGGGGTATACTTCAATACTTTTGAAGGAAGTTTGTATTTGGCGGCGACGGATGGTTATCGCTTAGCGGAGCGGAAATTTATTGATAAGGTGAGCAGTGAAGTGATGGCGATTGTGCCGGCGGTTTCGCTACAAGAGGTGTTACGTTCTTTGAGTGATGATGTGACGGAGATTGAATTGTTATTTGATGAAACTCAAGTACGCTTCCGTTTGGGAGAGATTGAGATTACTTCGAAATTAATCGATGGTTCGTTCCCCGACTATCGACAGTTGATCCCTAAGCAGACAGAGATTAGTTTGGAGTTGAAGCGTGACGAGTTGGTACGTATTACTAAACTGGCAGCATTATTTGCAAAGGAAGTGGGCGGATCAATTGTTTGTGAGGCGAATGTGGAAAATAAGAACTTTTCTGTGGCATCAGTAGCGAATGAGTTGGGCGAGAATAATTCTGCAATTGAGGCGGAGCCTAATGCAGATGGAAAAGTGACATTGAATTCGCGCTTTTTGCTAGATGCGCTGAATGTGTTGGATGGTAATGAAATTGAGTTTGGGTTTTCCAATAAGCTAGATCCGGTAGTATTGAGGGGCAAGAAAGATAAGAATTATATCCATATTATTATGCCGCTAAAGGGCTAAAATGGTTATTAAGCGGGTTAAATTAAACAATTTTCGAAGCCATGATGGTTTTGTGTTGGATTGTGATCCGTGTACGACGAAGATTATAGGTGAAAATGGGTGTGGAAAAACTTCGATTCTGGAGGCGATTTACGAGGCGATGCAGGGGAAAAGTTTTCGGGCGGTGGATCGAGAAATTGTGCGCCGGGGTGATGAATTTTATCGCGTAGAGTTGGAGTATGAAGACGGGCGTAAGACTGTAGTGATGTATGATGGAGAGAAGAAAGAATTTCTTGTAGAGGACAAAAAAACCCGACGTTTGCCGAAGAAGGCGAGATATCCAATTGTGCTATTTGAGCCGGATGATTTAAATTTGGTGGGTAGTAGTCCAACGAGCCGGCGGAATTATTTTGATCGGGTGTTCGGACAGTTATCGGAGAAATACAACGTAGCATTGGGGCGATATAATAAAGCTTTGAAACAGCGGAATGAGCTTCTTAAACAAGAGATGGTAGATGCAGGAGATGTATTTTCTTGGGACGTATTGCTAACAAAGTACGGTGCTGAACTGCGAAATGAGAGATCTGAATATATTAACCAGATTAGTGAGAAAATTACGGAGGTATATCGTTCGATTGCGGAGAATGAAGACAAGATAGCGATAAGATATGTGAGCGAAGTAGAGTCGGAGAGTGGTTTTTTGGCGCGACTGGAGCGTGACTTTGAGCGAGACCGATTGCTGGGACACACGAGTTTTGGAGTACATCGAGATAATTATGAATTTGTGTTTAACGGGGTACAGGCGGATGGATCGGCTAGTAGGGGCGAGGTGCGTTCGATGGTGATTGCTCTGAAATTTATTGAGGCAGAGATGGTGGTGGAGCGGTTAGGCCGGCCACCGGTGGTATTGCTAGATGATGTGTTTTCTGAGCTTGATGAAACTCGGCAAAAATGTTTAGTAAAAAATTTTCAGAACAACCAAATCTTTTTAACTTCTTGTGGGAGTCAGGAGGATTTGACGGGTTGTGTTGCCTTGAAGCGACAGTAAGCAGCTAGATGTTTGCGTCGTCAGGCGCGCGACTGGGGGTTTGCTCGGCACTAAGATCATTATAAACTATAGTATAGTCGTCAGGGTTGATTCCCTTCTCTTTGAGTTGATCAAGCGCGGCTTGACGGTTGCCACCAGTTTTATCATTGATAATAACAGTAAGTTTATCATCGCGGACTTGAGCGATGATGTCGTAAGCTACGTAAATCGAATAATCGTTTTCGTAATAAGCGATTTTTATCGGTAGAATTGAGTTAATTGGGTCATTGTAGACGCCATTGTCGGAAAAACCATCTTTACAATCAAAAGGTTGATAGATAAGTTGATCGGCTGTGGGGCAGGTAGCTAGTACGGGGTAGCCAATATCGGCGAGATTACTATTGTTAGAGTCTGGTGACCAGGTGACCTGGAAAGAGTAACTTTGCTGCAACTCTTCTAAGTCAACAATGAACCGGTCGGTGTAAACGTTAGTGGCTTTGTTGTATTGTCCCGTGGTTGTTCCGCCTCGGATTTTTGCCCCAGATTTTGGTAATTTGGTGTCGGGGTTATTATTCGCCACTATATTATATAGTGTATTATAGATAGAATCTTCTACGTTGCTAGGAAAGTTCTTGTAATATTGGTTGAGGTTGTTGATTTTGATTTGTTCCCCATAAGGGTTTTGGTGGAAAACTTGGACGAGCGTAATAATTATAAGGACAATGGCAGCAAAAATAGATAGAAGTATTATAATATGTACCGGTGTGAGCTCTTTAGCTTTAGGTTGGGGCTGAGGGTTTGATTTTGGTGTCTGGCTGGGGGCCGGCGTGTAGCCTTGGAAGGGATTAAGTGAGGTGTTGTTTGGATTCATATTAATAAATTCCGTTTACACTATTAGGATAGGCATAATGATAGCTACTGCTCATGTACTTGCTTAGAGATTCGGATTTAGCTTGAATGCCGGCCTCTCCTAGACCGCAGGCGGCTTCGCCAATGATAATGGTATCAGTATTAGTATTGATGCCAAGCACGACGCCGGTGTGGCCACAAGCTTTTTCTCCACACATGGTTGAGCCGCTGGCAGTACTAAAGATCGCATAAACTTTAGGAATGTTACCGCCGTAGGTAAATTCGTAATCGCCACTGATGAGACTACTGACTATATCGGCGCCATTTCCTAGTCCAACGGTAATATGATTGGTGATGTAATTGTTTGTGTACATATTAATGAAGTAGCGTGTAAAAGAGACGCAGTTGTAGGCGATTCCGCCGCTACAGCTATTATTGGTCATGCCATAAAGCGTGATAAGATCGGCATTGGAGACACCACGGACGGCCATTTTGTAGGACATCATAAAGGTATAAGCTTCTTCTATGTTCATGCCGTTTACCCCAGCAATGAGGCGCCCACCATTGGCACCAACGATATAGCACTCCGTTGTTGAACCACCGTCAGTGCCGCCAAGTCCAACGTAAATGGTATAAGCTCCGGGGCGAGATGAGGTAGAGGTGGCGTTCCATTGGCCGTCACCGACGTATCTTCCAGGCCAGAGAGGACTCATGTTTGGACTGCTCGGGTCGCGGGCGGCGTCGTATTTGTTCATGACGTATGGAGATCCTTCACCCGTGGCCGCTTCTTCGGCAGTGAAACCCATGTCGATGGCTTTGTCAATGTATTTTTGGGCGCGACCGTTATATTTGAAGAAAAGAGTTTTGATACCAGCAGCTGTATTAAGATCTAGGCCAGCGCCGTATTGGTTGGCAATAAGATCGGCCATAATATCGGTTTGGCGCTGGAATTCTTCGTCGGAAATTTGTCCAGCGGGAAGAAAGGCATTGGAATTTTTACCGCCGTTTGTGTAGCTATATAATTGATACGCTCCTTGCCCGTTGGTTGGATTAGACCGTTTGGCACTATTTTCCATAATATGAATAGTGGCAATAATACGCCAGTCGAAACCATACTGGTCGGCGGAGTTTTTATAGAAGGCTTGGTTGGCTTGGATTGCGCTGGTAGTGGCGGCGTTTAGAATTTGAGCTCCAGAATAGGTGGCATTGCTACCAGATAGACAATTAGCGCTAGTGCTGCCTTCTGGATTGTAATAATAAATTCCGTTTTGCCCCATGAAATCAAGGGTCGTATTGCTTAGGGTGGCATGTGCTGGTGTGGTGGTTAAGGACAAAGTCAAGCAAGAAGTAAGTAGAAAAGCTGTTTTTAGAATTTTCTTAATCATGCGGCGTAGCTCCGATTGCGTACATCGTCGTAGAGTATATAGTGGTTATTGATGGCTATGATAGGGCTAGTGGCATTTTTATCGCTGCTAAAGCCATAGGAAGGATGCTCGTTTTTTAAGTTTGCAACGATTTCGTTCCCTGTCGTGGCGATATTGTAGTCATCTGTAGTGGTGCGAGTTTCAGGATCATAGTTAGCAATATAATTATAATATTCAGCGAAAGCAATGACGGTTTCAGCATCGTCTTTGGTGATACCAGAAATGCGGGCAAGATAGCCAGCTGGAGAATTGTCGAGTGGGTGCTCTTTTTCGTATTGAGTCTCGTAGGCCATGACCGGGCTTTGACTGTCACCATAAGCGCCAGCCCACTCCAGGATACGTTGATCTTCGATATAGCGTTGGTAGTAGCGATAGTCGTCTTTCCAGAAATTATTAGTGCTACTATTGACGCAGGCTTGTCCGGATGACCAGGCGAGGTTTTCTGCTGTATGGCTTGAATTAATAAGATCAATAACATCACCGATAATTGGGATTGAGTTAAGAATTACGTTGCCTTTTTCAAGATTACCCAGGATATTGGTATCAACGGTGCCAAAAGGAGAATCGCGACCGTCACAATATGTGATATACTTGGCGAGATCTGAGTCAGTTTTGATTACGTAGTTGCCGTTAGAATCATGTTCTAGATTTCTTGATATTATCCGGATGTATTCGGAGTCTTCTGGGTCCATATCAATTAAACTTGGGTCGGTGATAGTGATTGGGTTACAGTAAATATCGCCAACGGCGCCAATAGACTCAAGGTTTGGGCATTTGCCGAAGCTAGCCATATAGATACTGTTGCCAGTGGCGAATGTGGAGTTAGTTAGAGATGAAAGAGCAGATGATGTAGCACGCGCAAAAGTATTAACATTAGTGAGGAGTGACGTACTACTCTTAGGGCTAAGTAGTGTAATTGGTAAAAGATTATAAACGATGCTACCGAGGAATGTGTTTTTTGATGTGATATCGAATGGACTGCGGTTCTGGCGGTCAGCTTCGGCTTCCATGGCGATAACATCTTGAGTAATACGACTGTAAGCTAGGGCAACGTCGCCAGAAGCGAGGGATTGTCCACTGCCGGAGCGCCCAACACGGGTATTGGCAGCGGATGCTCCGCGGGCAAGCAATTCGCCGGCAGGAATACCGGTGGTGGTTTCGAAAATATTAGTAAAGAGTGTTTTAGCGATAGTAGGTACGATAAAACTTAAGGCGACGGAAGTAGTAGCACTAATTGTTACACTGGTAGCAAAATTAAATACCATTTGACCAATTGCGGAGACGCCAAGGGTGCCGATGGTAGTAGCAATTGAGACTACAGCGGCGCCAGCCTGGACGCCTGCGCAAGTCATTACTTGTGCAGCGTTCATGTTTAAGAAATTAGCAATAGCATTGCCAGTGCGTTCAAGAGAAAAATTATCCGTAGTTTTGATGCTAGCTGGAGCATAAGCTAGCATCATTTGTAGGCCGTTGGCCTGGACTGGTGCTCCGGAAAAGTCGATATCTTCTCCACCATTGCCTTCGTCGTCAAAATCATTAATGTTGGAGTAGGTGGTATTGACTGGAGTAGTGAGAGTGTTTAGAACTTCATTGATAGCAGAGTTTTCACCTTCTCCATATTTCATTTTACTGATGTTCTCCATGTAATTCATGAAATAGTTGATGGATTGATAGATTTCGTTGGCGGCAACAACTGCAGAAATAGTGGCGCCAACGCGCATCATAGCACAGGTAATATTGCCGATATTGCCAACTGTGCCGGCGATGTTAGCGACTTTGCTGGTAGTGCTATTGACGAAATCTTGGGCCTTTTGGTCAGCGTCGGCAATATTACTATTGGAACGGCCATCAAGGTCGGTTTCGTTGACTGGACCGGTGGTCATTTTGGGAGATCCGTCATCGTTAAAGAGGGGTCTGCCGTTTTCGTCTGTTTCTTGGACTTCTTTGTCGTAGGCGCCTCGTATGGTGGAACTATTATTGTCATATTCTGAGTTCATGGTGTTACGGAAATTATCCATGTCGGCATCGGCGTTGCCGGTTTGTTTGTAATCGTTAAAGACATTGCGGCTGAGTCCTAGCTTGTTATAGATTTTGGTGGCCATTTTGTCGAAGAAGGTTGCTACCCTGCCTTGTTTGGCTTTGATTTGGGCGGCGTCCGTGGGGATGTCGGCGTAGCTTTTGGTAAAGTTACTAGAAGAAGTGCCGCTGTGATTATTGGCGTAGTTAAAAAGTTTGGTAGTTCTAAGAGCCCAGCTGGCGTGCTGTGTATCGGTGGCCTCGGTCATGAGTGACTCCATGGCGGGTGCTAGTAAAGAGTGTGAACTGCCCAAAAAAGTTCCGCCACCAACCAGCAACGTAATAATGACCATCATGGCAGCAATGCCGCCCTTCTTTTTGCTGCCTATTTTACCTTTGGCATTTTTATTGTTGGAATTTTTTTGACCGCTGACGCTGTTTTTCCATGGCGAATTGAATGTTGGCTCGTTCTTGGAAAGGGCGGAATTTTCGGAATTGCGCAGGAGATCTTTAGAACTACTGGATTTTCCACCATCGATTACTTTGAAGTTATCACGGTTCCCTTTTTGAGCTGGGCCAGTATTGCCACCTTGGTACACTTGGAAATTTGGACGCGTTTCAGCACGATCCATATTATTATATGGATCGTTGGGTGCTAGAGCACTACTCCCGTCAGTGTTATACCTTGCCATATGTATATATTATACCATATTATCGACGGTCTTCGGGTCGAGTTGTGATTAAAGCTTCTTCAGTTTCGGAGGCGATGACTTGAATATGGACGTGATTGGCGCCAGCAAAGAACAGACCTTGGCCAACTGGGAAGTTGGCGAGACGCTTACGTTCTTCGTCGGTTAGCTTGAAAACATCGGACAAAACGTCGACGGCCGAAGCGGATTGTTTGAGTAATAATTGCATAGAGGAGTTGGCGACAATAGCGCGACCCATTTTGCTGCTCATAAAGTCTTCTACGTCCTGAGTGATAGTAGTGAGACCAAGATAGTATTTGCGGGCACGTTTGGCGAGACTAAAGAGGAAGTTGGCGGAGTCGTCGTATTTCATTAGTTGCCAGGCTTCGTCTACGATAAGTAGACGGCGTTTTTGCTGAGCGCGAACAACATTCCAAATATGAGACAAAACGATATACATCGCCACGGGGCGAAGTTCATCTTCGAGGTCACGAATATTGAATACTACCATTTGATTGTTGATGTCGACATTAGATTGTTGCGAGAAAATACCAGCAAAGGTCCCCGAAGTGTATTTGCGCAAACGTTGGGCAAGTTGTGGTCCAGTGCCACCCATATGAGCGAGCGTGTCGTATAAGTTGATAATAGTTGGAGGGGTGCTTTGGTGGGTGAGCGGGTCGCTCGTGATGCCGGCGCGGGCATAAGTGTCAATTAGGGCCTGATCAAGGTCGGCCTCTTCGTTGGCAGTGAGTGCGGGTACAATTTGACCATTAGGACCAATTTGGTTGCCGCCGAGCATGAGACGGAAAAGCCCGTGTAATGTGACAAGATTAGCGCGCAGCGCATCATTGGCGTCTTCGTTATCGACGACTTTAGGTAAATCAAATGGATTAATGCGTACGTCAGAG
This sequence comes from uncultured Candidatus Saccharibacteria bacterium, assembly GCA_949480205.1. Classification (GTDB taxonomy): domain Bacteria; phylum Patescibacteriota; class Saccharimonadia; order Saccharimonadales; family Saccharimonadaceae; genus Nanosyncoccus. The sequence continues at coordinate 123,030 of CASXXK010000001.1, forward strand.
TTGAGACTGAGGCGGATGTAGCTACCGCCAACAGCGTCACAAAGTTTTTGGTATTCGTTTTCTGGGTCGATAATGATAATTTCTGTACCAATCATCATGGAGCGAACAGCTTCGAGTTTGACAGCGAAAGATTTACCAGCACCAGATTTAGCAAAGACGACTTGGTTAGCGTTTTCCAAGGAGAATCGGTCAAAGATGACCAGACCATTATTGTGCATGTTGATACCATACAAAATGCCTTTTTCTTGAGTAAGATCGGCTGAAGTGAATGGAAAGCTAGTGGAGATGGCGCCGGTGTTCATATTGCGACGAATTTGGAGCTGGTCGGTACACTGTGGCATCGTGCTATTCATTCCCTGTTCTTGTTGTGAACTGGCAACTTTCGAGAAGATCATTTGTTGACCCAAGAGGGTTTCAATTTTGTGTTGGACAAAACTGAGCTCGTCTAGAGAATCAGCCCACAAAGTGATATAGAGACCAAAGCGGAAGAATTTTTCTGCACCAACTTGGAGTTTATCGCGTAGTTCTTCGGCGTCTTGGATGGCGGCCTCAAGCTCTGGGTCACGAACTTTGCCTTTTTCGGCATTAACGTTGTAGCTAGCTTCGAGTTGAGTAACCTTTTTGCGGAGGTTTTTCATGACGACAGTGGTTTCAACAGGATAGACATACATTGAAACGTCTAAGACCTCGTCGATATTGATCAAGCTAGAAATCCAGCCAGTGTAAAGACTGCGGGGATAGCCGTAGACGTAGATAGTGCGACCGTATTTGGTGCCAAGACGGAAGTAGCTAGAGTGGATTTCGATAGAGCTCGGTGAGATGAGATCACGAAGAGTATTGATTCCCTGTTCAAAGGCGCGCTGAATTTCGGCGTCTTCGGCGGCTTGGGATTGAGCGGCGATGTTGGCGGCAGTAGTTTGATTTTGTGCGAGTTTGGCAGCCTTTTTGGCGGCACGGGTTTCTTTGCTCATATTATTCCTTTGTCCCCTTCTTGACGTAAGTGGTTGCTAACTTGGTGAAATCTACTAGTGGCTCGCGTACGGCGGTATCAGGGTTGTTGAAGTTATAGAAGAGTTCGCTGAGCTCTTTGGTATTGAGGCGAACAGATTGGATGCCGATTTGGTAAAGCCCAGAAATCACGGTTTCAACACGATTATTGAGCTCATCAATAGCTTTATTGTAGGTGTCGCGGTTGATTCGGGTGACGTTTGGCCCCTTGTTTTTGCCGATGGCCTTGAAGAAATTTTTGGTTTGCTGGACGGCGGCCTCGAGGTCGGCAGAAGGATAATATGGGATAACGATAAAGAAAGACTTGTCCATAATGTTTGCCTCTTGCGCTAGAATATCAATAAAGTTGATATAGTCATCCATCAAAACACCTAGAAGCATGTTGTCATTATTACGACGCATCTGAGCGAGTTTTTCGATGTATGGTCCAATATCGACGCGTTGAGAACGAACAAGAATTTGAATAGTGAAGTTGAGTGAGTTAAGGAAGTTTTGATAGCTGTATTCTACGCCTTCACGTTCGGTCTCGGACATGAGGTCAAAGTTGATCGATTGACAAGCGACGACAGCGCGGAAAGAACCGTCCTTCATGATAACGAGGCTATCGCGAAGTTCGGAAAACTGCAGTGTTGCTTGAGTAGAAAGTGGATCTTCGGTGATTTGCGGAACGGCGAGCGGAGCAACGGCTGGTTGTGCTCCGGTTAGGGGTTGTTGGGTCATGGGTTGCTGGGCGACAGGTTGTTGAATGAATGGTTGTGCAGCAGCTGGCGCTTGTGGGGTTGCTGGCTGTGTTGGATAGGCTTGGACGGGTGTTTGTGCGGAGGCTGGAACCGTAGGCATTGGTTGAGGTTGCGCTAAGGGCTGAGTTTGAGGGCGCTGCATGGGTTGCATTGCGGGATGAGCAGCGGCCATAGCGCGAGCCTGCGCATTAGCGCCGTAGCCTTGTGGCGCGGATTGGCCTTGAGGAATCTGGTTATAATTTTGTGGGTTCATATAGCTCCTTAGTGTAGTGGTACGTAGACCTCAGTTTCGTTTTCGCGTTGGATACGATCGGCTTGTTGCTGAATAGTTTCGACAGAGAAATCGGGATTGTGGGCAAGGTTGGTCATTTGGGCTGATTGGGCGGGCGTAATTGGTTGAACAATTGCAGGATTAGATGAAGATCCAGGTAGAGGTTGAATGACGCGATCTCCGGTTATGGGAGTAGCTGCTTGGTTGGTCTGGTTGGATTGTTGAATAGCAGCACGCATTTGATTGACGATCTCGTCGTGACGTTCCTGTTGCTCTTTGCTAATGAGGTGATTTAGGCGGTTAGTGCCAGAACGGTCAAACATATCGGTAGCGTTGTAGGCTTCGGCGTAAAATTCGTCACGCATGGGCGAATTGGCATTTTTGATAGCGTAGCCTTCGGAGTCAACAATGGCAGCCAAGAATGAAAGGCGATGGCCGGCTTCTTCTTCAGTAATATCACGGACGCGGTTTTCTTCAACCTTTTTGGGGGCAGTGATGAGGATGGTGGAATCGCTTTGACCAGTCATCCAAAAACGCTTGCGTGGCTTGGTGTAAAAAGAGAGGAGGGCGGCAAGATAGACTTCCATAGGTTGGTCTTTCTTGATTGGGAGCGCTAGAATGAGGAAGAAAAAAGCGAAGGGTAATGGGATAATAGCAAGGAGTGGAAAGACCTGAAAAAGCGCTACTGCGGCAACACCGAGGCCGAATACAAGCATAAGATAGACGAATTGTCGAAAAGAAAATGGTCCGATGAGCTTGTCGTCGGCTTCAACATCCTGCGGTACCTTATAAGTCGCCATAATTCTATTTTATCATAGTAGACGTGTAAAAAGCAAAATAACGCCCACCAAAATTTCACCTCCCTGTGGCTTTAGGATACACGGGGAGGTGAGAAAAGTCAAGAGCTAGTCGTAATGGATACTATCGACGAGATCCAGGATCTCTGCTGCCATATTGTCAATGTACTGCTGTTCAATTTCGTGGCTGAGATCAGTAACACCATTGGGGTCCTTTGAAAGTTCATCAGCCCAGTGATTGACGATCTGTTCGGCTTCAAAGGCGAGGCCGCGGAGAGATTCGTTTTCTTGAAAAATGCTAACAACTTGTTGTCCGACGGAGGAAATGTCGGCGCTGCCACTATCATTAAAGACATCCTCGATGAGACTATGAATAGCCTCAGGGTCATTGACTTGTTGTAGATATTCGTCCTGCTCGTTGCCATTATTGAGCTCAGCGTTAAAGGTTTGCATAGCGCGAACAAATGCGTTATAGGCCGCCTTTTCGTCGTTATTAAAGTAGGTTTTTTGATGATTGCCAATGGGCACGCCACTTTTGCTTTGATGCTGGCTTCCTTTATTTGTGCTAGAACCGGCAGGGTTTCCGTGGTCGAGACGTTCGTATACCTCTTGGCGTAGCTTGGCGATGGTACGCTGAATGGCTTGCGGGTCTTTGGTATTTAAGATGTCTTCGTTGCTGAGACGCTCATCAAATGGCGTATTTGGATCAAGGTTCTTACCGCCAATGCGTGTTGCGGAATCGGCGAGATCGCAGAAGGCTACGGTGCCGTCTAATTTTTGGCTATCAAGGATGTTTGTTGAAGGACGACGATCAATAGAGCCGATGAGCTTTTGGATAACGGCTGGGAATATCTTGTGCTTGATCCAATTACGCTTATCATCGATTGTAATATTAGCGTCGTTACGGTCAATTTTGTACCAATACTCCTCACCGGTTTCGTTGTAGCCTTTACGCAGACCGTGTAGAGGCATACCGTTGACGTTTTGAGTAAGGGCGATGGAGGCATCGTCAAAGATGTCTTCGAAGCGTTCACCAGGTTTGTCATTGTCGAGGCTATCGATGAGCCGTTTCCAACTTCTAATGATAGGCGCGTCATTTTGGAGGATTTTACCAGATTTGGCAGCTTTCCAGAGACTTTCTAGCTCAGCGATATGGTATTGACCGACAGAAGTTAGGAAACCATTATTGGCCTGAGCAGTGAGCATAGCAGTGACGGCGGCGTTATGCTCGGCGTATTTACTTTCAAGCATTGCCGCGGTGATAGTGCTATGATAACGGCGCAAAATGCCATCACGGTCTTGGTGCGCGTATTGGGCGGCAAGGCCAGTGTATTCGGACGGTTGGCGCCGGACACCGATTTCGGTGAGATAACGAACGTTGATTGGATCACCGATAGCGATATCTTGGCGTAATAGCTCTTTCATGTAGCCAGCGTCATCATCGTAAACCTTTTGAATAACGTCACCCTCGTCGTCTTTGATTTCCATGTAACGGACTTTCTTATATTCGCTACGTTGACTTTGGTCGAGCCCGAGGTAGGCTTCTTTTGTGATTTCTTTACCGCTAGTTTTGTGGATAGCAACATATTGGCCCCATTCGCGGTGGCGTTTGCCCGGTAAGAGACGATAATCTGCATCTTCAATAACTTGGCCGTTTTCGTCCTCTTCGTAGCCATCATCATTGATGCGGGCTTTATCGAGAATCATTCCACGGAAAGCACCCTTGCTGTAACCGAATTTGTTGGCGACGACTAGCGCTTCGCGTCGGCGGCGATTTTCGATTTGGACACTACGATCAATAACTTGTCCAATGATGGAAGCCTCACCAAGGTGGCCAAGGCTACCGGCAGCACCACCGATGAGGCGGTTAAATTCGTATGGTGAGCTGTCGCGTTTTTTGGCGGCTTTGAGGTAGCGATCCAACAGGTAAGATTGATCGCCCATGGCAATGTTTTCGGCGCGGAATTGCTGCTTGGTGGAGTCGACATAGGCTTCAGCTCCAACTGCGCTTAAGCGCTTAGCGGCTTTGCCTTTGAAAATCTTGTCGTATTCAGATAAGCTGTTGGCCAAATTTTGTTGAGCGGTGGCTGTGAGCAGTTTTTGCACGTCAGCGCGCTTTTGCAGGCGAGTGTGTCGGTTAGCATAGCCATTGAAGAACCAACGACCACCATAGACGTCATTCCCTTCAGCGTCGGTGCCGCGGTAAGAAGCGAGGCGATTAAGTGCGCGTTCGGTGGCGCGGTCGTCGCGATATTTAGTAGCGACTGCAGTGTCGAGATCGCGACCTTTTTTGCGATTATCTAGGAAGCGACGCAGGTGTGCTCCGGGCATTATGCTGGAACTGATGTATTTTTGGCGAGCAAGTTCTTGGTGGGATGTAGCCCAGCCGGCAGCGCCAGCGCGAACCGGTGTGCTGAGCTTTTGCAAGGCAGCATTGACGTTGCCGAGGATATTGCCAGACATCTTGAACAATGAGAAAGAGAAGAAAATTGGCATTACCTGCACAATCATACCGATGAGCACAGTAAAAAGACTGCCTTCGGCGGTACCGATGATGGCCCAACCAGCAAGTTTGGAAGCGCCAAAGAGGAAGCTAAACATTGGGTAGAAGAAAAGCATCTGGAAGAAGAGGTTTTTCCATTTTTCGAACCATTTTTCAGTATTGGGCAGAAGATAGGCAATAAAGGCGAGTGGTGAAATCATAATTAAGATCAGAATTAACCCTTGGCGTAAGGAAATAGTGATTAAGCCAATAGCGAGGGAGATAACGGCGCCGATGAGTGCGAGTAATAGCCCCCAGAAAATAGCTTGACTGCCAGCAGCAGCGGCAACGCCAATGCCGATGACTGCTCCGCCAGCAACCATAGCGCGGGTGAAGTCGGACCAGAGAACGTCTAGATTATAGTTGAGATTAGTGTTGGCCATAACCTGGTCTTGAATTCCTCCGAGGAGCCCAGTGATGCCACTACCAATAATATTACTAACGTCTACTAAAATTGATGAGATAAGGAAGCTAAGATTGACTAGGATGATAGCAATGATAAGGCGTGGCAAAATCTTTTTGATACCATAATTATTAATCCCGACTCCGGTGAGTTGGGAGATGATTACGATAATCAAAAAGATGATGAAAACAATGTTGGTAATATTGCGCATTACACGCCAGACTTGAACCAACGAAGAGTTTTCATCGGTAGAGATGGGTTTAACGACGAGGAAATTCTCGATGAATTCATAAAATGAACTAACGAGATTACCGCCAACTTCCATAACAGGGCAAAGAATCCAAGCAACGGAATTGGTTTCGGCGTTACAGATACTATCACCAGAAGTGGTTGGAGTGATTTCGGCTTCGTCAGAAGAATCTTGATCTGGAGGGGTAGGATTTTCCGAGTCCTCTGTGTTTTCTGAGTTTTCTGGGCTCTCGGTGGATGGTTCGGTGGTTTCGGTGTTCTCTGGGGCATCATCAGTAGTACCGTCGAGAATGATCTCGTTCTCTTCTTCGGCATAAGTCGTCAAAGGTGAGAGTACACTGGCAAAAGTGATGCCAAACACTAGCACCATTGCCGACACAATCCTGAGAATCAGTTTTTTCATATTATATACATTCCAAACAAGCCCAATTTGTGGGTACTCTGTAATTATAGCACACACAAGCATTATAGTCAATAGTAAATAACATGATTTTTTGGTAAAATCAATGCTTATGTTTATTCCACGGAGGTGAAGTGTCAAAATAGTGGTTTTTTTGGGGATTTAGTGTTAAGATAAAAACATGAAACAGAAGATTTTGGCTTTTTTGGGGACAATATTGACCGTAGGGAGTTTTATGACTGTGATGGTGCCGACGGACGTATCGGCGGCGGGCATCGCTAATAGTTGTGGTGCACCGACGTTTTTGGGATTCCGCCCATGGTATGCGGAGTTATGTGACGGCGATGAAAGAACGAGCGAAATTAGGCAGCCTAAAGATGAAGACGAGACAGTAGCTTTTATCTGGACGATAGTTTTGAATGTTTTGTTTGATTTGTTTTTGGCGGTAGGTTACCTGGCGTTAGCTTTTGTGATTTATGGTGGGTTTTTGTATATTATGGCGCAAGGTGATCCAGGTAGGGCGGCCAAAGGTCAAAAGACTCTGACAGCAGCAGTGATTGGCACAGTTTTGACAATGGGTGCGACAGTAATCGTCAACACGGCGAAGTTGGTGCTGGGGATTAATGGTAGTGGTTGGAAACAGAACGAGAGTGGTTTTGCGAAAGACCAGCTAATGGGGGTATTTGATTGGGCTTATACTGTGGCGGGGCTTGTGGCAGTGATATTTATTATTAAAGGTGGGGTTGAGTATGTGATATCACGTGGAGATCCCGGTAAGATTCAAAAGGCCATGCGTTCAATTATTTATGCAGTAGTGGGGTTGGTGATTGTGTTATTAGCGGCCGCTATTACAACCTTTATTATTAACGCCACAAGTGGGTCATTGGGAGCATAGAAGATGAAGAAGATTTGGGTAAGTTTGTTATTGGCGGGCGTGATGTTGCTAGGTGGGGGTTTGGCAGTGCCAACTTATGCAGTAGGTGATATTTGCGAAGATGGAAATGGTATATCTGATGAGCTCAAAGAGGCTGCGGGGTGCAAATTGGATGCCGACAAGAGTGCAATGCCGGCTGTGGTGTATTTGATTGATGTAGCATTAAGCCTGATTGGTGTGGTTGCGGTGGCAATTATTATATATGGCGCAATTACTTATACAATTAGTACAGGTGACGCTACTAAGTTGAACCGGGCGAAGAATTCAATCATCTATGGGATAGTAGGTTTGGTAGTAGCTTTGTTGGCGTATGCGATTGTCTCGTTTGTCAGCCAAAGTATTTGGGGGTAATTTTACGATTGAACTATAGACATTTTTCTGGTAATGATGTATGATAAGGGCAGTATAGATAATTGAAAGGAAAACTAAAGAATGAAGAAAGTAATTCTAAGCGCAATTGCTGTAGCGTTGACGGTATTGGGTCTAGGTAGCGTGGCATCGGTCTCGCCAGCTTATGCGGATGTGTTATGCCCGAATGGTAAGACGGCTCCATCGCTTGACGGCTGTGAAGACTTTAGCGGTGGTAGCGGTGTGTTTGAAAACCGCGATTTGATGAACGTACTGACGATTATTATCAACGTAGTTGTTGGTGTGGTTGGCTTTATCGCTGTTGCGATGATTGTGATGGGTGGTATTAGCTTTGCTACTTCTCAAGGTGACTCAAGCAAGGTGGCGAAGGCTCGTAATACGATTCTCTACGGTGTAGTAGGTTTGGTTGTGGCGTTGCTTGCCTTTGCGATTGTGAACTTCGTTTTGAAGTCTATCTTTAACGCGTAATTTAGAAAATAGGTACAGATATGAAGTTGAGAGCTTTAGCCGTAGCTGTGGCGCTGGTGCTAGGTGGTTTGACGGGAGTTTCCCTGCTGAGCAGTAGTGCGTACGCGGCAGATTGTCCGGAAGGATCATTGAATGATACGTACACTAACAGTTTGGCAGAATGTAATATCCCAACGAATGCTCCTGGCACAGATAAGACTTTGATGGAGCGGGCGATGGTCATCATTAACGTCGTAGTAGGCGTAGTGAGCGTGATTGCAGTGGCTGTGATTGTGGTGGGCGCAATTCTCTTTGTCACATCGACTGGCGAGGCTGCCAAGACGACACGTGCGCGTAATACTATTATTTATGGCGTGGTGGGTCTAGTTATCTCGTTGTTAGCTTTTGCCATTGTAAACTTTGTCACCAAGGCAATCTTTAGTGGCGGTGGTGCCAGTTCTGGTTCTTCCTCTTCGAGCTCTAGTAGTTCGAGTTCAGAGAGCGGTGACGATTAAGATCACTCAAAAAACACCCTGTAGGGTGTTTTTTGATGGTGGGGTAATGGGATTATAGGCAGTACTAGAAATCGCTCCATCAGGAGCGATTTCTAGTGTGTGAGTAGATTGAAAGAGATTATTGAATAGCGATTTTGATTGGAGCTTCAACTTTCTCTTTTTCGAAGGTGATGGTGAGAACACCGTCTTTAAGCTCGGCTTTGACGGTTCCCTCTTCCTCTTTGACTTGCACTGGGAGGGCGATGGTACGGGAGAATTCACCCCAGTAACATTCCTGAATGTGCCAAGCAGTGGTGTTTTCATCTTCGCCGCCGCTAAGAATACCGGAAATGGTGAGGATGTTGTCAGAAATCGTCACGTTTAGGTCGGACTTAGAAATGCCGGCTGTGCGTGCCTTAACTACTAGTTTGTCTGCGGTTTCGTAGACATCTACTGCGAGCTGTCCTGGAAAATCGTCAGTATTATCCCACCCATCATCTCCCCCGTCTGATGGTTCAACGTCGAGGGCAGATTTGTCAGACGAGTCAACAATCGTTGAAGTTTCTGGACCACTACTCTGGAACAATTCTGCTAGTTCTTCTTCCATCAGCATGTCGTCACTATTAGTACGAGCCATTGCTTGAATTACCTCCGTTATATATTGTTATGCTTTATTATAAGGGCTTTTTGGTGTAAAATCAATACTAATTATGAAATTCGTTGTAAAAAACACAACAAGAAGTGGGTTGTTGGACCTACTTTGCCCCCACACCTGTAGGGGTTGTGGGCGCTTGGGAGCGGTTTTGTGTGAGTGTTGTAAAAATGACCTGCCAGAATTGCCATTGCGGGTTTGTCCACTTTGCCAACAAGTGCTTGCAGATACAAAGAAAAATGGTGCGGCGTGGCGGGATTACCGGTGTAAAGATTGTGGGTTATCCTTGGATGCGTTGTTTGTGTGCGGTTGGCGAGAAGGAGTGTTGGCGAAGTTGGTGAAGGACTTTAAATATCAATCGGTGCGGGCAGTAAGTGGGGTATTGGTGGAAATTTTGCAGCAGGCGATCCCTGAGTTGCCTCGAAACGTTGTGGTAGTTCCCTTGCCGACGATAGGGAGGCATGTGCGTGAGCGCGGGGTGGATCATACTTTGGTTTTGGCGAAGAAGTTGGCTAAAAAGCGCGGTTGGAAGTGTCAACAAATGTTGTTACGCGCGGCGGATACGGTGCAGGTGGGTACTAAGGCTGCAGTGCGCCAAGAACAAGCCAAGAAGGCCTATGTAGTATCGATAACGCCGGATAGTGAGGTGACATATTTATTGTTGGATGATGTGTGGACGACAGGCGCGAGTATGTTGGCAGCGGCAGAAACGATGCGTCTGGCTGGAGCAAAGTGCGTCTTGGGTGTGGTAGTGATGGCAGGTAGAGACAAACAAAATTCCGCCAGCTAGCTGGCGGAAGGAGTATCTAGGGGTTTGTTTTAGGCGAAGAGGCTAAGCAGAAGGGCGGCGTTTTCGGCGTTTTGGGCTGGAGCTGGGCTGATAGTATTAAGGACGAAGTTGACAATTGCATAAGCAAAGAAAGCGATAACTAGACCAAGGATGGCATAGAGGATGGTGTTTTTGGCGTCAGTGACTTTTTTGCTGTCACCGCCAGAAATAATATAACGAAAACCACCCCAAACGAGCATGATAACAGAGATGGCGCCAACGACGTATAATACAGTATTGGTAACTTGGGTAAAGACGCCGTCTGGGCCAACGAGGTTCTCAGGCATGCCATCAGCACGGGCAGCTTCGGCACCTTCTTGGACGGTGAGAGCCATAGCCTTGCCGGCACACAAAGTGAGCATGGCACAAATACCAGTGATAACTTGTAGAATATTTTTGGTGATCTTCTTCATAATTTCTCGCAATTAAATTATTTTCGCGTGTAAACGCACTCTCAATTTTCTTTATTATAGCATACTTTAAAAGTTTAGGGTATAATGAAGAGAATTAAGTGAGGTGAAAAATGAAGAAAAAAGGACTAATTATCACAGGGTTAGTTTTGATCTTGGGGGTCGCAGGTATTATTACTTGTGGCATTATTGGTATGGTTGAAGATCGGGAAGCGCGCCCACAGGATGTGCCCTTGGTGGATTTACTTAAGCCGGAGTTGGCTGGTGGATTACGGGGAGAGATGGGGATTGATAAAAATATTAATGAAACCAATATCGATCAATACTTGGGTCGAGACGATGCAATATATCGTGATATGCGGATGTTGGTGGATGACGCAAACTACGAGGCGATTGGTGGCGATTCCTATCTGTCGGGCTATGTGGAAGGTTTTGAAGTGGTTCCCTATCCATTATTAGTGAATGTGGAAGGTTTGCCAGAGGCGGTGGGCGAGAGTTACACTGGGACAACGTTGTTTACGCAAAAGGACGGTAAGTTTACGGCGAATTACGCAGAATCGATGGAGATTTTGGAGTATTTGTTCCCAAAAAATAAGAAGATTTTCTTGATGTGCGGCGGTGGTGGCTATGCGGGTATGACTAAGCAAATGCTAGTGGCGTTAGGTTGGGATGCCGATCAGATTTACAATGTGGGTGGGTATTGGTATTACGACGGTGCTCATAATGTAAAAGTACGTGATGGGGAGGAGTTCCGGTATTGGGAGGTTCCTTATCATGACATAAGATTTGAGTTGTTGCACCGATTATGAAAAAGCGAAGAACTTTCATAGTTGTAGCGGTTGCGGTATTACTGGTGACAGTGGCGGCTGGAGCGGTACTTTGGTTGACAATGCATAATGATGACGATTTACCAGCGCCAGAGGCAGTGGAGCGGTTCCGGTTGTCGGATATGGTGGACGGTCAGGGAGAGCTGAAAGAAATTACGGCTCAGGAATACAATACGATGGTAGCGGAGCGGAAAAACTTTGTGGTGGTACTACATATGGTGGTGTGCCCGGCGGAATTTCCGATTACTAATTCAGCTAAGCAACTGGCGCATGATGAAAGCCTGCGATTGTATAGTATGGTGGAGGATGAGTTTGCGCAGACGGATTTGGCCAGAAGGATAAAGTATTTGCCATCAGTGGCGATTATTCGTGAGGGTGACGTGGTAGACTTTTTGGATGCTGAAGCGGATGAAGATTTGCCGTATTATAAGACTGCGGCAGGGCTGAAAGAATGGTTGGAGCAGTGGGTAGAGATTAAATAATCTCTTCATGTCCTAATACAGTACTAAGGCAGCGGAGGGGGAAAGCGATCCAACGGGCGTACGGGCCGGTAGACGGACTGACTTTGGAATAAAATTCGAAATATAAAGCTGTAGAAATAGTAGACGAGGCATGATCTGCGCCTCGAGATGACCAATAAATACCATAAGCACCGGCAAGATAAAAAGTGCCATTAGCCATAGAAAAATTAATATCACCGCTGCGCACGAAGAGTTGTTTATCGATCAAAAATAGCTAAACTTAATAGAGGTAAAATTAAGTTGAACTAGTAACGCCGTTACTAGTTTGATCGTGCGCAGCGGGACTCTTCCTCCAATTAATGGCGCACTCTGGAATCCTGGCTCGGTTGGATATTGGTGGTCATCACGAGCAGATAGCGATACGCCAAATATCTCAACTATGGCTTATCATCTCAGTCTTAATAACAATGGTGCTTACCCATCAGCTGGGCCCACTTATCGTTATAATGGTTTCCCCCTCCGCTGCCTTAGTACTGTATTAGACATGATGAGATGTGGGAGATGATGACTCGCTTTCGCGAGTCATACCGCGGTCGTACCGTCCAAAAAGAAAATAAATTTTCTTTTTGTCCTACAGCCACTCCCGCGTGACGCCCTCCCGCTCCGCGGGAGTCCTATCTCCCACTACTAAAAACAGTCTTCGTCACACGCGTCGAGACGCTTGCGTCGAAGACTGGCGGAGGGTGGGAGATTCGAACTCCCGCTCCAGGTTTCCCCAGACTAACGATTTAGCAAACCGTCCCCTTCAGCCACTTGGGTAACCCTCCGTATAGATACATTATAGCACATCTGCACGACAGAGCAAATTACCAATCGAATTTTCGCAAAATAATCGACTGTAGTTGAACTTTTGACGACTTATGATATAATTTGGATAAATAATCAGGGGCAAGATATGGCAACGATTTATGAACAGGTGGCGACGTTTAAACATAAATATCCTTTGACGGTGGGATGGCGTTACAAGAAGAATGCGAGCGTAGTGGAGCGACATCTAAACCCAGGCGAAGAAGTGCTATATGCTTTTATTGCGCAGAAGAATGATAGCATGTTTGATTTCTTTGGTAGTGCGGTGGTGGCACTCACGAATAAGCGGATTTTGATTGGTAGTAAACGCGTGGTGATGGGGTACTTTTTAGTTTCAATCACGCCGGATCTATTTAACGACCTCAAGGTGTCGACGGGGCTAGTTTGGGGTAAGGTTTACATTGATACGGTGAAAGAATTTATCACTCTATCAAATATTTCTAAGCCGGCGTTGATAGAGATTGAAACAAAGATTACGGATTATATGATTGAGCAAAAGAATAAGCTGCACGCAGAGAAAACTTGCCCAAACTGTCATCAAAAACTTGATGGAACTGTGGTATAATATGGTTATGGCAAAATCGAATGCAATTACTTGGGAAGCAGAAGAGTACGTAGTACGCGAGAAAAACACTTGGTGGTACGTTGGATTGATTGCGGTGGGTTTGATGTTCTCGGCTTTGGCGATTTGGTTGCAAGCATGGACATTTTTGGCGGTGATTATTTTAAGCGTAGTAGCGTTGATGGTTTATGCAATGCGTCCGCCACGGATTTTGCGCTATACTTTGAGTGACAAAGGTCTGAGCGAGGGCGATTATCTGTATAATTATGATGAGTTTAAGGCGTTTGGGATTTTGCATGAAGGCAATCATTTTGCGATTGTTTTGACGCCGCGTAAGCGATTCTCTCCGCGAGTGACGGTGTATTTCCCTGAAATGAAGGGCGAGGCAATTGTAGACGCCTTTGGCGCACGGTTGCCAATGGAAGAAGTGAAGCTAGATATGTTAGATAAACTCATAAAGTTCTTGCGCATTTGAAAATAGTTGTGCTATAATAAGTAATATACGTTATGTTAATTTAATAAAAGGTGGGTAAATATGAACCAAAACCGTAAAGATAACGATTTGCAGCGCGCAATCGACGAAATCACCCAGAAGGGTGGTCAGCAGGGTGGTGCTCCAAAGCCAGCACAGGGCCCCGCACCAAGTCAGCCGGCTAGCATGATGCCTCCAGCACCAGCTCCAGCCAACACGATGAAATTGCCAAATATGCCAGCGCCGAGTCCAGCTCCGGCACCAACTATGGCGATGCCAAGCATGCCGTCTATGGGCGGTAGTTTTGGTCGCCCAATGAGCTATGGTGCAGATATTTCCAAAGTCAAGGAAGCTGCGCTCAAAGAATTGTTCCCAATCATGGATCGTGTTGAAGTTGAGCCAGAGAAACGCTTCTTGTTGTATCAGGAAATGCTCAACACTATGCGCGATAAAGCAGTGATTGCTCCAGCTTATGAAGCTGCTCGTCAGATTCGTGACGATAAGGTGCGTGCAGATTCTCTGCTTTACCTCATCAATAGCATTGACGAAATGTCACTCTAGATTCAAAAAAGAGAAAACTGCTCCGGATAATTCTGGGGCAGTTTTTGTGTGGAAATGTGCATTGATAGTTAGATTTCTTTCAAGTCTTTGAGAACAGAGTTTAGGTCATCCTTGAGATTATCCCCTTGCGGGTTGGCAATGGCCTGGCAGACGAGTACGCCAAGGATATAGAGCATGATCCCTCCGATAGTAAAGATTGCGCCAATGGCATTGGGGATGCTGGGCATTTTAAAGGCTGTCATGACCCAGTGCGCAATCGCTGAGACTTCTGTAGGTGACTGAATGTAACTGTCGATAGCGTGGCTGCAACCTCTGGCAATCAGGATAACATATGCCATGGTGATAGCAATTTGACAGAAATGCTTGATGTGGGGGTGTTTGGTGAAGAATTTCATAAGGTTTCCTCCCTGATACTATCAAAAATTAAGGTACTTGTGTAATTGTACCATAGAATGATTATTGTGTCAATAAAAGCGACCCCTTTGAAGAGGTCGCTAGAAGCCAGAGAGGGCTAATCTTTAGTACATCCCACCCATGTCTGGGGCGGCTGGAGCCTGCTTCTCAGGAATGTCTACAATGAGAGCGCCCATAGTGATGGCGGTAGCAGCAATGCTGGTTGCGCTTTGGACGGCTTCTTTGGTGACCTTGGCTGGGTCGATGACACCAGCTTTCTTGAGATCCACGATTCCCTGTTCTGGAGCCATAACGTTAACACCAAATCCAGGCTTAGCTTTCTCGACTTCGGCCAAGAGAGCTTGACTATTGAGTCCGGCGTTTTCCATGATGTGAATAAATGGTGCCTGGAGAGCTTTTTTGACGATTCTAGCACCTTCGCTGTCGGCTTTGAGGTTGGCGGCGAGATTTACCAGGGTAACGCCACCACCGGTGACGATGCCCTCGGCTAGTGCAGCTTTGGTAGCGGCTACGGCGTCGTCGACGCGGAATTTCTTCTCGTCGATTTCGGCTTCGGAAGCACCACCGACTTTGATGACGGCGACTTTGCCGAGTAAGGCGGCGGCACGCTTTTCCAGCTCTTCGCGGGCGTAGTCGGATTTCTCGATTTTGGCTTGAGATTGAATTAAATCGATGCGTTCTTTGACGGCGGCTTGGTTGCCAGCGCCCTTAATAATAGTAGTTTCATCTTTGGTAGCGATGACTTTACCGCAAGTACCCAAAACTTCCATGCCGACTTCTTCAAGTTTCATGCCCTTGTCAGTAGAAACGACAGTGGCATCAGTGAGGATGGCAATGTCTTCCATGATTTCTTTGCGGCGATCGCCAAAGGATGGGGCTTTGAGCACGAGAGTGTTAAAGACGCCTTTGAGCTTGTTGAGTACGAGTACAGAGAGGGCTTCACCTTCGACTTCTTCAGCAATGATTACGAGGTCTTTGCGTCCCGCTTGGGCACATTGTTCAAGCAATGGCAAGAGTTCCTGTGCGCTAGAAATCTTCTTATCGGTAATTAAGATAAGTGGCTTGTCAAATATGGCTTCCTGGCGATTAGTATCGGTCACGAAGAACGGCGAAGAATAGCCTTTGTCATAGGTGAAACCTTCAACGATTTCCTGCTCCATTTCGAGGCCTTGGCCTTGCTCGACAGTAACCACGCCGTCTTTGCCAATTTTGCTGATGACGTCGGCAATAAGTTGGCCGATTTCTTTGTCGCCAGCAGAGATTGAAGCGACTTCGGCAACTTTGCTATCATGTCCTTCAATTTGCTCAGCGGATTTTTCGATACCTTTGATAATTTCAGCCCCAGCTTCTTCGATTCCCTTGCGGAGCTCCATTGGATTGACGCCAGCGGCGATCAATTTGTTAGCTTCAGCAAGAATGTTGTAAGTGAGCACGGTGACGGTGGTAGTGCCATCGCCAGCAACTTTGTTTAACTTTTGTGCAGCAGATTTGATAAGTTTGGCGCCAATTTGTTCGCCGAGGTTTTCTTCGGTGCTGCCGAGATCAACGGCTTCAGCGACGGTAACACCGTCATGAGTGATGGTCGGGCCGCCATAGGATTTCTCGATGACGACGTTTTGACCTTTAGGACCAAAAGTGACCTTGACGGCGTCGTAAAGTTGTTTGGCTCCAGCGAGGACTTTCTCGCGAGCTTCGGATGTGTAGAAAATTTTCTTAGCCATAATACTCCTTATAATGTTGCTAGAACGTCTTCTTCTTTGACGATGATGTAATCTTTGTCGTCAAGCTTGATGTCGGTAGTAGAATAATTTTTGTAAACAATCTTATCGCCCTTCTTGACGGTTTTAACCTCGGGACCAACCGATTCGACCACGGCATAGGCCGGGGCCTCTTTGGCGGCGCCAAGTAAAATACCAGATTTAGTCATTTCCATAGGCTCTTCTTTGAGCGCGACGATATGGGATTGTAATGGTTTTAGTTGCATATTAACTCCTTCCGTAATTCTATGATAGCGCGTCCTTTTGGCACTGTCAATAGTGGAGTGCTAAAAATAAAAAAGTCGGGCACGGCGAAGTTGCTGGTGTAGCGTGCTATAATATAAGATATGAGTTTGAAGAGTTCTGTGGAGAAAATACCGGGATATAATTCCCTAGTAAAGCCGTTGCACTGGGCACAGGCGCTAAGGGCGGGCTTGAAATACGATTGGCCAGCCAAGAAATTACGCGTGATTGCGGTGACGGGGACGAATGGCAAGACTACAACTTGTTTTATGATTTGGAAGATGCTGAATCAAGCAGGGCGCAAGGCCGGTCTGCTGACGACTGTAGGGTGGAGTGCGGATGGGCAGACGCTGAATCCGCAGTATGAGCATATGACCACAGAACGAGTGGGGGTTTTGAACGAGCGAATGCGGGCGGTGGCTGACGCTAAGGCGGAATTTCTCGTGTTTGAGGTGACGTCACATGCTTTGAGCCAGTTTCGGGTGCTGGGGGTGCCGATTGAGATTGCGGTGTTTACCAATATCTCGCCGGAGCATCTGGATTACCATAAAACGTTTGCAAAATATCGCATGGCAAAGCAAAAATTGTTTAAGAAAGCCAAATTTGGGGTGATAAACGCCGATGATGAGAACGCTAAATATTTTGAAGAATCTGTATCAGAATATATCACATATGGTATAAAAAACGGCGATTTGCGGGCAAAAGAGGTGAAATTGAGCGCGGATGGAGTAAAATATTCGTGTGGTGATATAAAAGTGAAGACACAGATTCCGGGTAAATTTAATATTTACAATTCCCTGGCAGCTGTAGGCGTGGGTAAGAAACTGGGCCTAACAAACAAGCAGATTGAAGATGGAATTTATAGTCTAGAAGCCGTAGAGGGTCGGATGACGCGGGTGCGAGCAGGGCAAAAGTTTGAGGTGATAGTGGATTACGCGCACCAGCCGGATGCATTGCAAAAAGTTTTTGATAGCATCGGTGAGCACAAGGGCAAGATTATTAGTGTGCATGGTGGGGCTGGTCGGCGTGATCATGGCACGCGTGAGCCACGTGGAGAGATTTTGGGGCGTGAGAGTGATATTGTGATTATTACGGAGGACGATTCGCGTGATGAAAACCCAACTGAGATTGCCGAAATGTTTGTGCGAGGTGCGGAGAAATCTGGTAAAAAGTTGGATCAAGATTTGTTTGTGGAACTGGATCGGCGAAAGGCAATAGAAAAGGCAATTGGTTTGGCAGAGCCGGATGATATTGTATTGATTTTGGGTAAGGGTCATGAAAAGACGATTTTGCGAGCAGATGGGCCGCACGATTTTGAGGATATCAAGGTTGCGGAGGAAATTTTGCAGAAATAATCCCCCAGCAGGGCTGAGGGCTATTCTTAGAGGTGCTGGTAGATGAGATTGGCGACACTGGTGATAGTGCGCCCCTTGGCCGCAGCGATAACTTCATTGGGACTACCGTTGATGGCAAATCCACGAAAACGTGAGAGCATAGCGATATCGTTGTAGTCGTCGCCAATTGTAATAATATCACTTTGTGGATATTTTATGTTGACGAGTCTTTGGATGGCGCATTCTTTGCCGCTATCCTTATGCACGATATCAAGAAAACCATAGAATCGGTTTGGGTCCGTACCGTCGGGCAACTTGCTAAACCCGGGTTTGAGCCAAGGTAAGACTTTAATTGGCCAATTTTGGGCTTCAATCTGAGCGTGGCAGCGTTTGAGCAGTTCTTCGGTACGAAAATAGAGCCGTAATTTGATGGCAGTTTCTCCAACCATCAAATCAATGTTGCATCTTTCGGGACTGTAGCTGATGGATATGGCGCGGTTGCAAACTAAAGATCGAATAGCGTAAATTAGGCTGTACTCTAGTTTGTAGACATGGATGAGTTGATCCTGATTGGAAAATGTTGATCCGCCATTGTCCATAATGAGATAATCGATATATTTTTGCCAGTCCGGTAAGATGGAACTAATGATGGCATGATTGCGACCGGTTACCAATACAAAGGCATGACCTGCCTCGCGCCACTTACGTACGGCCAGAAGATTGGTTGAGAGAACCAATGGGTCCGTGGACGAATTTAGCGTACCATCAAAATCACTACAAATAACCATTTTACCCCTCCTTTCGTAATGTTCTCCCTGATCCCTGTATCTATTATATCAGAGTGTGAGTGAGATAATTACTTTTGAGCTTCTGGTTCGTAATTAGCGATACCTTCGGCAATGGTGCCTGGAGCGATGTTGAGGGCGGTGGCGATGGCAGCGGCGCAGGCCATGTAAGAGACGGTGG
Source organism: uncultured Candidatus Saccharibacteria bacterium (assembly GCA_949480205.1). Taxonomy (GTDB): domain Bacteria; phylum Patescibacteriota; class Saccharimonadia; order Saccharimonadales; family Saccharimonadaceae; genus Nanosyncoccus. The sequence continues at coordinate 142,039 of CASXXK010000001.1, forward strand.
GTTCGCCTGTGAGGAAGCTGGCGACGGTGAAGTTCTGATTGCCGATAGCGAGACTTGCTTCGGTGCCCTTGCGGTAGAGTTTGGATTGTTCAATTCGTAGATCGGAGTCAGATGACGCACCATAGGTAATGGTCTCAGATGTACCACGAAAACCAGCAAAATCTGGGTAGTGGGCGTCGTCGCGGTTGAGTACGACGGCTTCGGGGTTCATGCGAAAGAGTGTTGACTCGGCGTTGAGAAAATCTTGTACATTTGGGTCATTAAGGCCAGATGGGACAAAATCTGTGAGTGCAGCTACGTAGACTGGTAGGCCAAAAAAAGTGTCAGCACTAAGAGCAGCAGCTGGAGCGGTAATAACGGCATAAGTAGCTTTGGCTTTCCAAGCGTCGTTGAGGAACTTGTGCAGCACAGTAGGTTTGATTTCGTTTTCGGAGGCAAGAATGGCGACAGGCTGGCTGGCGGCACGTAAAATTTCGTGTACGTAGTGCGCTACTGTAGTTTTGCCAGTTGAACCAGTAATGCAAACCAAGCGAAGGTCACGAGCGGGGTGGCCGTAGTAGGCAGCAAGAAGTTTGACTTTGGTGCGCGCTAAATTGAAGCGCTTGCGGTTAGCTGGGGATTTCGTATTACCTTCCATAATACCTTTATTGTAGCACAAAATCTGCAGTGTCAAGTAAAATTATAGATAGCATGAGGAGTATAACAGAGGTGATAGACAATTTTTAAAAATTCTGGATTTTCTCTGTTCATAAAGTTGTAAATGTGATACAATATAAGTGTTGCGCTTAGCGCGATGTTCATTTTCATTTCGGGTGGATAGTGAGAGCGATTTTTCGTTTGAAATATCCACACATGTGCCCGTAGCTCAGTTGGATAGAGCGTTTGCTTGCGGAGCAAAAGGTCGTTGGTTCGAATCCAGTCGGGCATACCATGATTTAGTGAAAATGTCAAAAATCGGTCTCTTCGGAGCCGTTTTTTGATGATATTTTTTGTTTAGCTTCATAACATGTTATAATAAGAATGTCTTAAGTTGTTAATTCGTGGCGATGACCGCGTGGTTTTGCGTAATGCTCATTATAGGGCACCGCGCGAAACAGTAAGCATTACTTGCTGCGGATAAACGACTTAAGACACCGTTGCGGTGTCCTTTTTGATAGGGCAGTGTTCATAAACTATAAGGGAGAAGACGCATGTCTAAGATTATCAATATTAGCGGTAAAGTGGTCAAAATTGGCGACGATAATGGTAAGATTATCACGGTTCCGATTGCGGCTTTAACTTTTTCAAATCCAAAAATTGGGGATCAAGTGGAGGTTTTTAAGGATAAAAGTGATGTAATTGTAAGTTTGAGCAAGTCTAAGCTCACCGTGCCAGGCTTGAAAGCTCCCAAGATTAGCAAAAAGGTTTTGCTAATCGGCGGTGGAATTATTGCGGGGATTATCGTAGTTCTGTGCGCGATTAAGTTTTTGCCATTGATGTTTGATGAGGATTTGCGTACCGAAAGTACTTATCCAGAGTATTATGCTAATTTGAAGGAAGAGAAGGAAGCTTATGCAAAAGCCTTGGAGGCCTGTAACAAAGCCGCAGAGTCAAAAATGAAGGCTAAAGGTATCACGGTAGAATACAAGTGGACTGATTTGGATGCAATTAGAAAAGGTGTAGATAAAGATGACAATGAGGCTCCATATATTTACCTTTATGATGTGCAACCGACGGGTGGTGATACAGATTATAAGTCATATGGCAAGCGCGATTACGATTGCAAAACCAATACAGCTGGAAATAACGTGCAGAATGTTTATATCCTTTGGGATGACAAGTAGAGTAACAATATAAAAATTTGCGAACCACTCCTGGATTTATTCAGGGGTGGTTTAGCGTTGCATATTGGAATAAGGGTGTAATGTGATATAATTAAGTTATGTTTGGGAGGTCAAAGTCAGAGAAACCAGCGACGCGTAGCATAGATGGCATGAAGGGCCAGCGGAAGAAGGTGGAACAGGGGCAAAAACCCAAAGCTTCGCAACCCGACGAAATACTAGACGCCAAGGTGCTTCCCTGGAAGCCAGATCCAGCAGTAGAGGAAGCTGAGCAAAAGGCGGCGCAAGACAAAGCGCAGGCCGAAATTCAGCAGAATCGGATTATTAGTTTTTTCAGCGCAGACACTAAGGTTGAAGTGACGCCGGAAGAAATCGTGGGGATGGATTCGCGTGCACTCAAAGAACTTAAACGTGTGCGAGCCAATGAGCTGCGACGGGCAGCAATTGAGACGGATGATCCTCAAGTGACGCGTGCGGAGCGGGAGGCGTTTTTGCAGCGTTTGGCTGACGGCAAGATAACGGCGCGAGATGAAAGCAACTTTCTTTTGTTGGTTTGTGATACTCCCAAGGATGCTACGCCAGATTTTGGTAAGATGTTTGAACAGATTGCGGCGGACCCGCGCCAAACCCAGATTCTGGCAGTGGCAGCGGGGTATAACCTGGCAAATTGGAAGGCAGTCGATAAGTCAGTTTTGCCTAAGATTTTGACTGTAGTGCAAGATGATGGTGATGATTATCGTACTCCAGTAGGTTTTTTGCGCCTCCGGCGTCATTTTTTGGAAGGAATCCGGCCACGAGCCAAAGAGCAAGTTTATAAGGCTTATGTACGTTCAATGAATGAGCTAGAAGCTACGCTATATGGTGTGCGGTTGGAGTATTTTCGGCAGTTTGAGCTGTTGCGCCATGAGGCGCGTAAGTTGATGCCAATCGTAGAAACGACCCAGGCACAGCCAACAGAGGCGCAGTTTGATGTGTTAACTTCAGAGCGAAGTGCTGAGCTGATGGGAAGAGCTGTAATTGATGGTGATCCGTGGCAAGGTGGTGGGCTGGAGCGACATTTGAGCACGCACGCGTTGACTTTGGCAAAACTGGTGCCGCTGTTTACTCTGCGAGTGGATGGCATGGAAATTTGTTTGTCGGATATTTTTCAGTTACCCGCTGGCCGGGCAGCGGTGATGGCTTACATTCCGGCTTATGATGGCGTTAAGATTCGAACCTATTATCGCACTAATGCGCAAGGTTTTTGGCGTTATTTGCCAGATTATACGCGGCGAGCTGATGGCAAGATTGATTTTTATTGTATTGGTTATGGCGAAGAGTCGGTGACGGTGCCGATGGAGGTGCAGGCAGTTTTGGCGCAAATTGAAGCGATACGTGGCGTACGCGTATTGCCAAGCACGACGGATTCCGAATTTTTGGCGGCGGGAACGGCATTTGCTTACGATACGCGGCAGGATTATCAGATGCAGTGGAGTTATGGTCGGATGCGGGGTGATTACTATCAAGAAGTGTCAGCGGAGCCGGTGAATCACGATTTTGACATTCATGGTTCCAATCAGAAAAAGGCGCCGTACACTTTGAGCATTGATTACAATCGTTCGCCAAATTTTGAGACACACACGATACGCTTTGAGATTGAGACGGCCGATGCGGGGCGAGTGGTGGTAGATGGTTTTAAATCGTATGATGGTCAGTATAATTGGTTGTTCTGCCGGGATAGTAAGAACCGAGCTTGGGTGGGGCAGGTAGAAGCGATTTCTCCGATGACGTCGATGGGAATTCGGCGCGACTGGATTGCGCTAGGTGATTTTATGACACCACTTTATGAGCATACCAGCCAGGCGGGGATTTATGGCGATCGCAATGACACTAAAGGGGCACGCCAGTGCATGTGGAGCAACTATTTGAGCAATATTCCACTGATACAAGAATATTTAAGGAGAGTACAAGAATGAGCAGTGTATTTACCAAGATTATTCAGGGCGAGATTCCCTGCTACAAGATTTATGAAGATGAGAAGACGATGGCTTTTCTGGATATTGCGCCTGAGGCGGAGGGGCATACTTTGGTGGTGCCAAAGCTAGAAGTGGACAAAGTCTACGACTTGCCTGATGGCGACTATCAGGCAGTGATGGCTACAGTAAAAAAGCTCGCCAAACATATGGAAGAAGTGTTAGGCGAGCGGATGCAGATTAAGGTGGTGGGGATTGATGTTCCCCATGCGCACGTACATATTTTGCCGGTCAACGAAAATTGGGCAGGTGAGCGTTACATGAAGCCAACTGAGGAAGAGTTTCGGGCTCTGCAGGTAAAGTTGCAGCTCTCGGAATAAGTTTTAGGGTTATTGAATTACATTATCAGGAAGACTATTGGAATTGCCTTTTGAGTTTGATGCGGTTTCTAGTCTAGAGTAGGCTCAAGCGTTTGTTCAATCTCTTGAGCCTTCGAATCATCATATTCGCCGGTGATATCAACGCTGTCGTTGGGATTGGTTTCAAATGGATTATCTGCGGCGCTGGATTCTGGGCTGAGCTCATCCCAAGGGTTACGATCGGTGGCGGTTTCGTTAGGAACGGGTTTAAAAGTTTCTGACATATTTTTATATTATCCTTTTGATTTTTGTTTTGATAGAAGATGGTCGTCTGCAAGAACGGCCGTGTATTTACACTCTTACTATCAGTGTAGCACACATCACTAAAAATGTCAAGGATTAGCACAAGAAATATCGTTTATTAGAGAGACATTTAGTACTGTGCTATAATATAAGGTATGAAGTTCACGAAAAGTTACGAACCGGGAGAGTTCGAGCCGCAGATTTATGCGGAATGGGAAAAAACTGGAGTTTTCCAGCCGCGCAAGATTGTGGCGGAATCTTATGAGGCGGAGACGCAAGATTGTTATTCGATTGTGATGCCACCGCCCAACGCGAATGGCAATTTGCACATCGGTCATGGCTTGACGATTGCAATCGAAGATTCCCTAGCGCGATATTATCGTCTTCGTGGCAAGAGTACTTGGTATATTCCAGGAGCGGATCATGCGGGGTTTGAGACTTGGGTAGTGTATGAGCGTGCGTTGGAGAAGGAAGGCCACACGCGGTTTGAATATTCGCGGGATGAGTTATATGCGCAGGTGTGGAAGTTTGTGCAGGAGCAACGTGGTAACATGGAGCTACAGCTGAGAGCACTTGGGGCGAGTTGTGCTTGGCCGGATTTGACGTTTACTTTGGATGAGAATGTAGTAAGTCGGGTGTATCAGACCTTTGAAAAGATGTGGAATGATGGCCTGATTTATCGTGGCGAGAAGCTAGTGAACTTTTGCCCCAAACATCAGACGGCCTTTGCAGATATTGAGGTGGAACACAAGGACGAGGAGGGTAAACTTTGGGAAATTGCCTATCGGTTGGCAAGTGTGCCAGAAGATATGATTGATAGTGCATCGGATTTTACACATCGGGAGATTATTGTTTCGACCACCCGCCCAGAGACGATTTTTGGCGATACAGCAGTGGCGGTGAATCCAGCAGACGAACGCTATCAAGATATGATTGGCGGTTTGGTCAAGTTGCCGTTGACGGATCGGTTGATTCCGATTGTGGCAGACGAGCATGCGGATATGCAATACGGCACTGGTGCGGTCAAGATTACGCCGGCGCACGATTTTGATGATTTTGAGGTGGGCGAGCGACATAATTTGGAGCGAATTCAGGTAATTGGCGAAGATGGTCGCATGACGGAGGCGGCGGGGGCAGAATATGCTGGTCTCACCACGGAAGAATGTCGCAAGAAGGTGTTGCAGGATTTGGAAGCACAAGGTTTGTTGCGTGGTGAAAAGAAAATTACCCATGCAGTGGCACACTGTTACAAGTGTGGCACGGTGATTGAGCCAATGCTGAAGGCACAATGGTTTATCGATGTAAAGCGTTTGGCAAAGGCAGCGATTGAACATCTAGAAGCTGGCGAAATTAAATTCCATCCAGCCAATAAGAAGAAAGTTCTGATTAATTATCTGGAAGGGTTGAAGGATTGGAATATTAGTCGGCAAATTCCGTGGGGGATTCCGATTCCGGCGTTTCGGCAGACTGAGGCGCCTAATGCGCCGGAGTGGATTTTTGACACGCGGACCAATTTGCAGAAGATTGAGGTTGGTGGGGTGGCTTATTACCGCGATGAGGATACGTTTGATACGTGGTTCTCAAGTTCACACTGGCCAATTGTGTGTACAAACTGGCTGGCGGGCAAAGAAAACCCATATTATCCGTTGAATGTGATGGAAACTGGGGCGGATATCCTGTTTGCTTGGGTAGCGCGGATGATTATGATGGGGGTGTATGTAACGGGTGAAGTTCCCTTCCGCGAAGTGTATTTACATGGTTTAGTACTTGATGAGCATGGGCAAAAGATGTCGAAGTCTAAGGGGAATGTGATTAACCCGATGGACTTGGTGACAAAATATGGCTCAGATGCGTTCCGGTTGGGGATTCTGCGGGGGCGTAGCGCTGGCATGAATCAAGCTTTTTCCGAGAATTCGGTGATGGCAGGGCGAAATTTGTGCAATAAATTATGGAATATTTCGCGCTTTATCCAAGGCATGGTGGATGAGAGCCATAGTGGTTCCTTGGTGGCTGCCGAGATGATTCAGGCTGAAGCTGAAGCGGAGATCGTAAATGCTGGAGCGGTGCAGGCCGGCGCAGAGCTTCCCTACTCCACAGATAATATGGGTGAGGATTGGATCTGTCGCGAGTTGACTGCCTGCAAAGACGAAATTGAGGACGATATGGCAAATTATCGTTTCTCAGAGGCGGTTGAGACGCTGTATAGTGTGATTTGGGATAAGTATGCGGACTGGTTTATTGAAAGCCAGAAGATTTACAAGAACGTGCCATTGCTTAAGATGACGCTTGAGATGATTTTGAAGATGTTGCACCCGTTTGCGCCGTTTGTGACCGAAGCGATTTGGCAAAGTCTGAGTTGGACGGAAGGCTTGTTGGTGGTGCAAAAATGGCCGACAAGGCTCAAATTTGACGCTGTGAGTGCTCAGAATTTTGAAAGCCTTATGGTTGTCGTGTCTGAGACTAGAAGGGTCTTAACGGAGCTCTCAGGGGCCTCTAAAGGCAAAAAGTGGACGCTACTGTATGGCGATGATAGCTTGGTGGATGATAACCAGCTGTTGGTCGCGAAGCTGGCGGGCGTAGCGAGCGTGATTAGTTGCGAAGGTCAACCGCGAGGATTGAGACTGGCGCTGGTAAATCATGAGGTGTATTTGGATGTGCCATCAGAGGTGGTAGCGGAATACCGCGAGAATCTGGAGCAGCGAATTTTGACTGTGGGGCGGGAGCTGGATGCACTAAATATGCGTATGATGAATCCAAATTACGTACAGAAGGCGCCGGCAGCGCTGGTAAAGCAAACGCGGGATGGAATTGCTGAAAAAACCGCCCTGATTGAGCGGTTGAAGGGTGAGCTTCAGGTGATTGCCTAGACTGGTAGGGTCAGGAACGAAAGTTGGGCCGACATATGTCGGCCCATTCCTAATATTAGGAAGTTTTCCATGATTATTCTTGTTTGGCGTTATGGCGCTTATTGCTTGCAGTGCTTTATTTGAGATTCAGGCATTTTTTAAGTTCAGCCTGTTTTTCCGGGGACAATGACTGCATCAGCTTTTGTCTTTCCTCCTCGTTGATATGATACCACAAGGATTCAATCAACTGGTGATCCTGCTGACAATGCTGATTGTTGCATCCCTGACACTGATGGTTACTGCAATGATTCTGATCAGATTCCCGTAGCACCCGGTCAAGGTCGACAATATGCATACCGATAGCCAGATAGACGCGTTCTGCCGGGTCGGGCTGCTCAGACTCCTCGGTGTCATTCTTGGCGACATCGGGGGTTCCTGCGCTCTTACCTCCCTGGTTATAGATGGGTTTCTGATCGTCCTCGGGATGACTGGATTCAAAAGCTTCGGCATGCTTGGCCAGCAGAAAATCGCTGATATCGTCGCTCAGCGACTGAATGCCTTCTCCGCCGTACGGGTAACAAATGATTTCCCCATCCTCGTCGGTTACTTCTACGCCGGTGCAGCAGAATTCCATGGTCCAGCTTAAAGACTGGAGCGCCGGGGTTACACGCCGAAATTCCGGTTCCCACTCCTGACGGAGACTGTTGGAAATCTGGTCAAGCTGAGACCGGATCTGGGCGGCGCAATCGGCGTCACTGTAATCATACAGGAGGGAGGCTTTAATCTTCCCGGTCGCTGTATATTCGATTAAGTTGGCCCGCTGCTCCAGTAGGAGCGTGCACCCCAGCATCTCGGCGTCCTCAGCCAGTTTTCTCAGTTCCACAAGCATTTCTTTGTTCATCATAGCAATCTCCTTTTTAACGTCACGTGGACTTTTTTGCTACTTTGGTAGCATTGGGGTCACTGGAGGGGAGCGACGCCCAAGGCTACCAAAGTTTGCAAATCAGAGAATCGTATGAGATAATCATGGTAAATTGTACAATGGAGATATTCCTAATGGCTACTCCATGCTTTCATTGTAGCACAGATTGTTTAAATTGTCAATAGTATTTATGCTAATTTTGGTGTTTTGGCAAGATTGTTTGTTAATTTAATAATTCCCTACTATCAGATGGCTGCTGGGTATTTTCTCCATGTCTAATACAGTACTAAGGCAGCGGAGGGGGAAACCATACCAACGTCCGTATGGGCCAGATGACGGATTCGTGCCAATAGTATAGAATTCAAGGTAGTAAGCGCTAGGAATGGTTGCGCCATCATGTCGCGTATCAGTACCGTATGGCGACCAGTCGTAGCCAGCAATACTGGCATATCCTAACGTGCCCACCGAAACAGTCAAAGCGATACGGCCGCTGCGCACGAGGCTGGATTACTTCGTGCGCAGCGGGTGGATTTATCTCTATGATGGTAATCTTAGGAGTGTTGACAACAATGGCTATTGGTGGTCGTCATATGCTGCTGATACTTCTTATGACAATGTTGCTAGGTTAGGAGCTTATGACTTTGCTGTTACGGCTGTTGATGTTCTCCCCTCAAATGGCCCGTGGGAGCGCAACTTTGGCTACTCCCTCCGCTGCCTTAGTACTGTATTAGATATGTATAGATGGCGTAATTCCCTGTTTTAAAAAAGTGCTTGCAATTTTGTTATGGTTGAAATATAATGGAGATAACGAATTTTCGCATTTGGGCAGGTGATTCGGATTTAAGGTGTTGCCTGTTTCTGTATCTGGAAATTCGGGGAGAGTTGGTTGAACCTATGTCATGATAGTGAAATAATGTCAAAGTATTTCACATTCTGTTTGTGTTTTTGTGCCGTTGTGGGCATTTTTTGTTTGGGCGCTATAAACTTATGTTATAATTGGGGTATGAATGGAGGACCAAGGTGGAGGTATCTAATTCGAGGGTGGGCATTTGAAGGTGGGCCTTTTTTGGTGTGAATATGGCAGCAGGGAATAAATGAGGCTGCTCTCTAAGGGGTGTAGACTGGTTCTAGACGATTAAGGTGAGACTGTGACGAATGGCGTCGCAGTTTTTATGTTTGTTTTATCTCTACATAGTCTTAATACAGTACTAAGGCAGCGGAGGGGGAAACCGTACCAGCGATTATTAGGACCACCGGACGGATAGATTGCAGTATGGACTTCAAGGCGGTATGCCGTCGCTGAAGTAGGAGAAGCGTAATCAACCGCCCGTGATGACCAGTAGCCAGCATGGAGGCTAGCGTTCCTGAAAACTCCAGCATAGTAAGGCAACTGGAAGTACCCGCTGCGCACGAAGTAATTAAATAAAAGCCAGCTTATTCAGCTGGCAGACTTTATTGATGAAGGAGGGGAATTATTTGAAGATTTTGCGTTTGACGCGGTTAAGTTGGCGAATAACTTGGTAGACGCGGTAGCGCAGGGAATTAAGTGGTAGATCCCAAGTGCCGGCGTAATCGACTTGTTGCCCGCCAAAGGAGCGTTTATATTGTGAAAAACCATACCAAGGGTGATTCCGGTCTTCAGAAGTGGTAATACCCCAGAAGTCAAAGTATTTTGCACCGCGATTTTTGGCGTCCAGGATCATTTGTACGAGCAAAACTGTGCCGGCGGCTAGCTTGCGTTCTTGATTGCTAGTGGCAGCGTGGGCATAAAATCTGGTATCATTAAAATCATACACCAGGGAAGCGGCGAGAGTTTGACCCTGATACTCGGCGAAATACAGAGTGGCAAAGCCGGCTTCGATTTGGTGCTTGAGATGCGCCTCGTCTTGAGGTGTAAAATGGTCTTTATTGGCGACACCACGGAGTAGTGTGGAGAGAATTGCTACATCGGCTGGATCTTGACTGGTGCGGATTGTAAGACCTTTTTTAGCGCTACTTTGCCAATATTGAACGTTGGATTTGCGCATGTTTTTAAGAAGCTCGTCTTGGGGAATGGTAAGATCAAGCACCCACGTATGGGCCGGGTCAATGTCGTGCGATTTTTTGAGCCCGAGAGCCTGGAGCTGGTTAGCGGACAGGGAACTAGCGGTTGGTTCAATGCGGACAAAAAAGGCTTGATGTTCGTGCGCGAGCTGCTTGAGCTCAGTGAGGGCGGACTTTAATGCTTTGACATTATCTGTGGCAAGTGTGGGTCCGTAAGGACAAAAGAGATAGTTGCCAACAGGGGTGGATTGCAGGATTGCTAGCGCGGAAAAGTCTTTGCCTTTGACGCGAAAAGTTGAGTGACCTTCAAGTTGTTGAAATTTTTCCCAAGCAGTAGACTGCAAAAAATGCTGATTCATAAGCTGATTATATCATAGGCCTGCGGCCTAGAAATAATTGCGTCGCTTCAGAAAAATTATGCAAGCATAATTTTTCGTTCAGGCCCCTTGTTGTATCACAGAACTTACTATTGACAAAATAATAAATCTGTGATAAAATGGAAAGATGGGTAGTTTTATGACTACAGTACATTGATAAAGTTACAAAATTGTATTTTGTTAGCAGCGTTAAGCCTATGAAACCCATGGGTTTGGTGCTGCTTGCAAAGTGCAAGCAGTGAATACTATGCCTAGGAGGTTAAGCAATGGCAAGAAAACACGGCAGTAACAGATCAGGAAACAGAAGGCAGGGATATCAGGTGGTACCGAGCTATTCCTATGAAGGCTGTATGATTCGCAATGTAACCGAGCTGAATTCGGCAATGGATCAGAGAAGCCGCCATCGTCCGACAGCGGAACAGAGTCCGGTGGAGGGCAATATGCGCTCGCTTTTGCGGCAGCTTGAAGAAGGTGAAGTGATATACAAGGATGAGAGGGCGCTCCCTGCGGCATTAACCAACAAGCAACCGACAATGCTGACAACGCTGAGGATTTTCTACAATCTTAAAGAGTATACATGGGTGATACGGCATGAAACTACGGAGCGTTATGTTTGGGAAGTGAACTATGTTTGCAAAGATAATGCCTTTAGTATGTTTCGGATTTGTTCGTGTGATACGGTAACAGCGGTACGGTAATTTTTGTAACTGAGGCAATGCTCCTGAAACTAATATGGTGGAAGGAGCATTTTTTAAATTTTATGTTATAATGTGGGGATAGATGAAGATTTTGGCAATTGAAAGTTCGTGTGATGAGACTGCGGCTGCCGTGGTAGAAAGCGGTACGCGGATTTTGAGTAATGTAGTGGTGTCGCAGGTGGATATTTTTGCGGCTTATGGTGGAGTGATTCCAGAGGTGGCGGCACGGTCGCATTTGGAGGCGATTTTGCCGGTAGTGCACAAGGCTTTGGACGATGCTAAATTGACAAAAGATGATATTGATGCTATTGCAGTGACACACACGCCGGGGCTGCTCGGTTCGCTGTTGATTGGGACGTTGACGGCGCGCGTACTAGCGATTTTGTGGGATAAGCCGCTGTATGCGGTGCATCATTTGAAGAGCCATATTTATGCAAATTGGCTTTCATCGCAGCAATTTCGGTCAACCATTTCCTCAGAGGACCGGTCGTCGCGCCAGCCCGCCGTTGCGGGTGTCGCGCGCCCTGCGTTCTCGGTCGTAACCTGCGAAAGCTCCTCTGACGAAAGGTTACCCGAAATTGCCTCCACGGAATGCCAACAGCTAAAATTGACGCCAGCGCAGGGGCAAGTAGCTTTTGAGTCTGGAGCATTAGGTTCCGAGTCCATAGCGACGAGCCCGATGAGGAAGTCGGAATCTAGCAAAAGTCAGCGCGGTTACGTCCGCGGAACTTTTGCGACGGCAAAGCCGGAGATTCTGGCTTCAGAATCGGACGCGAGGAAGTCGGACTCAGAACCTAATGCTCCGGGCTTGAGGAACAATTGTCGTGAAGGTGTGCCTGAATTCCCGCTATTGGCGCTAGTAGTCAGCGGTGGTCATACGCAGATTATTTATATGTCTGGTCACAATCAGTTTGAGATTATCGGCACAACGCGCGATGATGCAGTGGGGGAATGTTTTGACAAGGTAGCAAAAATTTTGGGATTGCCATATCCGGGCGGGCCTTCGATTGCCAAAGCTGCGTTGCAGGGCGATGCGAAAAAATACAAGTTGCCACACCCGCAGGTGGATGGATTGGACTTTTCTTTCTCAGGATTAAAGACAGCGGTACTTAGGGCGGTGCAGGCAGAGTGCGGTTTGCCAATCACGACACCGTCATATGAGTTAAAAGATCATTTAACAGAGCAACAAAAAGCGGATTTTGCGGCGTCGTTTCAGGAAACGGCTTGTGAGATTCTGATGGAGAAGGTTAAAATAGCTTTGAGAGGCCACCAGGAGGTTAAATCGCTTGTGATTGCGGGTGGGGTGAGTGCTAATGCGGTTTTGCGTCAAGAAGCCGTAGAGAGCCTGCAAAAGGCTTTTCAGGGCAAAATTAAGGTCTATTTTCCGGACTTGAAGTTTGCGGGAGATAATGCAGCAATGGTGGGAGCGGCGGCATATTTTGAGATAGTTTCTGGGGTGGAGCCAACTAATCCCTACACGTTAAGCATCGCGCCCAGGACAGCAATCTCGGAAAATTAAGGAAAACTATTGACAAATATAGTGTGGTCTGGTAAAATTGATTTTATGCTCACCTGAGATAGATTTTCTCGGGACGTTGCGACCTTTGCAATTGAGCATCGATAAACCATTTTACTGTTACCGTTGGTATAGGGGCCTAGGTTTAGGCTTCGCAGTTGTTCTTTGAAAGGAGGAAGAGTTTTGCGGAATTTCATATTGCGTCAGCGTATATAGCCCTTGTGGGTTTGCGTTGGGTGCGGAACGTAGATGTGCAGGGGCTGGTCTTCAAGGCCAAATCAATCTGACTGGATGCGTACGAAAGAGTTGCGCATGGAAGAGAGGTACCGATGAGGGTACGGAAGGCAATAATCGCCACAAACTCGGTTGCGAGATCAATAGCTTTTGCTTGCACTAAGCGATGTCGATTGGGCGCGGTTTTGTTGTCCAATGTGATGGCGGGATTGCGCCAGAAGACAATGCGTATAAGTGCGAGAAAATTGTTCGCTCGAGGCGGCAAATGTGGCAACACGAATGATCAGGAACTTTGGGCAAGAGCCAAAATGGGCATAGCCCGGATTAGAGGGCCTGATTTGCTTTAAAGATGCACAATGTGATAGTTTTGTTACAAAACTCTGTAGCCCGGACATTTCTGTCCGGGCTCTTTTCTTTGGTTTAGGCGGCGAGTTTTGCCATAACTTCTATAGTTAGGATGATATCGGCGACAGAACTGCCACGAGAAAGATCGGAAACTGGGAAATTGAAGCCCTGGAGGATGGGGCCGGCGACATGAAAGCCGGCAATATGCTCGAAGGCTTTGTAGAGAATGTTGCCCGAATTGAGGTCAGGAACGATGAGGACGTTGGCGTGACCAGCAACTGGAGAATCAGGGAACTTTTTCTGAGCAACGATGGGGTTGACGGCGGCGTCAAGCTGCATTTCTCCGTCAAGGAGAATTTCGGAATCTTGGAATTCTTGACGAACGGTTTGCATTAGGTCGATAGTGTCGTCGCGGCCACCGCTGCCGAAGGTGGAAAAGGAAAGTAGGGCAACGCGTGGGGGCTCAGCAAAGAGCTTGCTGGCGGAAGCGTGAGTTTGGTGGATAATTTCTACAAGTTGGTCTTTGCTGGGGTGTTTGCAGGCGGCCATATCGGCAAGCAGATAGATTTCGCGGTCGCGTTGCATGACGGCGAGTCCAGAGAAAGTGTGGCCAGAGAGGCCAAGGTGTTCTTTGCAAGCCAAAATTACATCACGTGAAGAATAGTCGATGCCAGCAATCATGGTGTCGGCTTGGCCGGATTTGACCATAGCGCAGGCGGTGACAAGGTCTGGGACTGCGAGGGCAGTGATTTCTGAGACGCCTTGTTCAGCGATGCCGGGGATTGGCTCACCAGTTTGGCGCATTTCTGTGTGACGCGCTAGCGCTTCTTGAATGATAGGATTGTTGAATTCTGGAAAGACGATGTTCATGAGGATATTATACCATGGATAACCATGTAAAAATTGAAGTATGATGCTCGGTATAACGTATTTTCTGGTTAAATACGCTATACCGGGTAAAAATGCCATATATGCTCGGTATAACGTATGTTGACAAAAATACGTTATACCGATAAAATAAGCTTATGAAGATTTACTTCACCAATAATAGTACATTGCAGAACTTTGATAATTTTTTATCGAAGTTGGATTTTTCCGATGAGTCAAAATTAGAAATTTTTACGGATCATAGGTGGATTAACACGAATCCTGCTGGTTTGGTGTTGGCGGCAGCATTAGCGAGCACTGTGGGTAAACAGAATGCTACAATAGACGGAAATTTGGCTACTTCGGGGGCTTATCTTGATGCTATGGGGCTGTATAATTTTGTTTCTACGGATTCTCCGTTTCATATTAATAAAAAAGAGCCATCAGGTCGTTATATTCCAATTACGAATATTAAGACGGAGGCAGATCAAACCAAATTCCTATCAGACATTATCCCATTATTGCATCTTGGACGCGAAGAATCCTTGGCTATTCGCTACGCACTCTACGAGTTGGTTCGAAATGTCTTGGAGCATTCTATGTCAAAAGACGGCGCTTTTGTGGCTGCTCAGTATAATAAGCGGAAAAACAAGATTAGTATTGGTATTTGTGATACAGGAATTGGGATTAAGGCGAGTTTGAACAGGTATCATAACCCGGCAAATGATTTAAGCGCTTTGCGCCTCGCTTTGATGCCCGGCGTGAGCGGAACTACGTCTCGACCGGATGGTACGGAGCAAAATGCTGGTGCTGGGCTCTTTATTGTAAAATCACTGGCGCGGATTACGAGGAGCTATTTTGTGATTTACTCTGGAGATTCTTTATACAAGTTATTAAAGTATGATAAGCGTGTGCAACACCCACGGATTAACGCTGACCCGTTTGACGATCGTTATAGTTATAAGGATAATCTACCGAATTTTAATGGAACATTGGTTGGCGTTGATATTTCTTTAAGTGAAGGTGAGAATTTTGCTGATTTGTTGGAAACGATTAAAAGAACTTATAGCATAGCAATTAGAGAACGAAAACAGCGCCAGTATAAGAGGTTCAAGTTTCTATGATTATTCAAATGTTTGATTATGTCTCAGACTTTGGCGGGAATAAGGATACCGCAAAGCAGCTGAGAGTAGAAAAAATCATGCCGGCGATTTCTAAAGGCAAAAAAGTAGTATTAGATTTTGCGGACGTGAATGGTGTAACGCAATCCTTTGTGCATGCTTTGATTGCTGAGGCGATTCGGGAGTTTCCGGAAGAAGTTTTTGAGCTAGTGGAATTTCGACATTGCACTCGAGATGTTCAGGTAGTGGTGGAGATTGTGGCTGAATATATGCAAGAAGGGTCAGATTAGAGTTCAGGTCAAATCTGAATGATTGAAATCGAGGAATATTTTGCCAAACTGAAAGCGGTATGATACACTAAGGTTGTACCAATTTTATCAAATATGTAGCCACAGATTTTTTGTCATTTGCGGTTAGTGATTATGAAGGGCATCGTAAGTCCCTGGAAAGTTGCTAACCAAAGTGGCTATGATAGGATTGGTACACCTTACGGTGCCCTTTTTTGATTGAAGGTATCGGAGGTGATATCAACTATCAATCTACGAGGAGGTAGAATGAATAATAACGTAAAATCAGCAACAGTGGCAGGGCTTTTGGGAATTTTTCTTGGTTCGATTGGTGCACATTGTTGGTATCTAGGCGACAAAAAGAAGGGGACAATCCATGTCTGCTTGGCTTTGTCAGGTTTTGTAGTGGCGATCATTGCGTCAGCAGTGTTGCCAGCAACGATGTCAGTACGAGCTTTGTTTAGAATGGCTTGGTTAGTTACGCTGCTGGATGGAATAGCTGGTTTGTTGATGGCGGGGAATGGGCTGTGGGGATTGATTGAAGGTATTCAGATTCTATCTCAAGGTGATGCCGGTTTGGCGCGTCGTGGCTATCAGGTGGCATCTAATAATGGCCAGAATCAAAATGGTTTTAATAACGGAGCAGGTAGTAATGGACAATAGTGCGACGCAAACTAATGTGGCAACACAACAGCCACCAGTTAATTCAGTGCAGCCAATGGATCCAGCCAAGAAAAACAAGCTAATTTTGGGGATTTCGCTTGGCGTAGGTGGGGTTGTGGTTGTGGTGATAGGTATCATTGTGTTCATGATGCTTTCAAGAGCTAATTATGGTGAGAGCTATAAGATTTTGAAGGAGCTGAAGCCTAAGGTTTCAGCTTTGGCGTCTAATTATGATTGCACTAAAGTGGTGGATTATGTTAATAGTACGTATACTAGTGATAGTTCGTATAACGAGTATGTGGAAGGCTGCCGGGCAAGTGCGGACGGAATTAGTGATTTGGTGGCACAATTAGAACACAGTTCAGGCGTGGCACATGATAAAGATGTGCAGGCGCAGTTCGCGCGATTTAAGGAAGCAATTGACTCGGTAATGCCGGATGAGACCGAATTGAACCAGAGACTAAGCCTGTATGAGACTTGGCACAAGTTTTTGGTGGCAGCAAACGGTATAAATGCAAGTAAGAGTTCAGATGCGGAAATTCAAAATGTAGCAAAGATTTTGACTAATTCCGGTAACGATTTGTTGGCAAAGTATGGTGCCGGTTGGTTAGAAAAAACTTTAGCCTATGTTCAAGCTTATCGAGCATATAATAATGCTAGCTATTCGTCTAGTGATTATGCCAGTTTGCGGCAAGCACGAAATGATCGACAATCCGAGCAGAAGACTTGGGTAGCAGAGAATAAGCCTGATATCACCGAAATTGGAGGATTAGAGTTTAAAAATAACTCAAGGATGGGGACGGAGTTTAATAAGCTTTATGAGATGGTGGTGGAGCTATATGAAGAGAATTATGATGATAGCGGAGAATGTACTGAATTTCTCGGCGAAGTGTTCTGCAGTTAATAAAACCAAAAATATCTGAATTTTACATAGAGAAAAGTAACTTGAACTAGTAACCGCGTTACTAGTTCAAGTTTTGTTGAGGTGGGGTATAATAGATATATGAACGATTTTGACTATTTGGATGAAAAATCAGTATATCTGGATGCGGCGTGTCAGAGCTTGCGGCCACGACCAGTGATTGAGACGTTGGATCAGTATTATTTAGAGTATAATTCTTGTGGGGAACGGGTGAAATATCCGTGGGGTGAGCAGACAGATGCGATGGTGGAGGCAGCACGACAGAAGACACTAAAATTGCTCAAATTGAAACCAAAAGATTATTTTGTGTCGTTTACTTTGAACACAACGTACGGGATTAATTTGCTTTTGAACGAAATTAGTTCAGAGTTTGTGCAAAAAGTGTTCACGTCGGACATTGAACATAATTCGCCATTTTTGGCTACTATGGCGATGGCACAGCGTTTGGGTGTGCCGCGAGTGGTGCTGAAACGAAACGTAGACGGGAGCTTGCCGTTGGATGAGAACTTTGCACAGGCTGTGGTAGTGGTGAACTGTGCAGCGAACTTTGACGGGCGACAACTGGTGAACCTAAAGAACGTGGTAAAGAAAGTGCATGCAGATGGGGGGATAATTATTATTGATGCGGCGCAGGCTATGGCGCATTATCGCGAGATGCTGGAGAAGACGGAGGCGGATGCAATTTGCTTCTCGGCGCACAAAATGTATGCTCCTTCGCTGGGGGTAATGGTGGTGCGACGAGACTTGACACCGAAATTGGAGCAGAATTTTATCGGTGGCGGGATGGTGGATGATGTGTTTGCGGATCATTATCTCTTGAGCGCAGAGGCTAATAAAGACCATGTGCACACGATCTTTGAGGCTGGATTGCAAGCATGGGGTGAGATTTGTGCTTATGCGGCAGCGTTGGATTGGCTATCTGCAAGGACTAGGGCGGACAAGAAGCGCCTAGAAAGCTGCACGCAAGAGCTGGATGAATTTTTGCGAAGCAACCCTAAGATTCAGATGGTGGGGGAGCAGGCGAACCCGACAATGAGTTTTTATGTGGAGGGATTGGATTCACACCTTCTGGGGGCAGCATTAGGGAAACAGGGAATTATGGCGCGGACGGGCTACTTTTGTGCGCACTATTATTTAGATAAAGTGTGTAAATATCCACCATTGATTCGGTTTTCTTTGAGTTACGCTACGCGCGAGAGTGATATTGAGCGTGTAAAAGAGGTGATGAGGAAGATATGAGAAAGGCGTTCCTGATTGTAGGGACATTACTTTGCACAGTTTTGTTGTTGGTTGTATGGTTGTTCAATCTGTGGCCGTTTGCGGGGAAGTTTTATACAATGGAGGATTTAGGTATGAAGGTGGAGCAGAGCGCAGTGGATTTTAATAAAAATGGCATTGATGATTATCAAGATTTTCTTTTGGGCGCACGGAAAGACGCGGAGAATTTTCCGAAATATGATGGAAGTTACGTGCAGGGTGGGTATCCGGATGAAGATACTGGCGTATGCACGGATGTGATTTGGCGAGCGTTCCGGGAAGCAGGGTATGATTTGAAGGCGATGGTAGATGCAGATATCGCAGCACATCAGGAGGAGTATGGGATTGGGACGCCGGATTCGAATGTTGACTTTCGGCGGGTGAAGAATCTAGAAACTTTCTTTGAAAAATATGCGGTAAAATTAGGGAATGATTGGCAAGTGAGTCCAGAAGAATGGCAACCGGGTGACATTATTATCTTTGATAATGGCGGGCATATTGGGGTGGTATCAGATAGGCGCACGCGTGCGGGGAGACCATATATTATACATAATGGTGGTCAACCGATGCGTGAGGAAGATTATTTGAAGCGAGCCAGGGTATCTGGACATTATCGGTTTGATGCGAGTCGAATTGATAGTGCAGTTTTACGGAGTTGGAAAGATTAATTTTGCTTTTCTAGCTTCTCAAGTTCAGCATTGATTTTTTGGCGCATGATATCAAGGAAATCGTTGCCCATTTCAGATTCTTTGATACGAGTAGTGCCAAGATAAATATATGGTGTGTAGGTGAGGTGGCGCTCCTCGCTGAGTTTGCGGTCGAAGGCGATTTTGGCGGCAACGGCATCGCCGAGCATATCGGTGCGGAATTTTTCTAAATCACCCTTACCATCGGTAGCGGTGACGAAATACTGTTCGAATTGTTTTTGGCGGGTGGCAGCGTCCGAATAATACCATTCATTTTGGTTAGCGAAGAGGAGATTTTTGTACTCTTTCCAATAGCCTTGGATGGCGGCAGCGTTAGCGGCGGAGGCGGCAGCGGTGCCGTTGGCGTGGTAACTTTGGACGTAGTTGCGGTAAACTACGGCAACCTTGCCATCGTATTCCTCAACTAGCTGATTGAGCTTGGGATTGATGGCGGCGCAGCCTTCACATTGGTAGTCAGCGTACTCAAAAATGAGGATGGGGGCGTCGGGATTGCCGTTGATGTTTTCTGAGATGTTGCCGGATTCTTCACTGGCGGGGAAAATCTGAGCGAGCGGATCGTCATGAGAACGAAAGGCCATGTTGTAACCAATAATGCCAGCAAAAGCAGCGATAATAATTGCGATAATGATCCAAGTTTTTTTATCCATGATTCTATTATAGCACAGGGCATATAACCCTTAGAAGTGGGTGCGGAGCCCACGGGCGAGCATGCAGCGCGCCATACCCGTAACGACGGGCTATGGCGACGCGTCACTTATAAGGGTTATATGTCCTATGTTGTAGTAGAATTATGATAAAATAAGCATAAAAGTATTGCTTTTTGTGACGAGGTGTGATATAATGGAGTTATAGGGGTTAGAATAAAAATGCAAGATCAAAATCAAAAAACTATCAATAATCCAATTCCTACAGCTAAGCCAGAACCGGCAGTGAAGCCGGTAGTTTCGGCGTCGAAGCCTGATAATAAGGTTAAGGCTGGGGTACCAAAGGTGGCACCAGGAGTGATTCCACAGACTGATTTTGAGCGGCGGATTATTGACAAGATTCGAAGTTCGGAAAATATTCTTGTGGCTTTGTCGCGTGATCCGTCGGTAGATGAAATGGCGGCGGCGATTGGCTTGACGATGTTCTTGGATGGATTGCAAAAACACACGACGGCAATTTATTCTGGAGCGACTCCGGATGCTTTGCAATTCTTGCAGCCGGCGGATACTTTTGAGTCAAACACAGATAGTTTGCAAGATTTTATTATTGCGTTGTCGAAGGATAAGGCCGACCATTTGCGTTACAAACTAGAGGGGGATTTTGTAAAGGTTTATATTACGCCATATAAGACGGTGTTGTCGGAAAATGATTTGGAGTTTTCGCACGGGGATTATAACGTGGACTTAGTGTTGGCGCTGGGTGTGCCGCAGGCGACAGATTTGGATGAGGCTTTGTCGGAATATGGGCGGATTATGCACGATGCGACCACGGTGGACATTACTTGTGATGCACCGGGGCGGTTTGGTGAGATTGAATGGAGTGACCCAAGTGCTTCTTCGGTTTCAGAGATGATTACGAAGCTAATTTTTACGATGCAAGGTAAGGACGCGGTAGTAGACAAAGAAATTGCGACAGCGCTTTTGACGGGAATTGTGGCGGCGACGGGGCGGTTTTCGAATAATCGCACGAATTCCGAGACAATGCAATTAGCTTCGAAATTGATGTCGATGGGGGCGGATCAGCAATTGATTTCGGCAAATGTGATGGATAATGATACGGGTGTGGTGAATAATGGACCGAGTTTTGCGGATTATAATACTCCTTTGCCGACGCAAGATTATGTAGAGCCGGTTGCAGAACCGGTTGGTCCAGTGGTGGTTCCGGTGGAAGTGCCGATTGAGAATGGAATTCAGCAGGCGATTATGACACAACAGGCGCAAAATGCTTTGAATAGCGTAACTCCGGAAGTGAAGCCAGAGCCGATGGAACCCGTGGCTCAGGCGGCAGAGCAACCGATGGCGCCAGCGGTTGAGAGCGGGCCGAAGGATTATGGTGCAATGTTGGCGGCAGCTTTGGAAGAGCCAGCAACAATGGCAGGTATGCCAGTGCCACCAGCGGTCTCCCAGGTTACACAACCAGTGGTGAATGATTCTAATGGTGTAGTGTTGCCACCACCGCCAGCTCCAACGACGGGCGGCGATGTGATGCCACCAGTGTTACCGCAAGTGCAAGTTCCAGCTGATCTTGCGGCACAGCAGGCAGCGGAGCAGGCTCAGGCTTTGGCTGCTCAGCAGGCGCAAGCTAGCCAAGTGCAACAACAAGCAAATCCAGGCGCCTTCCAGATCCCAGGAATGTAGTGTTCGTAACTGGGGCGCAATTGACTAAAATGACCAATGATGTAATATAAGAACATGAATAATGAGATTTTGCTGATTGACAAGCCAGCAGGAATGAGTTCTTTTGGTGTGGTGGCGCGCGTGCGACGAAAACTATCGGAGCAGGCGGGATTTGTGATGGTAAAAGGTAAAGATGGGGCCGAGCGGCAAAAACGTAAGAAAGTAAAAGTGGGGCATACCGGTACGCTGGATCCATTTGCGACGGGGTTGTTGATTATTCTAACTGGTAAAGAAACCAAACGAGCGAACGAGTTTTTGAAGTTGGATAAGGAATATATTGCGACGATTAGATTGGGCGCGATTTCGACGACGGGTGATATTGAGGGAGAGATAAGACCGTTTATGTCTAATGAAGAACAGTCATACGCAACCATTTCCTCAGAGGACCGGTCGTCGCGCCAGCCCGCCGTTGCAGGTGTTGCGCGCCCTGCGTTCTCGGTCGTAACCTGCGAAAGCTCCTCTGACGAAAGGTCGCGTATGACCGGATTTTGCGTCAGAAATAGACATCCGTCTTCTCCTGCGACCATTCCGCAGCCAGTCGACAAATCTTCGAGTTTGTCGACTGGCTGCGGAATGGTCGCAGGAGAAGATGATGGCTGGGTGGTGCAAAAGGATTCAGTGCATAATTGGTCGCCGGCATTAGCTGATGTGAAAGAGGTTGTACAGAGTTTTGTGGGGGAAATTGAGCAAACTGTGCCAGCATATTCGGCGGTAAAGATTAACGGACAACGGGCGTATAAATTAGCGCGTGAAGGTAAGGAAGTAGAAATGCCGCGGCGTAAAGTGCGGATTTATGAGATTGAGATTTTGCATTACGAATGGCCAGAACTAGAGATTCGCTGTAAAGTATCAAGTGGAACTTATATTCGGACTTTGGGTGAAGATATTGGTAAGGCTTTGGGAGTAGGTGGCTATTTGACGGCACTGCGACGAACGCAGGTGGGGAAATATCGGGTTGAAGACGCAATGACGCTAGAGGGATTTTTGGCGGATTAGCGTGCTATAATTGTAAGCATGGAGAGTTTGGAGTTAAACTCAAGAAGTTTCTTCTTGTGGAATAATGATTTGGGGATAGAAGTGGCTGGACTAGAGGCGGACACGTCGACTCCGGTGGCTTCAATGACTAAGATTATGACGGCGCTTTTGACGCTGGAAAATTTGGATCTAAATAAAGAGATAACGATTACAACGAAAATGTTGCAGGGTTTGGAGGGGTATGCCGTGGTGGGGCTGAGTGTCGGACAAAAAGTGACGGCACGAGATTTGCTATATGCGACGATGCTGCCATCGGCGGGCGATGCGGCGCAAGCTTTGGCAATTGAAATTGGTGGATCAATTGATGAATTTGCGGATTTGATGAATGCGCGAGCAGCGGAAATCGGTATGCAAAATACGCAGTTTAGCAATCCGGTGGGGATGGATGAAGGGAATTATTCTACGCCACGTGAGATTGCGATGTTGCTACGTGAGGCGCTAAAGAATCCAGAATTTGTGACGGTGTTTAATGATTTTGAGGAATACTTGCCGTCGTTAGGCAAGACCGTCAAGAAGACTTTTAATCAAATACCTTATGTAACTGGAGGAAAGACGGGATATACAGAGGCGGCCGGGCGGTGTTTGGCGAGTGTGGCCGAAGTGGAGGGGACGGAATATATTCTGGTAACAGTAGGGGCGCCGTTGGGAAAGAATGTTGTAGATGCGCAGACGGTTTATGATGCGGTAGCGGCGGAATATGGCCCGGTGCAGATTTTGGCGGAAGGCGAGAAGATTTTGCAGATTGGTGTGGCGCAGAGTACGACGAAGGCGATGGATTTTGTGGTAGCGCGCGACGTAGTGGTGGCTTTACCAAACGATATGCGGGCAGAGGATTTGACCTATAATTATAATGGTATTGAGGAGATTACACCCCAGACAGAGCTTGGGGCAACGTTGGGCACAGTGAGGGTTAGCCGGGGAGAGGACCTGCTATACACGCAAGAGATTATTTATGACGAGATGCCTGAGTTTTATAATTATGGTTGGGTGGTCGCTGGCGGTGGCGTAAGCTTAGTGTTGTTATTGTCGACCTTAGTATTGATTTGGCGGACGCTAAAGCGGAAGCGATCCAAGAAACACGGATGGCTGTGGCCGGTGGTAACTGGGGTGCTATGTGCGGTAAGTGTGATTGTGAACTTGTTGGTTTTTGGAAAATGGTTTGCTGAGCCAGGAGTGACTGAAGTGATACGACCGGAGGAGATTATGGCAGTGGAAGTGGAATCGTCGCCCGAGAAAGAGCCAGAGTCGGAAACAATGGAGCCTGAGTTGACGGAAGAGACGGAGGAGACCGAAGTTGTGGCGGATTCAAAAGTGACAGGTAACTGCACAACGGGATGGGGTAATCTAATGTTGATCAATCCGAATTTCACCGTAGGTAGTGATTTTATTAATCAAAGGAAAACGCAACTGATTTCGGTGTCGCAGACTTATGGAATCCCTGAATATAATGTGGCCGTGAACGGAGATAATCTTTTGGCACCAGAAGCGGCGGCAAAATTGGCGGAAATGGTGGCGGCTTATGAAGCGGAAAACCCAGGGCATAAGATGGGGACGCGTTCGTGCTTTCGGGTGAAAGGTACGCAATGCGGGCGCCTGTGTGCGGCGACAGGAACTTCTGACCATCATACAGGTCTGACTTGTGATTTGATTGATACAGCTTATGGCACTAGTTTAGATACGGGGGATTATGCACAGCACAAGGAATGGCAGTGGTTGCGAGCGAATTCGTATAAATATGGTTTTATTGATCGTTTTCCGGAGGCTTGGGCGGGTGGTCCAATGACGGCGCCATTGAATGTGGATGCAAATGGCAGTACTGGATTGTATGAGACTTGGCATTATCGTTATGTGGGCACAGCGGCAGCAACGGAAATTGCTACGGGCAAGTATAACAATGGTCAGTATGACTCGCTGGAGCACTATCTGAAAGCTACAGGGAGAATTCAGGATTTGAAGAATGGTGTATGTGAGTAGATTATCTTCATGTCTAATACAGTACTAAGGCAGCGGAGGGGGAAACCGTACCAGCGATAGAACGGACCGGCTGACGGACGAACCGTAGCAGTAAATTCGAAGGCATAAGCGTGGGTAACATCTAAAGCGGATCGTGAAGACCAGTAGTCAGCATAGGTACCAGTGCCTCTCAAGACATTGGCTGTAGTAGGTAATTCAAGATCCCCGCTGCGCACGGTTGAACTAGTAACGCTGTTACTAGTTCAAATTAATTTTATCTCTGTTAAGTGCAACAATTTTGGGTCGATAAACCAGTTTTCGTGCGCAGCGGGTATGTTAATTCTGCTAATGTTGCTGGAGTCTTAAGAAACGTTGGCCAGAATGGCTATTGGTGGACTTTGCGGTCGCACACTAGCAGTAATTCTGCTTACGACCTATATTTACAAGTTAGTGCAATTAACGTATCAGATGCTAGCACTCGTTCGCTCGGTTTCCCCCTCCGCTGCCTTAGTACTGTATTAGACATATAAAGAAATAGGGGTTGTAAAAATACTGAGGTGTGCTATAATTGGGGACATATGATTACTAGAGAGAAAAAAGCTGAGGCGATGGCAAAGCTTGCTCGCACTAAGGAAGACGTGGGTTCTCCAGAAGTGCAGGTGTCGATTTTGACTGAGCGGATCAAGGAAGTGACCGAACACGTCAAGACGAACAAGCATGATTACATGGCGAAGCGGGGCTTGATGCAGATGGTAGGTCAGCGCAAAAAATTGCTGAAATATCTTGAGCGCACCAACTTTGACTTGTACAAGAAGACCATTGCAGAGCTCGGGCTTCGGAAATAACCAAAGACTCCCTCGGGGAGTTTTTTGGTGGGGTCTTTAGGGTGGTGTATAATAAAGGCATGAGCGAAATATTAGATAACCGACCGATGCCGAAGGAGGGGGTAAGCCAAGATGAGACGACGGATTGGGAGGCCTTGACAGTGGACCAGAGTGAGCCAGATTGGGGGAGTGTGGCTGAGGCGGAGTTTGTAGGTGAGACTGTAGAGGTGGAAGAGGCTGAGACAATTGAGAATACGGTGGCGCAATTGCGGGAATGGATTGATTTGGATGCGATAGCTCAAAACGAAGACCCGGAGGGATTGGCAGCGGTAGAACAGGAAAGTGAAACGCGAAGGGCACGAGTAGAACAATATAAGATAGAATTGATGCAAAGTAACCAACGGCAAGTGGAAATTGGCCAGAGACGAGAAGAATTGCCTCAAGAGTTGAGTGCAGCAAAGTTTGAGTTATCGCGGATGATGCGTCAAGAAGGACGAGGATTACTAGGTGGATTGAAGAAGGCTTTGGGGGTTGGTGCGACGAAGCGGGCTGAGCTGGAGGCGACGGTGACAAAACTGGAGGCCGAGCAGGCAAGTTTGTTTCAAGAGATGAACCAGATGGAACGTGGGCAATATGAGATTGAAAGAGTAATTGCTGAGACTGATATTGATGGCCCTATGCAGGAGTTTTTGGAACAGTTTGAGACACCGTTGACGCCAGATGAGAAGCAACAGGGCTTGAAATTTGAGGCTTTGGCGAAGTTGTCGACGGAGGAATATTTGCAACTGTGGCGGAGATTGAACCCGTTTTTTGTGACACATGTGACCCGGCAGGGCATCCGTGATCATAATGCTATGTTTTATCATTCGGCGGGAATGGGAGAATTCCAAGATGGGATGACGGGTGTGCTGGCGGATGGAAAGATTTTGCGCACGCCGGCGGAAGTTCACTACGGCTTGGGGCGCGAGATGACTGAGCAGAATGTTGAGGAGGCTCTAGGGAAGATGTTGTATGGGGAGACGTCTGTGACGGATGTGGAGGCGATGCGAGAGCAGGGGATGAGCGATAAAGAAATTGCTGAGATATTAGTAGAAAAATTGCCAGTGAACACTACGCTGGCTACGGCAGATCCTTGGGCGGATAGGCAGGCGGTGCATTTTGCGCAAATGATAGCGCTGGATGATTATTATGGTGGCGAGAGTGAGAACGAGGCATTTTTTGTGTTCCCGACAGATGTCGTGGCGTCACAATGTCGGTTTGGTGGGCATATGCATGATAATTTGATTACGGCGCAAATTGGGTCGGAGACAAAATGGAATGATTTGTTTGTATGGCCGCAGGATCAGGAAATAACGATTGATGCCGGTTTAACTTTTTTACCAAAGTCGACTTTGGTAGATGCGGAGACAGGGTCGAAATATGCGACGCGGCAAGTTGAGGTTGATGGTAAGAAGGTAAGAGTGCCCGAAGTGGATGAAGCGGGGGTGACGAAATTTGTAGAATGGATGCAGGGTTTGAAGCCTGAAGATGAAAGTGTGCGATTGGCGACTTCGCTAGATAGTCGGTATGATATGGAGCAATTGCGAGCAGCAGCCTTGGAGGCGGGAGTGCCAGAGCGGATTATTGATGCGGTTCTGAAAGCGGAAAATGGATTTCAGTATGATTTGCAGACTTTTGTGAATGGCGGTGAATTGAAAACGCTGTGGGTGGTGCCGTCAGAAGAATTGGAGCAACTGTCGCCCGAAGAACGCCGGGCACGATCGGTGCGGGAGTTCTTGGATGGAGAATCGGCGACTTGGAAATTGGCAGAGAATGCGGTGTCGGCTGAAGAGTATTGGGAGCGATATTTTGCGGAGCATCCGAAACAACGGCCGGCGCATGTGATTTATTATGATGGTAATCCGACTCAAGCAGTAGTGTCGACCTTGAAGCAGGCAGGAATTTTGGAAGATACTCCGCGCCCATATGGGCTGGATAGTTATAGTGAGTGGCAAAGGTATACTGGCAGGGGCGATAGCCATGAAAGGGACGGGGGATGGTTGGGATTTGAGAAGAATTTGGTGAGGGATGATACGACGGACGAAGCTTTACAAGCGCAACACAGAAGGTTTAATGAGATTGCGCGGCAAAAAATAGCGGAACATTATGATTTGAAGGTGTGAAAAAGCGCCCCAGATAGTAATAGGGACGCGATTTCGGTTTGGTTGGAAGGAGTTAGGCTCCAATTGCCGTTGCCTCTAAAAATTCAATAGGTGTGGAATAGTCGGGGATATTGATACAATTCCGGTACATCCAGTCAAAGCGCTCACGGATTTCTGTGTAGCAGGCACCGACGAAAGCATTAATATGAGTGTCAAACTCAGCTTCGGTCATTTTGCGCCAAGCCACAATCTCCTCTTCGATGCTGATTATACGGTCATCGTTCCATAACTCAGCAAGCTTAGAGCCACTGATTTCGCCACGCTGAAATTTTTCGATGAATTTGGGCGGTTCGGTGAAGCTGGGGAAAAACTGGATTTCGACATCCTGTCCGTTACCAGACTTCCTGAGGAAGTATACGTATGTGATACACATACGTATAGAATTGTTTTCTAAAGGCTTTTTGTTGCGGAGCTTGCTATGGGCAGTTTTTCTGCCGGCACTATCTCCATCGGAGTACAGATGTTTCACCTTGTGGCAAATTCTTCCAATAAAAGAATGATCAATGTCGTCACGGGTGAGATTTTCGGGCATGTTGTGGATAATAATGCAATAGGTTTTATGATTGGACTGCTCCTCTTTTTCCTCATCTTTCTTGTCGGGTGATTCGTGAACTATTATGCTTTGGTTGCTGATTTCGATAGTAGGCTGGATATAGTGGTTTTCGAATTGTGCCATGAAATGCTGTGTGTTCTTTTCCAGAAGTGGTTCTAAGGCTTTACTGAGATTCTGAAGAGCGAGGTTGATGGTTGCAGGTTGCTGAATTGCTACGTTTGACATTTTGAGTCTCCTTCTTGTAATATACTTGATGGGCGCACGAAAAAACTAAGCCCATACTTCCGTTATATCACAGATGGTAAAAAATGTCAAGAATTTCGTGAGAAATTCTTGCTGCTGGGCGTCGTCTCTGTAGAAAATACAAGTCTTTTCTACTTCGCCTCCTACAGCAGTTCAACATATGATATAACAAGAAGTCGAGCGAAAATGCGCTTGCGCAATTTTCCGAGACGACGCAGTTATTTCTACGAAGTATGATACAATAGGAGTAGAGAAATTTAACATTGGGAAGACGGCAGATAAGATGCTGAATTGTGGATGGTGTTGTGTAGTGGTTATGCAAGCATAAACAGGGATGAACTGCAGAGCAATCGTATACTGGAACAGTACGATTGCGAACAGTTCACCCGCCGTTTGCAAAATCACTACACAACGGTATGAAGAAATTTATCATCTTATCTGAGGTTTTCCCAAGAAAGGGAAGTATGGATATTATAAACCCCAGCGGTAAGCAAATGGTGCGCGTAGAGACCGAACTTTGTGGCCGCAAATTGACGCTGGAAGTAAATCGAGTGGGATTTCGGAGTACGGCAAGCGTGCTAGTAAGCTATGGAGAGACCGTAGTGTTGGGCTCAGTAGTGGTAGGCAAGAAGCCAGTGGTGCAGGACTTTTTCCCACTAACGATTGATTACGAAGAGAAGTTTTATGCTGCAGGCAAGATTTCTGGTAGTAAATTTATTAAGCGTGAAGGTAAACCAGCGGACGAAGCAGTGTTGGTGGGGCGATTGATTGATCGTCCAATTCGCCCATTGTTCCCGAAGGGTTACCGTCAAGAGGTGCAGGTAGTAACGACTGTGCTTTCGATGGATCCGGAGTTTCGTCCGGATATGGTGGCGATGATTGCGGCTAGCTCGGCTTTGATGCTTTCGGGTACGCCATTTGATGGACCAATTGCTGGTCTCAGGATTGGACGGATGAACGGGGAATTTAAGGCTTTCTTGAATGCAAGCGAGCGTGAGCAAAGTATTATGGATCTTGTGGTGGCTTGTAAAGACGGTAAGGTGATGATGGTGGAAGCTGGCGCAAATGAGGTGCCAGAGGCAATGATCATTGAGGCGATGCACTGGGCAGTGAAGAACGTGCAGCCGGCGTTGGATTTGCAACGCGAATTGGCCGAGAAGGTGGGTGTTGTGAGCCAAGAGTATGAGTTGGTATTGCCAGACGAAGGTATCCAGGAGCGTGTAGAAGCTTGGTATAAGGCCCATGCTGGCGAGAAGGTGCGTGGTAACGTGCTGGAACGTCAAGAGGTGGTGGCGCAGTTGCGCGAGGAGATGCACGCCGAGTTGGCGCCTGAACTGGGTGAAGGTAAGACTGAAGAAGAGAAAATCGCTGATTACACCGAGCGGATGCAAGGTGAATATGATCAAGCCTTTGACCTCGCAGTGAATCATGAAGTGCGGCGGGGAATTATTGAAGATGGTGTGCGTCCGGATGGCCGTAAGTTGACTGAGGTGCGGCCGTTGTCGAGTCAGGTTGGCGTATTGCCACGAGTGCACGGGTCATCCCTCTTCACGCGGGGTTTGACGCAGGCTTTGAACATTGTGACCTTGGCGCCACTGAGCTTTGCACAAGTGGTGGATACGATGGAGGTGACTGACGGTAAGCGGCGCTATATGCATCACTACAATGCCCCATCTTATACCGTGGGTGAAGTGGGACGAATTGGTAGCCCAGGACGGCGTGAGATTGGCCACGGATATTTGGCGGAGCGGGCACTTTTGCCAATGTTGCCAAGTGAAGAAGATTTTCCTTATGCTATTCGAAGCGTAACCGAGATTATGAGTCAGAACGGTTCAACTTCAATGGCGGCAACTTGTTCGTCTTGTATGGCCTTGATGGATGCTGGTGTACCATTGAAACGCCCGGTGAGTGGTGTAGCGATGGGCTTGATGGTGGATGTACCGGCTGGTACGGACATCACAAGTGACGATGTAGACAAAGCTTATGTTTTGATTGATTTGATGGACGCTGAGGATTTTGCTGGCGATATGGACTTTAAGGTGACAGGTACGACTGAGGGTATTACAGCTTTGCAGATGGATATGAAAGTGCATGGTTTGCCCGTTGATATTCTGGAGAAAGCGATTGCGCAAAGTCATGACGGACGTATGTTTATCTTGGAGCACATGTTGAGTGTGATTCCAGGCCCACGTCCAGAGATCTCTAAATATGCACCAAAGATTGAGAAATTGATGGTAAATCCAGATAAAATTGGTGCGATTATTGGTAAGGGTGGCGAGATGATTAACAAGATTACTTCTGAGACTGGCGCGATGGTAGACATCGACGACTCGGGTCTTGTGACAATTTCTGGTGAGAATGAGGCGATTGATAAGGCTTTGACTTGGATTAAGGGCTTGGTGGAAGAGCCGGAAGTGGGGAAAATCTATGAGGGTACGGTGGCGACGATCAAAGATTTCGGCGCGTTCGTGACGATTTTACCAGGAATTGACGGCATGTTACATGTAAGCCAAATCTCTGATAAGCGGATTGAAAATGTGAGCGATGTATTAAAAGTTGGCCAAAAAGTACGCGTAAAATTGACGGCGATTGACGATCGGGGAAGATTGTCGTTGACGATGCGGAATGTAGAACAATAAGGGTTTTCTCTAGCTACCGGGTTTGCATAGCTTCTGTGAACTCGGTGGCGTCTCTCAAAAAGAGCCTAAAGTAGGCTCTTTTTGATTCGATGCGCTACGATTTCTCCATGTCTAATACAGTACTAAGGCAGCGGAGGGGGAAAGCATGCCAACGGTGGCTT
>CASXXK010000002.1 GCA_949480205.1 uncultured Candidatus Saccharibacteria bacterium
CTGATGCCCGTAGGTGATGCCCACCCTTACCTACTTGTCTGGGGCTTTTTGGTGTTCCCGAATCTTCCAAACACATTAAATTTATTAATCTACGATACAGTCAGTGCGAACGCTTAGCTTACACCTCAGAGCATAATCCAAACGAAAAGATACTTGCCATAATCGTTTTAGCAAGGTACAATTAAATTGTGCTTTAGGTTAGTTGTTATTGTTTATTACAATAACAACTATATTTTGTTGTACAGGCTTTGAACGATTACAAAGATACTGTAACAATCTAGAAATCAGCCTTCTTAGCATGGTTTCACCTTTCCGCCAACCAACTCCACACCCTACCTTCTTCAATAACAAGCAGCCAAGCGCTCTATCTCCAGCATATAACAAATTTTCTCAAATTAACAAGCATAGCCGGTAAAAAAGTCCGAAATCGCGCTATACAATCTTGACACGTATGTTATGATAAATAATATATGTCGAAAAACTTAGTAATCGTAGAGTCTCCCGCTAAAGCCCACACTATTGAGAAATATCTCGGTAAAGATTTTCATGTTTTGGCCTCTGTTGGGCATATTCGCAAGGACACCAAAGTCGACCGTGAGACCTTTGATGTGACTTACGAAATTGATCCCGACCACACCAAGATCATCAATGAACTCAAAAAAGCCGCTGCACAAGCTGATACCATCTGGCTCGCAACTGATGAAGACCGCGAAGGTGAAGCGATTTCTTGGCATTTGATGGAGGTTTTGAAACTCCCCAAGAACACCAATCGCATTACTTTTCATGAAATTACCAAACCCGCTCTAGAAAACGCCATCCAACACCCGCGCAAGGTTGACATGGATATGGTACACTCTCAGCAAGCCCGACAAACTCTTGATATGCTGGTCGGTTACGACCTCTCGGGCGTGGTTCGTCGCAAAGTTCCAGGCGCAATTTCTGCCGGACGCGTACAGTCACCAGCGCTTCGTCTTGTGGTAGAGAGGGAACAAGAAATCGAAAAATTCGCCTCCAGCGCCAAGTTTAAGGTCACAGGTAACTTTCTTACCACTGATAAAACTGAACTTTCCGCCACTCTAGACCACACTTTTGAAACAGAGAAAACTGCCCAAAATTATCTGGAAAAAGTCGCTAGCGCCAATTTTGCCGTTGCCGATATCATTACTACTCCAGGCGTGCGCCGCCCCGCACCACCATTCACCACTGCTTCCATGCAGATTGAGGCCAACTCACGCCTGGGTTTTTCTACTCGTACCACAATGACCGCCGCTCAAGCACTCTATCAAGCCGGTCTCATCACTTATCACCGCACTGATAGCCTCAACCTTTCCAAACAAGCTATTGCCCAAACTGCTAGCTTTGTGGAAGAGCATTACGGCAAAGAATATTTGCAAGTGCGTAACTTCAAGACCAAATCTGCTGGCGCCCAAGAAGCGCACGAGGCCATTCGCCCCACTCATATCGAACAGGAAGTCGCCGGCAAGAATGATTACGAGCGTAAACTATATAAATTGATCCGCAATCGTACCCTCGCCACCCAAATGGCTGAGGCTAAAACCGAAAAAACCACTGTCAAAATTATCAATGATGTCGAAAAAAAGCACCTTTTCGAAGCTAAAGGCGAAGTAATTGTCTTTGATGGCTTTCTCAAGGTTACTGGTCGCACCAAAGAAGACGAGCTGCCCGCATTATCCGTTGATGACGCCCTAAAAGCCACCAAAATCACTGCTCGTCAAAGTTTCGCCAAACCACCAGCTCGTTATACCGAAGGTTCGCTAGTCAAAAAACTAGAGGAGCTAGGCATTGGTCGGCCGTCTACCTATGCCTCCATCATGCAAGCCATTCAGTCACGCGGCTACGTCATCAAGGGCGAATCCGAAGGCGAGCCTCGCGATGTAATTCAGCTCACCCTAGAAAAAGGGAAGGTCAAACGCGAAACCGTCACCGAAAAAACCGGCTCCACTAAGGGCAAGCTTATTCCTACACCTATTGGTGAACTCCTGGCCGGATTCCTTACTGACAACTTTAATGATATTGTCGACTATCAATTTACCGCCAATATCGAAGAGGATCTAGACAAAATCGCCGAGCACCAGCTTGA
Organism: uncultured Candidatus Saccharibacteria bacterium; assembly: GCA_949480205.1. GTDB lineage: Bacteria > Patescibacteriota > Saccharimonadia > Saccharimonadales > Saccharimonadaceae > Nanosyncoccus. Next base: position 2,102 of record CASXXK010000002.1, read on the forward strand.
ACGCGTCCAGATGCTCCGTGACTTCTATGGTCCATTCCAAAAAACCGTACTCAAGTCTGACGACGCCGCCCGCTACAATAACGCTAGGGAATTAGGCAAGCATCCCAAGACTGGACAGCCAATTTATGCCAAGATTGGCCGTAATGGTGGGTTCATTCAACTCGGAGATAACGAAAAATCCACCGGCGAAAAACCGCGTTTTGCTCCTCTTCCTAAGGGAATGACTGAAAAAACCGTGACTTTGGAAGCGGCGCTCAAACAGCTCGACCTCCCAGCACTCCCCCGCGAGCTCGGGACAGCCAAAGATGGCGCTACCATTATTGCCTCCAGTGGTCCCTTTGGTCCTTATCTCAAAGCCGGCAAATACAATATCCAACTCAAGAACCACGACCCCTATACTATTGACTTTAAGACCGCCGAAAAGCTCTATCAAGAAAAAATCGACTCAATTTATGCAGATTGGGGCGATATCATGATTATCAACGGAGCTTACGGGCCATATATTAAGGGACCCGGGCGCTTCAACAACGTCAAAATCCCCCAAGAACAAGATCCTAAAAAGATCACCCTTGAAGAAGCCAAAGCAATGCTTGAAGCCAAAAAATCCGGCGGACAGGGACGTTTCGGACGCAAAACCGCCAGCAAAGGCGTAAAAAAAGCTACCAGCAGCGCCAAAAAGGGCACTAAAAAATCAACTAGCCGTACCACCAAGGTCAAAACCAAAACCACCTCAAAGGCCACCAAAAGCCCTAAAAAGGCCTAGATTTTCGCATAATTTTTCCACATTTTAGGCAAAAAAGTGATATAATAGCCCTAGAAAGCCAATAAATTTCAAAAATCTATTGACGCTAATACGAAAATATGCTATCATAAAATTAAATGAATTAATATTAACTATTACATAGGGTGAAGGGGAACGAAGGGAATCGGATGGATCAGCACACCAGCACTATCGAAAACGCCATTAAGGGTAGTCTAGACATTATTGAGCAAGATCGCGAACGCGAAATCATCTCACGCCGTTTTGGCTTGTCCGGGCAAAAAGAAACACTTGAGCAAATTGGTGAATTATTAAATATTACTCGCGAACGCGTACGCCAACTTGAGAAAGCTATTCTCGTACGTCTCCGCATTGGTGCCGAGGAAGACCAAATTCAAGACCTCGCCGCCGCCGAAAAGCTTATTATTCGTAATCTTACTGAATTAGGTCGAGTCGCCCGCACATCCGATCTTGCCGAGCGCCTCTATGGTCACAAAGCTAGTGCTGCCGAACGCGCCAAGCTCACCTTCATTGCTGCGATTTCCAATAATCTTACCGCTTTAGACGAAAACGACCTCTACTACGCCGCTATTGGTATTGCTGAATACGGTGATGCCAAGACCGTCCACGCCCGTGTTGACGAAGTTGTAGATGTCATCAAGAAGCACAAAGAACCAATGACTATCGACCAGCTTGACGCAGCGCTTAATTATGAGCACCCTGACCACATTCGGGCTGTAGCTTCCATTTCCAAGCTTCTCGCCTCACTTAATGGTCTTTGGGGTTTAGCCAAATGGCCTACCGTCAACCCACGCAACATTCGTGACAAAATCTTTGTAGTGCTTGAAACCAAGAAGGAACCAATGCACTTCTCCGACATCGCTGACGCTATTTCTAAGTCGGAATTCCGTCGCAAGAATGTTACCATCCAAGCTATTCACAACGAACTTATTAAGGATTCTCGCTTTATTCTAATTGGTCGTGGTATCTACGCTCTCAGCTCTTGGGGCTATGCCAAGGGGACTGTCGCTGATATTATTACCAATATTCTCAAAGAAGCCGGCGAACCGCTCACGCGCGAGGAAATCGTCAAGCGCGTCTTGCGAGCTCGCAAGGTCAAAGAGACTACCGTCTTGCTCAACCTACAAAACAAGCAACTCTTTTCCAAGGTTGATAAAGACTCTTACACTCTCGCGCCAGCAGAATAATTCTATGATATAACAAGAAGTCGAGCGAAAATGCGCTTGCGCAATTTTCCGAGACGCCGCAGTTATTTCTACGAAGTATGATATAATAAGCGTATATGTTTACGCAAATTATTCAATTCATCATACAGCCGATTGTTTGGATACCTATTGTTGCGCTTCTGGTCTTTTTAGGCTACCGCAACTACAAGAAACTTAATCGTCTCAAGGTGCTTAATGTTGATTCTGTGCTCTTGATGCTCGAAATCCCCCGCACCAATGATAAAAAGGAGCTTGCGGCCGAACAACTTTTTGCAAGTTTGCATGGTATCTTGCGTGACAAAGCCGAATTGAAGAATTCTGGCGGGGTGCAGGAACATCTTAGCTTTGAAATTGTCTCCACTGGTGGACAAATTCGTTTTTATGTTTGGGTGCCAAAAATCCTCCAGAATTTCGTTGAAGGTCAAATCTATGCTCAATACCCCACGGTGCAAATCTACAAAATGCCCGACGATTACGTCGATGACCGAGCCAAATATCCAGTAGTTTACTCAGCTGAACTGACTCTCACCGAAAACGAAGCCCTTCCTATCAAAACCTTCGAAAACTTTGAGGTCGACCCACTAGCCGGCATCACTGGTACCCTAGCCAAACTCAATCCCGATAATTCCGAAGAACTTTGGATTCAAATTCTTACGCGTCCCATTGCCGACGATTGGCGCAAAACCACCACCGACAAGTGGATTCGTAAAATCAAATCTGGACGCAAATTTTTTGGCGGTAGCAGTTCGGGCATTGATTGGACTTGGATTATCGAGATCTTAGGCGCATTTTTCCGCCCACCCACCGGTGGAACAAATGGCGACAAAGCTCCAGAGCTTTCTGAGCGCGACAAGACACGCATCGCCAAAGCCGAAGAAAAGGCCACCAAGCTCGGTTACGAAGTCAAAATTCGCCTAGCTTACCTCGGTAATGACCAGACCAACGCTAAACTCAACATGCAGGCCCTAGTCGGTACGTTCAAACAATACAATTCCACCAACCTTAATGGTTTTCGCCTTACTGGCGGCAGCTTCAAGCCGGAAGATCTCGACGAATACAAACTACGCCATTTCCAAGACCGTGGCTTCATTCTTAATGTTTCAGAGCTGGCTTCAGTTTATCACTTGCCCCACACGTCCGTGGAAACACCGAATATCGTCTGGGCAAGCTCCAAGACCGCTGAACCACCCGCTAAACTCCCGCTCATCACTGGCGACCCCGCTCATGACGAGAATATCTCCGCCTTTGGTCTCACCAATTTCCGCGGAATCAACCATCAATTTGGTATGCTTCGTCGCGACCGCTCACGCCATGTATATATTATTGGTCAAACCGGCGCTGGCAAATCTGGTATGCTTGAGCTTTTTGCCCTATCTGACGTTTTCTACAACCAGGGTTATTGCATTATCGACCCGCACGGCGATTTCGCCATCAACAACCTCCGTTTCGTCCCAGAAAGTCGCATTAACGATGTAATTTACTTCAATCCGGCTGATACCGCATATCCTGTAGCCTTCAACCCACTTGAAGTTAGTGACCCGAGTCGCAAACCAAACATTTGCTCCGAAGTCATCGGCGTGCTCAAGCGTATGTTTGGCGACTCTTGGGGCCCACGCCTCGAGCATATCTTGCGTCACACTATTCTTGCCTTGCTCGACCGCCCCGAAGCCACTTTGCTTGACATCTCTCGTCTATTAACCGACAAGGATTTCCGCAAGGAAACACTTGATTATTGTACCGACGTCACAGTTCTACAATTCTGGAAACACGAATTTGGCCAATGGAATGAAAAACAGGTCAACGAAAGTATCGCTCCAGTGCTCAACAAGGTAGGCGCTTTTACCGCCAACCCCATCATTCGTAATATCATCGGTCAGCCCAAATCTAGTTTTGACGTACGTAAAATCATGGACGAAGGTAAAATTCTCGTCGTCAACCTCTCTAAGGGCTTGATCGGCGAAGACAATGCTAGTATTCTCGGCGCCTTCTTGGTAACTAAGGTCCAGCTCGCCGCCATGAGCCGCTCCGACATTCCCGATGTCGCTGATCGTCGCCCATTCTATCTCTATGTCGACGAATTCCAAAACTTCGCCACTGATTCTTTCGCTGTCATCCTCTCTGAGGCGCGCAAATACGGTCTCAATCTCACTGTCGCCAACCAATACACTTCCCAGATGACCGAATCCGTTCGTGATGCTGTCTTCGGTAACGTCGGTACCACCATCAGTTTCCGCGTGTCAGCCGATGATGCTCCCGTCCTCGCCAAACAATTCGAGCCCACCTTCGAAGCTGCCGACTTGCTGCAGCTCAACAACCGTCACTTCGTCATATCAATGATTATCAACGGCGAAAAAGTCCCGGCTTTCTCCGCTACCACCCTTGCCCTCCCCACGACACCACAGGATAACTTTGACAAAATTGTCGAAATTTCTCGTCAAGGGTATGCTCGTCCACGCTCAGAGGTTGAAAACGAAATCCGTGCTACGATCGAACAGTCCGAAAAATACAAGAAGGAGCTTTCCGACAGTGGTCGCGCCGCTGGCAGCGCAAACATCGAAAACCAAGTCAATAATAGCTATACTGTTCGCCCCAGCGACTTCGCCGTACGCCCAGCGGGGAATTACGGTCAAAATTCCGCAAAAACCGTACAAAAACCGAACTTTCAGTATGTTCCCACTCCTCAAAACGACTTTCGCAAGCTCAAAATGTCACCCAATGCCGCCGAAGGCAAAGAGCGCATGGGGCTCAAAGATTTAGGCCAATTAGTCCAGCAAGCTGCCCAAAACAGCTCAAATAAGCCCCAAGAAAGCGAAAAACCACAAATTATCCTTCCAGAGGCAGGGAATCAGGCTATCGAAAAACCTAAAAAATCGAATTTTGGCCCTAAGAGCCATCAGAAGCGGCCTTTCAACAAAAACCGCATAAATAGCAAGGACTCTGCCAAAAAGCCGCGAAATAGGCCTGCTGGAGCCTCTCAAAGCAATCCTGATGCTGAAATCAGTATCCAACATTAGATAAAGGGGAATCGTGCACCAGGACAGACCCTGGTACAGTTTTGTTCTTCCATCATTCCCTCTATTCTACCCCTGTTCTACCTCTGTTGAGATTACAAGGGAATTAGCCCTTAATGATAGTCGTCCATCGCACAAACCCCTCTTTTTCGTATTCTCTACTTCCCTCCAGATCGCCTGTTTTTGGACTGCCGCAAGAATACAAGCATAAAGACTTTGAATAATCATTCAAAGCATGCTTCATGAAAGAATATAACATGATTCTATTTGTAGAACGACAACCGGGGAATTACAGATTCAAAACCGCCAATACCCCAAAAGATACTGCAAAAATCAAACCCAAAAGACGCATGAACACCCGTCTTTTTAGCATAAACGTAATGTCGCACAATACATCTTTTGCGACAAGCATAAGCGATTTACCCCTATAATAGCATACTTATAGAGGCCACCCTATAAACCCGCTGGCGTCGCCCCGACCGCTGCCATTTTTTCAAATTTTTCTAAATTCCCTCATTTTTAAGTGAAAAATTCGTAAACATCGTCAATCAACGCACCCGCCCACCAACTCATTTCAAAACCAACTTTACATCATCCCCAAAAATAGAACAAAACCCGAACAAAAAGCAGAGAACGACAGTCTACGCAAACCCATCAAAAATGCCCTGCAAACTTCGCAGGGCATTTCATCCTCAGGGATCCACACCTACCAAATCAACACCTATTGCAATATAAAACCGTCCATCATCGGGCAACTGAGCAATTATTTCCCCGCCCAGCAGCTGGCTCACAACATTACGCTCAAAACGTGAATCGAACCTGCCCTCTGTTGGCATTACTATCATGCCTAAATTTTCCGAAGAAAATGCTTCATCCGTACCGCTTGGGCTCCAAATCGAGAGCGGAGTTGTAGGATAGGGCATCAAAGTGCCGATCATTCCCTCGTTCTCTAAGAGCAACGTATTGAGTACGAGATCAGTATAACTCTCCTCAACATGACCCAAATTATCCGGCAAATTCGGCAGTGTCACTCCAATTCCGCAGCCCGGAGCATCGTGGTAGTTATACCAAGTCACTTTCAGGCCATATTTTTGGGCATATTCCCTGGCCCACGTTGGTAGATTAATTTCCGCCACCAAATAAACCGTCCCGTCACACAGAATCGATTCCGGCCTCATATAGTCCTCTTTCAGACAATCGTTCAAGGCCCACGACGCCGAAGTCGTATCACGAGCATCGGAATACACCTGAGAGATCCCCCTTAAACGCAGCGTAATCGGATTCTCCGCACGTTCTTCGGCTTCACTCTGCTGTTCCGTTGACACCTCCGCTTTAATTCGATAGCTCACGAAATATTCATAGATCTCAAGCTGCTGGCTTGGCGTCAATAAATACTCCAAAGTTTGCCGCTTTTGCCGTTCATTCTCATTCCAGATCATCATTTCAGGCAATAACTCTACATGGACATCGCCACTTTGCCAAATTTGGTAAGTCCCCGGCACGTAACTCAAATATAGGTTATCTGCCGTTGTAGTAATTGTAAACTCATGACGCAATAAAGCCGAACCGTCAGCGAACACTTCAACCGCCAGCGCCGAACTCTTACCACTTTCTGCCCACAACGGACATTCCAGCATAAAATCCAGCTGTCGCCCCATAATCGCATCACTTTGTGTGGATAGCAAAATCCTTGCCGTCACTTCATACTCTTTCCCCGCCGTCAGCTGCGAAATCGGCAGACTATGTGTGTTCTCGGTATCGGAAACCTCATAGACTCCCAAAATATCCGCTTCCAACTGCACGTCCGGCAACTCCACCGTTGTTTCATTGGACACATCTGTCGGTTCAATTGCTGCGGCTACAGTCTCATTCGACATGCTCCATGGTGTAATTCCCTCGTCAGCTTTGGCGATAAAATTTATCGGCTCTGACGATAAATTACAGCCACTCAAACAGAACATCAAACCGCTTGCCACTATTGCAATATGCCATTTTTTCATCTTAATTCCCTCCCTTTATTCAATTTGGCATTTCCCTGTTAACAATACTATCGCGGCACCAAAATTAGCCCCGTACTACCATTATAGCACACATTAGCAAAAAAGTCAATATACCCCCTATTTGTAGTAAGCTTTCCCCTCTATACGCACGTCAACATACTCTGGATGCAAATCTTTTTCGGCCAAATATCGCGTCATCCGCTCAATATCCTCTGCCGTCACCGCAGCACTACGATCAATATCCACCTTATAATAGGCTTCCTGCCCCTCGATGTCCACATACAACGCCCGAATCATGCCAGTCGGTAAAGTAACTTTCTTCACAGTCAACCCCAAAGCCTGCAAATCCTGTTCCAAATCTGCGATATAAGTCTGTACCCGACTTGAAATTTGCCCGCGTCGGTCTTCATCTACAATTTCCGCCTTTACTTGATAACTCTCCGTTACATTTTCAACATTCGTCGCAGGACCAATCGCCAATTCTTTCATACCTAGATAAAAGGCTAATCCCAGAATCAACAGCATCAAAGCCACCACCAAAATCGAAGTCGTTTGTCGCCGATGCGCCTTTTTGCGCGCCTGCATACGTTCTGACTCGGATTCCACCCGCTCACGCTCAGCCACAATCGTCTGGCCAGCGCGCATGCGTTTCATCTTACTCTTGTTTCTCATCCTGACCCACCTGTTTAGCTTTCTTCGGCGCACCCTCCTCGCCAACTCGTAAAACAATTTCCGCTAAGCTCTTTGCCGCATCTGGTTTCGCTTCGGCATGCAATTTTTCTGCCAAAGTTGCTCGCTCCTTAGGCGAACGCACCAAATGCCGCACTTCTTCCAACAAAACCCCCGGCTGCTGTTGCATACGCTCATCTGTCACCATCACTACTGCACCTTTATCCTGCAATCGTTCGGCATTCTTAGCTTGATGTCCGCCCGGTAAACGTTCAAATGGCACCAAAATCACCGCTTTGCCTAAAGCCGCCAATTCCGCAATTGTTGTCGCACCGGCCCGACTCACTACCACGTCAGCCGCACCCATAAGTTCATGCATCGCCGAATTAAACTCCCACATCCGGAAATTCGACTGCAGCTTGGCCTTGTCCCACTCTTCATACTTTTTCAATTCCACCATGTCTTCGTAGTGCTTGCGCCCTGCCACCAAGCCCACGCTAGTGAATTTCAGCATTTCTGGCAAAATTTCTTTCATAGCGTTATCAATATTCAACGACCCCTGGCTACCACCAGTCACCACCACTAACGGCCGTTCTGGATCAAAACCAAAAGCCTTCTTTAAGTTCTTCTGTTGTGCTTCGCTCACCATCTTGAACTCGGCTGCCACCGGAATGCCCACTTGTGTATAATCCGTCACCCCCTTTAGCTCACTCCAGCCTGTCGCAACCACTGCCGCACGTTTCATCAAGAGGCGATTTGCTAATCCCGGCACTGCATCCGATTCGTGCACAATGTAAGGAATCTTAAACAAACGTGCCACCAAACCTACTGGCAAACCCACGAACCCACCTTTTAGAAAAATTACATCTGGACGCTTCCCTGGCAATAATAATCGCCAAAAACTCTGCACGAAACCAGCCACAAATCCCACGAAACCAGTAATATTCCCCCAAACAAGATCTCTCAGCGTAATACCAATATAGACAAAATAATCTTTAAACTTCCAGCCCACATAGCGATGGAATTTCCCCGCCCAAAGCTTACGCACACGGATGTATGGTTGCTTGCGGCTAGTTTCCTGCACGCTCGAACCCCAACTCACGCCAATTTCTGTTGTAATTTTTACAACATTCTTGTAATATTTTCGGTCCGTCCAAAATTCCACGCGTGTACGAGGCTTCTTTTCCAGTATTTCCCGAATTACCGCTACTGCTGGCGTAATATGTCCACCAGAACCACCGCCTACTACCAAAACCTTCATTAGCCTAATCTCCCGTTCATATTCCTCTGCCTCCGACTCACGTTTTCTACCCGCTTTGTAACTTTTTCACTTCTAGGTTCCCTACTAGTATAGCACGAAAGCTGCAAGGCCAGCCCTAACGCCACTGCCGTGAACATCATACTCGTACCACCATAGCTCAGGAGCGGCAACGTAATCCCGGTCAACGGCAGCAAACCAGTCATTGCGGCAATATTTACCACCACATGCGCCGTAATCCAAGCAAAAATCCCCACTACGACTAATTCTTGCTCATCGTCATGCAGAAAATTCGCCGTGCGCAGTAACCGCAGCAATAAAGTTGTAAAACAAGCCACAATTGCCAATAATCCCACAAAACCAAATGTCTCACCAATCACTGCGAACACTGAGTCGTTAATCGACTCCGGCAAGTACCCTGTGGCCTGAACGCTATTACCTGGACCCACACCCATCAACCCGCCACTACCAATCGCGATCATAGCATTTTCGATATGATATGAATCACTCGATTCTTCGCTGCTAAACGTCAACAAACGCTCAATCCGATGCGGTGATGACACGATTGCCAAAATTCCAGCAACCAAAATTACTCCCAAAGTCATCATGAAATAACGCAATTTCACACCACTCATAAAAAGCATTCCCAGAATAATCGCCATCAACGTTACACCAGTGCCTAAATCCCGCTGAATCACCACTACAAACAGCAATGATAGCCCACAAACAATCACAAATGGCAACCAAAAATCCGACCAGCTTTCTAGCTTCCCCTCTTTTTTGCGCTCCGCCATCAAACCAGCTAAATACAAAATCAAACCCAACTTCAACACTTCTGCTGGTTGGAAACTCAATAGAGTGCCCAAGTTGAACCAGCGACAAGCCCCCAGCTCACACTTGGCCAAGCCACTACCAGCCAAAGCCAACAATGCCAAAGCTCCACACATCACCAAACCCAAAATCAGAATCGCCTTACCAAATTTTCGGATAAAACTATATGGCATTCTAAACGCCAAAATCAATGCCAACAACGACACCAAAACACATGCCACCTGATGGAAGAAAAAGGAATTCTCGCCCACATTTGAGCCATAAGCCGCATTTACCACATTTGCCCGCATCGGACCAATAGCATAAATCATAATCAAACCGATGCCAAGCAATACTACGGTCAAAACACCAATAATTCGATCACTTTTATGTTTACGCATTACTTCTGCCCACCTTTAGATAATTCCCCCTTGAACCGCCAAGAACACACCAACCAAGGCAAAAACCCCTGCAATCACCCAAAACCGCATCACAATCTTAGCCTCACCCCAACCTTTAGCTTCTAGATGATGGTGAATCGGCGCCGAAATTAATAATTTCTTATGAAACACTTTCTTCCAAAAAATCTGTATCAAGCTCGAACCCGCCTCTACAACAAATAGAAACCCAATAATCGGCAATAAGAAAAACGCATTTGTCATCATAGCCACCACACCAAGTCCCGCACCAATTGCAAACGACCCCACATCCCCCATCATAAACCTCGCTGGTGGCACATTGAACCAGATATATGATAGCAGCCAACCAACCACCGTCAAGCAAAAGCCAGTCAACATCCAATTCCCTTGAAAAAGCGCAATCACAGCATAAGCTCCATAAGCCAACATCGCCAGACCACCCGCCAAACCGTCTAATCCATCCGAAATATTTACCGCATTCGACGTTGCTACCACAGCAAACGTAAAAATCACAATCATCCCCACTACACCCACTTCAATGTCACCCATAAACGGCACCATAATGTCCGTCCAACCCAACTTCACCGCAAACCACCAGCCCAAAACTGCACCAATCGCAGTAATCATCGCAAACTTCACTGGCGCGCGCAAACCAGCTGCTCCCTTCCCGCTACCAAAGACGTTAATCAAATCATCAATCAACCCCACAATACTGCCACCCACAAACCCTGCCAAAGGTAGCCAAGTCTGCTCACGATTAAGATTACAAATCCAGGTTACGATTAATACCGTTATTACACCAATAATCCCTGCCATGGTCGGAAAATGCCGCGCCATTTTCTTGGCATGCAACTTCGTCATCACCGGCAAAGCCTCACCGGTCACTGTAGTCTTTTTTTGTTTTTTCCAAAACTTATATTTATAGGCAAAATAGGTGTAAATCGGTGTCAAAAAAGTCGCCAAAAAGAAGGCCGCCAAAGCCAATATCAAGCCATAAAATGCTTCGTTATTTAGAGTATCAGCCATATACCACCATTATAACACAATCTCCCCATGTCTAATACAGTACTAAGGCAGCGGAGGGAGAAAGCGAACCAACGTTCGCTGGGACCATATGATGGGTTGACGCCTGAAGCACCAAATGCAAGACTATAACCACTGGGGACTGCTGTACCATCGCTGCGAGTAGATGTACCTCGTGACGGCCACCAATAACCGTTAGCGCCAGCATACCAAGCTTTGCCGTCGTAGAGACTAAGACGTCCGCTGCGCACGAAAATTTTATCGAAATGAGTAATAGTAGGGATTGTCCTACCGAGGATAGCGAACAGAAGAAATGCTTGCATTTCTTCTTGAGTGACGCAGGTAGCAAGACTTTCACTAAAAAGTCTTGCTACAGCCCCTTGTTTGTGCGAGAATGGGATTAACTAAATGATTAGTTATCGTTCACGCTTGCGGACGATAACTTTTTTGTTGCGCCTTTTGACGAAGCTAAATCGAACCATAGGATTCGCTCTAACTTCAAGGCGTAAACGCCAAAGTAGTACTACCATAGCCAACCTCCTTTCCCCAGATGCTACTGATATAAATGTCAATTTGCTATTACTCTATCTCCAGCATATAACAAATTTTCTCAAATTAACAAGCATATCCGATAATAAAGTAGTGCGCAGCGGGTATTTTACTCTTGCTCATGTTGAGGGTGTCTTCGGACTTGCTGGCTTCCACGGGTATAACTGGTCGTCTCATAGTTCTTCAACCAATACTCACACCTATGCACTAAGTATTAATAATACCGCTATTTACTCATCAGGTGCCAACAACCGTTACTACGGTTTCTCCCTCCGCTGCCTTAGTACTGTATTAGACATGGAGAGATCACTACACTCCTGCCGGCTTAACTTTCAAGTAATCCTGCACGTAAGCATTCAGCGCATTAAACACCAGCAATGCTTGCGCCTCACCCCCCGCCGTCTTACCATCCTCCCATACGCGTGTCATAATCAAATACTGCGGCAATTCCCCCTCCGTACCACCAAAACCAATGTACGTCGCCACCGTCTCATCAAACGAATATTCCCCATTCTTAATCACCTGTGCCGTACCAGTCTTACCTCCAATGTGATATCCTGCTTTATCCACACCATTCGTCCGTTGCGCCCGCCGAGTGTTGTACAGCATCTCTCGCATCGCCGCACTGGTTTCCTGTGTCACTGTCCTCCGCACCACCTTCCGTGGCGTCGTATCTACCACCTCGCCGTCTTTCAAGACTCCCTTTACGATTGTCGGTGTATAAAACTCTCCTCCATTAATCACAGAAGCAAACGCTGCCGCCACTTGAAGCATCGTCACCTGCATATTTTGACCAAAAGTCATGTTGGCATAAGTCGAATCTATCCCATAAATGCTTGCATTTGGCTCGTACACAATTCCCGTGGCCTCAAATAACTCAATTCCAGTTGCTTGCCCCAACCCAAAACGATCATGATAATAATCATATAACCGTTCTCGCCCTTGCGCATTGATATCTGTCTCGCTGCCACCCAGCCAACGCAGCACCTGCGTCGACCCAGTGTTCAACGACCAATTCAGCGCTGTCTGCATGTTCACCGTACCCAACAAGTCCGTCCGCTGAGTCGAGTTTTTAATTGGCCAATTATCCACGTAGGTAACATTTTCATTCACAAAGGTCGACTCGGCCGTCATTACGCCATATTCCATACCTGCTGCAAACGCAAACGTCTTGCAAACACTTGCCGGCTCGTATGGGTCTTCCACCACATGGTTTACATAATCTGCTGCACTCCTCACATTACCAAAATCCGCCGGATCATATCCTGGCACATTAGCCATTGCTAGAATTTCGCCATTATTTGGATTCATCACTAAAGCACTAATATTTTCATAACCAAGCTTCTCGGCTTGTTCTGTCAAAATTTTCTCTACTCCGTGTTGCAAGTTCCGGTCTACCGTCAACACTACATCGTCACCGTCTTCTGCTGGCACCTTGACATTCTCATCACCAATCGAAAGTGCAACGTTATTTACGTCTTTCACAGTTTTCAAGATACCATCCTTGCCTGTCAATTTTCCGTTCAACGCACCTTCCACGCCGTATTGACCCACGCCATCAGCATTCACAAAGCCCAGCAACGTGGCAGCCAAATCCCCCTCAGGATATACTCGTTTAGTACTAGCCTGAAGCCAAACCCCATCAACTTCAGCTTCAGCAATCTGCTCCGCCGCTTTACGCTCCACGTTTTTCCCCACAATATAGTACCTGAGCGCCCGGTTCGCAAACACATCGTCCCACTCCGCCGTGCGTTTCTCGCCCAAAATTGGTGTCAATTTTTCCTTAGCCTCCTCCGGATCAGTTAACATCGGATCTACAATTACCGTATAAACCGTCGCGTTCATCACTACCGCCACCGGCTCATCACCATCCATCATATAAATCTCACCGCGCTCCGCCCGCAAAGTATATTGCATCATCTGTTGCGCTGCCGCCCGTTCTACCCAATAGTCGTGTTGCACGATCTGAATAAAAAACAACCGCGCCACGATCACTGCCATCACAGCCAATACGCCAAACTTGAGGAATTTATTCCTGCTCATGGCTATATTCTAACACATCTTGACAAAATAAACTACTTGTGCTAAACTAGAATCAACCCACATCTCATGGGATGGTTTTTGAGTACAAAAAACTACTACTTCTTCCTACCATATTGTCATTTTCATTTAATTATTTCTTCCCTCCTGTCCATTCGGGGGGGGGGTACAATGATTGTAGAGATTCTATCTATCAAAAAATAATCTAGGGGGTAAAAATCATGAGACGAATCTTGAACTTCATTATTACTGGTTTTATTCTATGGATAGCTTCCAATTTCTTTCAACCTTATGTCCAAATTGACAGCCTTGGCACGCTCATTTTGGCAACATTTCTCATTTGGATAATTGAAGCCATCATCGTTGGTATCTGTCTACTCCTACTCGCTGTTGCGGCTGCTACGGAGAGTTGGCTCCTCATCATCGTCTGCTTGGGGATTGCGCTCTTTATTGATATTATCGCTTTTAGCATACTCAGTGCAAAGCTGCCCGGATTCGCAGTCAATGGCTTCTGGACCAAAGCCGTCCTTTCATTATGCTGCTCCGTATTAACCATTAGCAAACCCAAAAAATAAAACCATCAAAAACGGCCTCATCAATAAACAAGATGGGGCCACGTTTTCCTTCTAACCTATTCTGTCACAAACCCACTATTGCTTGCGGTTTCCATATTATTTGCCACTTCACTGTTTTCCGTAGCCGCAATTGAAGTCAAACGCGCCTTTTCCACAGCCAGATCCTCTTTGCGTGCTTCAAGCTCAGCAATTTCATCATCAATCGCCGAAAGTTCGTAGTCATAGTTCGTGGCTTGTGTTCCCTGCGCCACATAAATCAAACCTACGATCAAAACCAACATCCCCACAATCATCGTATTCGAAATCGTACCAAGCGATTTCGACTTATGTCGCACTGTATTCTGGTTCCGCGACCAACTCGTCGACATCGTCGTTCCACGCCTTGTCGTATAAGTTGCTTGTGGTCTCATTAGTTTATTTCCTCGCTGTTTTTGTTTAATAATTAATAAAAATTTCAATCTTAGACCGGAGAGGAGCGCTAGCTAGAGCTATAAGTAGCTAAACGACTCTCCGGGAAGGTCATGTATATTGGGTAAACACTTCACACTCTTGGTTAACTCTAACCATTTTGGTGAGCCTTGCGGCCCATAACGGGCTTCAAAAATCTTCCAAACTCCGCCCGAAAGTTTTGCTTAAACCGCGGGGTCGTCTACTCGTTGCGCTTTTCGGAATATCAACAGGGTTGAAGTCCAGAGATATGCTATAAGTCCGTAGGACAGCATATCGAAGACTTCACCCGCCATTCCGAACAAGCGCACGGGCAGACTTGCCTACCGTTTTAGCGGAAGTGAACTTGCACTTTTTGCGCGCGAGAACGATTGCTGGTTACAATGATTTGACGTGGCATATTTTTGCCTCCTTTTTATATTTTGTTTTTATTTTTACCAATACCAAAAACTCAGATAGCAAAATTTCGCTTTCACTCTTACCTCGCGGAATCTCGCTCGCTTCCCTGCTTCAGCCGACAGAAATCTAGCTCCACACTCTACTTCTTTTTGGCTGCGCGCAGTTTAGCGCTCCTCGCTCTTGGGTTGATAAACAACTCCTCATTTTCCGCAGTTATTGGTTTCTTGGTCAACACTTCTAGCGGCGATTCCTCGCCCAGGCTACTTTCAGCCTTCAGAAAATCTTTTACCAATCGGTCTTCTAGACTATGAAATGTAATCATGGCCACTCTGCCACCCGGTCGCAAAAGCTTCGGGATCAACGGCAAAGTCCGCTCAATCTCACCTAGTTCATCATTCACGGCAATCCGAATCGCCTGGAATGTTCGCGTTGCGGGATGCACTCGGCCTCCTCGGCCAAATTTTGCCAAAGTTTCACCCAACTGCTTGGTCGAAGTCCATGGTCTCCCATGCACAATCGTCCGCGCAATCAACTTCGCAAATCCTGGTTTTTCCTCGCCATATCGTTCTAGTATGTCTACAATTTCGCTTTCTCGCCATTTATTCACTATCACACTAGCATTCAAATCCTGCGTTTGGTCCATTCTCATGTCCAACGGACCATCTTTGGCAAAGGAAAATCCCCGCTCCGCCCTGTCTAGCTGCGGAGAAGAAACTCCAAAATCCATTAATATCATATCGAAACAGTTTCCACACTCAATTTCCTGTAGCACCGCACTATAAAAATCTTGATGTCGCAACTTCACAGGAGAATTCGCAAACTTCCCCTGCAATACTTTGATTGCATTTTCATCTCGATCCACCAGGACCGTATCTTTATAATTCTGTGTTACATCCAAAATTCTACTCGCATGTCCTGCGTACCCCGCCGTGAGATCCATATATGATTCCCCGGGCTTCGGTTGCAAAACCTCAAGCACTTCCGATAATAATACAGGTTGATGAAGTTCTTCCATGTGTATATTATACACTCTTTGTTTGAGACCGTTCAACTAGAAATTTCCGCGTTTTTGTCTTTGCGTAAAATTTTTGTTTGTTAGTTACACTGTTATCTACCACAAACGCTGTACCGAAGTACACCATATCTGTGGCCGTTGAGAGACTTAAAGTGTAAAAGTGGGTTGACCAACATCAAAGATGAAAGTCATAGAGTTAATTGGGAGGTGTTTGTTTGGAAGTGCATATTGGATTCGGTGTCGCGTATCCCAAACGCGCGCAAAAACTCCTAGTTGGTCGATCTCAAACGCTGTTAAATTACTATTTTATTTGTGGCAATCCCTCGCTCACATTGCATTTTCTACTTTTAATTATGTTTATCTTTGTAGTTTTTTGCTGTGTTTGTGTGGGTGTTCGTCCACTGATTTAAGTTTACCCGACTTTTTTAAAAAACGCAAGCGGTTTTTCGCAAGATTTTTTAGGCAAAACCACTTTTTGGCTTTGATTCCCTGTTCTTTTTTCCACAATGTGGAAAAGTCAACTATTTTCGCTGAGTTTTCCACAGTCCAGAAAAAAATTCGGGAGCCGCGACAACGGCTCCCTTCATCAAATTACTCAAAATCATCCTCCGGATTACGCTTTGTCCCGTAACGCTCCATTCCCCGCGGCTCCAGCCTGATGCTCTGCGATGCTTTCTGGCGATTTTTCAGCCCGTTCTCGTCGACACCAAAAGTCTTCACCAGCGACCTCGGCAGAATCCGCAAATACAGCGGTAAGTTCCGCGGTCTGGGTTCGGCCAATCTGCCGCCATTGCTTTTGAAGGATATATATAAAACCATCCACAACAAAAGCATTACAACAAACGGCACGAGGACTACGCTCCCAAACAATGCGCCAATCATTATGCTGATAGTTAGCGTGTTCAGCGTCAGTCGACTAGCGGCATCAGGAAACAATCCCGTAAATCCGGCCTGCTGTTTTTTCGCTCCGGGTTTTCCATCTTCCTCGATGGACTTTTTCCAAAGCATCCTTTCGATGATTGTAGCGGCTATGAACCCTATCAGACTGATTATAGTCCGAATCAGCCACTGGATATACCTTTCGGCTGTCGAGTACCGCCAGTAGCGCTCACTAATCCTGAAAACACTGGCTACTCCAGTATAAAGCACCTCAACCGGACCCCATATCTCCCTCTGGAGATATGTTTTCAAGCCCTTCTGCCTCGCAGACTGATCAGAACTGTCATTGGCGGTTGTCTGAGGGATATCCGCCAAACCAAGATTCTGGCTCGCCTCAATCTCACCGGCAACCCGTACTTCTCTTACCATGAAAATGCTTGTGACAAACACCAAACACAAAGCCACCATCGTTGCCATCATGAAAGATCTCCAAAACTTAACTTTTGTCATTTTCATCTCCTCCTTTTTTCCTTCTCTTTCTCTTGACAAAAGAACACAAAAGCACGCTTAATTTGAGTATTTTATTAAGGTGCTTTGGGGCCTGCAAAATTTGCCCCACTCTCAGTTATTGACGAGATAATCTAGTTGCAGTATGTCGCTTTTAGTTACCTAGTCATACTTCCATTGTAGCACACTTTATCAAAAAAGTCAATGGTAATACCATTAAAAAGTTATGCTATAATAGAACAAAATAAGCGAGGTAATTATGGATTCATCCGAACAGCCAGAGGCAGCTTCCCCTGCCACCACAGCAACAACAAACGCAAGCAACACTTTTGACGTTTTTCACTGGGCTAACGAAATCGACGAAATCAAAAACAACGTCTCGGTTGAGCTTTTCCTCTTCAACAAAAACTACACGCCTTATCGTGTACGCTATTCCGAGAGTCTCACTAATAGCGTCAAGGCACTCTTCATGCAAGAGGCTACCGGTTATATTATCAAAGAAGCCGACAAAGGCCTAGAATGTCGCGAATACGAGAAATCCGACGGCGAAGACAAAGTAATTTATCGTACCAATCTAAGCAATGTCGGCCGCGCTGAGACCCTCATTCATTTAATTGAACATGAGTACCGCGACATCGATTCTATGAGTGATCACCTTGATGAATTCAAAAAAATCAAGGGTATCATTGCTCGCTTCACCTACCCCGGAGCTGAAGGTGGCAGCAAGACATTCTACATCGCCAAAGGCATCTCGGCCAGTGCCGCACTCAAGGGCGGATCATCCTGGGAACTCAACGGCGAAGGTTTTGAACCTTTCTCTGCTGAAGTTGCACTCAAAGTCCCTGACGACAACCAAGTTGCCATCGTCGAAGACACCGTTATCATCTTCAATCAAACCAAATTCGAAAATCTCTTCCAGTATGACTACAAATCCCAAGTCATCGCCGACACTAAGGCTAAAGAGCTCACCGACAAATACAAACTCTCCTTTGCTGAAGGTCTAACTTTGAACGGGTTGCTGCAGGATAAGAAACCACTAGTGAAGAAATTGCAATCACTTGATATCGCCGAGGAGATGCCCCAAGATAAATTAATCGACTATGCCGACGACATGCAGCTTGAGCTGATGACTGATGACGATGGTTCTATCATCATCATGGACGACAAAGACCTCACTATGTTTGTCAATCTGCTGGCCGAAGATTATTATATCTCCCCAGTGAACGGGCGACGCTACGAGATTAAATCCAAGAAACTCCTGTCTGAACCAGAAGGCGAACCTCCACGAGGATAGTAGGCCTCCAAAACTATTGGCAGTTCTGGTTGCGAGATGTTTTCAGACCCGACTTCCTCGCGTCCGATTCTAAAGCCAGAATCTCCGGCTCTGCCGTCGCAAAAGTTCCGCGAGCCTTCGCGCTGACTTTTGCTAGATTCTGGCTTTTTCATCGGGCTCGTCGCTATGGGTCTGGAAACATCTCACAACCACAATGGGCATTCGTTTGTATTGGTTTTTTCTACACTATTTACAAAAGCGCAGGACGGCTAATCCTGTGTCGGGACCAGGCACAAGTGCTTTTCTCAGACCCGTCGCGACCAACGGGGAGCGCTTTAAGCGCAGCTCCACCCGTAACGACGGGCTGGAGCAAGCGGTCTGAGAAAAAACTTGAGACTGGTAGACGACACGGGTTAACTTTTCTAACGCTGCGGCAAATAATATGGCTGCAGCACATTCCCTGCCAAAAGTTCGGCATAAGTCTGCATCATAAAAGTTTCCAGCCCCAGCAGTTGCAAAGTCTCAAACAACGTTACACGCACCGCATCAACCGGCACGGTTTCGTCAGCTATCTCCACCTCCAACTTCAAAAACGCACCATCAATCCCCTCTACCGTGTCTAAGTACAGCACTGTATGCCCATCCAGCTGCAAAGTCTGACGCTGTCGGCTCACATTCGCCGCCTCACGGTAGCCCAGCTGCTTAATCATCTCAATTGTCTCAGCATAATCCCCCACCGTCGTCATATGCACAAAATCCAAGCCACTATCTTCAATGTGTCGCTTCAAATATAAATAATATGTTGCCGGCTCATCCGTCTGTGCTACCTCTGTACGCAAAATCAAACGCGCTTGATTTGTCCCAGGACGAAAATCATTTGGCCAATAAATTCGCTCAGTCTGCCACACCGCCGGCGAAAACTCCATACCAATATTAGCTACTTTTTTCTCCAACTTTGCTCGATCCGGCACTTGGCTTTTTAGCACAATCTTCTTCATACTCTTATTATAACACTAACAAGAACAGCCCGATAGTCACAAAACCGACTATCGGGCCTTACTTTTGCCACGTGGCAAACTACTTCGTACCATCGAGTCTGTCGCCCATATCGCCTGCGCCTGGAACGATATAATAATTTTCATTCAAGCCTTTATCCACTACGCCAAGATACAAATCAACGTCCGGATGTTCCCGTCGTAGCACTTCGATTCCCTCCCACACCGAAAAGATACAGGCGAAATGAATCTTCTTACACCCATACTCCTTCAATAATCGAATTGCCTCAGCCGCCGACCAGCCAGTCGCCAACATCGGATCCAAAATAAAGGCCTCTCGCTCCGGCATATCCTCCGGCATTTTATGAAAATACACCACCGGATGCTCAATGTCGTCCGGATTACGATGCATACCGATGGTTCCCACTTTGGCTGACGGCATCATCATGTCCAGTACAGCGTCCACCATCGTATCGCCCGCCCGCAGGATCTTCACAAGAACCAGCTTTTTACCTGACAGTTCCGGCGCCTCAGTTTTCTCTAACGGGGTCTTTACCGTGATTGTCTGCAAAGGCAAATTACGTGTCATTTCATAAAAAATTAACGTTGCGATCTCGCGCACCAACTCCCGCATATCACGCTTTCCGGTCTCAGCCTTCCGCGCCAGCGTAATCTTATGTTGAATTACTGGGTGCATCATCACATGAATCATCGGATCTTTCCGAATCTTCGCCATCGTCTCAGCCGCCACCGGCATCCTTATGCCATTGCGCCCCCATACAAAAGCCTCCATGCCTTTCTCGGTCGGATAAAAATCATCAGCTCCCATAACACTTCCTCCTGCGTATGCGCGCCCGCCCAAATTTAGCCAAACTGGGGTAACTATTGGTACATCTTAAATTACTGCTTCATCCCCTATTCAGCCATTGAGACTAATTTATCACAAATACAAGAAAAATCAAACTAGAGCTCAATCTAGCAGAGCCATGTCTACATACTAGCACACCATAAGCTTTTTGTCAACACTTATGCTTGCCTTATCAAATTCGCTTTGCTAGAATAAAAACAAATTAACTGGAGTGTAAGTATGTTGGGACGTCTTTCCCTAATCGGTGCAATGGTATTAACCTTAAGCGTGAACCTTATCGGCACAAACAATGCCTCTGCTGCTACCAATCCCACCTCCGTCAACGACACCACACGCCCCAGTTTATCGGAATTGCAGTCTGCCGTTCTGCGTCTTGAGTCGCTTGGTGATTATCAAACCTATTTTGGGCCCCACTCCAGCGCTACCTTCGACAATAAAGTTCCCCACTACCAAGAATATCTCTATCTTTACAACCTCGTACACTCCGTCCAAACTTTGATTAATCATTACGACGATACGACCTACCTCGTTAATCATCGGATTTCTGACCAAACTTTTCAAGATGCACTAATCGAAATGCAGCACGCTTATCGCGGTTGCAGCCTCATTTTAGGTCTCAACCGCGATAGCACTAGTGCTAAAACTGAAACCACAGTCACGCCAAGCACAGATAGCGCTACTCAACCCACCAAAGCTCCAGCCAAAACCAAAGCAGAAGCCGCTACGATCACAAACAACACGTCAGCCAAGGCCACCGCTACGACTAATACTTCTAGCAATTCTGCCGGTGTCACCGCCGAAGTTGTTAAAGCCGATGCTCCATCAGAAACTACTCAAACTCCAACCACCACACCAGAAGCTGACGCAGAGCCAACAGCTGATACCAACGACATCGAAGTCCCCGCTACTGGTTCTCTTACCAACCGTCAAGTTTCTTGGCCGGCTCTCATCGCCGTCGTAGTGACAGCTGCTGCCGTAGCCTCCATCATCATCGCCGTCATTATTCGCCGCGAACCACGTCGCGCTCCATCAGCTCGCCGTCGCCGCTAATTGCTGAACTCAGAGCCTTTCGCCTTGTCGAGCCCGATTAGCCCATTCATCGGCCAACTCATTCTCAGCCGTGCCAACGTGCCCCCGCACCCATACCAGCTCAACTGGATTCTCCTGGTACAAGGCATACAATTTCTGTACTAAATCCAAATTCGCGATTTCACCCGACTTCTTACGCCAGCCATTTCGCGCCCAGCCTGGCGCCCATTTTGTTAAGACATTAATCCAAAACTCCGAATCGCTATGAATCTCACACGGCTCACCCGCCGCGTATTCAATCGCCGCAATCATTGCCCGACCTTCCATACGAATATTCGTCGTCTGTGGCTCCTGTCCCAATGCCACTGGCTTCCCCTTCTCCAACACCGCAAATCCCCCTGGCCCTGGATTAGGGCTAGCACTACCATCAGTCCACAAAACTTTCATCTTCCTCCTTCATTTTCCCCATTATAGCATGTATGTTATAATGGGCGGGTGAATTCTCACAAAAATTCAGGCTCTTTTGAAATTTGTTTTTGTCTCAACGGAGCCAATCATGTCCTAAGGAGGTTCTACCATGAAACCATTAAATTATTGCGCAAATACACCTCAGAAAATCGCTGCACTAGCAGCTTGCACTCCAGACGATGTCCAGCAGTACCTACAGCTCTGCTTAGAAATTTCCGCAACACATACCGCACATAACGTTCTGGCATTTCCTTACGATTTTTCTGTCAACCCCTATGCCGTGTTTTACCACTGGCTCGAACAAGCCAAATTCCAAATTCATCCCGAATTTAGTACGGAGGAAATCTCACAATTGCGGCATTTAGCCACGCTTAGCGTTAAGGAATTCCGTAGCCAAAAAGTCGATTCCCGACAGCTGTTCCAGTCCAATCCACCCAGTACTAATCCCTTTTTACTCAACTTCAGCCAAATTTATGCGCTTCATTTAGCATTAGACAGCTTGCATGTTTACAATTTTTACTTAGAAAATTATATTCATGAAAGCCGTCACTTGCGCGCTGCCATCCATAATGATCAGCAACGTTCAGAAAGCTCTCCCTTGCAACACTGGCATCGCAGGTTTGCTCGTCGCAGTGCTGCCGAAAGTAATTATAACTTCTATGTCCGCAGCATTCTTCTACGTGAAGCCGTCGATGATGGGCTCACACCTTTTATGCATCAAATGCATTATAGCTACGAGCATCCCTTCCGACATTACCATCCGGTACTAAAATCGGTAACCTGTATTAACGCCATCGAAGCTTTCTTGGAAAATCAGAAACTCGCTAAGAAATTAAAACGTTACCGTTATTACCATTTCTTGCAACCCACGACAGCTGAGCAAAAGTTCTTCCACGAATTACGCAATGAGCACATTGATTTTACACATCAAGAATTACTGACGGCAGGCTCAGAAAAACTCTATACTGCCGTCGAATTGGACGGCAAACTTAGCCAACACGTTGCGACAATTCTGCAGCATCACGCAGTTTAACAAATTTCACCTCAAAGTGTCCATCAAATCGATGGACACTTATTTTTCTATCTTTAGTTATCTACTATTACCTCAAAAACGCTCTGAGTTCTCATCAGCTTACCACTATACTATCACACTTATGCTATTTTGTCAATAATCTCGTCCACAATCCCGTAGGCTTTCGCCTCTTCGGCGCTCATCCAGTTATCTCGGTCCATATCCTTCTCTACTTGCTTCAAGTCTTTACCGGTATTCTGCGCAAAAATCTCCGCCAAACGCTTCTTCAGGAATAATCCTTCACGCAGTTCAATCTCTTGATCCGTCATCTTCCCTGGCGTGCCACCGGAACTTGGCTGATGAATCATAATCCGTGAGTTTGGCAACACAAACCGTTTACCCTTAGCGCCACAGCTAAGTAACATTGCCCCCATCGAAGCTTGCAAACCAATCCCAATCGTCTGCACATCTGGACGAATATAATTCATCGTGTCAATAATCGCCAAACCATCATAAACTGAGCCACCAGGAGAGTTGATATAGAGTTTGATATCACGCTTAGGGTCTTCGCTCGCCAAGAATAATAGCTGCGCCACAACCAAATTTGCCGTCTCGGGCGTCACTTGGTCACCCAAGAACACAATTCGTTCTTTCAACAAGCGCGAATAAATATCAAACGCGCGCTCACCTTTATTGGTTTCCTCCACTACGGTTGGTACTAGATAATTCTTCATATTTTCCTTTCTTACTTTATCGTTTCAACTAACTTAACATTTGAATTCATAGCGTTGCTGAGCTCACCCAATTGCGCTCGACGTTCCCGATAATCCTGCACCCGCTGATTGTTTTCAGCAATTTTCGCATTCAATTCGGTTCGCATATTTTCTAACGCCGTTCGCTCAGCCAACAATGCACTGCGTCGTCGCGTAAATTCAGCTTCCGTACTAAAACAATTCGCCGTCGCAGCACACTGGTTAAATTGGTCAATTCGCACATCCAAGTCTGCTAAATCTTGCAAATAAGACTCTCGCTCCGCCTCAATCTGCTGGCCAATTATGTCAATTTTTTCTACCAGCTCGTCCATCTCTAGCTGCAAAGCCAAAAATGGGGCTTCGTAATCCTGATAAAACTGCACAATCTGTGCACGGTTACGAAAATATTTGGCATAATGCGCTTCTAGTTCCTCCGGTAAATCTGCCAACTTCGTACCGGCGCGTGTATACATTTCCTCAATCTTGTCAGCTTCGTCATATACTTCCAATTCACTATCAAACCATTCGCGACGATCCTGATACAGTTGCTGCAACCACTCCGACACCTGATTACGCTCTCGCTTCCCCATGCGTTCCCATGCCGCATGCAACAATTCATGCGCTGCCGTTACTTTATTGGCCGACTCTAGCTGGGACATTTGAATTTCGTAGATATATATCTTACCATCGGTATAACAACCCAGCAAAGAAACTTCAGCATCATGACTATTGCAATGTTCATTAAAATCGTCACTACTCTCCACCAATGGTTGCGTCGCCCGAAAAATTCGTCGCCCATCATCCGTCAAATCCAGATCTGCTTCAATCATCGCCACATTCAAGGCTGGCTCATATCCCCAACCTTTCAACGTATCCAGCAGCCAGGTTGATTGCAAAATCCCATACACCGCCAAACACAATACTGCCACCCCTACCCAAGCGTAGATCTGCCAAAAGGTTTTGGGCTTACTCATGCACCACCTTGAAAGTTAGTTTACGCTGACCAGATTTATTACTCTTGCTCAAACCTACCGCCGCAATGTCGCCTGGTTGCAGCTCGCCCTCAATAATCTGTTCCGCAATCAAAGACTCTACTTCGTCTTCAATTACGCGTCTGAGCGGCCGCGCACCGTTTTTCGGGTCATAACCCTTGTCAATCAAGTATTTCTTAACCTCTGGCGTAATCTTGAGCCCCAATTTCTTGGCCGCTAAGCGTTTACGCAACTCTTCCAAGAGGTTGTCAAAAATCCGCTCCACATTATCGTGCGTCAACGGATGAAAAACGATAATACTGTCCAAACGATTAATCAGCTCTGGCTTCATTACCTTTTTCAGCTCGCGCATCGCCGTTTCTTTACTCTCTTCGTATTCTTCGTTTAGCTCACGCTTCTGCTGTGAATCTTTGGCCACAAATCCCAATTCGCTTTCACGATACATCTCACCCGCGCCTAGGTTGGAGGTCAAAATCACCACCGCATTATTAAACTTCACCTTATTTCCCTGTCCATCGGTCAAAACGCCATCTTCTAGGATTTGCAACAGCATATTAAAAACATCTGGATGCGCCTTTTCAATCTCATCAAATAGAATCACACTGTATGGCCGACGGCGCACAGCTTCAGTCAACTTGCCGCCATCTTCGTACCCCACATAACCCGCCGGAGCACCCACCAAGCGCGAAACATTATGTTTCTCCCCAAACTCACTCATGTCAATCTTAATCAAAGCATTTTCCCCACCAAATACCTCACGTGCAATCACGCGTGCCAACTCCGTCTTACCTACGCCGGTTGGCCCCATAAAGAGGAATGAGCCAATTGGCCGATTAGGATTGGCAATCCCGCTCCGTCCGCGCCGAATCGCCCGCGATACCACGGTAATCGCTTCGTTCTGACCAATCACTGCCTTTTTCAAATGATCTTCTAGCTTGCTCAATAGCTGCAATTCCGAACCATGCACCTTTGACACTGGAATACCAGTTTTCAAGCTCACCGCCAAAGCCAAATCATCCTCTGCCAGCACTGGCATTTTCTCGACGCCTTTTTTCTTGTATTTCTTCAGTTCGGCTTTCAACTGTTCAGCTTTAGTCTTACACAGCGCCGCTGCCTCAAAATCCTCTTTTTCGGCCATTTCCGCCATTTTGTCCTCGGCATCCTTCAACTGCACCCGCAACTTTTTATATTCCGAACCGCCGTTCTTATCTGCCGCCACTTTAGCAATCGCTGCCGCTTCATCAATCACGTCAATCACCTTGTCAGGCATAAACCGATCATTAATATATCGTCCCGACATATTAATCGCCACTTCCAGCATCTCATCTGGAATTTCTACGCCATGGTGCTTCTCGTAATGACCTTTCACCCCCTTAAGAATCTTAAAAGTCACCTCTGGACTCGGCTCTTCCACCATCACCGTCTGGAAACGGCGGCTCAAGGCCTTATCTTTCTCGATATTCTTGCGATACTCATCCAAGGTTGTCGCACCAATCAATTGCAACTGCCCACGCGCCAAAGCTGGCTTAAGAATATTTGCCGCATCCATCGAACCCTCACCCGCGCCTGCACCGGTCAACAAATGCAGCTCGTCAATGAACAGAATCACATCATCGTTCTCTACTGCCTCGTCAATCACGCCTTTAATGCGTTCCTCAAATTCACCCCGAAATTTAGTGCCCGCCACCATCGTCGACAGGTCCACTTGAATAATCCGCTTACCAATCAATACGCCCGGTACGTCATTTTTGACCATGCGTTCAGCCAAACCTTCCACAATGGCAGTTTTACCTACACCAGCTTCACCAATCAACACCGGATTAGACTTGGTACGGCGACTCAAAACTGTCACTACACGTTCAATTTCGCGCTCACGCCCAATCACCGTGTCCAACTTATCCTCTTTAGCTAACTCCGTCAAATCCGTGCCAAACCGCTTCAACCACTTGAGTGGTGTCTTTTTGAATTCTTTTTTCTTCCTCTGATTTTGTTCACGCTGCACCCGCGTATCAATCTCAGCCTCTAGTGCTTTCATCACGTCATCATGCTCTACGCCTAACTTCTGCAACAATACTGCACCTCGCGAGTTTGGCTGCGTCAACAAGGCATACAATAAATATTCTGTGCCAATTGCGCTCACATTACGCTCGGTAGCAAAATGCCCCGCCATCCGAATCGTGAGTACTGCCGACTCTGACAACGACATCATCGCCATTGGCGAATCTGTATTAACCTCCGTCGCCTCTTGCCCCAAAGCTTTCTCAGCCTTTTCCAAATCCACACCAAACCGGCCCAGAATTCGTGCTCCAGTCGACATATCCTGCGCCAAAATTCCCAGCAGAATATGCTCAGTCCCCATATAACCGCCGTTATACTTCTTACTGAACATATCGGCTTTTTGCAAAGCAAAACGCGCATTTTCCGACAATTTATTCATCATTTCACTAAAATCATTATCCATAGTACCTCTATTGTACTCGATTAGCACTCACATGTCAACAGTGCTAAAAACCACTTTCCTTATTGACTTTTTCAGCAATCTATGATACAATAGAAGTATGGGCAGCAATACCCTTAGTTCTTTAAGTTTTAGAGTGATTTTGTCTGCCAAATAAGTACCCCCCCCCCAGCAGAAATTTTCTACTGAGAGTGGGCTATTTTATGTCACTGTCAACCAGCACCCACAAAGGAGATCATTATCATGATAACCAAGACTATCTTTTTTGAACCCGCAATCACGCATTGCGAACACAACTCATCCGAAAGCGGCAGGACGCTGGAAGAAGTTATTCGCAATATCCGTCACCAACCCTATGAAATCGTAGCCATCTTCGATGCTTGCGGAAATAAAATCTGCGAACACACCAATCATCAGGAAGAATATACCGCTTTTGCTATTCCTGAGCAATGGGCATCGGCCGCCAGTCTCATGGTACACAACCATTTAGTTGACGGTACGTTTTCACCTCAAGATTTAGTCAGCAATGCGATGACCAACGTCTGCATTAGCATCATTGCATCACCATCCTGCAACTTCTATCTTTTCAGGCCTCTCACCGGCTGGCCGGATACAATCGGAGAAATAGCCGAAGAATACGACACCATTACACAATTATTACAGCGTAATCCGCATCACGACTATAACTTCGAGACCGCCCGTCACCTCGCTTTGCTCAAGGTTACCCAACACTATGGGATAAAATATCGGGTTGAAGCTATCAACGGGACCACCTTGCCAGACGCATTTTCTGTCAGCGCCTAATCACTCTAAGTCCACTAGCCTCAGTTAGTGGACTTATTTTTATAGTATAATAGAACAATGAATCCCAAAATCGGCATTTTTGACTCTGGCAGCGGCGGATTATCTACTCTGGCTGCCATTCGCGAACTATTACCTAATGCCGAATACTATTATATCGGCGACGTCGCGCACTGCCCTTACGGGACCAAAACCCCCACAGAATTACTCGAAATTACTTCTTCCGTCGTCTCTCGACTCCAAGAATGGGGCGCTACAATTGTCGTAATTGCCTGCAATACCGCCACCACTCGTTGCATTCACCAGTTACGCCAGCGCTTCCCTAACATCACTTTCGTCGGCACCGAACCTGCACTTAAAGTCGCTCATGACAATAGTTTTCATCATCCCCTACTATTATGTACGCCAGCCACTGCGCGCGCAAAATCCGTGCAACGCTTAATTCACCAAAACTATCCCGATTCTCCGCTCTTTATTGGAGATAACTCACCTTTTTCAGATACTCAACCAAACAAGGCCAATCAGGTGACAATCTTGCCTTGCGTTGGGCTAGCTGACACCATCGAAAACGCACTCACAAATCCAAAAGAAATCCAATTAGCATCTGGCGATACTTTACCAGATTTTTCTATACCAGATTCCGCTGAACCAATCATCAACGCCAAGTTACAGGCACTCTTTAACGAATTACCCAATCAGCAATTCGACTGCGTAGTTTTGGGATGCACACATTATGTTCTTATTGCCAATCTCATCCAAAAATTCTTCCCTACCGTCAAACTAATTGATGGCAATGCCGGCGTGGCCCGATACGTCGCCAAATTTTTGCATAACTAGACTAACCAAAAACATCCCCGTTACGCATTTTATTTCGCTTATGCTATAATCGAATTGTAATTTTTGTACATTACAATCTTCATCAAGAAAGAGGTGCTAGCTATGAAAAGAAAAATGTTTTCCTACAGTATCCTAATTCTCGTTTTACTTTTCACTTGTAGTCTCGCAATCATCGGTTATGCCAATGTTTCTCATCTCAACCACGTCCAAGCTATTAGCTGCTATCTCCCCGCCGAGACCTTACTTGATACCATCGCCGAAGAGTTGGATGTTTCGCCACAGGCTAACGACCTCGTTGAGGCTGGCATTCTTACTCCGTACGACCAATACATCCTTGAGTCCAATGCGCCATTTTCCTTCTGTGACACCTTACAAATCCTTCTGCCAGTTTTTGGCATTTACCCCTATCCCGCCGAAATTGCTTACCCCGATTTTATGCCGTCTCAACCACTAAAATCCCCAGAGGCGCTTAATACTTGGGCTACCGCTGTTGACTATGGTATTGTTAGTCCACAGGATAACCCCAATCAGGCCACTACGGTCGCCGATTTCCAGAAATTCCTCTCTTACCTTCGTTCCCATAGCTTCACACCATCTCTCCCCGTTCAAACTAACTGTCCTTATATTAATCCTGACATGGAGTGGGATATTGTAACCTTTCGCGGTCGTAATTCCTTGCTTTCAGCATGGGAGCTCATCCCAGATTCTTGGCGCAAAGATTATATGGCAAATTCTTGGCAAATCGTTTTTACCGTGACTACGCCCGCTTCAAATGGTGAACAGTTCAACGATGCCGCTGGTTTTATCGATTACATCGCACAAACCATCAACCTCGGAAACGAACATCCTCAAGTCACTCTTCACGAATTCACGCATTACGCCGCTTACCGTGCCAATTGGCTTACCAACCGCTTAACGCCAGCATACACCGCCTAGGCTGATATAGTTGAATCTTTCCTTGGAAGCTATTCACAAAGTAACCCCCGTGAATATCTTGCAGAATTTGTGAGTTATTGGTTATTAAACCCCAATCAGCAAACCAGGCTCAAGCAACTCGCTCCAGAAACAAGCTGCCTCACCATTGAACTTATTGAGCACTTCCCCGAACTCCTGTCTGCCTAATCCAGCACTCTCTTCTCGCAACTTCCCAAAAAGGACGCCAAAAGCGTCCTTTTTCAATGCATATAGTATGTTATACGCGGTTAATCACCGGAATCACAATCGGTGTATGCCCGGTCGCATCAAACAGGATATGAGTCACGTCTTCTTTAATCTCTTCCTTAAACGCCTTCATATCATCGCCAGTCAACTTTTCTGTCCGCACTCGCAGATAATGCCGAATCTTCGCCACCAATTCTTCTGAGTTATCCAAATAGATAAACGCACGGCTCACAATATCTGGAGTTTTCACTAAGCGATTATTTTTCTTACTCAGTGTCAGCACAATCACAAAGATGCCCTCACGCGAGATATGGATCCGATCCTTCACCACTGCCTCGTGCACTGGCTTATCTGCATCGTCAAACAACTTGTTGCCCACCGGAATCCGACCATTTTTACGAATCTTCTTGTCTGGCGTCAACTCAATCACGTCACCGTCATCCGCCACCAAAATCCGATCATGCGCAATCCCAATCACATTTTCCGCCATTTCAGCATTGTGCTCCAACATATAGAATTCACCGTGATATGGCAAATAGTTTAGTGGCTTAGTACGCTCCAAAAAGTCCACGTGATCTTCATAATAAGCATGTCCCGAAAGATGCAATGGTCCCAGATTCGTAATATGAGTTTTACCATTCTGCATCACCTGAGCGCCTTCACGCAACAAGCCATCCACTACCCCCACCACATGCGGCTCGTTACCCGGAATCGGGTTACTCGAAAAGACAATCACATCGCTAGCCTTAATCTTGATGTATTTATGCGCACCTGTCACCATTCGGTTCAGCACAGCATTCATCTCACCCTGCGACCCAGTACATACCACCGTAATTTTATCATCGGGCAACTTCACGATGTCTTCCATTTTCATAATGGTGTTCTTAGGAATTTTAATCGCACCAGCGCGCAAAGCCACCTCAATGTTATTAATCATCGAGAAGCCGGCGAAAGCCACTTTGCGCCCGCGTTTTGCCGCCTCATTCAAAATCAATTCAATTCGCTTAATCTGACTCGAGAAACAACTTACAATCACCCGCCCGTTCGCATAATGATCCATCACGCGACCCAAATTCTCGCCCACGTCATATTCCGAATGCGGATGCCGCCCTGGAGAGTCAATATTTGTACTCTCATTCAACATTAAGGCAATACCTTCCTTCTTCACAATTTCGTCAATCCGCTCGTAGTCGGTCTGTGTACCCAAAGGATTATTTTCATGTCGCCAGTCGCCTGAGAGATACACCACGCCATTTGGCGTCCGCACTACAATTGCCGCATTCCCCGGAATTGAGTGCAAGGTGTGGATAAATTCAATACTAAGATGCTCACTTACCTTAATCTGTTCATGCTTAAATGGGTCCGTTGGCTGATAATTCAGCTCCGGCACGTCATCAAGTTCCGACATCTGCTTTTGAATCATACCAATCGTAAACGGCGTAGCATAAATCGGCGTCAGCGGATTAAACTTAGGCAACAAATGTCGACACGCCCCAATGTGATCCAAGTGTGCATGCGTAAAACAAATCGCTTTAACCTTATCTTTATTGTCTTCTAGATATTGAATATCCGGCACCATATAGTTGACACCTGGATAATCCGCACCGGCAAACAATGACCCCATATCTACCAAGACGATTTCGCCCTTATATTCAATAATCGTCATATTTTTGCCAATACCAAACTCACCCACGCCACCCATCGGGATAATACGTACCGCCTCTGGGTCCGAGCGTGCTGCTTTGAGTTGCGCGGCCGTCACCTGTACGCCATTATAGCCATTATAACGACTTTTGTTGACTGGAATCCCAATGATATGCTGCGTTGCCTGCGCATTCACATCTTGTGACAGCATCCGCTGATGGTGCACCATTTCCCCCTTACGCACCGAAACACCCAAGCCGGCCTTCTTATTTTGCGCCGCAGAGGCTGTTTTTTGCCCCTTAGCACCGCTTTTTGGTTGAGGTGCCTTACCACCGCCCTTTCTTTGTGCAGAACCCTTAGAAAGCTTGTCCGTGGCTCTAGCAGCCACTTTGGCATGATTCTTCTTCACCAAAGCGGCATCCTTACCACCCTCCGCAAAATTTGAGTTAAACCGCCGATTCTGCGCCTCCTCAAACTGTTTTTTGATATCCGGTAAGCGTTCATCACGCATTTTCATCAAGCGTGCACGACGCTCACTTTCTTGCTTATTAACCATATTTCCTTTTCCGTTAATTTAACCCCCGAAGTTCTTCTAGATACCTCTATTATAGCAAAAATCCGCCAAATCACAAGGTTTTTCTGCCAAAATCCGCTTTATCTATTGACTTTTTGGCAAATCTATGATACAATAGAAAGAGTAGTTAACGATTTTACCCCCATTACGCACCTTAATAATTCGCCATCGAAAGGAGAACTTCGCGATGAAGAAAATTAGCTATTTTTGGAACAAAATCATCGACTCTATTTTTGCCTGCATTTCTATCATTCTTGCGCTCATTTTGATCCTCTTCTGCACATATCCGCTGTCTATCATATTTAGTTGGATAATCAACGATAATCAAGAAATCGGCCTTACCGCAGTCTACTTCAATACAATGTTGGTCTTAATCATCATCAATCTCGCTATATACATAGCAACTCATACTCCAAGTCTATTAATCAAAATTATCTTAGAGTGTGATAACGACGAGGATCTTGCTAATTATCCTATTTTCTACCACTTAGCTTACCTCAACCCACAAGCCCAATCCCACCAACAAATCCTCAAAGCAATACCAACTCACAAGAAAGCTTATATGGTTGGTATCATTTTTACCTATAACGAAATCAGGCAGATGTTTGACTACATGAAGGCTAATCGCTCCAAATATTATGAAGTCCCCAAAGGCTTCCTCCTGCCCGATGGCGTTTCCGCGTTGCAGCCGCGAATTTTTCTCCGCGATGCCCGCGAAATCTTCTCCCAAATGAGAGTTGGTCAGTCTGTAGTGTTAGTCTACACCTTCTATCATCCGCGCCAGTCACAAATCCGGCGTCATGACGAAGTTATACTAATCACTGCCCATCTCAACTAAAATGTGCGTTAGCTACTAACCCCGGCCAGGCCGGGGTAATTTTTTAGAATTTTTCTAACAACGCCCTAAATTCTTCGTCATTCTTCGCACTAAACGTCACACTACGCCCACGCACGCGCACTTCAGCATCATATTTCTTACACAACTTAGCCTCTTCTTTCATGTAAGGCACATTTTTGGTTGCCACCACAGCGCTCTTCTTTTTGTGATCCGCAATGTAGCGCTCCACTCGCCGTGCCGACCAACCTTCTTCGATCATCTTGGGTAAAATTTCGTGCACTATCTCTGGGTCCGCCGAAATCAATGGACGCATCGGACCTTCCATCAAGTTATGCTCTTGCATCGCTTTCTTGGCTTCTTCAGGCAATTTTAGGAGCCGCATCGTATTCACGATGCTTCCAGCGCTCTTCCCCACGCGCTTTGCAATTTCTTCATTGGAAAGATTAAACTGATTTTTGAGCTTGGCATAACCCGTCGCAATCTCAATCGCATTCAAGTCTACCCGCTGCATATTTTCAATCAAAGCCAGCTCTAGCTTATTCTGTGCATCCATCGTACGCACAATCGCCGGAATTTTTGTGAGTCCGGCCAATTTTGACGCTCGCCACCGCCGTTCACCCGCCACAATCTGGTATTTATCCCCCACCTTCACCACCATAATTGGCGACATCACCCCATGTTCTTTGATTGAAGCCGCCAGTTCTTCTAGACTCTCTTTAGTGAAATTCTTCCGTGGCTGCTCTTCATCGCGCACCACCTCGTCCAAATCCAACTCCACCAGCTGGCTCATCTTAGCATCTTCTTGGCTTGTCGGGTCGAACGCCTCTTCTACCAAATCTGTTGGAATCAGGCTCTCAAAGCCTCGTCCCAGCCCCATTGCTTTTCTTGCCATTAATTCCCTGTCCTTTCCTCGACTTCCCGCGCGAAGTCTTTATAGGCCTTAGCCCCTTTACTAAACTTATCATATGCCCCCACCGGCACCCCGTGGCTCGGCGCCTCAGCCACGCGCACATTCCGCGGAATACTCGTCCGGAACACTTTTTCTTTGAAATATTTTTTCACCTCCGCCAACACCTCTGCTGACAGTGAAGTCCGCTTGTCATACATCGTCGCAAGCACACCCAACAACTTCAAATCTGGGTTCATGGCCTTCTTGACCATTGCCATACTCTCTAGCAACTGCGCCACACCTTCTAGTGCGTAGAATTCCGTCTGTACTGGCAATACTAAATAATCCGCCGCAATCATACCATTCACTGTCAGAAGTGACAAACTCGGTGGCGAATCAATAATCACATAGTCATAATCATCCGCTACAGTCGCAATTGCCTTCTTCAGCACGGCAAATTTTTGTTTCATACCGGCCATCTCCACTTCAGCATTAGCCAATTGTGGCGTCGTCGGTGCCAAATCAAAGTTTTTAAACGCCGTGCGTTGAATAATATCCTTAAATTTCGCTGCGCCCAGCATGACCTCTGTCATACTCATCTCAAGTCCGGTTTTGTCCAACCCC
Organism: uncultured Candidatus Saccharibacteria bacterium; assembly: GCA_949480205.1. Lineage (GTDB taxonomy): Bacteria > Patescibacteriota > Saccharimonadia > Saccharimonadales > Saccharimonadaceae > Nanosyncoccus. Next base: position 36,904 of record CASXXK010000002.1, read on the forward strand.
AACCCGCTCGAAGCATTTCCTTGCGGGTCCACATCCACCAGCAACACCCGAAACTTATCTTTTGCCAAGAAATACGCCAAGTTTACCGACGTTGTCGTCTTGCCGACACCACCCTTTTGGTTCGTAATACAAATCACCTTAGCCATAACTACTTTCAATTATATCACAAGTCTAGTGCAAATAATACACCCCACACGTATTAACCCCCTGGACATAATCCACTTGATCTAATCCTGTCGCCTGCCGTACAGCTGTCAGCGCTTTTTCTTGATCTTGACTCGTACTTATAAAAACAAACAGCCCACGACTCAAATCTTTATTAACAAGAATCTCTTTTACGTCTTGCGCTGTTGGATTTAGCAAATCCAATGCTAAATAAGATTCCCGAGCTTCCGCAAACGGCAAAATATTATCCAAAAATCGATTATTTTCGGTAGTGATAAAATATAAGATTGGTGCTTCTGGATTCTCGGTCACTGCTGTCATCACGGCTTGACGATCACGATATAACAACTCCATACGCATCCACCCCAAACCAATCTGCACTGGCGCTGCCAGTAAAGTTACCAACACGACCGCCGTCATTACGATGTTACACCACTTTTCTATCAGAATATCCTTCAATACACAATACAACCCATAAAATGCCAACGCAAAGATCAGCCCACACACCGGCATAATATAGCGCAACTCCATGTATGGCGAAGCCACCGCTGCCAGCACAAAATATACCACCGTCGGCCACAGCACTAAGTTTAATACTTGTAGCTGCGCCCGTGGCGCTTTGTAAATTGTCTTCGAATTCGGTGACACTCTCAAAATCGAATCCCTCGCTGCGCTCGGGCCGTGATTTTGACCCGTGTCAGCCGCCAGATAATTCTCAAACAACTTGTAAAGCACCACCATCACAACTACCAATATCAAAAGGATTAGCGCACGATGGAACACATTATAATCTGCAATCAATAAGTATTCCCACAGATGCTCAAACAACACTGGCAAGTTGACCAAATTGTTTAGCACGCCTTGTCCACGATAACCAAAAAACATATGTTGTAGAATATGCGGCCAGATTATTAGCACCAACGCTCCAGCAATCGCCAAACTGCCCAGATATTTTGCCAAATCCCGCCAATTCTTCTGCCTCACATCTTGCACCATCACCACCAAAGCCAATCCCATCAAAAAGAACAAATAATAATATTGCGTCAACACGCCCAATACCGCCACCACACCAATCGCGGCATACCAGCCCATTCCGGGGTTCGCCTGTTCCCGCCACTTCAAGTGTAACCACAACGTCGCAAGCACCATCAACTCCAGCAAAGCATACATTCGAATATAGACCACAGTGCTTACACCGGCTACCGTCAATCCTGCCGCCAACGCCAGCGCCAGTGCCTTCCGCTCAGTATTCTTTTCCTTCGTCAACAGTTTGCACAAAATCAAATACAAAAACACTGTACATCCCGCCATAATCACGATGTTCAAAATTATCCCCGGCCATTTAGAAAATTGCCCCGGCGTTAACTCCATCACTCCGCGCAATAATAAGTAATACAACGGTGGATGAACGTCATTTTTCTGATTTTCATACACTGGCCGCCAATCACCCTGGTCTTTTTCTTGCACCGCCAGATAATCTTGATAATATTCGCTCGTATGCCAAGTATTATAAAAATCCGCATTCGCCGTAATATCGATTTTATCATACTGTGCCAAAGCTAGCGAATATGCCTCATCCATATGGATATAAGCTTTATTAGCACCTGCCACTAAATAAACTGTTGTTTGCACAACAATAGCCAGCACCAGACCTAACTTTATCCTCCGCGTCATTAAGTTAATTATATCATAGGCCTGCGGCCTAGAAATAATTGCGTCGCTTCAGAAAAATTATGCAAGCATAATTTTTCGTTCAGGCTCCTGATTATATCATGTGCATAGCATCTAGGAATATTTCTCTCGGAACTAGTGCTAGGAAAGAGTGAGCACCGCAAAGGAGACGTACTTAGCGTACGTCTCCTGCGAAGCGGAACTCTTGACAACGCAATAGTCCGAGAGAAATATTCCTTATCCAATCTTTTCGATTTGAATCAAACTATACTTCTGGCGATGTCCAGTCTCTTTGTGGACACGTTTCTTGGAGTGGTAGCGAATCACGCGGATTTTATCTCCAGCAACCTTCTCTTCTACCACTTTTGCCGAAACTTTTACGCCCTTCACTTCTGGCGCACCAACACTAACTTTGTCGCCATCGATTACAAGCAAAGCACCAGTTTCGAGCTCTTTTGTGCCTGCCGGGAGGAGGTCCACCCGTAGGGTCTCTTTCTCTTCGACTAGGTATTGCTTCCCGCCGATGAGTACAACTGCTTTCTTCATAATTTTCCCTTAAAATTATTATCTTTCGTCATTTTAGCATACTTTTACACAAAAGACAAGCCAAAAGATAGGGATATTCACATCCCTATCTTTCTATTGTATCACAGCTTATCTAAAAAGTCAATACTATTTATGCTTATTTCTTGCCCTTAGCACGTTTTGTCACCTTTTTCACGGCTTTATGTGTCTTGTACCAATAGAATCCGCCCGCCGCAATCGCTAGTACTACTACCACTGCTAGCATTACTTCAGCCGGACCAGTCGTCGGCAGCTCCTCCGGCACTTCCGGATTTGGTGTTGGCTCTGGGGTAGGTTCTGGTTCTGGTTCCGGATCCGGAGTAGGATCTGGGTCTGGGGTGGGCTCTGGTTCGGGTTCGGGATCTGGATCCACTGCTACACCGGTCGTATGGATTCGATAATATACTTGCCCGGCATATTCATCACAACCTGGCACCAAACCGTTCAAATTATTAGTACCCAGCAATACACCCTCGTTCGTAAACAAAGCTTTGCTCAATAAAGTCCCGTCTGTTTTCTTCTGATTCCTAATCACTGCCGACCCCTCGATGTAGCTCAAAGTTACCGCTTCCCTTGCCGTGATATAAGCCTCATCCCACACCGTTGCCGGGTCAGTATTAGAAGTAGTAATTACACCATCAATCTTACCACGTTCGCCTTTATCAAGCTTTTCTGGGAAGAAAGACATCATCCGCACATTTTCTGCAAAACCCACTCGATTATGTGCCGTATCGTTAAACGTCGCTGAAGCATCATTATGGTAATAAATCATCACGATATAATCTTTATCGGGCTCCACAATCAGCTCGCTTGTGAAGGGTTTACCCGAATCCACCTCGGCAATCCGCACAAAATCCCGCTCATCACCAATCGCAGCATTATCCGTAATAGAGTTGAACACCGCCTTCTCGGCTGGCTTCGCCATGGTATAAGTTGGGCGTTCTGGGCCCCAAGCATTGGCCGCAACTCCATTTAGCGCCAGACCTAGCGACATCACCGCGGCCGCCACCCCCAGTAACCATTGTTTTGTTTTTTTCATATTTGTCTCCTTATTTTTATAATGCGTCGGCATAGTCCGATTCCGTATAAGTCTGCTGCGCTGGCGGAGTCCCTACCCCTTCTGCTGGACCGCCTTCCGCTTCACCAGACGCCGCCTCAGCCTCATTTTGTGACACTTGTTCGCCTTGTGGTTCCTGTATGTCTTGACGTTGTTCTAGTGGATTTCCCGTTACCGCACCTACTGGCGTTGTAATGCCACTTTCTACCTCTACGGTACCCTTTTCGTCAGTGACACTCGTAACTTGACCATTCTCATCCGCTGTTACCGTTGTGCCGTCGTTCACTACATAACCTGGCACGTATTCACCACCTTGCCCTGGTACCACCGTAGCTTCTGGTACCACATTCGGAGTTTGAGTAACGGGGTTATTGACGCCCTCTTCCTGCAGGTTATCTTGCACGTTTTGTATCAATTTATCAGCGTCTTTTGGCTTCACTTGCTCATCCGGCACAATAGGAATAGTCGGAACCTCAGGAGTCTCAGGGGTTTTAGGGGTCTCAGGAGTTTTAGGAGTTTCAGGAGTCCCTTTCTGCTCATCAGAACTATTATCGTCTTCTAAGACTGGGAGATCCCGCTTAATTTCTTCATTAGTAATTTTATTAATCACCACAACTGGTCCAGTCAGTTGTCCACCACAACCCATATTGCCAGTAGCGCCAGTTACACCGCCGTCGCCACCAGCAGTACCTCCAGCACTATCTTCATGTGTCACCCACATCGTCACCTGGATCGCCGCATCACGCTCAATACGAGGCTGTCCTACCAAGGTTGCATTATCAACATTGATTCCACCGCCACCTTTGGCCATCTCATACATCGTCCAATCTGTACCAGTGCGTTCGTTCACCTCAAATTCTGTCGTCTCCGCTTTCAAAGCCACATACATTGCACCCAAAACTTTTTCATCCGTATCGCCACCTTCAGTACGTACCCAATTCCATACCGCCTGCGCCCGTTCGCCATAGCTCGGGATGTTTCGAATCTCCTCTGGCACATTCAAAGCTTCCATAGCTGGTTCTAAGACTGAAATATATGACGCCGCTACGGCCGGGTTATTAGCAAACTTCGTCATCATTTCATCAATATATAAGCTCCGATCCCCGTTCTGTAGAGCCATCGTAGCTTCTTCACTAATCCCAGTGCCAAATGCTAGCTTACTCGACTTATTTGCAATGTCATTATAATCGCTCCAGTTAGCCTCAACTCCATTTTCAGAAACTTCATAACCCTCGCCAGTGTCCAACCATCGCTCTTGTGCTGCTTCGCCAATCTCTGCCAAATCATAGTTCTCATAATTTGCATTTTCGTATTCCGCATCCAGAATCGACGCTTCTTCCTCCAAAGTCTCGGGTATAATGCCGTCCTCTGGGTCAGCAATCTTAATCGCATCGCCCGCGTTTTCAATCGGAGCTGGATTTGCCAATGCTATATTACTACCATCACGCGAAAGCGCCCGCGCACCAAAGAAGATCGCTCCAACAACAACTACCATTGCAGTACCCCTCAAAAATATCTTTAACCTTCTTTTTAGCTTCTCACGTTTTTCTTGCAGCAAAAGCTCCCCCTCAGAATTCTCAACTTGTCCCGCTCGCGCGCTCATCGCATCCAGCAATGTCGAAAAATCATCCCCAGGCTGATATTCTTGCAATAACTGCTCTTTGGTTTCTGGTGACAAGTCGGCGGCTTCTACTAGCCGACCAAAAGCTTCAGGTGTGCGATTTTCTTCACGCTCACCTAATTTACGAATTGATTCCGAAACTCTGTTTAACGTTTCGGAATCAATATTATATTGCTCCGTCTCATCAATCGCAGCTCGCCCCAATTTCTGATTCAAATCTCTTGAATTTTCCGCAACTTCGCCACCGCCAAGCTTGTTATGATTCCTCATTACTCCTGCCCTTCCTGTTCTGCCACCAATTCTTGCTCAATCTCAGTCAAAGCTTTTTCCATCAATGGTTTATAATCTACGCCTGCCGTCAAGAAAAACTGCTGAACTTCGATATCCGACATTCCACTTTCCGAACGCCGATTCAACTCTTCTAACTGTTCCAGTGACAACACATCCAACAAAACATCTTTTAGCCGATCTTCCACCAACGCATACAGTTCCTCCTGTTCGTCTGGCGCAATCGTTGTTCCCACCTGTTTTTCTACAAACTGTTTAATAATATTTGTTTCTGGCATGAAATACCTTTCTACATGACTTCTTTGCTTCAGTCTAGCACAAGCTTTTTGCTACGTCAAACATCTTGCCCGTTTAACATTGCCGCTATCACAGCTTCCAGCCCCGAATAGTCAACCATCCCTGCCTGCGTTTCGGCTTCTTTAGCTTGTTCCTTCTCGGCACTTCCACCGCGCCGCGTCAAACGCTCACGTATTCTACCAAACCGTTGTTTGATTTGCGTTTTTCGCAATTCTCGTTGTTCCTTACGGACCTCCGCTTCCGTTGGCAAAATCGGATCAAGCTCATCAAATCTCCCCGGTCTCGATTCTCTCGCCAGCTGCCTCATTCCTGCTCGATATTCGCGATCAGCCTGCTCCTGTGTACGAGTTACTCTTTGTGACGAAACTACTTCTTCGGCCGCTGCCGCTTGCGCAATTTCTTCGTCAGTACCGGCATTATCGCCGAATAATGTCTCAAAATCTGTCTGAGCAAGCTTCCGCTCTTCCTGCTCCGTCGCCTCAACCTCCGCCAAAGCCTGCATCATCTGCTCGCCCAATTCTGGAGTCATATATTTCATCGCCCGCTCAATCGCTGCCCGCCGCACCTTCGCTTCAGTCTCATAAGTTTCGCTCGTCACGTCCAACTTTTCCACCCCAAGGGCAATCTTTTCACCCGGTTTTTCGGTTTCATTTACTTCTGGCTGTTCAAGAACTTCCTCTGCTGTCCTAGGTGGTACTGGCTGAGCCTGATTCCCCATTTGTAAATTCTGCACCAGAGTAAACTTCCGCTTCGCTTCATCCAACTCACCCTGAATTTCCGCCAAACGTCCCGCCTTTAAGCGTTTCTCTGCTTCCACCTTATCCTGTTGTAATAAATCACGCGTTTGTACCACAATACTTGCCCGCTCTGCCATTAAATCACCAGTTAACTGGTCAATCAGCGCCTGCTGATTACGTAAAAACTCCTCTGGCGTTTTATCTTGTAGTAACTCCGCCAATTCCTTCTGCGCTTTCATGTAACCTTTTTCGACACCCACCAAGTGAAAATCTTGCTGCAATTCCAAAATTTCTTCCGCAAAGGCCTTGGGGTCCGTCTGCGCTAAGTCATACAAGTTCTTTATCGACTCTGCGCTCATCTGGTTACCATAACGATCAGCGCTAGCATCCACCACCTGCGCAATTGCTTCCCCAGCAGCTTTTTCGTCAGTCATCTCCGCCGTCTCAGCCACCCCTTCACCCTGTGCCCGCTCAGTATCAACCGCGTTCAAAACTTTTTGCCCCGCACCACGAAATTCCGCACGTGTTGCCTCGCTATTTCGGTCATGTTCACCAGCTTTTAGATTCTCACCTGTCATTTACGCACCTCCCACATAACTTTTCTTAAATTTATCATAAACAGTTTCATCCATCAACCTTCCAGTACTTCTTGAGACGGAAACGAAACAATTCTATCAGTATCATCCGGTGGAATTTCATCCCGCACCACCTTCTCCACATATCGAGTCGCCGACAAAATCTTGTCCAACAGCTCATTATAAGCCATTTGTTTCATCTGAGACTCCCGCAGCGACTCTTTCAAGTTATCGCGCTTTCGCTCCGCAATATCACCGTCAACACCTTCCAGTTTGGCTAATTCTTCAGCTACTGCCTTCAAATTTTTAGCCTCGTCATTAATACCGTTCGCTACCCGCTGCTGAAAAGCCTGCAGAAATTCCAATTTCACTTCTGGCGGCTGCTCACGCTGCATAACTCCCTGCGAGTATAAGCCCTCCAGCGCAAGTTCACCCCGACGATACATTTCCGAATCGCCCACTTCTACTCTGTCAGGAGTTAAACCTAAATCTTTCTGACGCCTGCCTTCCTCAATATCTTCAGCCGACGCTTCATAACGTGCCCGGATATTCACCAAAAGCACCGCCATCTCATCCAGCATTCGTGCCATCTCCGCCTTGGCTGGGTCGTAATCCTCCAACAAAGCAATTTGCGCTTCCAATACTTGAGTTAACTTTTGCACCGAATTAATCGTAGTTTCCATCATCGACGTTTCGTCTACGATTTCCGAATCATCAGCCGGCCCCTGGTCAATAACCTCTCCCTGCGCTTGAACCACTAACTCGTCCTTTGCTGCCTTCGGCGACACAGCCTGCAAAGTCTGTTTCACGCGATCCTGAAACAGACGCTTCGCCGTCAACGGTTGTGGGCTATATACAATCTCCACCTCATCATCGCGCAGTTTGTACAATGCCGGAACTGCCTTCTCCACTTTTGGATGCTCTGCATCATACTTCGCATCTGCCACCAACTGTTTTTCACGCTCAGCACCTTGCTTGGTATAAGCCTGCAAACGCCGATAATACTCATCTGCCCCCTCTTCCGACCGCCGCGGGTACTTGTCTAGTAGAGCCGTCATATCCAGTTTACGTGGAGTATCCGCCACCCGCCATGCAATTTGTTCATCCTCGGTCAGCTCATCACCATTTGCTCCAGCACGTAGCCCTTCATTCTGATGGTAAAATTGTTCCAAAATCTGTCGCATACCATAATAAGTTTCGTGCATCAACTTCGACTCAAAATCCTTCGGCAAAACTCGTTCCCCTTTGCGATTCACTTTCGCCGCACCTAGCCTCTGCGCTTCCTTTTCGGCTAAATCTCGCAAGACCACTTTTGTCGCCAATCCTGCACGCTCTTCAATCCCCGCCCGACTCAGCTCCGGTAACTGCTCTCGCAAGTATTTCTTCGCTCCATCCAGCAACACTTCAATCTTTGGCGATTCGTTAATCGGAATACCTGTCTCTATCCACTGTTCATCCACCAAATCTTGCCAATACTTATCCAAAGGTTGTTTCATGGTTTCTAACCAAGCATCCAACTCTTCGCGGCTCTCATGTAACGTGTCCGCAACCTCACCTTCAGCTTTAGTCTCATTCTCTATATCCGAATCAGCCACTAACCCTTCAGCTACCCGCTCAGCCTCCAATACCTGCGTCACCTTTTCCCCCAGTGTCTGCATCTTACCTGCATTTCCTGAGTTTAATTCAGTCTCTGCCTCCGGCTGCGCCGCCGCAGTCTCGCCCTCAGAGTTAGGCTTGTTACGTTTCTGTGCAACTTCACTCGCCAAGCGCGCCACCTTGTCCCAATACTGCTCCGTATCGTACACGCTCCCACCACCTTGCTCATGCGAATTCATTGCCAAGTATCACCTCTTAGTATTATCCTTATACCTATTCTAGCACTCGCCAGTCAAAAACACAACCAATTTATAAAACCCGAACTTAAGTTCGGGTTTTATAGCTCGATCGTTACAACGAGTAATCTATCTTATAAATCTTCCTTTCTATTACGCTACCTTCATATTAAACGCTTCGAAAATCTTTGCACCAATACTCGCCCTCTTAATTCTATCCAAAGCCTCCTTACTTGGTTCTTCTGGCGACTCATATTGTGCTTCATTCTCGTCCGTCTCGCCCATAAATCGTAATGAGTTCCACGTCTCGGCGTCATCTGTCCGATCTTTAGTTTCAATTGTACTAAAGTCGATAATGTTATTCTTTACATTGGTATCTCCTTGGTTAGTGTTGATTTTTTCGCTCATGGCTTTTCCTTTTTGTATTATTTTTGGTGTTTGCCTTGGCTTACACTCTGGCCTTAGCGTTGATTTTATGGTTAGATATTGTTTGTTTATAGTTTTTATTTATTATCTAACTGTCTTTATGTTAGCACACATGCTTCAAAATGTCAATACTTTTTATGCTTTATTTTTGCCAAAAGTGCAAAATTCCCTAATCCCACACCTGTTTTAAGCATAAAAAATCCCTCCAACTCGTAATGAGCCGGAGGGCTTTCCTAACTGTTCTTCCGGTAGGTCCGGCATTTTTACGCTTTACGAGTTGCGAACTGCTTGCTACTAAAAAACGCAAAAAGGCTACTTCCATGAGGAATATCATCATAATCATAGTCATAATCCTCACGCTGCTTCACTTTCAGACGTTCAAGCTCAGCGTTGAACCTGTCAGCACTCCGCACTTCATCATAACGAAAATGCGACGCCTGCTTCACTTCCCCACCCTTCAAAACAGTAATTATCGCTTCTTCCGATTGCAAATCTACCTCTACCGTCTTGCCGAAGCGCTTCGCGGGCATGGTTTGCACCAGCACACCATAAACATCCTTAATGGTAATCTTGACGTTTTCCCGCAAAATTTCCCGGAAACCATCCGCGCGCCGCGAGCACGCTTTCAGCTCCTGTCTCTGCTCCCGCAACTGACTCAGCATACTGGTAAACTTTTCCAACGTACCTTCTGTCAGGCGCTCGGATTCACCATTGAAGATGAAATTCTCGTTCTCAGCATCCAGCCCCAAACGAGGCAGTTCGGTGCCCTGCATTGTAGCCAGCGCTTCTGTCACCAAAGCGAATTCTTCCACCACCGCCGCAGCACTCGCCTGCAGCTCCGGCAGTTTTTTGCTCCGCCGACGCTCAGCATCCGCCAATGCATCCAACATCTGTTGACATGTATCCCGGAATTTCTGAGCGTTTGCTTCATAAAACGCTTCATCGGTGATATCATTCTCATCTTCCAGCCCTCGAAAAACGCTCCGGTAGCCCACCGGGACCATGAAATACACACTCTCGGTAGTTTTCCAAATACCCAGAGCATCATGCTTCAACGCATCCCAGCGTAAACGGTTAGCATCTGCCAGTGGCTGACGCACCAGCCACTGGGTCGCCTTGCAAGGCGGAGTTAGCTCCAGGGCACGCATACTGAGAAAATCCCAGTCACTGCACATCAACTCAGACATCAACTTCTTATCCACTTCTTCACAAATGTCTTCCATGTCTTTCGGCGCATCAGAACCAAAATTACTCATCGGCTTTACCCACCATACGGTGGCCGCCTCCGATAATCCCAATTCCATGCTCTTCAACATCCCTCGACACAGCACCGGTTCATACGGGTTCAAATCGACAATCTTCTCCCCGTCGTGATCCATACGAAAATGATCCGTGTTAGTATACAGAATCAGCGATTCTGCCGGTGTCTTTCCCTTGATATAGGGTGACCCAAAACGATGTTTCGTTCCAAAACACGGTCTCCCAGTGAATAATACCATCTCGTCATTCGTCGGTCTCTTCATACACATAACAATCACCTTTTCCTTTCTCTGCTTTTTCTGTCAATATGTTTCAATCTTCTGTGCCACTGAGTTACATGCATCAAAATTTGCCTAAAACCTACTTTACAGCTAGTTTTTAAGCTTCTTGAGGTAGTCTGCGTTCCTTCGCAAAGCCCTCATGCTTCCATTGTAGCACACTTTAGCAAAAAAGTCAATATCTAAACCATAATTCACGCAAGTAAAAGGCTCTCTTACAGAGAGCCTCATTCGTGGTAGAGCTTGTACTAAATCGTAATAATGTTATGACTAAGAATGTTATAGTCACAGGCCAGCGGCAATTTTTTCCTGTTCCAGCACCTGACGCCAAGAAACGTCCACCAATTCCATCAAGAACACTATAAACAAATAGCCAATCAGCCCATACAAGAAAGTAGTTGCACCATAGAACACCATTACCGCATGAAAAATTGCCGGCACATCGCCCGCCGCGTAAACGCATACCAGCAACATTACCCATGTCACCAGCATCAGCAACAGCACCGCCAATACCTCGTACGACAACCTAGCCCGACCAATCTGGCGATACTTGCCGATTTCCCGGTAGCGTTCAGTACTAATGTAGATACGCATCACAAACCCAACCAGCACGCCGGCGAGCACTACCAACCCAGGGCGCCACGACGGCACCAGTAGTTGTATCGTACAGCCGGTAGCCAACTTGACAATTTGTCCAACGACAGTGTCATAAAAGGTAAACATTGCCAAAGACACTGCAACGAGAATTATCAAGCAACCCTGCAAACGCCAATATCGTCGCTTGGCCCGGTTTTTCACGGAGGTATATAACGCCGCTTCCCGTGCCATTTGCACAATTGCCTCCCGTTCTTCTGTGCTCATCTCTGTTTCCAGTACTGCCATTTCAGTCTTTTCTGTCATTTTTCTCCTCCTACAAGATGTTTATCTTACCCAACATTGGGTAAGATTTCTGTGTACAGAACTTAGCTTCTACCTCAATTCTAACGTAACGAGGCACCAGCTAAGCTTGGGTTTTTACGAAACTCGCCAAAAATCAGCAAAGCCGTCAAAAACCGCCCCATACCACCATTATATCACACCTTATCAGAAAAGTCAATGATAGCCAGTTTAAGCCTTTTCCAAGCTAAGCATTACATTTTCACCCGCCACCTTGGCAATTTCATCGTAAGCGTAGTTCCCTTCTTTACCAAGGTCGGTCGCCAAAACTTCATTCATCACCGTCTCACGCCACTCAGCTGGCACTTCACAGTTCAGGCTCAACTTGATTCGATCGTCCACCTGCAAACCAGCTTTCTTGCGTGCCGCCTGCACCGCCCGAATCAACTCACGCACAAAGCCTTCGCGTGCCAATTCCTCGGTAATATTCTTATCTAGCCAAGACTCTGCACCGTTCTCCACCGTCTTCACATTCACCTCATCGCGCACAATTTCCTCGCCCCATTCTGGCAACTTCTCACCCGCATAAACAAACTTCGCTAGCGGCTGGCGCACCTTAATCTGCGCCTCGGTATCCGATTTTTGCATCCGCAGCGCCAAGCCCTCATTAATCACCTCACGCACGCGCGCCATTTGGTCTAGAATTTCTTGATCAATCTCACCTGACTCAGTCCAGTCCGTCAAATGTACCGAGTTCTCTGGGTCGCCATCAGCCACCACGTTCTGCCACAGTTCCTCCGCCAAGAACGGCGTGAATGGTGCCAAAACTTGCGCCAACTTCAACAAGACCTTCCACAAAGTCCAATATGCCTCAGCTTTATCCGCATCGTCTTCACTCTTCCAGAAGCGCCGACGCGACCGCCGCACAAACCAGTTGGAAAGATCGTCCACAAACGGCAATACTCCCGCAAGTGCCTTCGGAATATTATATTCTTCCATGCCGGCCGTCACATCACGCTTCAGCTCGTGTAAGCGCGCAATAATCCACTTGTCCAGAGGATTCTTGAGCTCGCCCGCCCAGTGACCGTCGTCAGGGCTTTCCCAACCGTCCACACTAGCATAAGTCACAAAGAAATCATAAACATTCCAAATCATCGCCAATTTGCGTTGCACATCACTTACGTCTTTATCGGTTAAAACGAAATCTTCACCCGACAGCACTGGGCTCGAAAGCAACAAGAAACGTAGCGCATCTGCCGAATACTGATCCATCAAAACATTCGGATCGGTGTAATTTCCAAGAGATTTACTCATCTTGCGGCCATCGTTACCGGCCAATGTGCCCGTGGTGATTACGTTTTTGAAAGCATTGAGCTCTTTGCCAGGTGTTGTGACTGCTTCCTGGCCGAACGCCCCAATACTTGCCAAAGCGGTATTCACCGTATGAACATAATAGAACCACGCACGTACTTGGCCAACATATTCCACAATAAAGTCCGCTGGATAATTCCGCTCAAACTTTTCCTTGTTTTCAAACGGATAGTGCAGCTGCGCAAACGGCATCGACCCCGACTCAAACCAGCAATCCAAGACCTTCTCGATGCGTTTGAAATGATCCTTTTGCGCATCTGCAGATAAGTTCTCACCTTTTGCGAGTCCGGCGAGCCTCTCCTCATCTAAAGAATCGGACCCGGCTCGGCCGAGTGATGACTCGCGACAAGGCGAGACCTTGCCTTCAGAATCTACGTACGCATCAAATTCAATCTCATCCACCCAAGGCCTGTGATAGTCTTTCAGCCGTTTTCCGCTCCACCGCTCTAGCTCATCGTATCCGCCCATTACCACAACCGCCCCAGTTTTTTCGCCCTTCCAGACCGGCATTGCCGTTGCCCAGAAGCGATCGCGACTCAGATTCCAATCTGGCGCCTGCTCGATATTCTTTTCAAACCGTCCATGCTTGAGATATTCTGGGAACCAGTTAATGTTCTCATTTTGAGCAATCATTAGAGGTTTTTGTCCTTGCACGTCAAAGAACCAGCTCGGGAATGCTCGGTACATAATCCGCTGCTTCGACCGCGGGTTAAACGGATATTCGTGCTTAATATATTCAATCTTCCAGACAATCCCCTTTTCTTCAAGGCATTTCGCGATAAATTTATTCCCCGCCCAGATTTCAATACCTCGTTCATCCGTATCGCGCACACCTAGCTCGTGCAGCTTATCCGCTGCCTCTGGCAAATAATAGCCATATTCGTCCAATATATCAATACAAGGCACGCCGCTTTCTCGACCCAGATTATAGTCGTCTTCGCCATACGCTGGCGCAATATGCACAATCCCCGTACCATCCACATCCGAAACGAACTCTGCCGCCCACACCTTATAAACATTATCATCCTTCGCTGGATAATAATTCTTCTCAAACTTTTTCCATTCCGTCAACTTCTGCTCATCTTTTGTCTCTAATGCATAATACCTAATCCCCACCAATTCGCTACCTTTTATGCAATTGATAATAATCTGGTATCGTCTATCAGCCATTACTTGCGCTAGCTTATTCTTGGCCAAAACGACAAAATCATTTGTTTCTTTTTCTCGAATTACACAATAATCTAATCCTGGATTTACCGCCAACGCCATATTCGCCGGCAATGTCCATGGAGTAGTCGTCCAAGACATAAAATAAGCGTGCAACCCAGTATCACGTTTCACCTCTACTCGCTCGCTACCTCCTAAGCACCATTGTTCTAAGATTTCTTCATGACGCTTCTTATATTCATCAAAAAGCCGATTCCAAAAATCTGCATTTTTAGGACGAAGTGACCCACGCGCAATTTCAAACTTCACATATGCCGATGGGTCCGTCACCGTCTGATAGGCATCATTATCCATCGTCACTTCTGACTTCGACACTGGTGTGGCAAACTTCGTATCATACATCAACACCTTAGCACCTTCGTAAATCTTCCTCTTCCCATACAAAGTCTTGAACGCCCACCAAACACTTTCCATGAAATCCTTATCCATGGTGCGGTACGCCCCCTTAAAATCCACCCAGCGCCCAATTCGATCAATCGTTCCCTCCCAAGTCTCCGAATTTGCCACCATACTTTCGCGCGCCTTGAGAATATAATCTTCCAAACTCCATTTAGTACCGATTTCGCGCCGGTCCGTGATACCTAGCTGCTTCTCGACAAAATTCTCTGCCGGCAAACCATGACAATCCCAACCCCAGCGACGCTCCACGCGCTTACCGCGCATTGTCCAAAACCGTGGCACTGCATCCTTCACGATACTTGAAAGCAGGGTACCATGATGTGGCATACCCGTAATAAACGGAGGGCCATCATAAAACACATAAGAATCATCTTCCGGACGTTGCTCCACGGATTTCTCAAAAGTCTTGTTCTTTTTCCACCATTCCACCAGCGCTGGCTCATATTCACTAGCTCGCCGCCTTTGCCCTGCTTTGTATTTCATAATGCTCCTTTGTATTAATAAAAATCCCGTCGGTTCTTACGACTATAAATCGTTAGAACCCAACGGGCGGTACCATCTAACTTCTTAGCTAAAAACTAAGCTCTTATTTCATCCTTCTCGCAGACTCACGGGCAATTCTACTAGGGTTTTCCTGTTCTTTCGCCGGCTCGCGGGTGATAACCGCTCAAACGCCTTGTCACAATTATAACATAGTTTGCCCTAAAACAGGCAAATTCAAAAGCTTCACCCCAGAAGCGTAAGCCCATTGACTTTTTATATATTCTATGCTACAATAAGGATAATGGCACCCAGTGCCTTGGTTTCACATGCCTAACAGGCACCAAAAACTGCTCTTTAATAGAAAGGAAAACGCTTATGGACAACATCACTAATGTTACCCTAGCTCTGCGCAAACGCCGTACGAGCTTCCCCGATCCCAGTCAGCGACTCTATTGGCACGATAATGCGCACACTCGCGCCGCTCGACGCCAAGCCGCTTTTGCGCGTTGGGTAGATTCATTTCGCTCGGACTTCTATGTCTTTCACCGCGTCACCGGCGTGCACGAATTCAAAACAAACTCTCGAGTACAAATCAAGTTGTATCTGATGCCCTGCCTACTGGCCAAAGGCGACCCTACAGTTTATCCCATTTTTGAAAAGGAATTCATACTTTATGCCTATATCAATAAAGTTGTCCCCTACGAAGACAACGAATGGATCTCTGTATACGCCACCGCTGGACGGCTCCAGAGGCAAAAAATTGGCACACATTTTCCGGAACCGTATTACTGGCACGCCGAAGAGATTTTGGGCAAGGTTCCTTTTCCGGTTTCCGTACGCGCTCGTGGTGCCGACAAAGACACACCTGAACTCGACTCCGTCTCAGCACTGAGGTTCTACAGCTTTCACCTACGTTTCCATCCCTCCACTACCTACGAAAAACGTTATGGTATTATCGACCAGATGTGGGATTCAGAAGGACACGAGCTCAAACTGAGCCTACCTCCGGCCATCGAACCCTTAACCGAAATAACTACAACTTGCACCAGCCCCCAATCAAAACTTATCGAAGACTTCAATTCCTTTCTAAAATCACGAAAGCCTAACGCTTTATCAATTCTGCCTGAAGCGTTAGGCTCCAAAGACTAGGCGCGCCTAGTCTTTTTCTATTGCAGCACCCAATAGTTTACTTCATCAAAAGTTGGCAACATCTCGCCCCGCCACAAAGCTAAAACACCACCGTCATTATCAATAGCGATGATTGTGGGGTATTCAACAATATCATAAGCCCGACACAAGCTTTCACCTTCAATAGAATCCGGATCAATGCTTTCAATTTCTACTCCCGTACGACGTTCAAATTCCGTCAGCCATTCTTCCACCGTTCGGCCATAATCACTAGCCCGACGCCAAACACATACTACTCGCATATTCCACACCCTTTCCCTCTCCGTTCCCGGAGAATTCTTTCAAAATCGTCTAATGTTGTAAATTTCAAAAACACGCTAGCGAAACGTACATAAGCCACCTCGTTGCGCTCCGCCAGGACATCTAGTACCGCGTTACCAACTTGTTCTGACGTTGCCTCATCTTCGGTACACTGGCGGAGATGGTTCTCGACTTGGTTCACGACCTCCTCTACTTCCAACTCAGAATTCATAAACTTACCTACACTACGCCGCACTGAATTAATCAACTTATCCCGGTCGAACACCTCACGATTGCCGCTACGCTTGCGCACAAACAACTGTGGCAATTCAATCCGCTCGTAGGTCGTGAACCGATGACCGTCGGCGCTCACGCGCCGACGGCGAATCGTGGTGCCATCATCAGTTTCCCGGCTCTCGAGCACTTTACTATCACCAATTCTCGGAGTCGTCATTTTGTATTACTCCTTACCTTTTCCGCGTAAGCGGTCACGTAAACTGGGCGGCACGTCCAAATCGTCTTCACTCTCAGTCCGAATTGAGTCCCACATATTAGAACGGTCTTGAGCTGTAAAATCTGCACTGACCGGCTCGGTCGGCTGATTATTCGCCGGCTGCGGCGTGTTTACCGTTGTACTCTGACCAGCGCCATAACTGCCATAGTTACTACCATAATTATTATATCCGCCACTATAACTAGTAGTATTAGAATTCATTTCTACAACGTTGCTTTGTGGCATGACATCAGCTACAGTCTGCGTTGCCATAGTCTGACGATCTGCAGCCTCGCGTTCTGCGTCTAATTTTCGATAATATTCCGAATCAAAGCCAGTCGCCACCACCGTCACCACAATCTCATCTTCCAACTCTGGACGAATACTGGCACCGAAAATAATATTGGCATCTGGAGCCACCGCCGCAGTAATCACCTCAGCTGCATCTTGCACTTCGCTCATTGCCATATCGTATCCACCAGCCACCGAGAAGAGCACACCACGAGCACCATCAATCTTCACCTCAATCAATGGGCTTTCAATTGCCTGCTGAGCTGCCAAAACTGCACGATTATCACCGCTTGCCCGACCAATGCCCATCAAAGCCGAGCCAGCGTTCTTCATCACTGCCTTGACGTCGGCAAAGTCGAGGTTAATCAAACTATGCTCGGTGATCAACTCCGAAATTCCTTGCACGCCCTGACGCAAAACGTCGTCCGCAATCTTAAATGTCTCCAAAAGCGGCGTCCGCGGGTCAATCGTCTGCAATAAGCGGTCATTTGGAATTGTAATCAAAGCATCAACATTCTTGGACAAGTTCTCAATTGCAGAATCGGCATTCTCACGTCGTTTAGCCCCTTCAAAAGTAAACGGTTTTGTGGCCACACCTACCGTCAAAATATCACGATTGCGAGCTTCCTCAGCTACAATTGGACCGGCACCAGAACCAGTACCGCCACCAGCACCGAGGGTAATGAAGGCCATATCGGCACCCTCCAAGGCCTTACCAATTGCCTCGCGGGCACTCTCAGCCGCATCACGGCCTTTTTCTGGATCACCACCGGCTCCCAAGCCACGACCAATATGAACCTTGGTCTCAGCCGTGGAATGATGTAAAGCCTGAGCATCGGTATTCACCGCTACAAACTCCACACCAGACAAACCGACTTCTTTCATTCGATTAATTGCTGCATTGCCTGCGCCACCTACACCGACAACCTTAATACTTGCTGAACTCTCTACCTCTGTTGGCTTAATCTCAGGCATAGTTTTCGTACCTCGCTTATCCTCTCTTTTCTTCCTCTAGTATACCATACATCTACTAGTTTTATTAAAATTTACTCAAGAAACGCTTAAACGCACCTGGTTTCTTATCTTTTTTAGATTTACCACGCGGTTTTTTACCCTGACCAGCCATTCCTCCGTCCAAAGATGCCAGCATCAAGCCCACCGCCGTAGCATATTCAGGCTTGCCCAATACATCTGTCATACCAGAAAGTCCAGTCGGTACACCAATCTTGACTGACGTCTGCAAAACTTCGCGAACAAATTTATCAATATCGCGCATCTTAGCTCCGCCACCAGTCAACACTACTCCTTCCGGCAAACGCTGCTCATAATGTGCCTTTTTCAACTCCTTACGTACCAAATCCAAAATTTCTTCAATCCGCGCCTGCACTACTTCGTCAATCTGACTACGTTCAAACCTTAGTTCTTTACCACGCCAACGAATCACTACGGGAGCATCTACTGAACCAAAACTACCCGTCGCAAACCGACGTTTAATCTCCTCCGCCACCTCAGTATCAATAGCCAACATTACCGCCAAATCATTGGTAATGTTGTTTGAACCCACTGGTACTACGCCGATGTACTGCAAGTCGTTCTCTTCATAAACCGCTACACCCGTCGTTGCAGCACCAATATCTACCACCGCTACGCCATTCTCACGCTGGCGTTCAGTTAACACCGCACGCGCTGCCGCCTCGACACTCGGAATCACCTGCTCCGCCGTAACGTTGGCCTGATCAGCCGTCTTGCGCAAATTCTCATAATTCGGCGTCATGGTTGACACCACATTAGCCTTCATCTCCAATCGCGAGCCAGTCATCCCTAACGGATCTTTGATTCCGCCTTGGCCATCCAAGATAAACTGCAGAGGAATCACCTTCAACACGGCTTGATTAGCTGGAATCCGCCCCTGCAGAGCTACATCCTCAACCCGTGCTAGATCACTATCGGTAATTTCGTGCTCCATGCCGCCCACAGCAATCATTCCCTCTGTGCGCGTCGACACAATCTGTGCGCCGTTGATGGAAATCGTAGCGCTATTCACCTCGTGGCCACTCATACGTTCAGCTTCGCCCAAAGCGCGATCTATCGCCTGTGCTGGACCAGATAAATTGGCTACTACACCACGTCGCATACCGGAATTTAGCACCTCAGCATAGCCAATCACATTCAAAGCACCCCCATGCGTTACGCTGGCCACCACTGTGCGCACATTATTTGTGCCCACATCTAGACCAACTGCGTAGCGTGAAATTTCATCCATAAGCTCATTATAGCGTAATTCCCAGAAATTACAACCGTCAAAATCTACAGTTAATCTGGCAAAGTCAAAACTTCACATCCATCTTCGGTTACCAAAATCGTGTGCTCACAGTGACAGCCAATCGAACCATCCTTCATTTTTACCGTCCAGTTACTATCCCTATCCACATAATTGGCTGGCTTGCCTAGGCATGACATTGGCTCAATACAAATCGTATCCCCCGCCTTCAAAGTATAACCATGACCACGTGCGCCATAATTCGGCACATCTGGCTTCATGTGCATCTCTTTACCAATACCATGACCGATATAATTTTCAATCACACCCAACTTACCTTGCCGCAGCACCTTTTCTACAGCGTAACCGATATCGCCAATCTTAGCTCCTGCGCGTACCACATCAATCCCCTCCCATAGCGAACGCTCTGTCGTTTTAATCATCTGTTTCACAGCCGGCGAGCCCGTTCCACCAACCAACATCGTAAAGGCTGAATCAGTATAATAGCCATCGTAAAGAATGTCTAGATCAAAGCTTACTTTATCGCCTTCCTCAAGTGGCTCGTCGGTTGGCGCACCGTGCACCAGCTCATCATTTACGGAGATACAAATTGCCCCCGGAAAACTCTCTTCCAGATAATCATAGGCTACTTTTGCCCCACGCTTCACGATCTCCGCTCGTACCCAAGCATCAATTTCCTTCCCCGTCATACCTGGCTGTACATATTCTTTCAAATCGCGCAATAAATTGCCTAAAATCTTTCCGCCCGTCCGCATTGCAGCGATTTTCTGCGCCAAATCTTCATTATTTAGACACTTGTGTTCAATTTTTTTATTCATTTTTTGCCTCTGTTATTGCTTGATTAATTCGCATTTTGACTTCCTCTATCGTCCCTAATCCATCAATATCTTTAATCTTAACGCCTTTTGCTTGCAAAATCTGACAAACTGAATAAATATTTTGTTCAACTATTCGGAATCTCTCTGTTATTGCCTCCAAACTCTGATCGTCAGCCCTACCTCGCAGCATCATCCGATGAATTAACTCGTCTTTTGGTACAATAATCCGAATCACCACTTCAACTCTGTCGGCTACATTCTCCGCAATCCATTCTGCCTGATCCGTTGTGCGCGGGTAGCCGTCCACCACTGCATCCTTGCCCGAAGCAAATACCTCCGCCATCGCCTGGCCCATCAATGGAATTGTAATTGTATCTGGCACCAACTCACCCTGTCGCTGCAATTCGTGCACCGCTTCATCTGGCGTATCACGCAGCACTTGCCCGGCTGACAGCCATACCCTGCCAGTCTCCTCAGCCAACATTTGCCCCTGTGTACTTTTACCTGACCCCGCTAAACCCATAAGTATAATCATGTTTCTATTATACATCAAAAGAGGGTTGCATAATAGAGATATATTTGATATAATGTCCCTAGTATGGCAATCAAAGTTACACGTAAAGATCAGAACGAGGCTAATGAAAACCTCATTCGTCGCTTCAATCGTAAGGTTTTGCAGAGTGGTATTATGCCTCTCAAGAAGTCGCAAATGCGCTTCTCGAAGCCAATTTCGAAGCGTGAACGCCGCAGCAAGGCTATCATCCGCGAAATTCGTCGCGCCGAGAAAGCCGAACGCATGCGCCTTGGGCTGAAATAGTAAAAATAACCTCGCAAGAGGTTATTTTTTATTGCATTAATACTATATTACTGCCAACTTTACGATTCTTCCCTCCACGCTACGCAATCCCCGAAACTCATTCTCACCCAAAGTAATCCAGGCATTAATTGTTTCCCCACCCCGTAACTTCAGATACTCTTCTGGCGCGTAAAATTGGATCAACTTAAGGCTTTTGCCATTTTGATCCCATACCGTCAAACGCAAATGTTTGCCGTCTGCCCCTAGTTTAGCCGCTTCGATTACGCGCACTTCCGGCAACAAGAAAATCGGCTCTTCGTTACCAACACCATAAGGCTCTAACTTCTGCAATTCTGCCACCAACTCTAGAGACAACTGCTCAAAATCAGCCACAGCTAAATCTTCCTTCACATCCAGGAATCGCTCCTGATTTTTGAGCTGCAAACCGTCATAATATGCGTTGATTGCTCGCCGAAAATCAGCAATTTTGTCTTTTGCCACCCTTAGGCCGCAGGCTTCGGCGTGGCCGCCACCAGAAATAATATAGTCTTTGCAAACCATCAACGCCTCTGCCAAATTAAATTCGCCGAAGCTGCGGCCGGAACCTTTATATCCCTCGCCGGTTTCGGCGAGCACAATGGCGGGGCGGTGATATTGCTCTACTAGCTTACCCGCCACAATGCCCAAAATGCCTTCATGCCAATCTCCGCATTCTACCATCACCGCCCCGCCATCCACGCCGCGGGTCGCAATCTCTTTCAGCGCTGCCTGCTGCTGCGTTTTGCGAGCCTTATTCAAATTCTCCAACTGCAATGCCAACGCCGCCGCCTGTGGCCGGCTCTCTGCCAGCAGCAGTTGCAGCGCCAACTCTGCACTTTCCATGCGACCCGCGGCGTTCAGACGCGGCCCAACCTGAAACCCCACAGCTTCGCTGTTCATTTTCTTCATCCCCGCGGCCAGCATCAGCTCCTTCAACCCCGCGCGCCGCGTCTTTTCCAAAACCTTAAACCCATAATAGCACAATCGCCGATTCTCCCCCCGGAGCCGCATACTATCACACACCGTACCAATCAATACAAGATCCAATAACCATTTCTCTTGCCCCTCCGGAACCATCCCCGCCCGCACCAATGCCTGAGCTAATTTGAATACCACCCCCACTCCAGCCAGGTCTCGCAGCTGGCGAATACTCTCTTCGCCAGCTCCAAAATCTCGTCGCTTGGGATTAATCACGGCAATAGCATTAGGCAAAGTATCCGCGCATTCATGGTGATCTGTAATGATCACATCCACGCCAACAGTATTCAACTGTTCTACAATCTCGTGATTACGGCTGCCGCAGTCTACCGTCATCACCAACTTCCCCTCTGTTTCTACGGCTCGTTGTACAACTTTTGTACTCATACCATACCCATCCGTAAACCGGTTAGGCAACATAATTTCGATATTTTTTGCCGGAACCCCCGCTAAGACCAAAGCATCATGCAACACCGTACTCGCCGTCACACCATCGGCGTCGTAATCTCCGTAGATGATGATTTTCTCGCCCCCTTCAACTGCCTGACGAATTCTCTCTACAGCCTCCTTAATATCCGGAAGCGTCTCCGCGTCCACACACTCCTCATATTTTGGGTTCAAAAAACCTGGCTCTACCTCCCGCACCCGCAGTAGTTCTTCAAATAGCGCGCTCACCCCAGAGACTTATCGGCTTTGTTAGTTTTTGACATCTGCTGAGACTTAATCACCATGCTTTGCAGCTCCTTGAGCAGTGGGAATTGCTTATTCATCTGATAAATCTTGGTGTTGCCTTTCTGCGTTACCAGCAAAAAACCACCCCGCTCTAACCTCTGTAACTCACGTTGAATATTGCCTGGATCTTCCTTAATCAACTTTGACAACGCACGCACATGTGTCTTAAAATCTGGATACTTTGCAAAAACCACCACAATCTTGCGCCGCACTCGTGATGTAATGAAGATATCTAACATTTTACCTCTCCTCTGCCCCTATTATACGCCTTTGTTGTGAATTTTACAAACCCCAAATTGCCGTATGCTATAATATCCACATGTACTACGAGGTGATACCGACAGAAGTCTTTCGGGAAAATGGCAGCACATTGACCTATCAGTCCGACCAAAAGCTCCTCCCTGGGCAAGTGGTTTTGATACCGCTCGGGCGGCGAACCGTAACCGGAATTGTCCTCAGACGGGTCCAGAAGGCTAAATTTGCCACCAAACCCATCAACCGCCTTATCACAGCCACCCCAATCCCCAAACACCTCTTGGCGGCCGCTAGATGGCTCTCTGGTTACTATCTCTCTCCGCTTCCGGCTTGCGCCAACCTCATCCTCCCCGCCGGTCTTACCGCTAGAGGAGCGATTCGCTCTGCCGATGTGAATACGAGTAATAATGAACCCACCTCTAGTGCGTGCGTCAGTATAAACAGGGCCGAAGTTCAGAGACGTGTTACAAGTCCGCAGGACAACACGTCGAAAACTTCACCCGTCACTGACAAGCACACTAGAGGTGGAGCTAATATTGGTTTGAGTCCATATCAACAGGGGAAGTTACCGATCATAGAACTCAATACCGCCCAGCAAAAGGCCCTTAAGACCCTCCAGGAAGCCCCAGGAGCTACTCGTTTACTCAGAGGCGTTACTGGTAGCGGTAAAACCAATATCTACCTCAAAATGGCTGCTAATACCCTCAAACAACAAAAATCAGTTATTATTTTGGTTCCAGAAATCGCCCTCACTAGCCAACTAGTAAAAATTTTTGAACAAACCTTTGGTAATCTCGTCACACTCATCCATTCCAATCAGGCCATGACCGAACGGCGAAAAACCTGGCTCACCTTACTCGAAGAAACCTATGAACGCCACCCATCGGCGCCGCAAATTATCATTGGGCCAAGATCAGCCCTACTCTCCCCGGTTGGTAACTTAGGTCTAATTATCATCGACGAAGCCCACGAAAGTGCCTATTATCAAGAAAATTCGCCCCGATATTCAGCTCTGCGCCTAGCTAGTTTTATCGCTCACCAGCTCAAAATCCCCTGCGTTGCCGGCACTGCCACTCCCAATATCGTCGATTATCATCTAGCCAAAACCTACAATTCTCTCATTGAACTCTCACAAAAGGCTAAAACTACTGCAATTGACCCAGAAATTACCATCGTCGACCTCAAAGATCGTGCCAATTTTCTAAAAAATCGTTATTTTTCCAATCAATTACTCACCAAAATTAGCGAAAACCTGCAAAACCACCACCAAACCCTAATTTTTCACAACCGTCGTGGTTCTTCCCCACTTACTATCTGTGAAGAATGCGGTTGGCAAGCCCTCTGCCCCGAATGCTACCTCCCAATGACTCTGCACGCCGACGGTTACCTTCTCACCTGCCATATCTGTGGTCACGAAGAAAAAGTTCCATCATCTTGCCCCAATTGTCACCATCCCAACATCATCCATAAGGGTTTTGGTACCAAACTCCTGGAAACTGAACTTAGTCGACTATTCCCTAATGCCAAAATTATGCGATTTGATGGCGACAATAAAAAAGACACCGATCTTGCACACCTCTATCAATCCGTCAAAGCCGGCGAAATCGATATCCTGATTGGCACTCAAACCCTAGCCCGAGGATTAGATTTGCCACATCTGGCCACCGTTGGTATCGTTCAAGCCGACGCCGGGCTAGCTCTACCTGATTTTGCCGCCGAAGAACGCAGTTTTGAGCTCTTGGCCCAAGTTATCGGGCGCGTTGGACGTGGACATCTGGACACCGCCAACGTCGTCGTCCAAACTTATCAACCCGACCACCCAGTTATTCAAACCGCTCTCAAAGCTGATTTTTCCAACTTTGCCCAATATCTCCTTAAAAAACGCCACACCCAGCAATTACCACCTTTTACCTATCTTGCCCGTCTCACTATCACTTACAAAACCGAAAAAACCACCCTCGCCAAAATCCAGCAAGCCCACCACGCCCTCAGTCAAATCCCCGACATCCAGGTTTCGCCACCCATGCCCGCCTTTCACGAACGCGGAAACCGCGGGTTTACCTGGCAGCTCATCATCAAGTCAACTTCGCGATCCGCACTACAAAAATCCCTCATGCCTTTCCAGAAATTCCGCATCGAACTCGACCCACCATCATTGCTCTAATAAAAAACGAGGGCTCGGCCTCGCTCCGAAAGGAACCAAGTCGCCCTCATCTACCACGAATTATAGCACATATTGCAACCCAAATCAATGCTTTTTTATCTCTAGCAGTTGATTACTTTTCGTAATAATCAGCATGACCTTCAGTCTTTTAGACATTCGGAACTTAGTTTGAATAGTGCTACTCACTTTTTTCTCATCTCCTTTTACTCTACGTAAATCAATTATCAAGTTTGGTGATTGCTTCGCAGCATATTTTAACCGCTTCATTAAGGTGTTTATATTAGCAGATTCTGGGGATTTCATTTCCCAAGTTTTACCATACAAAATTATATCGGCATTTTTCCTCCCCACAGTATAACTCGGCACAATCAATTCCACGTCATTACCTCGCTCCAAAAAGAAGTCCACCGTTAGCCTTTCATGCGGTTGTAGGTATACGCCGTTATCAGTTAAAACACCTCTTGATTTTATCATGCCAAGCATTGTAACATATTTTGAACACTTTTACCTACCACAAGCATCTTCTTTGGGTAATTTTGTGCTATAATATATAGATATGAGAGAGATTATCACCACCCCCGATCCACGTTTACGACAGAAATCTACCAAAGTCAACCATATCACCGACGAAACTCACGAAATCATCGCTGATATGGTACGGCTCTCGCTGGATTGGGAAAAAGCTCATCCTTACGAGCTTTCTGCTGCCATGGCCGCACCCCAGATGGGCGTCAATCAGCGCATCATTATCGTGCGTGATGATTTTGACGACAAAAAGAATAATTCTTTCACTGCTTTGATTAATCCCGAAGTCATCAAGACCGAAGGCAAAAACATTAAAGAACACGAAGGCTGCCTTTCTGTACCCGAAATTTACGGTTTGGTTGGCCGTCCACACAGGGTAAAAATCAAAGCTCAGCTAGAAGATGGCACTGATGTGCGGATTAAGGCTGATGGTTATCTGGCTCGCACCCTTCTACACGAAATCGATCACCTTGACGGCATTCTCTTTATCGACCATATCCGCGACGACCACGATGCATTTTATCGTCTAGACGATAAAGGCGATCTCCAGCCAGTCAACTACGACGCAGAAATCAAAAACAACACCAACCTATTCCCCGAGGAAGATTAGTATGTGTTCCGCATCTGCCTTATCTTCTCGGGTGACGTGTCGCTCGTGCCCGTCTTCACGGGACTCGCGCACTGCATGCTCGGCAGCAGCCTCCGCACCCACCCTTAAAGATAAGGCAGACACGAAGCACCAGATAATCTTCTTCGGCAATGGGCCTTTGGCTGATTTTACCCTTGAAGTCTTACAGCGGCACTGCGAAATTATCTTTCATGCCCGCACCAAAGACGACTTAGCCACCGCCGTTGCGCTTAAACAGCAAAATCCCGCCGCTTTTGGCGTCCTCGCCTCATTTGGCGTTATGATTAAAAACGATGTCCTTGAGGCCTTTGCTCCCGAAGGTATCCTCAACCTCCACCCATCACTTTTGCCCAAATATCGGGGTGCTTCACCTATTGAAACTGCCATCCTCGCTGGTGACACCGATTTTAGCTATTCAATCATGCGCTTGGTCAAAGCAATGGACGCCGGTCCAATTTATCACCAAGACACACTATCGCATTTGCCCCTCAATAAAACCGAAATCTACCGCGCTCTCGCCACTGCTGGTGCTGAGTGGCTAGTAGATCATCTCGCACAAATTCGCGAAATGACTCCTACTCTGCAGGACAACACAGCAGCCACCTTCACCACCAAACTCAGCAAGGCTGATTCCCTCCTGCACCCAGAGTCCCACACTGCCGCCGAAATTTTTCGCCAAATCGTCGCCTACCAAGGATTCCCAAAGCCCAAATACGAATTTTATGGCAAAGCCTGCATCATCTTGGATGCTCACCTCGTCAATACCGACGACATCATTTGTGACCCATCCCTAGCACCAGAGCTCAGTACTCCTTTGATGCTCAAATGCGCCGACCGTAATTTTGTCGCCATTGATCGCCTCCAGCCCGAAGGTAAAAAGCCAATGGACACCAAATCCTTCATTAACGGCTACGCCCGCGCATGACAAAATAGAGCCCGAAAGCCCTTATGCTTTTATCTTAGCACACATTACAAAATTTGTCAAGCTAAAATCTGTTGACGATTTTGCATCAATTCTTGCTTAAAATTCGCAAAAACCTGCATCACCTCTTCCCGAAAGTTCGGGGCATTTTGATTCAACCAAGAAGCCACTTCTGCCGTATCTTCAATCTGGCTAAACTCCGCCATCTGTTCTGGAGTCAAACCAGCACTAATCTGCTGTCCTACGCGAACTTCCAACTCTTCTGTAGCTTGCTCCATGAAAGCCTGTTTCTCTGCTGCCGGCATCTCTCCCAGCCCTACTTCCGCCATAAATTCTTCGTTAATCAATGCCATAGTTTCTCCTTCCCTCCATTATAACATGGTATAATAAACATAAGCACAAAAAACTCCGGGGAATTTACATTCAAATGACAAAACCTCCATCGATTAAGACTGCCGAAATTGACAAATACGCCAATCTCGACCTACATCAACTCGAAACCGCCCTTAAAGCTATCCAACAAGAACCTCCCTCTTCCGCCAATAAAGCCACGGCGCGTGCAGTCCGCCAAGCTATCCGCCAGCGTCAACGTATTATTAAAGCACAAGTCATGGAATTTGAGCAGGCTAACGACCATCATTTGTTGGTTTTTGACTCAACTGGCAGCTTTTCTAAGATTGCTGGACGTTCGGTGTTATTTTATACGCTTACGATTGCCGACCGTATTCACCGCCGCTACAGCGTCAAAAACGATACCGATGATTATTCTCGTTCCGAAGATGGCGTAGTTTCGATTCGTGCCATCGAGCAACTTGAACTCCAACTTGCAGAAATCAATATTTTCCCTGATCGCAAACTCTCAACCTCTGAATTACATTTCTATAAGCTACCCAAAGTTTACAACGATGAGCAAATTGCCAAACTTCGCGATCGCTCCCGACAAGATGTGGAGCGCATCACCTCTATCATTCTTCCCCTCTCACCCATCCCCGATCTTTATACTCTAATTCTCGAAATGAACCGCTTACTCTATCACAATTGTAAGCGGATTTCTGACACACTGGCTCGCGAAACCCTGGTGCGCCCGATGATTCTCGACGCCAACGAGATGCTAGTAAGTTACCTCAATTTCGCCAATGCTAAGCCTAGTTCCGGTATTGTGCACCAGATTGCCAACTCAACCTATTCTTCTACCGGTCAGACCACCAAACCACAATCCGTCCAAGCTCAAAATTTGCTCAATCTACTATTGTATACTCGCAACATCCGGAACAACCTTGCCAATATCGAAAATTTGCGCTTAATTCATCACCGCGAGCTTTGCGATATCTTGGAGAGATTAGTGGAGATTGAGCGTATCACGGCACGCGAATACGCCAAACAACGCCGCAAAGACCAACAGAAGGCTGCCGACCATGGCTAGTTATGACGATCGCCGCTTTGCGCGCTTCCTCCTGCAAGAACTCTGGGTGGCCTACGACACCGCCCGCAAAGGCAAACGCCACACCATTGACGAACACCGCTATGAGCTTAACGCAATGGAGGATACGATTGATTTGCGTGACAGTATCATGCGGCGCTATTACAAACCCAGTCGCGGCGTCGCTTTTATTGTGCGCGATCCAGTCATCCGCGAAATCGTGGCCGCACCCTTTCGTGACCGTGTAGTGCACCACTTTCTTTATAATATCTGCGCCGATTGGTGGGACCGCCGATTTATCCCCGATTCTTATTCCTGCCGCAAGGGCAAAGGCACACTCTATGGCCAGAAACGTCTTGCCCACCACCTCCGCCAGGTTACACAAAATTACACCATTCCTGCCTACGCTGTCAAGCTTGACATCCAGGGATATTTTATGAGTTTAAATCATAAATTGTTGTATGAACGCATCCTCTGGGGGTTGAATCAGCAATTTTATCACAACACTCGCCCAGACAAAGAGAATGGCATCCGCTGCCATCCCGACGATCGTGAACGACTTTATAATACTCTAAAATACCTCTGGCACGAAGTAATTTTTGACGAGCCAATGCGCGATATTGCCATCCGTGGTAAGCGTTCCGATTGGAAACAACTCCCGCCCAGCAAAAGTCTTTTCAACCAGCCAAAAGGCCGCGGCATCGTAATCGGTAATCTTACTAGTCAGCTTTTGTCTAATATTTTTCTAGATCAGCTTGATCGTTTCGTGCAATTCGACCTTGGCTATAAACATTACGGACGCTACGTAGATGACTTTTTCATCCTGGTACCGATGGAAAAACGTGAGCAACTCCTACGTGACGTCAAAGTTATTGAAAAGTATCTCCGTACTGAGCTTAAACTTACTCTACACCCCAAGAAACAATATAAGCAACCCGCCGACAAAGGCATTCCCTTTATTGGCGCCGTAGTTTATCCGCGTTTTATTATCCCTGGAAAACGCGTACGCAACAACTGTTATCGCGCCGCTTACAAGTTGGCTACCAATGGCGAAGGCGATATTGACGGTTTTGTGGCACGCATGGGTAATATGAAACATATCAACAGCCGCAAATTTCTCAAACAAGTTTTTGATACTTTTGGCTGGGAATTTGACTGGGTGCCAGAAGAAGAGTATCGCAAACAGCATCCCCACAAACAAAAAACTTGACTTTGAAAAAAATTTTATTATAATGAAAATATATTCGGGGATACCCGTCCAACCCCAGCAGCGAAAACTGACTGGGGGACATTTTTGTCGTAAAACTTAACCTAGATAAAGCCGAGCAAACGCACTCTTAACGAGATCAAAATCCGAGTCAGAAATAGTCCCCATCCTTTTGTAGAGTCTTGCCACACTCAACACTCTTGCTTGTGCAAGCGCCGCAATCTCTTCTTTATCTCGGAAGACAAATGACGCATACCAATCACCAGTATGAGACTGTGAAGTTATTGGAATTCCCATGAATCCAAAACGGCTTAGCTTTTTGAATACTAGAACTGGGCGCGAATACACCTCGTGTTTACCATTAATTTCTATACCAACGTTCTCACCCATTGCACACCACCAAATCTCTCCTTCATGAACTAGGCGCAATCGATTCATATTGTGTAAATTTCGCTTTAAGACCATCCATTCGTCAAAATGCTTTTCTTCCACTTTTGCTCCCATTTTTAATTATTTCTAAAATGTAGCATATTTTTAATAAAACTTACAACCACAAGCACGATAAAATATAAAAATCATTCTCCGAACAGAGGTAAACAGCTCTTGAACTTGTACCATCGGTACAAGTTCAAATATAAAGTCCCTTGCCAAAAGGCAAGGGACTAATCGGTTTGGCGTGCACAAGGCACGCCAAACCTTTAACGGCAGTCGGCCAAGGGCGGCTACGCCGCACCTTTGTCCGACTGCCTATTCCTCCACTTTTCACCGACACTCAACTCAGATATTTTTCTACATTCCAATTTCAGCGTACATTCGTATCCACCGTTCTGAGTTCCGATCGGCACGCTCACCGCGGGATTTTGATGTACGCCAGGCAGCCTCTTCCGACAACTTTGCGGCAAACATCCACAACTTTCTCACCGTTCGTCCCTCCCTCAGGGTCGGGTCTCACTACCTTCCTTACGGCTTCGGGGAGAGAACTATTTGCAAAGCAAAGAGAGGAGCTTCTCACTCCTCTCTCCCCTCAGCCC
>CASXXK010000003.1 GCA_949480205.1 uncultured Candidatus Saccharibacteria bacterium
CCAAACAACCGTTACTACGGTTTCCCCCTCCGCTGCCTTAGTACTGTATTAGACATGGAGGAGTACGGGTAAGCAGGAGATAAGAAGTACCTTCTTATCTCCTGCTTCGAGTCGACGCTATGTCACATAACGCAGTTATGTGACAGGTAGAGATTTAGAAAACAAAATAACACCATTTCTGGTGCATTCTGCTAATGGTGTCCGCGACCGGACTTGTAGCCTTGGCGCCGGCTCAGCCGGTTCCAGCAATGCTACTTCGCCCCTGTTAGGGCCGTGGTGCCCGCGACTGGACTTGAACCAGCACGCCTTGCGGCATATGCTCCTAAGGCATACGTGTATACCAATTTCACCACACGGGCATAAATCTATTATAACACGAAATTTCGTTATTGAGCAACTTCCAATACCTGCTCTAGCGAGATTGGCCCCGATCGCAAGACCTTTAGCTCTTCAGTAGTACAATCAATAATTGTACTACTCATGCCAAAAGTTGGTTCACCTTCCAAAATTCCATCAATTAGCGGGCAGGCTTTTTCAACCTCGTCCAAACTCTTGCAGGTTGGTTCGCCACCCTGGTTGGCGCTAGTCATAAAAAGCGGGCTACCAGTCCGGCGAATCAACTCCGCAATCTCTGGAGATGACGCTAAACGAACCGCCACCGAAGTTTTGCCATTATTAGCGTATGAAGGCAAATCTGGACGCGCAGGCAAGACCAGCGTAATCGGGCCAGGCATAAAACGACGAACTAGCCGTTTAGCACGCTGATCTAATTCGGCAATGCGCGCAATCTGTATTTCGTCCGAGCACATGATCGGAAACGGCTTTGAGGAAAGCCGTTTCTTGACACTTATGAGACGCCTGTGCGCAACTTCGGAATTGATGCGCGCACAGAGGCCGTAAACCGTATCCGTAGGCACCGCAATCACTCCGTCTTGACGCAAAATCTGTGCCAAGTCAGCCAGATTAGTTGAGCGCTCAACCATTTTAGTTTACCTTTCGGTATAATGCGATTCCAGCAGCCGCATATTTGCGCGCCGTCAGCAACTCCAGATTGTTAAATTCTGGCGCGCCTTGCGCAAACGGGTACGATAACGCCAGGATACCGTCTTTATGCAATAATTTGGGCAATTCCGCTAGTTCTGCAGCGTCAAAGCCGTCATATGGCGGGTCGGCCAAAATTACGTCAAAAACACCCACTGCGGCCGGATTTTGAGCAAAATCTCTTGCGGAAGTAGTAAAAATATTGTAAAAAACAGTGTTTTTCGCTTTAGAATCAACCACTGCGGTGTCACCGCCTATTGGGAGTAAAGTCGCTGAAATCGCCTCTAAATGACCTTTTTCGGCAATTGTGGTGAGATTTTGGCGGATAATTTTGGAGATTTGGGCGGATTTTTCGACAAAAAATACTTGCCTGGCACCACGGCTTAGAGCCTCAATTCCCAGGGCGCCTGAACCGGCATAAATGTCCAACACCACGGCACCTTCCAGATAGGACTGGAGCATATTAAACAGAGCGATTTTTTCGCGAGACCCCATCGGATGCGTAAAAGACGAATGGGGCGATTGTAGCGGTATACCCTTAAAACGTCCCGAAAGCACGCTAAAATCACTTCTTGCGGGCACTTTGGTCTCCTTTTGTAGCCTTTTTGGCTGTTTTCTTAGGCTTATGCAGACCATAAGCTTCTTCGGCTGCCGAATACCAGATTAAGGCTTCAGCACGAACCATCTCAGGCAAAACCAGCTTCTTAGTCTCTAAGGCCAGTTCGGTAGTCCAGCCATCTTTGCGGAAATTGTCATAAATCTTAGCTGGTTGGATGCGATTAATCGCCTCAAACAACGTTTTCTTGGCATCTACATATTGGAATTCAGCCTTGCCTACTTCGGGCATAATCTTACGTTGTGGTAGGGTGGCAGCAATTATTACCACTCCGTACTCGTATGCCATATGTTTGGAGAAATAGCCACCAGCACCCCAATACAGCCAGTTATTGCGTGCGGTTTCGATAGCATTGCGCCCATGCATAATACCCTTGATGGGCTCGCCAAAAATCTTCACAAATTCTTTGTTCGACATCAGCTCTTCTTTGGCTTCAGAAAGCGGGAAGTGGTGTGCTGGGGTCAGGGCGTCGGTCACCTTGTGTGCTAGCCAGGCTGCCTCAAATGCCGCCCGGACTTCGTTGTGGTTCTTGAGAGCTTGCACCAAATTGTAATGATGATCCATGATTTGCTGTACTAATGCGGTGCCGTTTTCGCCGTCAAACATGTGTGACGGATCGTCGTCATCGGGGCTCTTACGCTTGAGACCATCCGGACCAAGCGCTCCTGAGAAATGTCGAATTTCTTTGATGTTCGGAAAATAACGCCCGCGCGGCAAATGCTTGGCAAGGAGCTTACGTGCGGCTTGGTCGAGCTGTTGATGGGTGCCTACAAGTTTTCCAGTGAGCTTGGAATTCTTGGCTAAAGTAGTAGTAGAATACATAATTAACCTCTATATTATACCCCAAAATGACGGTTTTGACACTATCCATCTGGGTTTTGTTATAATAAGCTTATGCAGCGCGAAGAATTTACAATCAAAAGTCAACACGATAATCTGGAACTGGGCGTTAGTCTAAGAATCCCAGCCGGCAAACCACGGGGGATTTTGCAGCTAGTGCACGGCATGGCGGAGCACCGTGAACGTTACCATGATTTTATGGATTATTGCGCTAAGCAGGGATTTGTAGTAATCATTCACGACCATCGTGGACACGGTGCGAGCGTCAAATCCGCCGAAGATTATGGCTATTTTTATCAAAATGGCGTACAGGGAATTATTGATGACGTGCATCAAGTGACGGAATATGTTAAGCATCGATTTCCAGGGTTGCCACTGACGCTGCTTGGACATAGTATGGGTTCACTAGTAGTGCGCTGCTATATGCAGCAGTATGATGCGGATGTGGATGGACTGATAGTCTGCGGCTCGCCCAGTAAGCGTATTAGTGCGGGCACCGGTAAGTTGATTGCTAAATTCTTGCAAATCTTTCATGGTGATAAATATCGCAGTAAATTCGTCAACCAACTAGCGTTCGGCGGGTATAACCAGAAATCTGCCAAGTTAGCGCGTCAAAACGGCCAGCATGTAGACATGAATGGGCATTATCCAACGCCAAACTCTTGGATTGTAAGTGACCCAGCAGTAGTGGCAGCTTACGATGCTGACCCGCGCGATGGCTTCACCTTCACTTTGAATGGCTTTGAGACACTGTTTGGTTTGGTGCAACGGGCGTATAGTAAGCAGGGTTGGAAAATGGCGAACCCTGAGGCGCCGATTTTCTTTATTTCCGGTGCTGACGATCCGTGCTTGATTAGCCATAAAGATTTCGCCAAGGCGGTGAATTTTATGCGCCAACGAGGGTATCAGCATGTTACGAGCAAGCTTTATCCTGGCATGCGGCACGAAATCCTCAACGAAGTCGGTAAAGCAGAAGTTTGGCGCGATGTGGTGGTGCATTTGCAAAGCGTGCTATAATATAATTATTATCAATTAATAGAGTAGGATCAAAATAGTTAAGACTTGCGGGACGGGAAGTTGTTCGCAAGGCAAGGGTAACCGCTGATTTTGGTTCGCATTCCGCTATGATGAGAGTGCTTTTGCCAACCTCGTAAATAGCGGGGAAGGAGTTTTATGTCAAACCACCACCCCGCGTCCCGGACCATGCCACGGGCGCGCAAGGTAATTTTAACCGCAATTTTGATTGCACTCACGATTGTGCTACAGCGCTTGTTGGCGTTCCGGACGCCAATTATCCAAATTAACTTCATGTTTGTGCCGATAATGTTGGCCGGGATGTTGCTGGGCTGGCCAGGAGCGACTTTTGTCGCAACGGTAGCGGACTTGATCGGCGCGATATTGTTCCCATCGGGTAGCTTTTTCTTTGGTTACACACTGACGGCAATCTTGACCGGGTTTACGGCGGGAATTTGTTTGTATCGCCCCGACGGTGTCAAGCTTGACCGTAATTTTGTAATTCGGCTGGTACTTTGCATCTTGATTATTACGGGCGTCTTAAACGGTGGGCTAAATACAATTTGGGTCTTGATGATGACAGGCGACGCAAGTAATATTATTGTGCCGGTGCGAATCGTGAAGCAATTAGTGATGGCGCCGATTATGCTGTTGACGATGTTGGCGCTGATGAAAATCTTTGCTCCGCGCCTGAATCGCCTGCTGGGAGTTGAGCGTGATCAGACTCAAACAGTTTAGCTGTGGCTACCCCAACAGCCCAGTTTTAGCGCAAACGGATTTGACAATTGCTGCAGGCAAAATTACCGTCGTAATCGGACGAAATGGTAGTGGTAAATCTACCCTAGCACAAGTTCTCGCCGGGCTAAAACTCGATTTTTCCGGAGAAGTTTGGTTGGATGAGTTGCACCTGAAGCGTTCTACGCCGATGCGCGAATTGCGCCAAAAAGTTGGCCTAGTACTGCAGAATCCCGATCACCAAATTTTGTTCGGTAGAGTGCAGGACGAAATCAGCTTTGCGCTGCAAAATCTTGCACTACCAGAGATTACCGATTTACCTAAGGATAAACGCGCACGGCAATCAGCTATTCAAGCTAAACGCCAAGAGATAGTGCTTGAAGTGTTGACGCAAGTAGGCTTGGCGGACAAAATTAATGCTAATCCACGCGAGCTCTCGGGCGGGCAAAAACAACGTCTAGCTTTGGCTAGCGCGCTAGCTTTGCACCCGGAATATCTCATCTTAGATGAGGTGGCCTCCATGCTGGACTTGCCTAGTCGGCGTAGTGTATATCGGATTATAGAAAAACTCAAG
Organism: uncultured Candidatus Saccharibacteria bacterium; assembly: GCA_949480205.1. GTDB lineage: Bacteria > Patescibacteriota > Saccharimonadia > Saccharimonadales > Saccharimonadaceae > Nanosyncoccus. The sequence goes on from CASXXK010000003.1 coordinate 4,821, forward strand.
CAACAGGGAATTGGCGTTGTGATGATGACTAATTTGCTGGATGAGATTCTACTAGCGGATACGGTGTTGATCTTGGATAATGGCAAGGTTACTATCGTAACCCCAGCGGAGATTATTCGCAACCTGGACATATTAACCCAGCATGGCTTGGAGGCGCCACTTTTGCTGCAGGTGGCGAAAAAAATCAATGTAGAGAGCCTACGCGACTTACAGGATAAACTATGAAAGCTGCGCTGCTAATCTTGGGATTTATCATATATAATATATGGTTATTCTGGGTGGAGGATTATTGGGTTTTGGCCGGTCTACTGGTTATCGATTTGCTCTACTTATTCTGTCGGCGACGCAATTGGCGAGCGCAAGGGCACTTTTTGCTAAAAAATTGTGGCTTTGTGACGTTCGTGGTTCTGTGTAATCTGCTGATTTCTGATTGGCAACAGGCGCTATTGCTAGGAGCTAGGCTAGGACTGGCGATTGAGGCAACTTATATTATTTCGCAAATCTTAAGTATGCAGGAATTTGCGCAGGGAATAGCAGGCTTGTGTGCTCCGTTGAGACTTTTTAAAGTTGATACTGACGAATTGGCTTTGAGTGTGGCTGTAGCGCTGACTTTTGTTCCGCTACTGACCCGAGAAGCTAAGCAGTTACAAAATAATCTCAAACTCAAGGGTTGTACTTGGAAAACACTATGCCGACAGCCGCAGGTCTACGTGATTGGAATTGTGACACAGCTTCTGGACTACGCCGAAGCCGCAGAGCAGGCTCTGCGGCTAAAAGGCTATAACCAATAGCAATTAGTATCTTGGCGCCAGTTCACGCGTATAACTTTCGGTATAACTAGAATCGTAACGTCCGGCCTGAGCGTAAGCCCAGAGGTAAGTATCGGCGCGTAGGTTGAAGACTTCGCCAGCGGCTTGCCGTGTGGAAGCGGTGCCAAAGGTGCCAGTGCGCGTTATCAGAGGATCAGCACCGAAGGAGCGAGTAAGAACTAAGTTATTTGCTAGCACTGGTCCGTTAAATACGAGCTGTTTATTGCAAGTGTCACGAAGACGGCTAATGGCGTCAGCTTCAGTGAGACCAGATTGGAATTCGCTACAAGTATTGATTTTGCCGTCCACTATTAGCCAGGCATCAATCCGAGTAACATCGCTAGCAATTTCTAGATCACCGTGTACGAAAATCACAACTTGTGGAACATGATAAATGCTGTTGTATGGTCCAGGCGCGGTGGTGATGTTGCCAGTGATTTTGAGATTGCCATCATAGCGCAAAATCCTTGTGTCCGATACATTCGACATTGCTCCGAGCTCGCTACCCCCAGGGCGCATGGCTTGGTTCTCGAGGAAAGTGGTGAGACGAGTGCGGTAAGTAGAATTATTGAATATTCCCGAACTACCCAACTTACCATTGTTTGAAATCGTAAGCGTAGAGTTGTCGAGCGTGAGTGGATTGCTCTTGGGCGCAGCCAAGTTCTTGGAGCCAATCGCGAAGCTGGAGCCAGAACCAAAGTAAGTCACATTGCGTCCAATAGCTGCCAGGTGCTCTACCCAGGCACCGTAGAGGGTCTTGAAACCTCCAGCGCTAGACTCGGTTCCCATTATGGGGCTGTCGAAACGCGGCGAAGACGAAGTAGTAATACCGCCAGCAGTCATCATATTGCTATTCCAGATTGCCACGGTTGGTTTTTTGGCGATGGTACGGCAACTCGCATCTTGAATACGCCAATAAGATTTATCAAAATTCCATCCATCACCACCACTGCTAGAAGAGTACCACCAATATTCGTAACGATAACCGAACGAATTACAATACTTGTAGCCCACTTGGTCTGGTACTACGATGTTGGCGGATTCATTATACGAATGGCTCTGACCACTGTCACCGAAACTGCCACTACGACCATTAAGAATATTGCAGTAGTCATGATTGCTATACCACTGACAGACGTTAAGCGACTGATTGCCTTGTAAGTTTCCTCTAGTCCCAGTATATAAGCTTGAAGAATTTAACACATTAACATTGACTCGGTAGACCACAGCCTGCCACTCGCGTAGGCGACGAGTGTCAACACTGCCGCCATTTACGTTCCAACTAATGTCAGCAGTTTCACCGGCAAACATTACATTACTACTGGTAGAGCCAGTGCCGCCAGTACCGTCACCAGTATCTGGACCATCAGGACGAAAAACGGTAGCACAGACACTAGACTGTCCGTTCCCAGAGCCAGTAGGATTATTATAGATATAATAATCTGGGGTTGCGCCAGCCTTCAATGTGCTAGTACCAGTAATATAAGCACTGGCAGGATAATGAGCTGTTTTTGTATATGTGATATATTTTGGATCATATGCAACAGTTTGACACACGGTCTTTGTCTGACCAGGGTCTAATGTTACCGTTACGGTAGGTGACAATACCTCACTACTAGTGGAAGCGCCGTCGGCAGCTGTAAGCTTGGTATCCGTATGGATACTGTTACCGCGACTACCGGAACTATTAGATTGGTAAACATTCCATGTCGTATCAGTATCATCAACAACGTCACTAGCGCCAAAAGTAGTCTCGTTTGTGTACCCTACCGTGTGAGTAAATTTAATCCTTACGGACGGCAAATCGGTACTAAACTTGATATCTGCTGTGCCGTCCTCTGTGGAAGTTGCTACGATGCCAGACGGCACGTCAGCGCCAGCGACGGCTTCTACCTTTGACTTAGACCAGAAATGACCGTTGGACGTGCTCGGCGTCGGAGTTGGAGGGACGGGGCAATCTGGATCGCCTGGAGGACAATCCCAAGATGAGTCATAGCAGAACGCCCCCGTTTCTAGCCATGAAGTCTTTGTAACGCCATAACTCTCGGCTACCAAAAAAGCTGCGTTTGCCGTACTCCAAGAAACGGCATTTCGATCTTCTCGCAAGATTGTATTTGGTGATTGCGCTAAAGCTACATCTAGCAACCCGTCATAAACATAGCTAGTGCCACCTTTATAATTGAACACAAGATTCGACTCGCTGCCTTCTAGAGATGTTCGTAGATAGGATAGACGATAATATCCATCTATGCCAGGACACTCCAAAGATGATGCCCCCGGACCAGTTATATTCACGTGCGAAGTCGATGGATCCTTGCTCTCATAAAACCATGCCACGCCCAAGCGTGAACATAAGTGATATTTGCCATCATTTAAGAATCCTATAATATTGGTACAGCTTCCAGCTGCTCCAGGTGCTGTCGAATCACCAACAGCTGCCGAAACGGGATACCAATTAACTAATGCAGCAACAAAAGTCACCACGGGTAATAAGAAGAGATAACCCTTTATATTTTTATGCGCCATTGCCGTCTATTCCCCTAAAACATTTAAAGTTAATGCCATATTCATATACTCATCGCTCTTAACGCTATTGCCAATACTGCTATATCCGAGCGAAGCCAAGTTGTAAAACATGATTTTTTGATCATATGATAAGTTCTCTGGATTCACTTCTTCAGCATATTTGACTAGCTCATCATAGTACCCGTTGTAGTAGTAAAATGACATAGCCGAAAGCCTAATTTGATCAGCGTACTTTTTGTTTTCTGCATTATTCAAAGTTGAAACGAAGAGTTGAGACGCTGCTTCAATATTTCCGCTAATAGTGAATTCGCCATCAGTGCCAACCGAGGCCGAAGCGTCAAAAACGTCATCTGCTAAATCTCTTAGCGTATCAATCTCTTCTATCGACCCAGAGCCAAGCGTAATGCCAGCGTTATCACTGCTGCTCGTTTGTGACATAAGCACAGCTAACCATGCAATTAAACCAGCTAAAAGTATGATAACTAACGTCCCACCAATCCACAGCGCAAGCTTAACTTGCTTCTTTTGTTTAGCTTTCTTTTCGGCCCGTTGTTTGTTCTGCTCGGCAAAATAATCCGCTGGCTTTTGGCTAGCAGTCTGCATGTCCGACCGAAAGACAATCTTGTCTGGTGGCGTTGGCTCGCTCATCGTACCTCCTATTAGCACTTCCATTATACCACGAAAGTGCTTGTGTGGGTAAAACTTCCGCATTTTTATGTTCTCTCCATGTCTAATACAGTACTAAGGCAGCGGAGGGGGAAACCGTAGTGGCGATATCTATAGTATGATGGCTTAACGATGTTAGAACTGGAACTGAAGCTAAGGTAGTAAGCGTAGTCAATATCAGAGTAAGACCATGATGACCACCAACTACCACTGTGGCTAGCGCTCCAGAACTTACCATCGTGCAAAACAAGATCTCCGCTGCGCACGGAATACTGAAGAGCTAAGCTTAGGTTAGCGCTAAATTCTTTAAGCGTTATTTATAAAAAAGAGGATAGCAACCGGCGCATTACAGTTCCGGTCCTATCCTCGCTGGATTTAGTATACTATAACTATTTGATGAAGTCAATGATTTTATGCGTTTTTGTAATTATCATAAGTCGTTTGAGCCTTTTGAGATCATGAAAATTTTTCTTTAACTCTTGTAAACATTTGGTTTGATGAATTTTGATGCGATATAGGTCTATAACTAGATTTTCTGATTGATGTGCTGCTCTGTGCAGGGTATTTTGAATTAAGTATTTACCCTCACCTTTTGGTGCTTTTATTTCCCACTCTAGGCCCGACATAATTATATCTGCAGTACGCTCACCTTGTTTATTGCTTTTGGGGATGAGCTCAATATCAAAACTTTGGGATAGCAAAAAATTTACCGTCCTTTGTTCGTGAAGTTGCAGGATGACGCCATTAGTAATATATAGACCTTGTTTTTGGTCTTTCGTCTGACTTTGTAGCATAGTTCGCTTCATGAACTTAAGCCTAGCACATCTCGAGACAAATTACCAAGCGCAAGCATGACTCCTGTCTACTCTTGCATGTCTAATACAGTACTAAGGCAGCGGAGGGGGAAACCATACCAACGATTGCTTGGCCCAGCCGATGAATAGACGCTTGAGGCACTAAAGTCGAGGTTACGCGCAGCGGCTGAAGTTGAGGAAGTGTAGGCAGTTGCTCGTAACGACCAATAGTAACCAGTGAGGCCAGCATTCCTAAAAACACCAGCAGTGCTACTGAAGTTAAACCCCCCGCTGCGCACGAAGTAATCTGGTCTCGTGCGCAGCGGATTCATTTATCCAGTTGATGGTAGGTATTGGAACGTTACCAGCGGCCGTTGGTGGTCTTCCCGGTCTTACTCTGATACTGCCCGCGCTTACTCCCTCGATTTTGGTGAATCTGGCGTATTCTCATCGAGCAATAACGATTTGTACCGTGGTTTCCCCCTCCGCTGCCTTAGTACTGTATTAGACATGTAGAATGATATGCTATACTTAACTTATGGCTAATTTTTACAACCAAACAGTAAAAGAAACTCTAGGCGAATTTGCAGTTGATCCAGAAAAAGGTCTCAATCTGCGCGAGGTGCACAAGCGACAGGAAGCTTACGGTAAAAATATCCTTAAATTTAAGGAGACTCCGCTTTGGCGCAAACTGCTTGAGCCATTCATGGACATCTTTATGGTAATTTTGTTAGTGGCCATGCTATTATCAGCGATTCAGCAGGACTGGATTGAGACTATTGCTATCGGCGTTATTATCGTGGCGGATACCATTATATATTACATACAACGATTCTCGACCGAACGAATTCTGCGTTCACTAAAGTCCAATACGCAGCACGGTGTGGCGGTGATTCGTGATGGTGAAGAACAAACTCTTGACGCCACGGAACTGGTTCCCGGCGACGTCGTAGTCTTGCGTGAGGGAGATCGCATTCCGGCCGATGGTCGCATCATCAATGAATCTGGTTTATTGGCCGATGAGGCAATGTTGACCGGCGAATCGACTGCGATTGCCAAAGATGCGCGGGCGATTTCTGGCATCAAAAAGGTTTACGAGCAGCGCAATATGGTGTTTGCTGGCTCGTTTGTGGTGACCGGTACGGGCAAGGTCCTGGTGACTGCCACAGGTAATGATACTGAGTATGGCCGTATCGCGTCGTTGGCTTCATCGGTAGAGGAAAGCAGCCCTATTTCCGAGAAGATTAATAAGTTGGTTTTTAAAATTGCTATTGTGGTAGTGGCGCTAGCAGCAGTAGTACTAGTCGTGCAACTAGTTGACGGGATCAATCTTCTTGACGCGCTCAAATTTACGCTGGCCATGATTGTCTCGGCGGTGCCTGAGGGTCTACCAATTGCGATTTCGATCATCTTGGCACTTTGCGCTAAACGCATGGCAAGGAAACAAGCTCTGATTAAGGAGCTTAAGGCGATTGAATCGATTGGGATTGTGACAACTATTGCCAGCGACAAAACTGGTACGCTCACCGAGAACCGTCTAGAGCTTAAAGAGATTTGGACGCCAACTGCCAAGGCAAACTTTAAGGATAGCTTGGCGCGGGCCACTTTACTACAATCTTCATTGATTGACGCGTCAGGTGGGTCATCGGTGGCTGACCCATTGGATATTTGCTTGCTTAATTATTTGCAGACACAGAACTATCCATTAGATAAGTTAACCCCACTCAAAACTTATGCATTTGACCAAAGCCTCAAGTTGTCTGGTAATCTATATAGTGACAAACAAGGCAATCTGCAACTAACTGTGAAGGGCGCTCCTGAAGTAATTCTAAACCGCGCACAGCTCAAGCAAAAAGACCGCGAGTTGATTGAAGCACAGCTCCTGGAGCTGGCAGGCAAAGGCTACAAAGTGATTGCGCTAGGTAGTGGCAAGCTCAAACACGAAATCAACGAGCTGGTGCGACTCGAAAAAGACGACAAACTAACCTTTGAAGGTTTTATTGCAATTGCAGACGCTATCCGCCCCGAAGCCGCTCAAGCTATCAAGCAGACTGCGCGCATGGGGGTCAAGACCAAGATGGTAACTGGCGACCACGCTAGCACGGCCTACGCTATTGGTAAGGAACTAGGTTTAGCTAAGGATGTTTCTGAAGTTTTAGATTGCTCCAAACTAGGGAATATTAATGATGACGACTTGGCAGACTTGGTACGTACCACCACCGTCTTTGCTCGAGTGACACCGGAGGATAAGTTCCGCATTCTGAAGGCGATTAAGGAGAACGAAATTTGTGCCATGACCGGTGACGGGGTCAACGACGTACCAGCCTTGATGGGTGCGCACGTCGGGATTGCCATGGGCGATAGTTCATCTATCGTGCAAGATGCGGGTGACATTGTGCTTTTGGATAATAACTTTAAAAATATCACGGAAGCGATCCGGGAAAGTCGCACCGTATTAGCAAATATTCGCCGCATGCTGGGTTATTTGTTGGCAACTAACGCTGGCGAAGCTCTTACCATGCTCGGAGCTCTGCTGTTGTTCGGCAATCACATCTTGACGCCAATTCAGATTTTATGGATTAACTTAGTGACAGATTCGCTCCTGGTAATTCCGCTAGGACTGGAGCCGCCCGAATCGCAAATTCTACGTCGCAAGCCGGAGCATAAGGATGCAGCTATTCTCTCAAGCAGCATGGTGATTCGAATGATTATTATTGCTGTAACTATGACGACTATTACGCTAGGAACATATTTTGTTTCAAACCTCGTCTTACATTCGCCTGAGCAGGCCAATACGCTAGCCTTTACGGCGCTTGTGGTAATGCAATGGAGTAGCGCAATTACGGCACGAGGAACTTATGAATCGGTCTGGCAACGCCTCAAGGTGCGCAATCATGGCTTCATTTGGGCGCTATTTGCGGCGGTGTTGCTTCAGGTTTCAGCGATTTTTGGACCACTGATGAGCATCGTGGATACGGTGACAGTCCCATTGGCGGCTTTGGCAATTGTAGTCGTGGTGGCATTCTTGATCCCGTTTGTGGTTGTGGAAATCTATAAAAAATTGCAAAGCCAAAATTAACAGGTATAAGCGTTGTATTTAATACAACGCTAAAGTTATTGACACGCTATATCTAGTGTCTTAAAATAAGTATAGACACTAAATGTAGGGTCAACAAAGAAATAAAATAAAAATTCATCAGAACATATCAAGAGGAGGTAATATTTTTTATGTTCAAAAAAATTGTGAAACGGGATGGGAAAATTGTAGATTTTGACCCAGAAAAAATTACTGAAGCTATTGTTAAGGCCGGGCTTTCAACTGAAGAATTCAAGCGCGATCGTGCTAAGCAATTAGCGGAGAAGGCTGTTAAGCGGGCGCAGGAAACCATTAAGCAACGCACGCCGTCAGTCGAGCAGATTCAAGACATCGTTGAAGAAGTTTTGATGGAATCAGCTTTCAAGAAAACTGCCAAGGAATATATTACTTACCGCCAAGAGCGCAACCGCGTACGCGAAGCCAAGAGCAACTTGATGAACATCTACAAGACAATTGCTGTGGCAGACGCTTCTGAAGATTCCGATGTGAAGCGTGGCAATGCTAATGTTGACGGCAACTCTGCTATGGGCAAGATGTTACAGTTCGGCGCTGAGGGCTCCAAAATCTTTGCCAAGACCTTGTTGATGAAGCCAGAATTTGCTCGTGCACACGATGATGGTGATATTCACGTGCACGACCTTGATTTTTACGCTACCGGTACGTTGACCTGCTGTCAGACCGATCCCTTGCAGTTGTTTGCCGACGGTGGGTTCAATACCGGTCACGGTCATCTGCGTACCCCGAACTCTATTGGCAGCTACGGTGCGCTCGCAGCAATTATTCTGCAGGCCAACCAAAATGAGCAACATGGTGGTCAAAGTATTCCTAACTTCGACTACGCCATGGCGCCAGGTGTCAACAAGAGTTTCCGCAAAGCATTGAGCCGTGCGATTCGTCAGTACAATCGTTTCAGCGGCAACAAAGAAATCGAAGTTAAGATTCCTGAAGACCTTGAATATGGTGACGAAAAGGCTCTCAAGAAGCTGAAATTGCCAGATGGCATCATCGAAAGCGCAAACGAAGATGTGGCGCGCCAGACATTCCAGGCTATGGAAGGTTTCATTCACAATCTCAATACGATGCATAGCCGCGCGGGTGCACAGGTGCCATTCACTAGTATCAACTTTGGTACAGATACTAGCGAAGCTGGTCGCTTGGTAGTACGCTGCTTGCTTGATGCTACTGAAGATGGTTTGGGCCACGGCGAGACGCCAATCTTCCCAATTTCAATCTTCAAAGTTAAAGAGGGTGTCAACTACAATCCTGGCGATCCGAACTACGATTTGTTCAAACGCTCAATGGAAGTTAGTGCCAAACGCCTCTTCCCGAACTTCGTCTTTATTGATGCGCCATTCAACTTGGAGGGCTATGTGCCAGGCGATTATCGTACCGAGATTGCCACGATGGGCTGCCGCACGCGCGTCTATGGTAGTATCTTCCCAGAAAGCGACCATATTACTACCGGTCGTGGCAACTGTAGCTTTACCACTATCAACCTAGTACGTTTGGGCATCAAACACGGTATTGCTTTGGGTGAGCGCAAAGAGGCCGACTGGTCTGGTTTCTACAAAGATCTCGACGAAAAGATGGACCTCTGTGCTGATGAGCTGCTCGAACGCTATGAGTTCCAAGCCAATCAGCACGTACGCAACTTCCCATTCTTGATGGGTGAGCACAACTGGTTTGGTAGCGAGAAGCTAGGTTGGAACGATACTTTACGCGATGTCATCAAACACGGGACACTCAGTATTGGCTTCATCGGTTTGGCTGAATGTCTAGTAGCAATGACTGGCAAGCACCACGGCGAAGATGAAGAATCTCGTGAACTTGGCCTCGACATTATCACTCACATGCGTGAACGCTGCGATATGTACATGAAGAAATACCATCTCAACTTTAGCCTTTTGGCTACCCCAGCTGAAGGTATTGCTGGCCGTTTCACCAAGATTGACCGCAAAGAATATGGTGCCATCAAGGGTGTTTGTGACCGCGATTACTACACCAACAGCTTCCATGTGCCGGTATATTATCCGATCAGCGCTTTTGATAAAATCGAAATCGAAGCTCCATATCACGCACTCTGTAACGCTGGTCATATTACCTACATTGAGCTTGATGGTGACCCAACTCAGAACATCGAAGCTTTTGAGGCTGTCATTCGCAAAATGAAGGAGAGTGGTATTGGCTATGGTAGTGTGAACCACCCAGTAGACCGCGACCCGGTTTGCGGCTACTCTGGCATTATCGAAGGCGATCGCTGTCCGTCCTGCGGACGTCACGAGAGCGAAGGGGACGTGCCGTTTGAACGCTTGCGCCGTATTACGGGTTACCTAGTAGGCAGCTTGGAGCGCTGGAATGACGGTAAAAAGGCCGAGGAACATGACCGCGTGAAGCACACTGTCGCTTGCAACAAAGCCGGCGTCTATACTCCAGAAGAGAAGAGTAAGCGCGAGGCTGCCAAGCGTACGCAAAAGTCAATGACGGGGAAGAAGTAGTGCAGATTCGACTTTCCGGTCCACTAGAGCACGATAATATCGTCAATGGGTACGGCCTTCGGGCCGTACTCTGGACCCAAGGCTGTGCCCGGCACTGTATGGGTTGTCAGAACCCCGAAACTTGGGACTTTGACGGTGGCTTCATGGTGGAAGTGGACGAAATTAAAGACCGCCTGAGAGAGTTCAAAGGCCAAGCGGGCATCACGTTTTGTGGTGGAGAGCCTTTTGAACAACCTGAAGCCTGTCTAGAAATTAGTAACTGGTGTCGTCAAGAATTTGGGTGGAATGTTTGGAGCTTTAGTGGCTATACCTACGAACAACTTCAAGAAATTGGCGGCGCCAAGTGGGAGTTCCTCAAGAGCTTAGACGCTCTGATTGACGGGCCATTTATCCTGGCCGAACGTGATTTGACTGTGAAATTCCGCGGTTCACGTAACCAACGGTTACTGCATCTTGAATATGGCACCGGTAAAATTTTGGAGATTGAGTGATGAAGAATTTAGCAATGATCGCTTGCGTCAGTCGCGATGGTGGCCTAGGAAAAGGGAATGACTTACTTTGGCGTTTTCCAGAAGACCAGAAATTTTTCCGCGACACCACTATGGGGAGCGCAATCGTCATGGGGGGCAAAACGTTTGCTAGCATTGGACGAGCATTGCCAGGACGAGAAAATATCGTGTTGTCGCGATCTGAAATTACTAATGACGACGTAAAAGTTTTCCATGATAAGGTGGAGCTTGATGGGCATTTGGATTCTTTGCCAGGCAAAAAGTTCATTATTGGTGGAGCAAGTCTCTACGAAATGTACTTACCAGAAGCAGAGATAATTTATTTGACTGAAGTAGATGCTAATAAGCCAGCGGACGTCTTTTTCCCCAGATTAAATCGTCAGCAATACACAGCAGAAGTTCTACGGGCTGGCGAAACTAACGGCGTGAAATATCAGATAATTAAATATACCCGAAAGGAAACGAAATGTTGACTGAATCCCAAGAACTAGCCTTTTCTCCTGCCACCGAAAAAACCGCGCGCGCCGAGCTGTCTGAAGAAATCATGCGGGCACGGATTGAGGAATTTCTACAACAATGATTCAGCAAACATATCTAGACTATGCGGCGACGTCGCCAATGTTGCCTGAAGTGAAACAGGCTATGTTGGCGGCGATGAAAGCTGGATATGGCAATGCCTCGGCCTTGCACGGTGCTGGAAACGCCGCTAAACGAGTAATAGAAGAAGCCCGCCAGGCGGTGGCGCGACTAATTAATGCCGAGCCTGATGAAATTATCTTCACTTCTGGCGGCTCCGAAGCAAACAATACTGTCGCAGAAATATTCCGTGGCAAAAAAGTCGCAGTGAGCGCGATTGAGCATCCATCAGTATTAGAGTCGATGCGGGTGCGCGCCAAAGAGTGTAAGGTCATTCCTGTGGATCAAGCGGGGCGCGTGAATCTTGCGAATATTCCTGCAGACGTTGATTTAGTATCAGTGATGCTAGCTAGCAATGAGCTTGGCACTATTGAGCCGATTGCGGAGATTGTAAGATGTTGTAAGAAACACAACACTTTAATACATACAGACGCTACACAAGCTGTAGGCAAAATTAAGGTCGACGTTAAAGCACTGGGAGTGGATTATTTAACTTTGAGCGCGCATAAAATTGGTGGGCCAATTGGTATTGGCGTTCTGTATGTCAAGAATGGTGCGCCTTATTGCCCATTAATCGTGGGTGGACATCAAGAACAAAAACGCCGCGCCGGTACAAGTAACGTTTTGGGCATTGTGGGTCTGGGGGCGGCCGCCACTTGGTGCTGGGATAATTGGAGCTGTAAGATTTTTGCCGAAAAAGTACGCCCGCTCCGTGACAAACTACGTGAACGGATTTTGCGGGAAATACCATACAGCAGCTGCAATAGTCCAGAAGAAGGCTGCCTGCCAAATATTCTTAATGTAAGTTTTCGGGCAGCGGAAGGTGAGTCGATCCAGCTTTATCTGGATGCTGAAGGAATCATGGTTTCGACCGGTTCGGCCTGCGCTGCGGGCGACATCAAGCCTAGCCATGTTCTGATGGCGACCACTGGCGACGCCGAAATTGCGCATAGCAGTATTCGAATTAGCCTGGGGCTAGACACAACGCAGAAGGATATTGATAAAGTAATGGAAGTGCTGCCAGGAGTTATTAAAAAACTACAGGATATGAGTACCATAAAGCTTAACAATGAGCTATAGAGAGGAATTATAATTATGCAACCTTGGGTTTATTCTGAGACTGTCAAAGAACACTTTTTAAATCCCCGCAATTTTTTGATGGGTGACGAGACTAAATATCCACACGACACCGAAGGAGTAGTGGGAAATCCAATTTGTGGTGATCAGATGAAGATGTTTCTATGTGTGCAAGATGGTAAAATTACCGATGTCAAATGGAAGACTTATGGCTGCGCTAGTGCTATTGCTTCGACCTCGGCGCTGTCGGAACTCGTGAAAGGTAAGACTCTGGATGAAGCTCTGAAGGTTGGGCCACGGGAGATTACTGATTGCCTAGGTGGTTTACCTAAGCACAAGATACATTGTTCGGTACTGGGTCACGAAGCACTTGCCGCGGCCATTGAAAATTATCGCAAAAGCGAGTAAAATTAACTTATGGCTAAAATGCGTTTCTGGTTGTCGGTAGGCTACAAGCTCATTGCTGGTATTGTTGCTGGAATAGCGCTTTGGTTGCGGTTTGAATCACTCGGTCTAAACGCGTGGCGACTATTAGAAACATGGTTATTGGTTGTTACTCTAGGGTATTTCTTGACGGCAGCCATAACTGAATGGTTTCAACGCAAAGCGCCGATGCCGCATCGCTCGTTTTGTCCACTAATTCAGGGTGCAATTATCGTAATTGGCATTAGTTTGGGGATTTTACGCATTACCTACGAAGCTAATCATCTAGAATGGTTGGGTGTGCGTGATTTTCTGAATTATGTTGAACTACTGGCTCTACCGCTTCTTGCAATTGGTGACTGGCTATTTTTCACCAAAAAAGGCCAATGGAGCCTCAGCTATCCTTGGTATTGGCTGGGTATTGTAATTAGTTACGGCTGTTTGATATTATTAACAGCAGATTTCATTCCTAGCTCCCAGGGCGAGTGGAAATATCCGTATTTCTTACTCAATTATCCCGAAATTGGCATTGATTCAATGCTGTGGTGGATGGCTTTGGTTGTAGTAGTAATGTTGGTGCTTGGCTACTGCTTCATGCTGCTCGATTTTGCGCTTAGCGGACAGTTGGGCAAACACGTGGTGCTACCAAAGATTAAAACCATTGTTATCGAAGAAGAACCAGTAATCGAACCGGAGGTTATTGTTGCGGAGGAAATTTTGCAACCTAAGCCCGAAACGCCGAAAGCTCAGCCCGTGAAACCCAAAGCAAAACCAGACACTACGGCCAAGACTAAAACTTTGTCTAAACCTAAAAAGCCCAGTATGGATATCGTCAGACCAGTCGAAGGGCTTAAAGATCGTAAATTTGCACAAAAGCTACATCGTCCCAGCAAAAGCAAGTCGGACATTATCGCTGACATGCGCTTGCAAGTCAAAGGTAACAAAAACTCACAGTCCAAACCGCGGAAGAAATCCTAGCTGTCACCATTTTGTCACTTTGGTTTGGTAAAATGTGCTTGTAAACATTAAAACTGAGGTAACAATGAAGATTCTAGAAGTAAAGAACCTAGTTAAAACCTACGGTAAGGGTGAAAATAAAGTTCGCGCCGTGGATGATATTAGCTTTTCCGTAGATGAAGGGGAATTTGTAGCAATTGTTGGTGCTAGTGGTTCAGGCAAGTCTACGCTCCTGCATCTGCTGGGCGGCGTCGATCGTCCTACTAGCGGCAAAGTTTTTATTGATGGCAAAGATATTTATGAACTTTCGGACGACGCCTTGGCAATTTTTCGCCGTCGCCAGGTAGGCATTATTTATCAGTTCTATAATCTAATTCCAATTTTAAATGTCATTGAGAATATTACATTGCCTCGTGACTTGGATGGTAAGACCGTAACCAAAAATCACCTAAGTGAATTGCTCAAAACTTTGGGACTAGAAAATCGTACCTCGCATCTCCCTAATCAGCTTTCGGGTGGGCAACAGCAGCGTGTATCAATCGGCCGGGCACTAATTAATAATCCGGCACTGATTTTGGCTGACGAACCCACGGGCAACTTGGACTCCAAAGCTGGTGATGAAATCGTCTCGCTACTCAAACTCTCCAATAAAAAATATCACCAGACGATTATTATCATTACGCACGATCTCGAAATTGCTAGCCAGGCCGATCGCATCATTACCTTTGAAGATGGCAAAATTGTGAAAGATAGTCAAAACTAGGGGGCACTCGAAATGAAAGTTTTACAACGTTTAACCCTTGCTAATCTACAGAAGAACAAGCGCCGCACCGCGGTGACGATTATTGGTGTGATTTTGTCTTCTGCCTTGATTTTGGCGGTAGTGGGGATGGTGACCAGTTTCCAGAAAATGATGGTCAATTACACAATTGCTGAGCGCGGCGACTTCCATGAGATGTACCAAGAGGTGCCCGTGGAGGCGCTCAAATATGTGGAAGAGAATCAACATGTAGAATCCTATTATTATTCGCGTCCGCTTGCTAAGGCAGACTTAGACGAAGATGTGTGGGATAACTATCAGACTTATCAGCACCAACCATATAAGGCCGAATATTATGAGCGTTTGGACACTCTGCCAAATGACGCCAAAGGTACATATGATATATACGTCCGCTATGACAATCCTAAGGAATATGAAGCCAATCGTGAAGCGATTCAGAACGCTCTCAAAACCGCCACGGGTGAATATATTAATTATCGCACCCATAGTGATTTGTTGAAATATGAATCTTTTGTGATGGGCGATGCGGCCTTGGCGACGCTGTATAGCATGGCAGCAATTGTTATCGGTATTATCGTGGTGACTAGTGTATTTGTGATTCGTAATAGTTTCAGTATTTCGGCCACAGAGCGAATGCGCCAGTTTGGTATGCTGTCGAGTGTTGGTGCCACGCCACGTCAGATTCGCCATAGTATTTTCTTTGAAGGATTAGTGATTGGCGCGATTGGAATTCCATTAGGAATTTTGCTAGGTATTGCCGCCGTGGCAATATTGGTGTGGCTAGTAAATACTTTATTGGCTGGCATGATTGAGGGTGTAGTGGTATTCTCCATGCCATTCTGGGTTTTTCCGGTGGCGATTGGCCTAAGTTTGATTACGATTTTCTTCTCCAGCTTGATGCCAGCGATTCGAGCCGGACGCATGTCGCCGATTGAAGCAATTCGTGGTAACCAAGACATCAAAGTTAAAGCCAAGAAGCTCCATACTTCCAAGCTCGTCAAAAATACTTTTGGCATCGGCGGCGTAATTGCGGACAAGAACCTCAAACGTAGTCGCAAAAAATATCGTACCACGGTAGTCTCAATCGTATTATCAGTGGCAACCTTTATCGGGCTCTATAGTTTCATCAATTACGGTCAGGATATGATTGGCTTACAGTATAGCAATACAGATATCGACTTTGCCATGAGCGGAGACGACGATGTTGAGATTTATCAAGACCTCATCTCGCGTTTTAATCTCCAAGAAACTGCTTTTTATCGTCACCACTCCTCTTCGCATGAAATTCCGGTATACGCGATGGATGAAAAGAATTTCGCCGAATTCGCTAAAAGCGTGGGCGTACACGAAAAAGATTATAGTAAGGTAGTTTTGGTAAATGACTACGGTATGAACATGCGCGAGCAGGGCGGGTATGCGCTGGGGCGTGTGACCGACCTGAAGGACGGCGATACTTATAAGATGAAGATTATTCCAGAAGTTCCAGAGAAATGTATTACGCAAGAGCCGCTGGAAATGGATGGCGAGCAAATTGGTTACTACGTTAATGTTGAAGAAGCTTGTGTGAACGCCGCTGGCGCTGGAGAATATGAAACTGAAGTCAAAGTCACGAAAATGATTAGCAACTGGCCGCTAGGCTATGAAGAAGCTCATATGCCAATGATGATTGTGCCAGCGACGCCAGAGTTCCTCAAACAGTTTGCGCTAGATAAGGAATATATGAGCCAGTTCTACGCTGCCAATGTGGAAGATGTTCCAGCTATCACGAGTTATCTCGACCAATATTTTGAGGATCACAAGACAGAAAATCAGTATTATTACACCGATGTCAAAGAGGGTGTAGCTGAAATGCGTCGCATGTATCTATTAATTTCCATCTTCCTTTACGGCTTTGTGATTGTAGTAACTTTGATTGGCGTGACGAATATTTTCAATACCATCACTACCAATATTGCTCTGCGTGCTAAAGAATTTGCCATGCTGAAGTCGATTGGTATGACAAGCAAAGAGTTTAATCATATGATTCGCCTGGAAAGTTTGATGTATGCCAGTAAGGCCTTAATCATTGGCATTCCACTTGGGCTCCTGCTATCGTATGCCTTCTATCAATCGGTTGCTAACTCGGTTGATTTTGGCTGGATGATTCCATGGATGGCAATCTTAATCTCAGTAGTAGCCGTTGGGTTGCTGATTAGTATCATTATGCGTTACTCTGTCAAACAGGTGGAAAAGCAGAATATTATCGAGACCATCCGCTCGGAAAATATATAGTATAATATTGGCATGAAACTACTACTCGTCGAAGATAATCCGTTGACCGCCAAGGGATTGCAATATCTCCTAGAGCGTGAGCAATATGATGTCGATGTGGCGAGTAGTTTGGCTGAGGCTGAAGCGGCCTTAGCGATGTCCAGATATCGGCTAATACTGCTTGATGTTGGTTTGCCAGATGGTGACGGTTTTACGCTTGCTGAAAGCGTGCGCCAGAAAGCTGACATGGCGGTTATTTTTCTTACCGCCAAAGATGACGAAGCGGATATAGTTAAAGGTTTGGAGCTCGGAGCTGAAGATTATATTACCAAGCCGTTCCGTAATCGCGAACTATTACTGCGGATTCAAAAGGCTTTGCGTCCGCGCGGAGCGCAAGCGCGGCCACTGCAGGCAGGGAATTTGTCATTTGATGTTGCTAGCGGCCAAGCGATTATTGCTGGTAAAGCAGTTAATCTTAGCGCCGTGGAGCGTCGCTTACTGATTTGCTTGCTCGAGAATGCCGGCCGGGTGGTTACGCGCGAGCGGCTGCTGGATGAAATTTATGACGCTTCGGGCAGTATCGTGAACGACAATACGCTTTCGGTCTATCTCAAACGTCTCCGCCAAAAACTGGGACAAGAAGTTGTTATCAAAACCGTTAAAAACCTGGGCTACTGCCTAAATGTGGGGGACGCATGAAACGACGTTTTTTGCAAAAAATTATCCTGCCAATTTTTGCTATAACTGTAGTTATCGGTTTAGTTGCGACGCTAGCACTGACCGAAATTGGTCAACGCTTCCGCCAGGATAGCAACCAAGAAATCTCTGCCATCGTGGGTGTAGCAGCTACGGGCGGAGATGACGCAGAGGTTATCACTAACTTGCGTAACCCTAGCCCGGAACAAGTTTCATTAGGTGCTGAGCTACTTCGTCAATACGGTTATTTTCCCAGCGATTACGCTTCGAATAGCGCTGTTCGGTTCTTTACCTGCACGCTTGTGGTTATTTTAATTGTGCTTGCGGTATTTGCGCTTATTGTTTGTGTTTACTTTTGTTGGCACGATTGGCGTCGCAGTCAACAGATTATCGGTCTGATTGATTACATGCAGCGCTTAGGCGAGCGAGTCTATGATTTGCATTTAGACGAGAACAGCGAGGACGAGCTATCAGTACTTTCGAATGAGTTATATAAGATTATGGTGCTGCTACGCGAAGCTGCTGACAGTAATCAAAAGGCGCGCCAGCAACTTGAGACTGCGCTGGCCGATATCTCGCACCAACTACGTACGCCACTCACGTCCATGCAAGTGATGGTGGACAATATTTATGATGACACAGAAATGCCCGTTGACGTGCGGCAGGATTTTTTGCGTTCAATTAGCCGTCAGGTGGAATCGATGTCCAGCCTGGTAATGACTTTGTTAAACCTCGCCAAGTTTGATAACGGTTCAATTCGTTTACAGCAGCTTCCGATCGAAGCTGGCGAACTTCTGACGGAAGTTCGCCAAAAGTTGGAGGTGCTAGCCGATTTGCAGGATGTTAATATCGTACTGACAGGCGATCTGCGAGCCAAGGCGCGCCTTGATCGGCGTTGGCAAGTTGAAGCGCTAACGAATATCGTCAAAAACTGCTTGGAGCACAGCCAGGCAGGCGGCGAAGTGAAGATTACAGTAATAAACAGTCCGCTATTTTTGCGATTCAAGATTCGTGACACTGGCGAAGGAATCGCCGCAAAGGATTTACGCCACATTTTTGAACGATTCTATAAAGCCAAGAATTCCGCTGCTGGCAGCATTGGTATTGGACTGTCTTTCGCGAAAACCGTGATTGAAGCCGATAATGGTCAAATTTCTGTTAAGTCCGAAGAAGGTAAAGGCGCGGAATTTACAGTGACATATTTTAAATAGTATTTCGTGGTATTATATTAGTATAAAGTGAGGTAATTATGAAGACAATTTACATTATTACGGGAGCGAATGGTTTTTTGGGTAATAATTTAGTACGAGAGCTAATGAAGAATCCGGATAACGAAGTACGCGCGCTGGTGTCTTCCGCTCAGCGCGCTGATGCCCTGCAAGGGTTAAATTGTCAATTATTCGTTGGCGATATTACTAAGCCAGAGTCATTGGCAGAAATTTTTACCGTACCGAAGGACTCTATAGTCTATGTCATTCACTGTGCGGCTATCGTTTATATCAAATCAAAGCCCAATCCAATGGTATACCAAGTTAATGTACTTGGTACGAAAAATATCGTCGTCAAAGTTTTAGAAATTGGTGCAAAATTAGTTTATGTCAACAGCGTGCATGCTATCCCTGAATTGCCTAAAGGTAGAGTAATAACGGAAATTAATGACTTTGATCCGGACAAAGTAGAAGGTGAATATGCTAAGTCAAAAGCAGAGGCTGCGCGCTATGTTCTTGAAATGGTCAAGACTAAGGGGTTAGACGCCTGTATCGTGCATCCATCTGGAATCATTGGCCCGCATGATTACAAGATTAGCCACTTAACGCAACTAATTATGGATACTGCCAATGGGCATTTACGTGCAGGTGTGCGGGGAGGATATGACTTTGTAGACGTTCGTGATGTTGTAGCTGGGATTCTAGCCGCCTGCACAAAGGGTAAAGCTGGAGAATGTTATATTTTGTCCGGTCATTATGTAACCATTCCAGAATTATTGCATATGATAACGTCAGCTGCTGACAAAAAGCCAATTACCACCTTCTTGCCCTTGTGGTTTGCTAAAATTACGGCTCCATTGTCAGAGGCATACTATAACATCAAAAAGCAACCACCATTATATACGAAGTATTCGCTATATACTCTCCAGTCAAATGCTAACTTTTCCTATGCCAAGGCAGAAACAGAACTTGGGTACCATCCGCGCGCGTTGCAGGAAACCATCACTGATACGGTAAAATGGCTACGCACTGCAGGAAAAATTTAAGACGCGTTGGCTGGGCCTGCAGGAAAGTCAATCTCGCTACGCTCGATAACGAACCTAAAACCTTCCAATTCTGGACTATCCATCAAGATAAATCCCCTCGCCGAAGCGGGGGGGATTTATCTTGGCTGGGTCTGCAGGATTCGAACCTGCGAATGCTGGGACCAAAACCCAGTGCCTTACCACTTGGCGAAGACCCACCATAAGTAGAACCAGTATTATTGTATCACAAGTTACTTGTCTTGACCAGAGCAGTTTTTGTCTATGAGTCGTGCTTCGGCAACGTCTTCTTTAGCCTCTGCTTCACGTAAGTTTGGAATTTCTTCCGCAATCACCTTAATACAACCAGCAATTGGAATTGCAATAATTGCACCAAGCAAACCGAAGACATTCATACCAATAATAATTGCCACCAACACCATCGTAGCTGGTAAGTTGAGCGCATTCCCCTGAATCTTCGGCGCGATAACATTGTTTTCGACTTGGGCATAAATAATGTAGAAGACTAAGAAAATCGCCGCTGCTACTGGAGAGCTAAAGAGCAATACGATTGTGATTAAGAAACAGCTAATAATTGGCCCAAACATTGGTATCAAATAGAACACCATCGCTACTAGCCCCATCGGTAGAGCTAGGCCGCTAGGTAGCCCAAAGACGAATGATAACAGTAATACTGCAATCATTACTACTAATCCATCCAATAATGCTACCATAGCTTGATGCGAAACATAAGTTGACACCACGTCCACCATACGACCAGCCAGACGCTTCCAGGCACTAACAGCGGAATTCTTACGTTTGCCTTCCAGCATTTCCCATGCTGAATCCACGATTGCTGGCCCTTCTAGGGAGAAGAACAACGTCAAGACGATTGTCAAAATAATATTAGTTAGCACTTTGGCTACTGTTCCAACGCTCATTACGAGGGCATTACCGATATTGGAGACAAAGCCACTAGAGAAATTCTGCAGGGCGGTCATAATTTCATTCTGAAGGTTGTCAATTCCGAGTGATTGCCCAAAATCATTGATACCATCCCAGCCACCCAAAGTATGTTCAAAAGTAGCTGGCAACTGCTGCACGAACTGAGTGGTCTGCTCAATTACTACTGGACCCACCATCGAAACCACAATTCCCAACACGCCAATCACAATTGCGTAAGCAATCACGGATGATGAAGCCGAGTGATCCTTTTTGGTTAGGCGATTAATCTGTTGCGCTAGCGGACGAATTGCGATAGTCAAAAACAGGGCGATGCCAATAATCACCAGCGCCTCCCAGGCCTTCCAGACGAACAAAGCCGCCAAACCAAAGCCCAAAATCACCAACCAAAACCGGACAAAAGTCTTTGTGTCTACCTCAATCGTTTTACTCATGCGACCTCCTTCTTAACTACTATCTTAACACAAATCCGCGTTCGTATAATATTTTGTCAAAAAATCGTGCTTGTAGGCATCAAAGCATCCTTCTAGCATTGCAACGCGAATTTCTTCAGTCAAGCGCACGATAAAACGTAAATTGTGAATTGAAGCTAGATTATAATATTTAGCCTTTTTCTCAATATCGCCCGAGCGCCAGAGCGCGCGCAAGCTTCCTCGTGTCCAGCCTGCCTTGCAAGTAGCGCAGTCGCAGTCGTGGTCTAACGGTTCGCCAGCGTCACTGTATTTGCGTAAATTGATATTGCCTTCACGAGTATAAATTTTGCCGTGCCGGGCTTCGCGCATTGGCGCTACGCAGTCAAAAGTGTCCGCACCCATTTCGGCACCGATTAGAATATCATCGGGGTGTGACAAGCCCAGCAAGTGGCGAGGTTTGTTCATTGGTAACTCTTCATTACACCAGCGCAAAATTTCGCCTAAATCCTCCTTCAAGAAGGCTCCACCCAGGCCAAATCCATCAAATTCTATCCCGTCAACATTCATTTTACCCAAAGTCTGCGCGGTCTGGCGTCGCAAGTCCTCCCAACGCCCACCTTGCAAGACACCATAAAGATTTTGTCGATAGCCCAAGTCGTCGCGATGCTTGATGTGCTCACGTAGACTTCGTTCTGCCCAACGCTCGGTGCGCGCCATTGCTTCAATATTATATTCATAAGTGTCAGCCAGGGAAGTTAGCTCATCAAAAGCCATATGGATATCGGCACCAATCTGACACTGAATTTGCATAGATTCTTCCGGACCGATGAAATCTGGTTGACCGTCAAATGGATCAATAAAGCTCACGCCGTCTTCCGAAACGTGCGCCAAGCGCTCTTTATGTGCGGTATTAGTAACGTGACGTTCCTTTTCCATTGATACAACCTTGCCCAAGCCGGACCCAAGTGACATTACCTGGAAGCCGCCACTATCAGTTAGCGTTGGACCTTGCCAAGACTCGCTGCCTGGCAAATATCCAGCTGCTTCCTGAGCGACGCGTCGCTCAGGCCCGTCGTTACGGGCTTCGCGCGCTGCATGCTCGGCCGTAGCCTCCGCACCCGCCCAAAAAGCAGCCGAGATATTCGCCAGTCCCCCGGCCTTAGCAATCTCTGGCGCTTGCCGACGGAGGTGGTAGCCATTAGAAAGCATCGCTTGCGCACCCAACATGTGTAGTTCCTGGGGTGATATAAAACGCACATACCCCCGCGTCCCCACCGCCATAAAAGCGGGCGTTTTAATCTCACCATGCGCGGTTTTTATCGTACCAACCCGGCCTAGCCCGTTTGGCAGCACCTTCTCAATCTCAAATTCCATTCTTATATTATACCATAAAAATACCTCCCTTGTAGGGAGGCGGGTGTTGTGTATACTGTGTGATTCCGTTCAAATTTAAAGTTCGTTTTTGCCATCGGTATAGCATAATCTCCAGCGTAAATTAATCGCTATATGCTTCACCCCAAAACTCAACACAAATTCCAGTGCTAAGCCAGCGATGTAAGCAAATAAAGCTTGCGTAATAAAGTCACTGGGCGACACTCGGCCCCAAAAGGCCAGTGTTTCAAAAACTAAACTATCCAAAATCCGGGCAATCGCAGATGAAATTATTTCTCGCCGATGAAAGTCTCCTTCATCGCTGACTTCATTTTGAATATCATTGCGCCGCATGCTGGCAAAAATTCGGTTATTGGTCAGTTGGCTAATCAGGAATCCGGCCACACTGGCCAGGAAGATTCTTCCTGTAGCGCTTTGGACGATGTCAAAAGCGCTATTATCTACTCCGGGAAAGCCCGGAAGAGCGACTTTTGCAAAATACATTACAGCAGCAACGATTAGTGCAAATAGCGAGCAATAGACTGCAACCAAATTGGAGACTTTTTCACCATAAATATCCACCAGCAAGTCGCCTACGACATACGATAGTGGGAATAACCAAATTCCGGCATCCACCGGTATGCCCCAAGCGTTCCAAATTTTTAAAGCCGCCAAATTACTTGCAATCAGAATAATACCGTTTGCAACGCTCAAAAAGAGCAGCAGCTTTAATACCGGAAAAGACATGGGCTCCGGGTCATCAACCTTATTACCAATGTGAAGAAAATTCAGCATAGCCTGATAAAATTGTTTCAGCCATTGAATAATTTTTTCCATGATTAACACTCCTCTCAACGTACAACACCCTATCTTCCATTATATCACACATTGCTAAAAAAGTCAATAGAACAGGCCTTTTTAGCAATCAAATCTTGACTCTGCCAAAAATTAGCGTTATCATAGTCTAATGTTAAAGTTATATCGATACTTAAAACCTTATCTTTGGCAGGCAATTTTGCTACTTGCTACTATTGCGCTACAGGTGTGGGCTAACTTGCAGCTCCCAGCCATGATGGCAAATATTATTAATAACGGTATTATGGCGGGTGACCTAGATTACGTATGGGGGACTGGCGTAGGAATGATTGGTTTCGCTCTGTTGGGCTCAGTCTGCGCTTTTTTGGCTAACTTCCTTTCATCTTGGATTGGCGCTCGCATTACACGTGACATTCGCGGTGATTTTTTCGTCCATATCCTGAGCCTGAGTACCGCCGAAATCGATAATTTTTCTACAGCCTCGCTTATCACCCGTACTGTCAATGATATTTTCCAAGTACAGCAAGCCATTGTGATGACGCTTTCGATGGGTCTGCGCGCACCGCTAACCTGTGTTCTGGCTATTGGGCAAGCGATTGCAACCGCACCTGATATGACCTGGATTATTGCTCTAGCAGTAGGAGTTATTCTTGGCCTAACAGTCTTAATTATGTCAATTGTGATGCCGAAATTCAAAATTATTCAGAAACTTGCCGACCGCGTCACGTTGCTCACGCGCGAAAATCTCACTGGACTTAGGGTAATTCGCGCCTTCAACAATGAGAAACTCGAGAAGCGCAAGTTTGACCGCACCAACAACGATTACTCACATCTTAACGCTTGGGTAGATGTGATTATGTCATTAGAGAACCCACTGATTAGCTTAGTTTTCAATGGCACGACATTGCTTTGCGTCTGGATTGGCATTTCGCTAATTACTAAGGATTTTGCTTACCTTGGTAATATGATGGCCTTTATGCAGTATGCAATTCAGGTGGTGATGTCCTTCCTCTTCCTCACGATGCTCTTTGTGATTTTGCCACGAGCCAGTGTCTCGGCCAAACGCGTTAACGAAGTTATGGACACTAAATCTAAGATTACCTGGAAGCCACAAACCATAGGCAAGCCCAGCCTGAAGCCGTCCGTGGAATTCTCACATGTCGACTTTGCTTACAGTGGGGCGGAAGAAAAAGTCTTACATGATATTTCCTTTGTGGCCAAGGCGGGTGAATCCACGGCATTTATCGGTTCTACCGGTTCGGGTAAATCGACTTTGATTAATCTGGTACCACGTTTCTACGAAGCAACGGCTGGCGAGATTAAGATTAATGATATTAATATCAAAGATTACGCTCAGAATGATTTGCTGCGGCGCATTGGTTACGTGCCGCAGCGCGGTGTACTCTTTGAGGGTACGGTTAAAAGCAATATTCTTTTTGGCGCGCCTGAAGCCAGCGAAGAGCAGTTACATCTGGCTGCGCGGGTGTCGCAATCGGCAGAATTTATTGATAAGCTAGATAAAAAGTATGATTCGCATATTGCGCAGGGCGGCACCAACGTTTCTGGTGGCCAGCGTCAGCGACTCTCGATTGCGCGGGCAATTGCCAAGAACCCAGATATTTATATCTTTGATGACTCTTTCTCGGCACTTGATATGAAGACGGACGCCAAATTGCGCCATGACCTCAAGCCGATTACCAAAAACGCAGTCACCCTGATTGTGGCACAACGTATCAGTAGCATTAAGGATGCCGAACAAATTATCGTGCTCAACCAAGGCAAGGTAGTGGGCAAAGGCACACATTTAGAATTGTTAGGGAACTGCAAAGTTTATCGTGAGATTGCTAAATCACAACTTTCGGATCAAGAATTCCAACAGGAAATGGCTCGCAGCCAGGAGGAAAATCATGCCTAGAGGTGCTCGTACTACCGAAAAACCCAAGAGCTTGGGTCGCGCTTTCAAAATGTTTGCCCGTTCACTCAAACCTTGGATGATCCCGCTGATTTTTGCTATCGTTTTGGCAATCGCAGCTACAATTTGTTCGATTTTTGGCCCAAATATTCTTGGCCAAATGACCAACTCTGCTGTTGAAGACTACCAAACCGCTATGGTGCAGGCAGGTGGTCAGATTCCAACCGCCGAACAACTGAATGCGGCTCTTAATTGGGGACGGATTGGGCGTCTAGCGCTAACATTGATTGCGCTTTATGTCGCTTCGGCTATCCTAAATTACATCCAAGGCGCTATTTTGTCGGTGATTTCAGCTCACTATGCTCGTAAAATGCGTGCCGAGATTATTGCAAAGATTGCACGTTTACCAATTTCGTATTTCGATCAACATCAAATTGGTGACACGCTTTCGCGCATGAGTAATGACGTTGGCACTGTGGCTAACACCCTCGCTAATGTTCTGACGCAAATTATCACCAGCCTCACGACCGTCATTGGTATTTTGATTATGATGATGTCGATTTCAATTTGGCTCTCGGTGATTGCCTTAATTGCTGTGCCGCTGTCACTAATCTTCATTAGCCTGATTGCCAAAAAATCGCAAACTTATTTCCGTACGGCGCAATCTACTTTTGGCGTGCTTAATAGTAGTATTGAAGAAGATTTTTCTGGGCAAAGTATTATCAAGGCTAATAGCTATGAGCCTACTGCGATTACCAAATTTGGCAAGTCCAATGACAAGCTCTGCGAAATGACCTGGAAGGCCAACTTCCTCTCGGCTCTAGCTTTTCCAATCACCAATATGTTTACTAACCTTAGCTATGTCGCCATCTGCGTCGTGGGCGGGCGCATGGCGATTGATGGTAAGCTACTTATTGGTAGCGTGCAAGCTTTTATTCAGTATGCCAGTCAGTTCAACCGCCCAATTACCGAGGTTTCGCAAATTGCTTCCAATATCCAGCAAACTTTGGCAGCCTCAGAACGTATCTTTAATTTCTTGGAGGAACCAGAAGAATCTCCGGATATGGAGCCAGCCTTGGAGATTTCAGACGTCAAAGGCGCCGTCGAATTTCATCAAGTTAATTTCTCCTACGACAAGACTCGTCCAATTATCCAAGACTTCTCGGTAAAAATTAAACCGGGTATGCAGGTGGCAATTGTTGGGCCAACCGGTGCCGGTAAGACCACAATCATCAATCTTTTGATGCGTTTTTACGATCCAGACACGGGCTATATTGCGATCGACGGCGTACCTACCAAGCAGATGAAGCGCTCTGATGTGCGCAAACTCTTCGGCATGGTCTTGCAAGATACTTGGCTCTTCTCTGGTACGATTGAAGAAAACTTGCGTTATGGCAAAACTTCGGCCACCCACGAAGACATTGTGCGAGCCACCAAAGCCAGCAGTATTCATCATTTTATTGAATCACTGTCGCATGGTTACAATACGATGATTTCCGAAGATTCTGATAATATCTCGGCGGGCGAGAAGCAGCTACTTACGATTGCTCGCGCCATGGTGGCGGATCCACCGATGATGATTCTGGATGAAGCCACATCCAACGTGGACACACGCACTGAACAGCTGATTCAGGACGCTTTTGCTAAGCTTACACATGGTCGTACTTCTTTTGTGATTGCACATCGCCTTTCTACGATTCGCAACTCAGATCTGATTCTCGTGATGCGGGATGGCAATATTGTGGAACAGGGTACACATGATCAGCTTTTGGCGCAGAATGGTTTCTATGCCGAACTCTACAACTCGCAGTTTGCCGAGAATGAGTAATGCGCTATAATAATAAATATGAAAGTGCGAGGTTTTGAGATTGCTAAAGGCTGGGAGGATAAGGACATCCACCTGCCAGTGCGTAGCACCGCCGGCGCAGCAGCTTACGATATTGAAGCCGCTGAAGATGTTACGGTGCCAATTTTTCGCCCCGGAATTGCGCCCACGGTGATTCCTACTGGGCTCAAGGCGTATTGCCAACCCGACGAGTATTACATTATCGCCAATCGCAGTTCGGGCGCCAAAAAAGGGATTGTGCTGGCTAACGGCATTGGTATCATTGACCACGATTATTACGGTAATCCACAGACCGACGGGCATTTTAGTGTGATTATCTTTAATGTTTCCGACCACGAGCTCGAAATCAAAAAAGGTGACCGTATTGCGCAGGTTATTTTCCAGAAGTTTTTGACAATAGATAACGATAATGCCACCGGCATACGCCAAGGCGGATTCGGGTCTACCGATTAACCTAAAAGGAGGCAAAATATGGCCAAAGCCAAAGTCTACTATACCAAAGATATCACGCCAGAGAGCTTGGTGCGGATTTATGATACGCTGGGCGTAAAGCTGCCAGGCAAAGTCGGCATCAAAATTTCCACTGGTGAAGCAGGGAACAATAATTATCTCAAGCCTGAGTTAATCAAGGATTTAGTTACGAAGCTAGACGGCACGATTGTCGAATGCAATGTGGCTTACGCTGGTGGCCGCAACCAAACCGAACGCCACCTCGAGACGGCACGCGAACATGGATTTTTGGATATTGCCGATGTAGATATTATGGACGCTGAGGGAGAGATTGAAATCTCGGTGGAGAATCATAAATGGCTACCCGTCGATATTGTGGGTGAGCATATTAACAACTACGATTCTTTCCTTAATTTGGCACACTTCAAAGGTCACGAAATGGCTGGTTTTGGTGGCGTGATTAAAAACCAATCAATTGGTTTTGCTTCGGCTAGTGGCAAAGCATATATTCACTCACTCGGCGCCACGCGTAGCCCCGAAGAGATGATGGCCGGTATTATGGCTGATGTCGAGGGGAGTCTCACGGCTAAGCAGGATGGTTTCTTGGAGTGCATGGCAGAGACCGCCAAGGCGGTATCGGATTACGTTAATGGTAAGGCTAATGACGGTCAGCCGCACATAGTTTATATTAATGTTCTCAATAATCTCTCACGTGATTGCGACTGCTCGGCGACACCGGAAGCACCCTGTATGGCGGATATGGGAATTATGGCCTCAACTGACCCAGTGGCGCTTGACCAAGCTTCTCTTGATATGGTTAAAAACTCTACCGATTCCGGCCGCGACAGCTTTATGGAACGCGTCAACGACCAAAATGGCGAGTATATTCTGGAATATGCCGAACAGATTGGCCTTGGCAACCGTGACTATGAATTGGTCACTTTAGATTAGCCATCGCTCAGTTCATCTCCCCATGTCTAATACAGTACTAAGGCAGCGGAGGGAGAAAGCGAACCAACGTTCGCTGGGACCATATGATGGGTTGACGCCTGAAGCACCAAATGCAAGACTATAACCACTGGGGACTGCTGTACCATCGCTGCGAGTAGATGTACCTCGTGACGGCCACCAATAACCGTTAGCGCCAGCATACCAAGCTTTGCCGTCGTAGAGACTAAGACGTCCGCTGCGCACGAAAAAGTGGTACGCTTTTGCATTTTTGTACCACTTGTTTTTACATCTCACCTCTGTTAATGATAATTGTTGACTGGTACAAAATTTAAAATTTGTACCAGTCTGAACTATTGGAGCTTCGTGCGCAGCGGGTTACTTAATCCGAATGATGGCAAATCTTGGCGCATTGGCTTTGACGGACGCTATTGGTCGACACGCGAAGCAAGCATGCGAGACGATGGTACTGATATGCCCAGTGCTTATTATCTGTATTTTAGTACTGGAGTATATGCATCAAATGGCCCGACCAATCAATCTAACGCTTTCCCCCTCCGCTGCCTTAGTACTGTATTAGAATATGCAGAGACGGTATGCTAAAATAAAACCATGTTAACCTTTTTGGACATCTTTGACTATGTTTTTCATCATTCGGAACATAAAACCCTTGGACAAAGCGGTGAACGATTTCTTTATCTAGAATTACAACAGAACGGCATTCCGCGTAAACAGATATTTCGCAATGTTTATATTCCGGCGTTCAATAAGAACGGGCAAGAGAATGACAAGACTACAGAGATAGATATTGTGGTTTTATCCCATAAGGGCATATTACTCTTTGAGCATAAAGCATATAGCGGAAAGATCTACGGCGATGGTCGGCGCAAGCAGTGGGTACAGTATCTTGGTAGTAAGAAAACCTACTTTATGAGCCCAGCAGAACAAAATCGTTATCATCGTTATTGTTTGCAACGATATTTAAAGTTAGATATTCCGATCTATCTGTTTATTTCTCATTCTCAATGTGGGCACTGGCGCGTACGCAATTTACCGCAAGACGTGCATTTTCTAAATCGTAAAGGTAGCTTTCGCCAAATTTACAATCAGTTACCAAAAATTACGATTCCTATAGAGATATTTAATGAATTACAACAAAGATTTCAGACTCTATCGCGACCTACTGATGGTACAAGGGAAAAACACATCGCCAATTTCTCCCACAAACCCTGAATCCGTGCTATACTAGATAAAAGCACGAGTGGGAACAAAAAGGGAAAATCGCCTCTGGGCAGGGCATAAACTTAACGGAGAGTGGAGGCCCCGCATGAGCAAAAAATCTGCCGATTCAGACGTCGCAACGCAAGACTTTGATGTTGCTGAGCTGAGTAAGGCAATTATTAAAAAAGACAACAAAATTGCCGAGCTGGAACAGCGGCTCAGCCGTATTGAAAAACGCACCAAAAGCAACGAGCGATTTGCGCGCACACTATCAGAGTGTCTAGGTACTCAAGTTTACGCCATTGACGCTGTGGCCGGAGTTCTACGTCGGAGTTTACGTGAGGATGCTGTAGTGCAAGACGAACTCATGGCGGCCATCAAAGATTACGACAAACATAAATTCCGCCGTTGGCTGTCCGGTTTTTGTGGCGTGCTACTTTGGGTTGGCTCAGTCACGCTGGCGGTTTTTATCGGCGCCTTTGTCTATTGGGTTTTCTCTGGACAATAAACACAGACATTATATAATACAAACATATGCCACCCGAAGAACTGCAATCACGCCTATTTGACCTGCAAGATGTGGGATATCGTGAATTTCACCTAAAAACCTGCCCGCAGGCTCAAAATGTCATTGGCGTGCGAATTCCTGAGCAACGTAAGCTCGCCAAGGAGATTGCTAAAGGTGATTTTTGGCAATTCCTCGACCAAATCCAGCCACATTATTATGAAGAAGTGTTGGTTACTGGAATCGTTATCGCCACCGCACCTATGGGACTAGCTGAGCGCCTTGATTATACTGCTTGGTTCATCCCGCAAATCAATAACTGGGCGATTTGCGATACTTTTTGTGCCAGTTTTAAACCCAAAAGTCAGGATTTACCAACACTCTGGGACTTTATTTTGCAATATCGCGCCAGCCGGCAAGAATACGACTTGCGATTTTTGCTCGTTATGATTCTGGATCACTTTGTCTTGCCAGATTATCTTGACCAAATTTTCCAGCTTTTGGACGAAATCAAATCTGACAAATATTATGTCGAAATGGCCCAGGCTTGGCTGGTTGCCGAACTGTTCGCCAAATTTCGCAACGAGACTCTGGATTATCTGCAGCGTGACCAGCTTTCGGTTTTTGCGCACAATAAAGCTATCCAAAAAGCTCGCGAATCACGGCGCATTAGCGAGGCGGACAAACAACTTCTTAACTCCATGAAACTTTAACTATTTCCAACCCAACCAGACCAAAATCGTCGGAATGAGTAAAAGTTCTACAATGTGAAACAAGATATGCAGGGCAAAGAGCACCACGCCAAGTGCGCCAAATTTCTTCAAATTACGCGTGCAAAAGTGTTTACTCAGCCAGCCATGCTTATGGTGGCAGGAAGCATGCTCAGAATCATGAACGCTGTTGTGGGTTTTCGTGGTATTCTTTTCCTCGGTCATGATAGTATTATACCACAAGAAGCTTATTGACAAATTCAACAAAGTGTGCTACAATGATAGTAAGAAGGTGTTATGCGTCTATATTTTTACGGTTTTCTACTTCTGATACAAAAAATCATTCTACGCCAAAGCACGGGCAAAGTTTTGTATCGCTTTGCCACGCGTATGGGTGTAGTTTACATCAAAATCGCTCAAATTATCGCCATGCAAAACTATGGCAACATTTTCACAGAAGAAGACCGGGTCCAACTTTCGAAGATTTGCGATGACTGTAATCCAATACCATATCATAAAATTGCTAAACAAATTGAAGCAGAATATAATCGTCCCCTTGAAGAAATTTTCCAGTATATTGACCCGAATCCGGTTGGCTCGGCTTCAATTTCGCAAGTCCACCGCGCGGTTCTGCTGGATGGGCGCGAAGTCGCCCTCAAAGTCAAACGTCAGGATGTTGTCAAAAAAGTTCAACACGATACGCGCCAAATCCGTCGCTTCATTCATCGTTTCGGCAAGCTAGCCAAATTTCGCAATTATCTTGGCAGTGACAAAGCCCTTGAGTTGTGGGCAAGCTGGATTGAGCAAGAGACCGATTTTCGCCACGAGCAGCAGAATCTGCTTGCCTACCAGAATTTTGCTGACAGTGTGAACGGCAAGATTGCCGGTGCGGTTTCTATTAAAGTTCCAGCGCTTATACCTGAACTTTGCACAGACAATATCATTGCGATGGAGTTCATTTCTGACCCGACCATCAATCAACTTGAGCTCACTGCTGAAAATAAAACGCGTATCCGTCGCGGCATGAATGACTATGTCAATCTATCGTTTTATGCTTTACTGCACGGCTTGCCAGTAACATTTCACGGCGATCCGCATAGCGGCAATGTCTATCTTGATGCCGATGGTAACGTTGGGTTTCTTGATCTTGGCCTCAGTTTTTCTTTTAGTGGCGAGGAAGCAGATTTTGTCCGGCAGCTTTTTCTTAATGCTTACAACGTGCGCACGGATAAATTAGTTGAATTGTTATTGCAAAACGGCAAATATACTGATCTTGATCATGAGCAATACCGTGCTGACGTTGAAGCTCAAGCCAAACGTTTTCGCAGCATTCATGCGTCGCAATTCTTTGTGGAAATGATGAATATTTATACGCGCTATAACATTGAGCCACCCGAAATCACCTACAAACTTGGCAAAGCCTTTCTGGCACTTTACGGCATGAATAATTTTGTCGAAAATCCAATTAATACCAAGGAGTTGTTAGGGGCGCAAGTCATCGAATATTACCTCAATCGTGCTGCAGATGACGTCACTACGCTAGTTGCGTCGGGGTTGGAAATCCTACCTAACTTCCTGACCACCGCTAGCGAACGGGGAATTGTTCGTGGGTTAGCTGAACAATTGATTAGTCTTGATCGACTCAAGAATCAATTTAGTGCAGCACTCGATCATTGTGACGAAATTTTGGCCTTTTTTAATTCCCAACTATGACTTTTTATAATAATCTCAATTCGGCAATGGACTATCTCGAACAACATCTTGACGGGAAGTTGGATTATTATGTTTTAGCGCGCAAAGCAGGCGTAAGTCTTGGCACTTTGCAACGCATCTTCCCACTTTTTGCTGGCATCACACTTACGGATTATATTCGACGTCGTCGCCTAACTCTGGCCGGTAAAGACCTCGTGCAAACCGATGCGCGCGTAATCGACGTTGCCGTTAAATACGGTTACGAATCAGCGGTAGCTTTTTCGCGGGCTTTTCAAAAGTTTCATGGCATTAAGCCTAGCATGGCTAAAAATAATACTGTCGAACTCAAATATTACCCCAAACTTATTTTCTCGCCACCTCAACTTGAGCCCGAACTTGATTACGAAATCATTAAATTGCCCGCTATGCAGCTTTTTGGTTGTAGCATTTTGACCGATAACCAACACATCAAGCGCGATGCCCCGCAACTTTATCTTGAAATTGAGCGCCAATATCCCGATTTACCACATCCAGATTATGGTATGATCAACTATCTTGCAACTCGTGACTCGCTTGAATCTTACGAATATTGGGTTTTATGGCAAGAATATCATTCCGGCATGAAAAGCTACCATGTTCCAGCATCACGTTGGCTCAAAATTTGCATTCCTTCGCAAGAAGCTCGCGACATTCAAGAAATGTCCGACCGTTTCTATGAAAAGTTCCTCCCCACGTGTTGTTATCGTCTCAAGCCAGACCCAGAACTTGAACATTATCATGATAATGTTACGGATTTTCTGATCCCAATTTATTAAACTGACTTTTCTGGTTGCCAAAAAATCGGGCAAAGCCACCGTTTTTGCATACAATGGTTTCATGTGCGACTTTGGCTATGAGGTATTCTTAGGGACTAGCTATATCTCCCCGGCTGACTGGCAGGACTTTTTAGTGGCAGTCCAACGTCAAATTGGTAGTCTCCGAACTTGGTCACTGCGAATTCATTTTGATCGCCAAGTAATTCACTACTTTGTGCAGAGTCCAGTTGAGCTGCCACCCAGTATGCAACTTGCCAAGTTCTTGCTCAAGCCTGCCACTTTGCCAGCAGAGCCCCAAGTGGATATGGGCTGGCCGCTTGTACATCGGCTTGAAGATAACTGTACGGCACTGGCGGCTTCGTTGATACGCAAGCATCAACATCTATCAATGCTAGTCTTGAGGCTAAATGGCTGGCGCCAGGGCATTGTTGCCTCCGTTGATGCCGTCGTAAATGATAATACGCAAGCTTTGCGGCGGCGCTTACTACTCTCCTCGCCAGCTACGTTATTGAGCGTAGATTTTGCTCAAAATCGGAATTTTAGTTATAAGAAAATCCCCAAATACCTAAATATTGATAAAATTTCCAAACTTTTACTCCCCATAGGGCAGTCTAGCTTGCTTGAAGTTGATGTCTTTCCGTATAGCATAGCGAAATCGTATTTGCAGCTGGAACAATATGATTTTGCGCGCCACTCGCTCATTCTTGGTGGTAGTGGTATGGGCAAGTCTAAATTTATCGCTAGTATGGTGAATCAACTTTATCATCAGCATCGCGACGAATATCAGATTGTTATAATTGACCCTCACGATGTCCTCAAAACTGATTTGGCGCACATTGCTGACCGCAGGGTAGTTGACTTTGTTGACTCGGCTAATGGTATTAACTTGTTTACCGCAAGCTCGCAAGGGCTTAGTGCTAGTATTGAGCTTCTGCTTGGGCTATTCCAGTCGTTCATCGCCAATAACTATAATAGTCGCCTGGAGCGCGTCTTGCGACATGGTATCTATCTGCTCTCCACGGCGCAGATTTTTTCTTTCACAACGCTGCGTGAGCTATTAACTAATCTTGAGTATCGTCAACAGTTGCTCAACCAGTGGCAGAATAAATTGCCCGCTAGTGTCGCTCAATTTTTCCTCACTGATTTTCAGGAACTCAAAACCAAAGCTTATAGTGAATCCATTGCGCCAATTATCGCCTTCATCGACGAAATGCAAATGGTACCCGCTTTTAACCAGGAGTGTAAAACAGTTGGCCTCGAGGGCGTTTTGCAGAGCAACTTCCTGACGATTTTCTCACTTAACCGTCTCAAATTTGGTGATAAGGTCGTTCGAACGTTGGCTGGTCTGCTCGTGCAACAACTCTTTTTGCTGGCGCAGAATCGTTCCGAAAACCGTCACTTGATCGTGGTGATTGATGAGGTCGCGGTGGTTGAAAATCCGATTTTGCCACGCTTTTTGTCCGAACTGCGCAAGTATGGCGTTTCGGTATTTCTAGCTGGCCAATACTTCGCGCAAATTAGCCCTAACTTACGCGACTCAATTTTTGCCAACGTCTCCAATTTCTATCTTTTTCGGGTGTCACGAGCAGACGCAAATTTGCTTGCCCAAAATTTAGAAATCAAGTTAGTGGGCAGTGATATTGTGGATGACCAAGCTAAATTATTGGCCGGTCTCAAAAGTCGCGAATGCCTTGTGCGGATTAGTTCTGAGGGTAAAAATCTTCCCATTTTTAAAGCTAGTACTACAGATTATATCAGTGGAGAACCAGTTCCAGCCAAACCTATTCCGCAGGTATCTGTCGCTCAATCCTCAGATGTTGCAACGGACTCCAATTTTGACTTCGCTTTTGATGATGCTGATATTGGCGACTTAATGCCGAGTATTAGCACCAGCCGTCAAACCTTAAAACATTAACTTTTGGAGAAAACTTATGACCGAAGCCACAACTCTAGCTATCACTAATCAGATTTTTCAAGCAATTTTTGGCCAAGATAATCCCTACACTTTGGAGCAGCTCAAGGCGCAGTTTGCGTCTGATATTCAGCTTCCAACTGCAGTTAAAGATTCAACAACGGGCGAAATTACTTATTCTGCCATGCCGAACGCCGAAAAATATATTACCGATGCTAATTCTGGCAAACGCAGCGAATCGCAGGGTTGGCTTCAACCTCAGCGTCCAATTAAAGGTATGAAAGATCTTCTTCAGGCCTGGCAAGAGATTAACTATATTACTACCGAACGCGTCTATGATAGTGAGAATGTTGCCATGAGCGATCCAATCTACCATTCGCAAAATGTCTACAATTCTACCAACTGCGGTGGTTGCAAAAACATTATTTTCTGTGACGGTACTTATGATTCTGAGTTTGCTATTGCTTGCCAGCGTAGCACAGGCGCTAATTTCTCAATACGTGTAGATGATTCCAATACTTGCGCCAATTCATACCATGTGATCTGTTCTAGCAAAATTAGTAATTCGCTATTTATCCAGGATGCCAGCGATTTGTATGAATGCATGTTTTGTAGTCACCTTAATAATCAGAAATATTGCATTGCCAATATACAGTTTGACGAAAAAACTTATTTCCAAATCAAAGCCAAAGTCATTCAGTGGATTTTACGCCAGAAATAACTATAATATATAGTATGATTTATACTGTTACGGTCAAACCCGGCTCCAAAAAGGGCCCATTAGTGCTGCAAAATACTCATGAGTTAACGGTTTATATACGAGAGAAGCCAATTGGCGGCGAGGCCAACGTGGCGTTAATTAGGTTATTAAGTAAACATTTTGGCGTGGCTAAATCTTGCGTCGTCATCAAAAGTGGCACAACTAGTCGACAAAAGCTGATTGAAGTAGTACAATAAGGTTAACTGGTAAAAATAGTCATAGAGAGGTTATGGTATGGCAGAAATATTAAGTATCAACGGCGCAGAGGTAAAAATCGGCGAAGATGACGGCAAAGTGGTCACTACTCCAATTGCGGCACTGCAATTCGCCAACCCGAAGGTTGGCGACAAAGTCGATGTTTACCGCGATGGTAAAGATTTCATCGTCAAGCGCACCGAAGGCGGAATTTGCGCAACTGTCGACGGTGAGCGCACCATCAACAAGCATATCTTCGTTTGGATTGGAGCTTTTATGTTTGGCGGCTTTGGCGTAGATCGTTTTATGCGTGGTCAGACTGGTCTCGGCGTACTTAAACTTTTACTTTGCACGATTGGTTGGATTACAATCATTGGTGGTTTTGCTGGCTGGATTTGGACTTTGGTAGACTGGATTAACGGCATCGTCAAGGCTTACGGTGGTGCTTATAGTAACGAAGAGAACTTTACCTTCGACGAAAACGGTAATTACACCGAATAAATTTAGGGGTACAAAAAATGGAGGTAGAATTTCGCATCGCTAAGCGCGCTGATCTGGCAGACATCATTAGTCTTACCAACGAATGTTTTGATGAGGAGACCCCACTTGCTTATGTAGAGAAAATCTGGGACCAATATGCGCATGATCCAAACCAGATTTATCTCAATGGCTATCTAGATGGCAAGATCGTAGCACACACCAAGATTACGATTATTCCTACAATCTATGAAGATATGAATACATATGCTATTCTTAACCACGTCTGCGTCAAGCCAGATATGCGGCGGCATCATCTTGGCACTAAGTTGCTAGATGAAACTTTTCGCATTTGCAAGAAGTGCGGCGTTAAAACCGTAGAGCTCTGGTCCAAAAATTTCCGCCAGCCAGCACATGCTTTATATCAAAAATACGGCTTCGAGGTAGTCGACGCGAAGTTCTTCTCTAAGGATATTTAGGAAAGGTAAAAGGGAGGCAAAAATGAAAATCCACAGCATTTATATCGGTGGATGGTTCCAACGCACGATGTTGCAACTTTCTGAGGTGTATGATTTTCTACGCAACGGGGAATCACAACTCAAACTTAACAAAAAGAAATTAGCCGAGCTACGCAAGAACCTCGACCTTGGTAGTGTCGAATACGGTGTTCAGGGCGAAGAGTTCGTGATGTTTGTTACGAGTGAACATTTGCGAGTCAAAATCTTTGAAGACGGATTAATCGTTATTGGTAGCGAACGCGTAAGTGAGGAGACTCTTTTCGCCGATGTGGAGCATCTCAAGGATTATTATGAACAAAAATTATCTCCGGCTATCAATTACATTTTCAGTCTTGGTGCACCTGTGCCTAAGGAGCTAGCTCATATCGAAAACATTTATCCATATTTTGTGGTCTGCGACAATGCTTCGCGCGAGGATATTGCCGAATTGCTTTCCAAGACCGAACGTCAGAAATACTTTGAGTTTGACAACAAGAGCTACAGTGTGTTGCGTGGTGACAAATATTATTTCATCAACAATAAGAAAACTTCTCAGCCCAAGATCGAGCGCTATGTGGAAGAACAGATTTTTATCCGAGAGTTTAAAGGACAATTGCACCGCTATCTCAATCTCCACCGTATTATTTGGGAAAAGATTGACCAAGTTAAGGATCGCGCCAAAGTTCGTGGTAGCGATGTGATTAAATTCTCCACCAAACTTGAATCTTATGCTAAGACGGTAACTTTGATTGACGGACGCATTCGCCAGATGTCTACCTACATCTCTACACGTGAGCGCATCGCCAAGCAAGATAAAGAACTTGAAGAATTTTTGGCGATTTCCGGATTTAGGTATGAGACCTTGCGCAATACACTAGAATACATCAAAGACCTCTGGGATATGACCAAGAATTATGTCCAATCCGCGCAAAAATTGTTTGATGGCATCAAACAGGATGTGACATCAAGCTCAATCAACAGCTTGACCATCGTTACCTCAATGTCAGCCGGTGCGGCAATCCTCGATCTGTTTACTGAGTCCGAACCAAGCTTTACGACTTTCGGTTTCGTTTACTTCTTTATCCTTGCCTTAGTTGGTTGGATAGCCACCAAATTACTCAATAAGGTTGCCGAGAAGCGCAAATACGAAATTTCTGATATTGATATTGACACTAATATTAAGTAACAAGGAGTATGATGAAAAAATTATTAATTAGTCTGGTAGGGGTATTGGCGGTAAGCTTTGCCAGTTTAACCGCAGTTCCCGCATTTGCAATTGAGGCTGCCGACGGCGCCAGAACCACAAACGATGTCGAAGCAACATCTTTGGAAGATTCTCGATCTGAAGACGCTTCTAAAAGTGAAGAAATTGCTCCAACTTTCGCCACTGAGCTCAACGAGAGTGAGCGTTCGGTTAAGTTTAAGCTCGGACACAGCCTGATTCTCACGGGCAATAATCTCACGAGTGACATCAGCAACAAAACTGGCATCATGCTTACGGTTGGCAATAACCTCTCTTTGCGCACCGCCTCCGAGTATAGCTTCTTGGTTGGTAATACTATTAACTTTGCCGGTGAGACTGTGCGCGATCTCTATATCGTGGGCAACTCAGTGGCGCTTGCACATGACGCCAAAATCGGCCGCGACGTTTTTGCAGCTGCTAATACTCTCACTATTAACACCGATATTGCTGGTGATTTAGCGGTTACGGCCGATACGATTTTGCTCAAAGATGTCAAAATTGCGGGTAACCTTAATCTCAGCGTCGCCAATGTTGAGTTCGCAGGCAAAGTCGAGGTTGCTGGCACCCTAGTTTATAATGACGACGCTAACGTTACCGGCTTGGATCGAGTTAAATCTGGTAGTGTCGAAGTCTATCATGTCGAGCAAATTGATCAAGCTACGCGCATGATGGCGCAGGTTTATGGCCAAATTATGAGCATAGTCGCATTATTCTTGGCGATGGTGATTATTTGTGCAATTTTCCCACGACTACATGCCAAGGTTGCTGATGAGGCGACGGTGGGGCGTTTTGGTACTAATCTCGCCATCGGTCTGGGCGTCCTGATTGCTGTACCGATTGTGGCGGTTTTCGCCTTCTTCACGTTGTTGGCCGCACCGCTCGGTATCATCGCACTTGCGTTGTATCTGATTGCGATTTACCTTGCTCAGGGATTCGCTGGCGCTTGGCTTGGGCATGTGATTGTAGAGAAACTCTGCAAGGTAAAAGGCAATATCTTTGTTGAAGCCTTGATCGGTATTGTGATTTTGGGCTTACTTAGCTTAGTCCCGTATCTCGGTGCGATTACTGGATTTCTCGGCCTGTTACTGGGGCTGGGCCTCATCGTCAGTAGTATCAAACCTGCACAGAAAGTTGCCAAAGCCAAAGAAGCTAAGCAGATTAAGGCTTAGGAGCACGAAATGCACGAAAGCTGGAAACCTTTTCTCGAAGCCGAGTTCGCCAAACCGTATTTCGTCGAACTCAGTAAGTTCCTCCATTCGGCTTACGAAACGCAAAGGGTTTTTCCAGCTAAGCCGCAAGTTTTCCGCGCCTTTACCACTGACCTCAATCAGGTGAAAGTAGTGATTTTGGGACAAGATCCTTACCATACGCCCGGTGCAGCACATGGTTTGGCCTTCTCGGTGCCAAATTCTCAGTCCATCCCGCCATCGCTCATCAATATTTATAAAGAAATCGACAGTGAATATGGTCAGCATGCCAATCCAACAGGGAATTTAACACCATGGCAACAACAAGGCATACTTTTGTTGAATAATGTCTTGACGGTGGAGGCGCA
Organism: uncultured Candidatus Saccharibacteria bacterium; assembly: GCA_949480205.1. Classification (GTDB taxonomy): domain Bacteria; phylum Patescibacteriota; class Saccharimonadia; order Saccharimonadales; family Saccharimonadaceae; genus Nanosyncoccus. The sequence continues at coordinate 45,068 of CASXXK010000003.1, forward strand.
TAAAGCTGGCTCTCATCGCGGCAAGGGTTGGGAAATTTTCACCGAGGCAACGGTGCGCTATCTCAATGAAAAATGCGACCATTTGGTTTTTATCCTTTGGGGTCGCGACGCTCGTAGTAAGAAACCCTTAATCGATACAAATAAACATCTTATTCTAGAGTCGGCGCATCCTTCGCCGCTCTCGGCACACAGTGGTTTCTTTGGTAACGGACACTTCCGCAAGGCTAATGATTTTCTCAAAGAGCATGGCCTAACGGAAATCACGTGGTAAGTGTTGTATTTTTCACAACACTTATGCTAAAAACTAATCCTCTAGCGGTTGCAGCTAGAGGATTTTTGTACCATAAAAACACTAATTTTGACGTTTTATCACGCTTGTGATTGTAAAATTCAGCAAAATTTTGTTATACTCGCGCCAATATTAAAAATTTCATGCAAATTGGAGGAAAATGCGCAGAATTTTACAAATTATTTTAACAATCACTTTTGGCATTGGCAGTTGCTTCGTTGGGCTACCTACTCAAGTTGTTGTAGCATCTGGCTGTGATGACGTGCAGTTTATTTTTGCTCGTGGTTCAGGCGAAAGTTTGAATGATAGTAGTTATCAAAGCTGGCGCAGTGCAATTGAAGAACAGCTGGCATCAAGTGCCCTCAAGTATAATTTTTATGAACTTGGGAGCCAACCGCAGGGTGGAGCTCAATATCCGGCTGTAGCCGTGGCTGGATCGCTGAGCGGATTTGGCAATTTGCTGGGCGCGTTTATTAGTGCCGGGCATAGTTTTGAATTTGGCAAGTCAGTTTTGGTTGGTCGCAACGAGCTCAAAGCCTATCTACACAAGACTACGACAGTTTGCCCGAGCACCAAATTTGTTTTGGGTGGATACTCCCAGGGTGCCATGGTAATTTCCGGTGCACTTGACGAAATTGATGCGTCAAAGATTATCTACATTGCGACTTTTGGCGATCCCAAAATTTATCTTCCCGAGGGCGCTGGCAATCGCCCCGATGCTTGTCGAGGCAAAAATCTCTCTAATTATCGTGCCTATGTCCCCGATTGCCATACCTACGAGGGAGTACTTGGTAGTTATCAACCTTATCAATCAGCCGAGTATATAGACAAACTTGGTACTTGGTGTAATGGTCAAGATATTATGTGTAGCTCTGGCATGAGCATCGGTGACCATACTGCCTACTCTAGCTCGGGTCTCTACCGTAGCGCTGCTAGTGTTATCACCTATAAACTGCGCCAGATCTTTGCCATTAAGTTTCCTAACCAGAGTATCCCCGACATTTCGCCTGCCTTAGTGCCACATGATATGGTCATTATGCTACATGGCGGTGGCGGAATGGAGGGGCTAACTTTGGCAAAGTATAAAGCGGCCGCTCAACGTCTAGCAAATCAAACTTACAGCTTGGGCGGCCGGGTGGCCTTATATGTTTACGGCGATAATAGCAAATGGGCCTCGCGCCAACTTTGCGACTTCTCTTGTACAGCCGAAGAATTCAACCAGCAGCTAGCGCGAATCACGCATCAGCTGTCTGCGGTTGACTATTATAATTCCGCTTTGTCTAGTCTCTACCGTTCTATGTCAGAGCTAGATTGGCAAATCGGCGCTACCAAATCGGCAGTTTTGCTAACTGATCAGCCATATTCGCAGGTCGATTACGACGGGCGTACGGTGGCAGAAGTTGCTGCACTTAGTCTTAGTATTGATCCGGTTAATATTTATGCACTAACAAATCGACATAATCTTGAGGCGGTACAGCCACTTACTCAAGCTACCAACGGCAAGGCTTACGATATTGAGGATGCGACAATAGCTATCACCGAAATTACTGGCCGCCCAGTGGCGAGTTTGTCGCTGGAATCTTACGAAGGTATAGTTGGCGAGGAAATAGTTTTTGACGCTAGCAACAATCTCGGTCAGGAAATCGTGCACTATGATCGGGATCTCGACGCTGACGGTGTTTTCGAAATTCAGGATGGAAATTCCCAGGTGCGCAAGACATAATCATCGCCGATTTCTGGATATATCCAAGTACGTATTACTGACCGCCAAGGATATAGTAGTACGATGTCGGCCAGCCTCAAGATAACAGTTACAGCACCTACGCCGCCCGAAATTTCTGATTTGCAGATTACACAGGAGACCGCTACATCTTATCGCATAGATTTTACTACCGATGCCGAGAAAATCTTGGTCGCAATAGATGATACTCCTATGGGGCAAACTCGTACTACTATGCAAAAATACCTCATTATCGAGGATGTTACTAGCCAGATCGCCGTGCGTCTTATCCCGTACTCTAGTCGTACGGGCCGTGGTGTGGCGACTATAGTCAAACTTGGCCAAGCCCCAGAAGTATCTAGTGATCCAGAATTGCCAGACGAAGCTGATCCTACGCCAGGAAATCAAGATGGTGATAATGTTGTGTCAAACTCTCGCCCTACGCCAGGCGTTATCAAACGACCAGCGCAAACCTCTAGCCCGTCCATATTTATTCCCAAAGCCCCTAATACCGGTGTCAAACCTAATTAGCCGTGCGAACTTAAATGCCAGTGGTCGCCATACTCGCATTTATATACGCCTAGTTTGGGCGCGCCATAATCATGTTCTGCAACCAAGGCAGCCGCCTCGGCTTCCTCGCGGGTGGCATAGCATACCTTTTGTTGTTCGCCCACCCAGCACTTTTTGGGAATTTTAGCAGAAATTGTCCTCATCCTTCCATTATAGCACACATTACGAGAAAAGTCAATAGTTCTCGTGCTAAATCTTCTGTGTTATACTAAACATAAGTGTTAATTAGGTGGGAAGGTGAGTAAACTTGCTAAATATCTGAATCGGCATATTGTTGGCAATGTTTTTGAGCGCCCGTCCATCCTGCAGGCTTATAATTCCGACCGTTCAGTATTACAATATACTCCACGTTTTGTTGCTTTTCCTGAAACGGCTGACGACGTACGTCGCCTGGTACGATTTGCTAATCAATTAGCCATGCGCAATTTTCGTTTACCGATTACCGTGCGTGGCACGGGGCTTGATAAGACTGGCGCCGCTATCGGCGATGGTATGCTGATTTCTACAAGGCGCTTAGACAAAATCGAGGAAATTGACGTGCATGGGCGCTTAGCGCGTGTGCAGCCTGGTATTACGCTCGGTTGTCTTAATACTGCGCTTAATTTGCATGGCCTAACTTTGCCCATCGGCGCAGACCCACGCGTTACGATTGGTGGACTAATCGCTAATTGTCCGAATGATGATCTGGCCAGCCGTCACGGTGGAATATATCATTATGTCGAACAAGCCGAAGTCGTATTGGCGAGTGGCGATATTATCCAGATGCTGCCATATACTATGCGCGCCGTGGAGGCCAAAACCCAGACTACTTCTGCTGAGGGGGTATTGTATCGACGAATTGAACAACTGTTGGACCAGCATGGTGACACGGTGACCGAGCGGACCATGCGCCCTTTCGATACTGCTGGCTACGCTAATATTACGCGTGTGCGCCAAGGGCGCGCGACCAGCTTACTGCCACTGCTTTTTGCGTCTCAGGGAACTTTGGGGATTGTGACAGATGTAATCCTGCGCCTCGAGCTGGCTGCCCCATCCAAACGTAGCATGGTTGCAGTATTGCGCGATACCAAGGCGCTGTTGCGCGCGTTGGATTTCATCAAAGATCTTGAGCCAGCCATAGTGCGTGTCTACGACATGCGCATTATTGAGCTAGCGGCAGTTGAAGGTAATCGCCCAGATCTTCTAGAACAAAGTCCAGACGACGGCTGGCTTCTAGAAGTAAGCTTTGATTTTCGCAAAGGTAAGACGGAGCGTAAGATCCAGCAGTGTCTGGGTGTGCTACCACCGGGAACTTTTGCCGTTGCCGAAGACAAAACGAATAGTGTGGATTTTCGGGAATTTCGTAATGCCTTGCTCAGCTTCCTTAACTCAACTAGTGATGACGAGCGCATCGCAGCGCTAGACGATGTTTATATTCCAAGTTATAAATTTGCTGATTTTGTGACAGACTTGCAGGTTTTGGAAGAAACTTTGGGTATTACTTTGCCACTTTTTGGCTCGTTTGCTACATCCAACTATTCCGTACGCCCTAGTATAGATTGCTCGTCGCTAGCCGGGCGACAGCTCCTGATGAGCTTTTTGCGACAATATTCGCGTCTGGTGGTGAAACATGGCGGTTCGCTTACGGGTGGCAGTCCAGAGGGGCGCGTCAAATCCTTACCTGGCGTGCAGGTGCTTCCTGCCAACGAACAGCAATTATATCAGGAAATCAAAACAGCTTTTGACCCGCAAAACATTCTTAATCCGGGCGTCAAACTGAATGTTGATACCAAGGATACGATTCGGCATTTGCGTACCACCGCACGTACGGGATTGATTACGCCGTAGCGTATCTCTGTTTTCTGTGCTATACTATCAGTATGAAGACTACAACAAAGAACTTATCTGATACCAAGGTGGAAGTCAAGGTTGTGCTGGACAGCTCCGACCTCAAGATTGCTCGCGAGAAAGCTGTGGCTAATCTTGCTAAAGAAGTTAAATTGCAAGGTTTCCGCAAGGGCAAAGCTCCAGCCTCAATGGTGGAGAAGAGCCTTTCGTCTAACGATATCGCCAGCGAGACGATTGATATTGCCGTGCGCACCACGATGCCAGCAGCTTTTGACCAAGCCAAATTGATGCCACTCGCTATTGAAAAAGTAGACGTTACTAAATACGTTCCTGACGAAAGCGCCGAATACACGGCTAAAGCCGATATTCTGCCAGAAATTAAGCTCGGTGACTACAAGAAACTTAAGGCCAAAATGGACAAAATTGAGGCTTCCGCGGCAGACGTGCAAGAAATTGTTGATAATATTATCGATGCTTATGCTGAGAAAAAGGTTGCCAAGAAGGCTGCCGAAAACGGCGACGAAGTCATCATTGATTTTGTTGGCAAACGTGACGGCGTTGAATTTGCTGGTGGCAGCGCCAAAGATCATCATCTAGTACTCGGCTCAGGCCAATTTATCCCTGGATTTGAAGAGGGAATCATCGGTCACGCAGCAGGTGACAAGTTCGATCTCGAAGTGACTTTCCCCAAAGAATATCCAGAGAAAACCCTTGCTGGCCAGAAGGCTGTGTTTGAGACTTTGGTGAAGCAAGTCAACGAAGTGGTCAAGCCTAAAGAAGACGACGAGCTAGCCAAGAAATGCGGTAATTTCAAAAATATGGATGAGCTACGGGCCGATATCAAGAAGAATCTTGAAGCACAAAATGCGCACCGAGTTTCCGAAAAATATCGCGACGATTTGGTCAACGAACTAGTCAAAGCTTCCAAAGTTTCTGCTCCAGAGGTCTTGATTAATGACCAAATGCGGTTTATCCGGAACGACATTAATCAAAATGCCGCCAGCCACGGCATGACTTTTGAGCAATACCTAGAGCGTACCGGTCAAAGTCAAGAAGACTGGGAGAAACAAGCCAAAGAATTAGCCGAAGCGCGAGTTAAGGCTTCGTTGGTGCTGCAGATTTTGGCGCGTGACGAAAAAATCGAAGCTAGCGAAGAAGAAGTTGACGCCAAAATTGCCGAACTCAAAGATGTCTACCAGAAGTCCAAGGAAGCTCTGGCCAACCTCAAGAAACCAGAAGTGCGCCAGGACATCAAAAATCGTATGACGATTGATAAGACTTTGGATTTCTTGGTTGCCGCCAACCAGCCCAAAGCGGAAAAACCAGCCAAAACCGAGAAAAAACCTGCTGCGAAGAAGACTACTAAGAAATAGTTATTCTCAATGACAAAAGGAGCCCTTTGGAAGGCTCCTTTTTGGTGGCGTAATTCTCAACGCAAGCTATTCGGTAAAGTTAATGTCAACACCTAATGCTTTTGCAATCTCCGTCATGGTTTTTAGCTCTTCCGCTTCGCCAGATGCAACATAATGCAGAAGCCCCAGACTATCGGCGCTCGCCTGCGCACGTTTTAAGGCGTGGCATAAATTTTCCTGCTCGACTACTATAGCTTTTTGGTTGAGCTCCGCCAAAATATTCTGAGGCGGTTTTTTCATGGAAGCTATCAGGTCATGCATTTCCCGCACCGAGACCATTGGTGACAGATCGTCATGCTCTACATCAAATTGCACAATATACGGCACACAGCGAATGCGTCGTAAAAGATACTGCAACTGATCGTACTTGTCCCGGTTGAAGAACGTGCATTTTTCCGTGATACTGCGTGGTGGACGTCGGCGCGTTCGGACAGCACGCGGGAAACTCTCCCCGGCCACTGCAAGATAACGACGTTGCATATCGGGCGTGATCGCATCATACATCCACTTCATCGGGTATTTCAAGATTCGATCAATCCGTTTTTGTAGGTAATGCAATTCGTTAATATCTGTCGCAGCCTTCTCGCTACTGATACTGATGGTAGAGTAGGCCAAAGCAACCAAGAAGTCCCACGGCCGCTCCTCTGCATTAAAATTATCATCAGTCAGCAATCCGCGGATTTTACCCGGAGTTTTGAGCTCCGGGTAAATACTGTCTAAGGTTGACATTTCTTTGACAATTGCCAGCAGTCCTTGTTTACTTGTTTCTTCATTTAATTTCGTGAATAACATCACTCGTCCCTCCTTAATCTGTCCTAGCGTATCAAAATCACACTAATTTTAAGCTGCTAGGAACATTCCTTACCTTCATTTTACCACAGACTACTAATTTTGTCAATAGCATTAATGCTTTTTACTACAAAAAGCCACCTCAAATAACGGGGTGGTTTTGTAAAGCACTACTCTCGGAGAGTAGTGGATGCTATTGTTCCGGCAGAACAGCAGCATCCAAAGATTCTTTTAAGGAATGATATTGCGCCATCAACGGACGCAGCTGCGCTACGGTGAAAGTTAGGCGGTTGAGATCCTTCTCTGAAAACTCAAAAATCTGCGTCGCAAACTCAAGATTGGGATAGTTGCGTATCGTCGGTAGCATGAGTTCTACCCTGACCATGCCGTCATTACTATTCCAGCGATTGACAACTTTGCCGCCCAGCTCGGTGCACACGATATTAAGCAAGATTTCAAACTGCGGTTTCACTTTGGCAACTTCATCCGTATTCCGCATCTTCGTCGCTTCCTGCTTAGCATTCCTTTCCGCAGCTTCCTGCCTTTTGCGCTCAATGATCTGCTCTATACGGGCAATTTGCTCGCAAATCTCGTCCAATACTGCCTGGGTATAGAAGCAGATGACGATATCCGCCGCCTGTCCCGAAAGCAAAAGTTTACGCTCTCTCTTGTTGCTGTGGCGAGTCCATGCAGCAATACCGAGCATCACGCCAATCGGGGCAGTAATAGCAGTTATAAGTACGATTTCTAAATCCTGACGGACAATGCTAATAACGATAAAGAGACACATGACAGTTAAGATCGCACAGATTATGGGCGATACTCTGTGCGAAGTATATACGACACGACGTTCGTACTCATACCCATTTTCATCAGCGAATTCATCGTATCTTGCCTCCAGTTCTGCCAATTTCGCCATAATCTGACTTTTTCTCTTTCTCATATCATTTCCTCCATGTTAAGGTGAATTTAGCGCGTAGGTCCGCTAGCGACCATAGGGGTAACCCCATACCCTCATTGTATCACAGATTTGCAATTTTGTCAATAGTTATAATGGTTTCTACATGTCTAATACAGTACTAAGGCAGCGGAGGGGGAAAGCGATATAGCGCTCGCTATTAAGCAATGGATTAATAGCACCAGTAAGTTGTATATAAAGAACGTATGCATAAGTTCCATTAGAATAAGCTCTTGATGACCACCAGGCACCACCCGCACCAGCATGCCAAAAAGCATTACCAGCGCTGAGTAAACCAATCCATCCGCTGCGCACGAAATTAACGGATCTCGTGCGCAGCGGGGCTGTAGCCCCATCCAGGGGTGCTGTGTCTGGTAATGCTGGTGTCTTATGGATTATGGGTATAAACGGACATTTTTGGTCTTCACGTAGTTACGATAACTCCGACGCGGCTTATGGAATGACCTTTAATGCAAGTAGCGTAATCCCATCTTATGGCAGTATCTACATTTACCGTTACTACGCTTTCCCCCTCCGCTGCCTTAGTACTGTATTAGACATGTAGCGATAATTAAAAAGGTATAAAATAAAATTAACTTGACTTACCGTCAAGTTAATTTTACTGGTGCTGGAAGTAGGACTCGAACCTACGAAGGCCGAAGCCGAGAGATTTACAGTCTCTTGTCATTGCCACTAGACGATTCCAGCAATGTTTTCATTGTAGCAAAGGTTGCAGTTTTTGGCAAGGTTTGATAAACTAATGGTAGTTGCCGTGTTAGCTCAGTTGGTAGAGCAGCCGCCTTGTAAGCGGCAGGTCGTCAGTTCAAGTCTGACACACGGCTCCACGAGAAGAGCGCAAGCAAAAAGCTTGCTTTTTTGATTATGTTCGACGAGTGGAGCGTGGCCGAAGGTTCACACGGCTCCATTTTTAGAATTTTTTACATGTCTAATACAGTACTAAGGCAACGGAGGGGGGTAACCGTAGTAACGCTGACTAAAGTTTGATGGACTAAGGGTTGAAGCGTAGATTTGAAGATTATAAGCAGTAGAGGCGCTAGTGGTAGAGTATGCTGCGCCTCTGGATGACCAGCTATACCCCCACTCTACTGGCATTCTGATAGTATCGACATTGGTTAGGTATATAACCCCGCTGCGCACGAAGTAATCTGGTCCCGTGCGCAGCGGGTATATCCACTTACCTACTACTGCTGGTACTTTGAGGGACGCTGGCTTCGGTGCTGTCTATTGGTCGTCGCGTGCTGATGCTACTACTGCGTACTACCTCTACTTCAGTACTGCCGTCTACCCGTCGGATGGCCCGGCTTACCGTTACGACGCTTTCCCTCTCCGCTGCCTTAGTACTGTATTAGACATGCAGGAAGATAGAAAACTCTTGCATTTTCTAGGCTTTTGCGCTATAATGAGTACAGAGTTTCGGGCATTTTGCATTGCTGTAAACGAAATGCCAAATATTAAGTTTAATCAGGGAAGTAAATCGTGCCAACTATTAATCAGTTGATTCGTAAACCACGCCAGAAAGCCGCTAAGAAATCTAAGGCTCCAGCGCTCGGTTCCATTGTTAATACGCTTAAGACCAAGCGTTATGAACAGGCTGCCCCACTCAAGCGCGGCGTCTGTCTTAAGGTCACTACCAAGACTCCAAAGAAACCAAACTCTGCGTTGCGTAAAGTCGCTCGTGTACGCTTGACTAACGGTCAAGAAGTTTGGGCTTACATTGGTGGCGAAGGTCACAACCTCCAGGAGCACGCTGTAGTGCTCGTGCGTGGCGGTCGTGTGCCAGACCTTCCAGGTGTGCGCTATCACATCGTACGTGGTACGCTCGACCTTCAGGGTGTACAAAATCGTAAACAAGGCCGTTCTAAATACGGTGCTAAGAAGGGAGAATAATCTATGTCACGCAAAGTTACTAAATCTCTTCAACGCAAGACTAATCCTGATCGTAAGTATCAGTCAGTCTTGGTACAACGCCTCATCAATAAATCCATGCTTGATGGTAAAAAGCAGGCCGCAGAGCGGGCAGTTTATGCTGCTCTCGAAGGTGCTGCTAAGAAATTGAACTCTGAGGATCCAGTAGCTGTCTTTGAGAAGGCTTTGGCTAATATTAGCCCGGATTTCGAGGTTAAGTCCCGCCGTGTCGGTGGCGCAAACTACCAAATTCCGTTCCCAATTTCTGGCCACCGTCAGCAGCACTTTGCTTTCTCTTGGCTCGTGCAGGCTGCACGAGCTCGCCAGGGAATGCCTTATGCTAAGCGCCTTGAGCTCGAGATCATCGATGCTTACAATGAAACCGGTACTGCCTTCAAGAAGAAGGAAGACTGCCACCGCATGGCTGAGGCCAACCGCGCCTTTGCTCACTTCGCAAGAGCGTAAAATTCAATTCTGCGATGAGCTGGGTTTACATAATTTCTCTGAACCCAGTGTTGTCTCCCAAAAAAGAGCCTATCAGGCTCTTTTTTGATTCGATGCGTTACGATTTTTACATGTCTAATACAGTACTAAGGCAGCGGAGGGGGAGACCGTAGTAACGGTCACTACGGTACGACGAATTCACAATGCCACTATATTGCCAGTACAAATCATTTGCATGAGTATTAACGGCGTCAGATCTTGATGACCACCATGCGCCTTCCATGCCAACATATCGTAAAGTGCCAGCAATTGTAGATATATGGATATACCCGCTGCGCACGAAGTGTTGTATATTTTACAACACCATGTTAAGATGAGAAAGTGAAGTTTGATATTATTGTCTCTACTAATTTGAGGCCAATGCCTACTAATGACGAAATTACTGTTGCGGAGGTGCTGGCTAAATTTTTTCAAAGCAACATTGAATTTGTCGCTCGTGGGATTTCACATACACCAGATGTATATGTGATACGTTTTAGCCAGTATTGGGAAATTAAAAATATTCGTGGTAATAGTTCAAAAACAATAGAAAACACACTACGAACTGCCCAATATCAATCAGGGAATATAGTTATATCTTTAGCCCGTAGTAAAATGAGTGCCAGCCAAGCGGTTGGCAGGATAAATCTTTGCTTACGCAGAAGCCATGTTGCCGCAAAGAGAATTATAGTAATCTCCAAAAACAAAAAAGTTCTTGTCGTAAAATGAGTAATATGCTAAAATAAAATCAACAAGAGACGGATGCGATACTGAATTGAATCAATAGACCGTCTCTTTTTATATATTCTTTCAATCCTAATTGAGGGACACACCCCATACTATCATTATATCACACATCATCGAAAAAGTCAATACTTTCAGCGTAAAAAGTTTATGATATAATGAAATAAAGTAGAACTAGGAGGCAAAAACAAATGGTGAGGTTAGCAATCAACGGATTTGGGCGAATCGGACGTTGCGCATTCAAGATTGCTTTTGAACGCCAGGATGCCGAAATTGTAGCGATTAACAGCCTAGGGGATCCAGCCACTTTCGCCCATTTGCTTAAATATGACTCCGCTTATGGCGTTTATGGCCATGAAGTGAGTTTTGACGACAAACACATCATTGTCGATGGCGTAAAAATTCTTTTCATGTCGGAGCCAGACCCAATCAAGCTTCCTTGGGATAAGCTCGAAATTGACACTGTAATGGAATGCACGGGGCGCTTTTGCAATCCAGCGGATGCCCGGCTACACATTAAGGCCGGTGCGCGCAAAGTGGTAATCTCTGCCCCAGCCAAGGGCTCTGGTGCCAAAACGGTCGTCCTTGGCGTCAACGAAGAAGTGGTTACTGCTGATGATGACATTCTGAGCTGCGCTAGCTGCACGACTAACTGCATCGCCCCAGTGATGAAAGTAATTGAAGACAATTTTGGTATCGAAAAAGCCATGATGACCACAGTGCATTCTTATACTGCTTCGCAAAAGCTAGTGGATGACGCTGCCAAGGATATTCGTGAAGCTCGAGCAGCGGCGGTCAATATTGTGCCTACGACCACTGGCGCTTCCAAGGCTGCCGCACTGACAATCCCTAGTTTAGAGAAAAAATTCAACGGTCTTAGTGTGCGCGTGCCCAGCTTAGTAGTGTCACTTGCGGATATCACTGCGGTACTTAAGCGAGATGTAACGGTCGAAGAGATTAACGCCGTGTTCGAAAAAGCCGCCGAAGAGCCGTATTATGAGGGGATTCTGGACGTGACGCATGACGAACTAGTATCGTCAGATTTCCGGGGAAATTCACACTCAGCCGTGGTGGACTTGCCATTGACTGATGTCGTGGGTGGAAATTTAGTCAAAGTTGTGGCTTGGTACGATAATGAATGGGGTTATTCTAATCGCCTAGTAGAACTTTCGGTTGATTTTGGGCGCGAAGTGTAATAGACTAAAGAAAATAAAGGAGGATTTATGCCAGAATATCATATCTACGTCGGAGCAGATCACCGTGGTTTTCAAAAGAAAGAAGACCTATTACCTCTGATTCGCGATTGTCACGAAAACGTTATTGTTGAAGATTTAGGCGCCGAGAGCTTGGTAGAAGATGATGATTTTAATGACCCGGCATTGGCGGTGGCCAAGGCAGTAGCTAAGGATAAATATAGCTTTGGTGTTTTGATTTGTGGCTCGGCACATGGTGTCTGTATGCAGGCTAATCGTGTCAAGGGAATACGCGCTATCAACGCTGGCACTGTAGCTAGTGTTGAAGCTGGTCGTGCTGATGATCATGCCAATGTTTTGTGCCTCTCGGGGGATGAACTTGATGTCGATACAATGGAAAAGCTAATCAAAACTCTATGCCATACTCGCCCCAAGATGGATGAGCGCTATGTGCGCCGAGTTAAGCGTCTCGATGAGGAACATGCCAAAGCACCAGGCGGGGTTGAATTCCGCCTCAAGGTTGCAGCCGATGACGAAGAGGATGACGAGGAAGAGTAGATATGGCTATCATTGTGCCCACCATCACCACTGATAATCGAGCCTTTTTCGATGACAGCATGGCTAAATTTAGCCAATTTTCTAAGCGGGTACAAGTTGATGCCTCGGATGGTAGTTTTGCCCCTACCACATTGGTACCAATTGCCGATATACGGGCTCCAGAAGGCGTAACAATTGATTTGCACGTTATGTCGGCACGTCCCTCCGAGCACTTGTCAGATATTCTTAGTCTCAAGCCACGACTTTGTATCCTGCACGCCGAAGTTGACGATGATCTGGAGGGACTGTTCACACAGTTGCGTTCAGCCGGTATCAAGGTTGGTCTCGCCATGATTAAGACCACTTTTCCAGGCCGTGTGGCTAGCCTGATTCAATCTGCCGATCATGTAATGATTTTTGCCGGTGAATTAGGTAGCCAAGGTGGGACTATCGACATGATGCAGATTGAGAAAGTTCCATTAATTCGCGCGATTCGGACTGACATCGAAATTGGCTGGGATGGTGGTGCTAACTTGAGTAATGTGCGTGCTTTGGCGCATGCTGGAATCGATGTAATTAATGTCGGCAGTGCCATTACGCAAGCAGCAGATTCGGCAGCCATGTATCAATCTTTGCTGGCAGAATGTGAAAAGAAAGGCGTTTTGATCTAGATGGCGCGAATTGTCTCGTTAGGTTCGGCCTTACAGGATATCTACCTGATTGACCGTGATGATTTTGTGGGGTCCGACGTTGGTGGTCAGTCGATTTTTGGCCAACTTGTCATTGGGACTAAAGTCGATATCGACAAAGTCGCCTTTGAGGTGGGCGGCGGTGGCACTAACGCCGCCGTGAGCTTCGCTCGTCACGGCCACGAAACAATTTTTATGGGGAATTTGGCCCACGATGCTGCAGGCGAGGCGGTTCTTGCCTGTCTTGATGAAGAAAACATTGATAGTAGCTATGTTGAGTTTCAGCGTGGTAAAACCGGCTGCTCGGTGGTGATGCTTGATGCCAAGAGTGGTGAGCGTACAATTTTAACCCATCGCGGCGTTTCTGGCCGATTCAATAATCTTTCCGCGGACGATTTGGAACTTATCGCGCCAGATTGGCTCTATGTCACTAGTTTACGTGGCGATATGGATACGCTCCTGGCCTTCTTTGAGGCAGCTCACGCCAATGGCGCTAAGATTATGTTTAATCCCGGTGAGCTCGAAATCGAACAACTACCGAAGTTGATTGGGCTGCTGGATGATGTCGACATCCTGCTCGTCAACAAGCGTGAGGCAGCTAAGATTGTTCCTGGCGTAGTTTTGACCGAGCTCTTGGTCCACCTTGCCACCTATTGTCAGACCGTTATTATCACCGATGGCGAAATGGGCTCAATTGCCACCGATCACCAAGAAGTCTATCGCCTGGGCGTCTATGAGCAGGTTAAGATGCGCGACGCTACTGGTGCCGGTGATGCCTTTGGTGCTGGATTCTTGGCGGCTTACGCAAGCGAACCGGCAGGAAAAGCCAAAGAAAGTCATTTTGCTCATGCTCTGCAGTTTGCGGCCGCCAATGCCGCTAGCGTGGTACAGAAATATGGTGCCAAAGCTGGGATATTATCTGGCGATGAAGATTTGCACCCCATGCCAATTCAAAAAATTACAGATTTAACTTTATAAGAAAGGGAACTATGTTAGACGAAAAGATTTTAGCCGAACTTGAAGCTGCCGACGTGGAGCGCGCCAAAGCTTATGCCAATGACCTCGAACGTGGTCTCAAAATTGCCCGCACCTACCCACAGGGTGTCACCATCTTTGGTTCCGCACGGTTACCTCAAGACAACAAATATTGCAAGAAAGCTCGCGAACTTGGTCAATTGCTGGCGCAGAATGGTCACGCCGTGATTACCGGTGGCGGTCCGGGGATTATGGAAGCCGCCAATCAAGGCGCGTTTGAGTATGGTGGGCGCAGTATCGGCTTGAATATTACCCTTAAGCATGAACAATTTCCTAACCCCTATCTCACCGATACGATGCAGTTCCAATATTTCTTCGCGCGTAAGGTTATGCTGGCAATGTCGGCCAAAGTTTACGTCATGTTCCCAGGTGGCCTTGGTACGATGGATGAACTTTCGGAGATTATTATCTTGATGCAAGAAGGCAAGATGCCCAAAATGCCCGTCTTTTTCTATGGCAAGAGTTTTTGGCGCCCACTAGACAAGTTTATCCAGAGCAAAATGTTGCCACTCGGCCTGGTATCCAAGAATGACCTCAAAATCTATAAGATTACAGACGACCTTAAGGAAATCGTCAAGGCCGCCAATAAAATCGGGCATCCCGCAGTTAAAACAAACTATTACGACGGATTTACCTCGGCGGCCGGTTTTCAGCAGCTGTCAGACGACGAAAAATTGATTAAATAGCTTCTGTATATTGACTTTTTAGGTAACAACAAAATCCCCCAGCTGGTCTGGGGGATTAATTTTCTTTATATGTCTAATACAGTACTAAGGCAGCGGAGGGGGAAAGCGAAACTACGGGAATGCG
>CASXXK010000004.1 GCA_949480205.1 uncultured Candidatus Saccharibacteria bacterium
CAGACCATTTTATCTTTGATTTGTCAAGGGTAAGGTGGTCTGTTTTTTGCATAAAATAGCTCCAGGCTATTGTGTAAATAAGCCTGGAGCGAGTGCTTGAGCTTTAGTACTCAATGCGACCGTATTGTGGTACGGCGGCAATCCAAATTTGGCCAGGAGTAAATTGAATTGTGTCGCCATTGGCGTCACGGAAGACGATTTGGCTGGTTTGGGAGGATTTAGTCCAAGTGCCCTCAATCGCTTGGCCGTTTTGGAAAATTGTGGCTGGGCCAGTGCCGATGGTGGTGATAGCCTCGTGATAGCCGTCGCTACTGGTGCGTTCCTGGACTACCATTGCAATAACTACGTTAGGTGCAAGTTGAATCGGGTCGCCACACTGAGTTTTGGTGTTGGGCTCAGCAATGTTAGCGGGACATTCATAGGAGAGATGTGGCTCACCGCTAGCATAGGAGCGGAAATATTTATTGGTCTCAGCGTCGTAGAAATAAACTGTGTTAAAGGTGGGAGAGGCACCAAATTGGATGTTGATATCGTCGACGATCTCGACGATGCAATCGGAGCTACCAGCGCAAAGATCGCGTTCGGCGAGAATATCGTCAGTTTCTTCTGGGGTGAGGCGCGGAAGAGCCTTGGGATTTGACGTTGTGTAGCCTTTGGTGGCATTGAATTGGGCGAGATTGGCAGGAGAGGTGAAGAGGTTGTTCCACATACGGCCGCTACCAGTTTCGCGCCACATATAATCGTTGCTTTCATCAAGGTCGCGTTGACCGCCACGGCGGATATCAGCTAAGGCTTCATCTGAGCCACCAGCATGAACGACAGTACAATCAAACGGTGTATCCCAGTCGAGATAGTATGAACGTAGTGAGCGGATAGGGCCAATTACGCCGACAGTAGGATTTTGAAAGATTGCGGCGAAACGGGTGATGCCGCGTTCGGCGATGGCTTCGAAGACTACGGCTGCTTGACCAAGCCCAGCTTGCGGGCGACCACCATCGTTACCGTTGGGGATTTGGACGCAGAAAGTAGGGCTATTATTGAGGCTAGCGTCAGTAATTTCCTCACCGGTCATGAGGCTATAAATTGGATCGGGGAATTCGGGTTGTTCGTTGCTGACAGAATTTTCGGGTTCTGGTCGGAAGAAAGCAAAATAGATGAAGACCCCAGCTCCAGCAGCAATAAAGATTAATAATAGAATTAATATCCAAAGAAAGACCTTTTGGCCAGTAGTGCGGGGTTTGCGTTCTTTTTTGGTTTTGGATTTTGGTTTTTCTGGTACGTTTTTGGACGCACTAGAAGCTTCGGCTTTACTGGCGACTGGCTTAGTGGGCTGAGATTCATCCTTTTTGGTCTCTGGCCGCGGTGTTTTTGGGCTCATAAAAATAACTCCTCTTAGTTCTTTCTATTTTAGCATAAGTTAAATAAAAAGACTATTTATGCGTTTTCGATGGCGGTAACAGTTTTGTGTAAGCGCGCGAGACTTACATTTTTGCCAAGAACCTCAAGTGTGAGGTGTAGGGATGGGCTGAATGGGGCATACGATAAGGCAATACGGATGAGCGAAAAGAGCTCAGCAGGTTTACGGCCCGTTTCCACCAATAGTTGATTAAGAGTTTCTTGCAGGGCGTCGGCGTTCCAGGGGGTGTTTTCTAGTTTAGCGGCTGCGACTTGCAATAATTCACTTAAGCCTTCTTCAGAAAACTTTTTGAGGAATTTGTTGCTGATAATCATATTAAGATCGATCTCTGGGTCAGCAAAGAAATAAGTTGTCATTTCGCGAAGGTCAGAGAGAGTTTTAAGTCGGTCATAGATGATGCTAAGGACGTGTTTTTTGTAGCTGTCGTCGTAAGCGGCGGCGGAATCGGGCCAGTAACCAAGTGTGCGTGGATAAAAAGCGTCAATTCCCTGTCCGTCAATAAGTTTGCGAATCCATTGACCATTCATCCAGAGGATTTTGGTTTCATCGAAACGGGCACCGGAAGTTTGGATGCGATTAACTGAAAAAGCTTGGATAAGTTGGTCTTTGGAATAGATTTCTTCTTCGGTACCATCATTCCAGCCAAGGCAAGCGAGATAATTAAGAAGGGCTTCGGGTAGAATGCCATCATCGCGATACTCGGTGACGGATTTGGCGCCATCGCGTTTGCCGAGCTTTTTATTGCCGGTGGGAGCGAGGATGTGAGGTAAAGAGATGAGCTTAGGGATGTCGAGATTTAGGGCTTCATAAATTGCAAGATAGTTTGGCGTGCTAGAGAGATATTCGACACCGCGGCAAATGTGAGTTACGCCCATTTCGGCATCGTCAACAATGTGGGCGAAGTTATAGGTGGGCAAACCGTCAGCCTTGATGAGAATAATGTCATCCTGAACTTCGGGTCCAGCAGTCATATCACCCATAACCTCATCATGCCAGTGGCGGATTTTGGGATCGGATTTGAAGCGCAATGGTAAGCCTTCGTGCCATTCGGGTGGGTTTTCTGGACGGAAGTTACGGTAGAGATAAGGAACTTTTTTGGCCGTGCACTCGTCGCGGTAAGCTTGGATTTGTTCGCTACTGGTATCATCGGCATAAGCGCGCCCCATGGAAATTAGCTTATTAGCCCATTCGTGATAAATAACTTTGCGTTGACTTTGGAAGTAGGGTTCGCTTGGTCCACCGACAATGGGGCCTTCATCCCAGTCGAGCCCAAGCCATTTGAGAGTGTCTTCGATTAGCTCGGTAGCGCCTTCGACGTAGCGAGCCTGGTCGGTATCTTCAATGCGCAGAATAAACTTACCACCCGATTGGCGTGCCAAAAGATAGGGATAAATAGCGCTACGAACATTACCAATATGAATATACCCTGTGGGGCTAGGAGCAAAACGTGTTTTCATGAGATATATTATACTACAAAAAGTCGTGATTATAGAGAAGTGACGATACTGCGCACCTGTTTTTTGGTGAGGACTGAGCTACGAGAAGTGATTTTGTAAAGGACGCCACCGTTTACCCATGCCGCGTTAGAATTGGCGTCAGAAATATAGATAGTAATTCCCTGTTCGTGGGTGCTAGTATAGTCATCGCCCCAGGTTGGTTCGACATAATTACGGAGTAATGCGGCGCTATCCCAAGATGATTTTTCTTCGATCAAAGTGAACGATGCGCCGTCGGGGCCATCAAATTTGAGAGTAATTTTACCGTTTTCGGAGGTGATATCGCCGAGAGAATAATCGCGGGGGACATAGGATGGGTATGAAGCCTGAATCCCGGTTTGCATGGCAGCGACACGTACAGAAATATCGGGAAGGTTAGCGCCTACGACGTAGATGATGGCGGCAACACAGGCGGCAGCACAGCTGAAAGCAATAGCAAAGTGGCGTGCGCGGAAGCGTTTGCGCGGCATAGTGTGCTCGGCGCGAGCTTTGGTCTTGCGGTTTTGTTCTTCGTCCATAGTAGCAACGGAGTGCAAAGCTTGTTCAATGGCGCGATTCTTGAGCTCTTCTGGGCTAGTGGGGCGTGAGAGCTGGCGGGATTTTGGATTTACACGGAGATTGTTGTTTGCTACGGTACGCTTCATAGCTGGTCGGCGCATATTAGTAGCAGTTGCGGCTTTTTTGCGGCTGGCAGCCATAACTTTTGCGGAAGAGCGTGTAACTTTAGCAGCAGCGCGGTTGGCTTTGGCAGGCAAAGTGACTTTTACGGCTGTGTTGGCGGATTTAGCCTTGGCTTTTGCTTTGGTAATAGCTTCTTCCTGAATCTTGGTAGATTTCATGGCGATGCTGACGAATTTTTCGATGGTATCGCCGAGTTCTTTCATTTCGGGGGAGTCGTGATTGGATTTGATGTTTTCGGCAAACATCTTGAGTGAAGCGACTTGCTCGGTGACTTGGTCGGGGTCGGTCGCGACGCGGATTGAAGCAATGGCTTCGGAGGCGGCTTGAGCGATGGCATCGACAGATGTGTTGGCAGAAGCGTCGAGCGTCGCGACCGCAGGCGCTTCGGTCATCGCAGGTTGTTCGGCTGGGATATTTTCGGATGCAATGGCATAGTTAGCGTAATTGTCGCCGTATTCTTTGACCGAAGCGCCTAAACTGGCGGCAGCGTAGTCGGCAGCGATGTTCATGGCGAGTGCGTCCATATCAACTGGATTGGGCTGTGGTGCAGGTGTGGCTATGTTTGGGGTTGCTGCTGCCGACGGCTCGGGCATGACCTGAGCGGGCGCGCCAGCCATTGGCGTGGCTGCATTATAAATTGATGGCGTGTTGGAAAAAGGATTGAATGCTGCGTTGTAATTGTCTGGCGCGCCCAGCGCTGCCGCCAGTTGCTCGGTTTCTCCCATAGAAGGTATATTGTTAGCTGTCATGGATGGGGTGGCAGTGGCTTCGGCTGGGTTCATTCCAAATTCAACGACATTTGGATAGAGCGCGACTTGATTGGTTTCGGCAAGGATGCGGGCGGCCTCGGCTTCCTCTTGTGCTAGACGTTCGGCTTCGGCGGCGCGAGCTGCTTCAAATTCCGCAGCATGCACACGCATATTAACTAATCTTGATGGCGTGCTTGGAGCTTCCCCACGATGCATGTGGGCGGATCTGGCGGCTTCTTCGACGGCGGCCGTCGTAGGACGACGAACATAACGCCGGTTGAGCGTGGTGGAAGATTGAGTAATCCGATGAGTAGCCGAGCTTGACTGGCCAGCAGACTCAACTTGAATTTTACTCATTAACAATAACTCCTCATCGTACTTTTGCTTATATCTATTATAACTTCAAGCACTATAAAAAAGCAAGAGCAAAATTCCACGTAAAATATGCTATAATATATGTTGATATGGATTTTGAAGAACGTGAACAACAACGTCGTCGACAGATGATTAAAGTAATTATTGCTGAAGTTGGGATGGTGATCTCGATAATTGCCATTGTAGTAGTGGCGACCTTGGCGGCGATGGGCTTTTTTGTGACTAGCAGTGGTAGGATAGAGCAGTCTGGGTTGGTGCAGATCCATTCGGCTCCAACTGGTGCAACGGTGGAGATTGACGGTAATACGATTTTCTCTCGAACTAATTTGAGTCGAAGTTTAACTCCAGGCGAACATAGTCTTAAACTTTCACGTGATGGCTATGACACTTGGCAAAAAAATATCAAAATGTCGTCAGGGATGTTATTGCGTTTGTATTATCCACGTTTATTCTTGTTAAATCGTAAACCGGAAGTAGCCTTGCAAATAGAAAAGGAACTTGAATTCTATTTGCCGTCTAATGATCAGACATATATATTATATGCTGCAAGTGACAGCGTAGTATGGAACTTGATTAATATCCGCGATGATGAACCAAAAGTAACTCAATTGGATTTGACGACGGTGTTGCCAGGAGTTGTGGAAAATAAGTTTCTGGGCAAAGTGGAGAGCTTGAGGTGGAATAATAGCGACAGTGTGTTAGCGAAGATTGCTTATGAAAATAAGTCTGAATGGATTTTGATTAATCTCAAGGATCTAAAGCAGAGCTTGAATCTTACGCGAACTTTCGGTTTGGAGTTTACACAAGTTGAAATGATTGATGATGCTGCTGCGCGGTTGTATGCTCTAGAAAATCAGCAACTACGGCGGATAAATATTAGCGATCAGTCAATTTCGCGAGTTTTATTGCATAATATTTCGAGTTTTGCTAATAGCAAGACTAATGTCGCGTATGTAATGACGCAAACTACGGAAAATCAAGAAGCCAAAAAGATTATTGGGACTTATCGTGACGGTGAGAATGGTGGTACAACTTTAGTGTCGGCGGATGGTGACGCGACGGCTGTAGTGGCTTTGACGCGCTATTACGATGAGGATTACTTAGCTTATGCGATTAACGATGAATTAAATGTTTATTATGGCGCATTGCCTAGTTACCGTGAACAAGCGCAGGATACAGATTTTTCGGGATTGAAGGTTTTGATTGATAAAACTAAGCTTCAGACTGTGCCAAATAGTTTTAGTTTGAGCCCCGAGGGAGAGTATATTGTGGCGTCGCATGGTCAACAATTTACAGTGGTGGATTTAGAGATGGGTGATTTGGTTGAGTACGAAGCGATGACTTCAAATTTAGCCTGGTTGGATAGAGCGATGATGACGGCAGTTGTGAATGAGGGGCTATGGGTGTGGGATTTTGATTACACCAATCAACGCGAAATAGCACGCTATATAACAGAAGGGTCTGACGTTAAAAATGATCCAATTACGACTATTTCCAAAGCAAAAATAGCTAATTATCCAGCAGTAATTGCGGATAACAATCGTTGGATTTATTATTTGACAGAATCTAAAACTGGTTTGGCTTTGATGCGTGAGCGAATCCGCGATTAACTACCGAAGATGCTGTTCCAGAGATTCTCAAAGAATGATGGTTCGTTAGCCGGCATAGAATTACCGGTGTCTGGCGTGTCTTCAGGAGTGGTAGGCTCGGCGACATTATCGCTACTGTAGGCGGGGCTGATTTGTTCGGCACTGATGAGCAGACGGTAACGTGAGGTGCCGAGTGGAGTACAGGTAATTAGCGTAAGCATTGGACGATCGGTTTCGTAGATCAAGGCGGCGACATCAGTTGGTTCCACGACTTTGCTGCTGGTCATTTGATAGGTATAACGCACGGAGTCGTAGTTGATGTAAATTAGGTCACCTACTTCAAGGCGCTCAAGTCCAGAGAAGATAAACTTGTAGGGGTTGCTGCTGTAGATGTCACCAGCAGAGTGACCAGAGATGGCGAGGTTGCCGATTTGGCCGGGCAGGGCGTTAGCTCCTGGAATGGAGAATTGTGCTACGCCTTGATTCATAGCGGCGTCAACTTCACTAACACTGATGCCGAAAGCAACTGGAACATCAATGTTAAGTTTTGGAATGATGAGCCGGGGGTCGGGGGAGACGGTCTGAGTAATGCTGGGATCTACGGCGGTGAGGCCAGTATTAACTGAGCCAGTGTCGGGAGAAATATAAGCCATAATTGGTGCAAAAATACGTCGATTGTATTGTAAGAAAAGAGCCGTCAAAATGATTGCTCCAATGATGAATATTGGCGTAAGGCGACGCAGATTGCGTTTGCGTTCGGTGGCGCCAGTGGCAATGCGCTCAGTTTTTAGCTTTTCAGTCTCAAGATAGGTTTGGGCGGCTTTGGCGTAATATTCACTGTAATAATTTTTGTAATAATCCTGCCAAGCAGAGTGGTATTTCTGCCATTCTTCGGAAATAGCTTCTTGATTAACTGGAGTATCTTTGAGAGCGCTAGGAGTTTCGTTGGTGTTGTAATTAGTTTCGCCTACGTAGGTTGGCGATTCGGCTGGCGCGGCATCGTAGTTATTCTCTACCGGGGCGGCATATTCTTGCTGATAAGCGTTGCCGACGGGTTGTTTAGTGGTGGGTTCTTGACTGTAAACTGGTGTGCGTTGGTATTCGGCTGTAGGATAGTTGATATTATTGTGCGACCAGTCGGGTTGAACTTGTTGTTGAGGGGTAGGGGTTTCATTAAAACGGTTAGTGTGACGTTCACGGTTTTTGATTAAACGTTCGCGAGAGCTAGCGGGTAGATTGCGCAGGTTTTCGACCGTTGAAGAATAGACCGCAAGTACTTTCTTGCGGGCAATTTCGGCTGCAGTTTGACGTTGCCGATCTGAGGAAGATAGCCCACCGTTTTCTGAATCCATATATTTTCTATTATAACACGAAAAATGTGATATAATGGAAATACGGGCGAGTGGCGGAATTGGTAGACGCGCTAGACTCAAAATCTGGTTCTCGCAAGGGAGTGAGGGTTCGATTCCCTCCCCGCCCACCAATAAAATAACCTTGACCATGTGTCAAGGTTATTTTATTGGTTGAACTAGATGGGCACGAGCCTGGAGGGTTTGTGGCGAAAAATCCCCTCATTTTGAGGGGATTTTTGGTCGGTTAGGTAAATTATTGGTTAATAACGAGAGAATTCATAATCTCGGCGCCAACTTTTTCCCATTCGCCGCGCATATCATCAAGACAGTTGAAAGAGATAACGGCAAGCTTACCATCATAGGAGAAGAAAATCATATGGTTGAAGATATCTTCATCGGTGTAGTCGGTGACCATCTTGATTTCGCCAACTTTGTGCCCGTTGACTTCGTATGATCGAGCTTTGATGTCCTTGGCTTCAGCAGCATCAAAGATTTGTTTCATAGCTTCAAGATAAGCTTCGATCTGATCGTTGCTAAGGGCGTTTTCTGGTTTGCTGATGGCAAGATTGACTGTGTTGTCCTTGTTGGTAAGTACGAGATCTGGCGCGTCGCTAGTACCATAATCTTCGGCGATTTGCTCGGCGCTCATGTTGGTAAATTCGGTTGGGGCCAAGAGTTTGTAGTTAAAACCGTCAAGAGAGACATATTTGGCGTCAATTTTGTTACCTTTGCCGTTTTCCAATGTGAGGGCGGTTTCGGTTTTACCGTCTTCTTTTTTACCATCTTCATCTTTGTTGCCAGTGAGCTGGATGATGCAAAAGATAATGCCAGCGATAATTACGGCGGCTACGATGATGCCGATGATAATTTTCCAAGGGAAATTATTGGTTGATTTTGCGGTTGCTTTGGCTGGTTTTGATTCTTGAGCCTTAGCAGCGGTTGTTTTGCGTGCTTCTGCCACGATAAACTCCTTTTACTTAACTTATGTTTATTGTAGCAGTTATTTGGTTTTGTGACAATGCTGATGTGTATGCGCGTGCGGAATTGTGGTTTGTGGATTGCAGATTTCTTCGTGGCAATGTTCTGTGGGATTTTCCATTTCTATGGTGCTGTGCGCAATGTCATGTTCTGCGAGTTCAGTTTTGATTTGCTGCTTCAGCTTGGCGTTAGGTGCTGCAGCGATAACATGTAACGTGGCATAGTTATGGAAGCCGTCGAGGCTCCAGACGTGGAGATGATGGATGCTTTTGACACCAGGAATCTGAAGAAGATGCCCCTTAATATCGTCAAGCGAAATTCCGGTGGGAGTCTTTTCTAAAAAGACATCCAGAATGGAGCGGAAGTTATTGATGGCTTGTTTGAAGATAAAGAGTGCTACCAGGATCGAAAGAATTGGGTCAAGATAGGTGATGTCGGTGAAGCGCATGATAATTGCACCAGCCAAAACTACAGCCCAGCCCAGGACGTCTTCGAGCATGTGTAAATTGACGGATTTTTGGTTGAGTGAGCCTTTGTCGCGCGTGATGTAGGCGGCAATGAAGTTGACAACGACGCCGATGATGGCGAGTATAATCATGCCATCATAGTTAATTTCTGCGGGGTTAAACAACCGCGTAATAGCGCTAGCAATTACAAATGCTGATCCAAAGAGTAGGATAAGTGTCGTGATCATGCCGCCAACGAGTGAGTAGCGGACATAACCGTAGGTGTAATTGGTATCGGGGCGTTTGGCGCTTTTCTTTTCGAGGAAATAGGAAATGCCAATACTAATAGCATCACCCAAATCATGAATAGCATCGGACATGATGGCCGTGCTGTTGGTGAAAGCTCCACCAATGAATTCGTAAATTGAGAATCCAAGATTGAGCAAAAAAGCAATTAAGATTTTATTTTTGGACATAAAAAGTTCCCTTATTATGTATAAGTGTTGTAAAATTTACAACAGGTTGTAGGATAGGTTCATAAAATCATTGTCTCTGACGGTGACTGAAAAACTTCTGTTTAGAGTATAGCGGATTAATGTCTAGATTGCAAGTAGCGGATGTAATAATTCCAACAAACTGGCTTGTCGGTGATACTGGCAGTGTCGTTTGTAATAAAATTAACAAAGTCGTCAGCACTAATCCATTTGACTTCTTGGACTTCTTCGGGTTGTAATTTGATTTGTGATGGGTCTAAGTCGAGATGTGCGACGAAGTAATCATTGAAGTGGCGGTTGATAATATTACCTTCGATGTTTTCTGAAGTTGAGCTGCCGATGTAGAGCAAATCCTGAGGCCGGAGTGTGATACCGAGTTCTTCTTTGGCTTCGCGCAGGGCGGCTTGATAACCAAATTCTCCGGCGTCCACGTGCCCACCAACGGCGACATCCCACATATCAGGCCATATTCTTTTGGATTTGCTGCGTTTTTGTAATAAGATTTTTTGGCCATCAGTGCTTACAATAAAGACTACGATGGCGCGATGCCAGATTCCCTGACTATGACATTCGCTACGAGTGGCGGTCCGACCAGTAAAACCGCCATGTTGGTCTAGGACG
The DNA here is from genome assembly GCA_949480205.1 of uncultured Candidatus Saccharibacteria bacterium. Taxonomy (GTDB): domain Bacteria; phylum Patescibacteriota; class Saccharimonadia; order Saccharimonadales; family Saccharimonadaceae; genus Nanosyncoccus. The sequence continues at coordinate 10,199 of CASXXK010000004.1, forward strand.
TCGAAGGTTTCTTCCATGTCATAATTATAACATGGTATAATTATGGTAGTGTAATTTTGGAGAGATTATGGATTTAAGGCTAGCCTTATTTTCTACAGTAGGTAGAAAATATAAGTTGTTAGGGGGTGCTAATGACTGAACTGATTGACGTTTTGGATGAGAACGGGATTAAAACCGGGCGAGTGGCGACACGTGATGAAGTGCATCGTGAGGGGTTATGGCATCGTGTGATTATTGTGGCGATCGTGAATGATAAAAATGAAATCTTGTTGCAACAGCGGAGTCATAATAAAGAAAAGAATCCTGATATGTGGGATATATCGGCTGCTGGACATATTTCGGCGGGCCAAGATTCCCTATCAGCAGCCGCACGAGAGATAAATGAAGAAGTGAGCGTTGATTTAGGACGACACGTAGATATTAGTGATTTTCGCTATATGTTTTGCTATCGTTCGATGGAAGAATATAGTAACGGTATTATTGAAAAACAATTTTATGATTTCTTTATTTTACGTCAACCGAATTTGACGTTGGAAAAAGTAAAGATACAAGAAAGTGAAGTGCAGGCAGTAAAACTTTGTACGATGTCGGAATTGCGGTCACTAATTGAGAATCATGAACTTGTAGAACGCAACGCAGTTTATGCTGCGTTGGAGAATTATATATTTAATATTTAGGGTAATGTGGAATGAATGAGGTAAAAATTAATCGTATTTATAAGCACTTTAAGGGCGACGTGTATCTGGTGAAAGACGTTGCAATACATAGCGAGACAAAAGAAAAGTATGTCGTATATCGGGCGCTGTATGGCGATAATGAATTATATATTCGTCCATATGAGATGTTCGTTTCTGAAATTGATCATGAAAAATATCCTGAAGTGGCGCAGAAATACCGCTTTGAATTGCAAGATATTAGAAGTGTGCATGAAGAAGGAGATGTGAAATGAAAATTTGTATTTGTTGTAGTTTAAAATTTGGTAACGAAGTGTGTAAAATCGCTGAGCGTTTGGAGAAAATGGGACATGAAGTTTTGCTACCGAATGGTGTGATAAATCGTTTGATTGAACAAGATGATTTTGATCCGGTGCAAGCGAAAATTGATACTGATTCCAATCATAAACATGTTGATAAAATTCGTAAAGCGGATGCTATTTTGGTCTGTAATTATTCCAAAAATGACATTGAAAATTATATTGGAGCAAATAGTTTTGCGGAAATGTTTGTTGCGTATTATTTTAACAAACCAATTTATACTTTGTTCCCTTTGCCGGACATGCCGTATATTAATGACGAGATTCATTCTTTTGGAGTGAAGGTTTTGGATGGTGAGGTAGACGGAATTAAACAGGAAAATGATTAGCAGAGTGAATTGAGCGTTCGTTCCTGGGTGTTTTACGTATGATATAATTAAGAGGTGAAAACTGGGAAGATTATACCGAACGGCGTTAAACTTGAAGCACATGAATATAATACGGTTTTATTTTTTACGACACTCGGAAAAGATGTTGAGCTAATATCGCCATCATGCACTCCAAATGTGCGTAATGCAGATTTTTTCATGGATGGTTTGGTTTGGGAATCAAAGTGCCCCGCTGGTGATAATACAAGGATGACAATAGATCGTATTTTACATAAGGCTGCTCGGCAGTCTGAAAATATTGTTATAGATTTACGTCGTACGAGATTGCCAGACCAGCAATCACTATTATGTATTGAAAAGCGTTTAAAACTTTCGCGACGCATTCGTCGGATTTTAGTGATCACGAAGCAAGAAAGGCTAGTTGACTTTAGGAAGTAGACATGATACAATGAAAGTATTGAGGGCGACCTGTTGTCGCAGAATAACAGGCCAAGCCCTCTTTTTTGATGGGATTTTATGGTATACTAGGATTAAGTAAAACTGGAGTAATTTATGACTTTAAGGCTAGCCTTATTCTCTAACACGGTTAGAGAATCTGCAAATTTATTGGCGAGCGGGGGTGTTGCATGAAACTATACCTTGCTCGTCATGGGCAGACGGATTGGAATGTGGAGCATAGAGCGCAGGGTCGTACAGATGTTCCGTTAAATAAAATCGGCAAGAAACAAGCCGAGCAATTGCGTGAGAATATAAAAGATATTAAGTTTGATGCGGTCTATGCTTCCCCTTTAAAGCGCGCGGCGGAAACGGCACAGATTGCGATTGGTGATAGGAATGAGATTGTTTATGACGATCGGCTAGTAGAACGGTCGTTTGGTGATTTTGAGGGTAAAGTTTTGCCTTCGTTTGTGCAGCCTTTTTCGGGAATAGATATTGACGATCCAGAATTAAATGAGATTCCAAATGGTGTGGAAACTGTTAAGAATATGCTTGGACGAGCGGAGACTCTTATAGATGATTTGAAACAAAAGTATAACGACGAAGCCAATATTCTGATTGTCACGCATGGCAGTTTTAGTAAGGCGATTCATTTTTACGTTAGAGGATTTGGAGGCATTGCAAGCTGGCGAGATTTTCATCTTGAAAATGGCGAAATTAAAGAATATGAGGTGAGATGATGCAAGAAAATTATTTTATTATTCATGGTAGTTTTGGTTCACCATTTGGTAATTGGTTCCCATGGTTGCGTAGGGAGCTGCGAAAACGTAGCAAGGAGGTTTACGTGCCAGATTTTCCAACGGGTGTGGGATTCCAGAACTATGAAAATTGGTCAAAATTGTTGAAAGTACATTTGGATGCGGGTTTGATTACGGAAAACACAATTATCTTTGCGCATTCGATTGCGCCGGTTTTTGTTTGTAAATTCTTAGTTGAGAATAAAGTGCGAGTAAAAAAGTTGGTGTTTGCCTGTGGATTTAACAACTATCTTGGCATTGACGAAGATTATGATAGCGTGAACCGCGGAATGTATCTTGAGAATTTGGGTGATGTGAAAAAATATTGTGACGAGATAGTTTGTTTCTATACTAAAAATGATCCATATGTAAGTTATGAAGCAGAAAAGAAATTTGCAGATACAGTAGCAACACAGCAAATCGTGATTGTGGACGGTGGGCATTTGAATTCGGAAAGCGGCTATCGGGAATTTCCGGAATTATTGGAATTTGTGGAGGAGTAGAATGAATTTATATATTTATGGTCTAGAAACTGATTTTACCAAAGAGCAAAAGAGTCTGCTGAATAGTAAGTTTGCGAAAGTTATCTTTTTTGGATAAAGCGGATTATGCTTTAGTGATGCAAGATAATGAACCGAAAGTGATTGCTGCCGATCCAGACATTACTGGCTGGAATATTCCGAATGATATCATTGCGCAGATTCCAAACTTGAAGGCGATTTGTTTGCAGACGACTGGTTATGAATGGGTGGATGGTGCTTATTGTCGTGAACATGATATCGCTGTGACTAATGTGCCGCATTATGCTAGCGTATCGGTGGCGGAGAAATGTGTGTTTATGGCATTGGCCTTAGCTAAACGATTTCCTTTGTATTTGCGTGAGGGCGGAATGAGCTATGCGCCAGAGTTTATTGGTGATGAGATGTGGAATAAACCAACGGATATTATTGGTTTTGGTGAAATTGGACATGCTTTGGCGCGTCGGTTGGAAGGGTTGGTTGGGAACAAGGAAATTTGTTATTATTCGCATAATCAAAATGATCCAGAATTTCATTATTGGCCGTTTGAAGATATGTTGGAAAAGTCAGAATTTATGTTTGTGACGATTTCTAAGAATTCGGAGAGCATTGCGCTATTTGATGATCTATCAAAGTTTAACAGAAAAATGAAAGTGGTCGTGGTTTCGAATGGTTTTGAAGAGGTGACAAAGCGTTTGGTAGAAAAATGCGAAGCAGGTGAACTTGGTGGAGTAGCCTTTGAAAGTGATGATTCGGGAATCTTGCACCACGAGTATAAAACTAATATTTTTGTGACGCCGCATAATGCGCACTGTTCTAAAGAAGCGCTGGCGAGAATGTTTGAAATTTGGACAAATACGGTGGTGTCTGTAGCGGATAAGAAAGTTATCAATCAAGTAAATTAAGGAGGAAAATGAAATTTACTAAATTAGAACATTCGGGTTGCGTAATAGAAAAAGATGGCGTCAGTATTGTTTGTGATCCGGTAGAATTTGAGGCGAGTTTGCCGGAACTGAATAACGTGATAGCGCTCGTAATTACACATAAGCATGGTGATCACTTGCAGTCGGAAAAGATTTCGGTAATCTTGGATCGGAATCCGGGTGTGCGGATTTTTACGACCGCAGATACTGTATCAGAAATTCCCAATGCAGAAGTCATAAAGAGTGGTGATGTGGTGAATGTAGGTGGATTTGAATTGCGATTCTTTGGTGAAAATCATGCAGCGATTGTGTCGGGTAAGATTCCCTGCCAAAATATTGGTGTGGTGGTGGATGGCGAGATTGTGAATCCAGGAGATTCATTTGATATGCTAGATGGTGTGGCGCAGCCAGAGATTTTGTTGGTGCCTAGCAGTGCGCCGTGGTGCAAAGTTTGCGAAGGTATGGAATATATCAAGTTGGTTCGACCTAAACTAGTGGTCCCGGTGCATAATGCAGTGCTTTCGGGGCTTGGCAATGGATTTAATAATAACTGGCTGAGAGCAGCCTGTGAGGAAGTGGATGCAGACTTGGCGCCGCTGGAAATTGGAGAAAGTGTGGAAGTATGAAGCTAGTAGATTATAGAGAAATTATTGATAATAAACCGATTCATATTGCTACGGTTACACCAGAAGGCGATCCGAACCTTGCGGTGGCTTCGGATGTGAATATTCTGAACGATGACGAGCTGATTATTTCGGTGAATGAGATGAATCGTACGCAGACTAATATCCAAAGCAATTCAAAAGTTGTGATTACGGCTTTTGATAAAGACTGGAAAGGCGTGCGAATTTTTGGCAAAGCAAAGTTTCATGATAGCGGAGAGTATCTCGACTACTGTAAAAAGACTTTCTTTGGCAATGGTGAAGTGTCGCCGTTTGGTGCAACTGAGCCGAAAGGTGCGATTGTTGTAAAGGTTGATTGGGTGGAGGAGTATAAATAATGAGTGGCAAAGTCGTTCTCGTCACTGGCGGTAGTCGTGGAATCGGTAAAGCCACGATTGTTGAGTTTGCTAAGCGGGGCTATAATGTCGTAATTAACTATCATAATAAAGCTGAAGCTGCGTTTGCTTTGAAGCGACAGCTAGAGACTGAGTATAGAGTAAAGACTCTTACTGTAGGAGCGGATGTGCGCAGCGAAGTAGAAGTAAAGCGCATGATTGCCGGAGTTGTAGGCGAATTTGGTAAGATTGACGTGGTAGTAAATAATGCTGGTATTGTCTATGATAGGGATTTTGAAGACATTACCGTAGAAGAGTTTGAGGATACCTTGCGTACAAATGTAATTGGTGCATTTCTTGTAGCGCGCGAAGCTGCGAAGTATATGTTAGATGGCAGTGTAATCGTTAATGTTTCTTCTACTAACGGCACAAAAACTATTTCACCAGAGTGCTTAGACTATAATATTTCTAAAATTGGTTTACAGAGTTTGACACGTGATTTAGCTTATCAGTTTCGTCCGCATATACGGGTTAATGCAGTGGCGATTGGCTGGGCTGATACCGATATGAATAAAGATTTATCAGACGATTATATTAAGTCGGAAACTGATAAAATTTACCTTGGGCGTTTTGCTAAACCCAAAGAAATTGCGCAAGTGATTTGTTTCCTCGCAAGTGATCAGTCTAGTTATGTGAATGGCGAAATCGTTACGATAGACGGCGGATGCTAGACTTACGCTAATGCGGATGAAAAGTTATGATTTACTTCTTCAAATCATTATAAGCGTTTGTGATAATTGTTTGGATTTGGTCTAGATTATCAAAATTAGTGATGTGGTACATTGTACGTTTGGCGCTAGCGTAGGGGATTTCTTCGGGTAGGTTGCATTTCGCATTACTATCGGATTTTTTGATAAGTAAGCGATTATTGTAGATACCGCCAACTAGAGTTCCATTGCAGTATAGGAGAAATTCTCCCATCATAGGTCTTACGGTAAAGTCTCCCAATGGGGCAATTTTGTCTAAAATTTTATTGCATTCTGCTTTGCTGGTAGCCATAGTTTACTCCTTTATTTTTGTTGAATGGTTGATTTACCCATGATGTGATTACGCACGCGTACATAATCAGTGGCCTGGACCTTGTTGTCGCGATTGACATCGGCGGCTTGGAGGCTGGCTCCGCTGAGCTGACTTTTGCCCATGATATGATTGCGAATTTTAACGTAGTCGGTAGCATAAATAGCGCCGTCGCCGTTGACATCGCCTAGAATTACGACGATATAGTTATATTGCGTGTTACTGATTTTGAGAGAGAATTTCATGCCAGTTGCAATTTTGCCAGAGGCAATATTTTGACTACTAGAGTTTTGAAAATTAAGTAATGCTACGCCCTTGATGGATGTGAGGGCGATACGCAATATGCTAATATCTGTGCCAAGATTGAATCCGGTGAGGTAATTTTGGGTTTTGGTGAGGCCGAGCTTTCGCAAAACTTCGGCTTCGGTAATACTGGGCGTGGGTGTTGGTTCTGGCTGTGGAGTAGAAGTGATGGCAGTAATTCCCTGCAATAATTTGTTGGAAGGCTGCGTGATTTGTGATGAGGTGGGGCTGGATGCTCCACCGACGCTAGGTATGCTAGGGTTGAGCGTAGCATCATAATTGACATTTTGTGGAACATTATAATTATTTTCGTTGGCGATGCACTGAATACCAATGAATCCACCAACATAATTGTTGCCTGTAGTTTTGCCGGTGGCTTGGCTATTGCTGATTTTGGCGTTTTGATTGCGACCAATAAAACCGCCAAGATTACTTTGACCAGTGACAGTTAAAGCGGAAGAACAATTATTAATAACGACAGTCTCGCTAACATCGCCAATAAAACCGCCTGTAGCGACGGTCGTGATGCCGAGGAATGGAGCAATATTGGTGACGCTGCCAGATAGCAAGTGTACATTAGTGACTGTAGTATTCTCTGCAAAAGAGGCTAGACCGCCCAGTGTATTGCCGTTGGTGGGATTAACGACCAAGTTTTTGATTTGAAGATTGGAGATGCTAGTAGGAGAATTGTAACCACCTATAAAATTAAATATGCCATGTCCGCTAGTGGAGATATTGTTAATCGTATGGTTTTGTCCATCGAGATGTCCATAGAAATTGAGATTTGGATATTCTAAGTTGGCGAAATCTAGGTCACTGATGAGCTGATAGTATTTACCTTTGGTGTTACCATTCATGAGGTAGAGAAAATCAGTGGTACTGGCGATTTGATAAGGGCGACTAGCGGTGCCATCGCCAGCGATTTGTGGGAAAGTTACGCCAAAGGTAATAGAATTATCGGTTTGGCTGGTGACTGTGACGACTAGCCCAGAATTGGATCCATCGCTATAATAGATAGTTTGATTATCGAAGTTATTGTTACCATTTAGTGCTTTGCCCAGTATAGGTCGAGATAAATTTAGCGGGGCTTGAAAAATATTGCCTTGCCCAGCTCCAAGCGCGGTTTCTTCTGGGCGGAAGATAAAAACGTGGTCGTCGTTGTTGGACGCATAATCTTTGTTGATGCGATAAACGATAATTCCCTGGTCTTGGCCAGAAAAACCTTCTCGCGAGTCATGTGGGGCATAATATTCAACAACAAAATATTCGTTTTTGGCCGTATTGGGTTGGAGTATGATAGCGCGTTGTTCGCTTGGGTCAATGAATCGTGGTGCGGTAACGGTGAGGTTGCTGGTGGACTGTGTGATGACGGGTAAAGGGCTATGCCAGTTAGTATCTTGGCGATACTCGCTAATGAAATAGGCTAGGAAATTTTGGGGATTGGAGGAAGTGGTTTGGCCCATGATGTCGTAGATCCCGACTGGCTTTCCTGTGGCAGTATGCGAGCGGTAGAGATCGTGGAAACCTAAGACATGTCCAAGTTCATGTGCGACGGTGCCATAGCCACCAGTATCAAGTGAAAAAGTGCCATATTTAGTAATGTCTCCATCGTGATAAATAAGGCAATAAGCGGAGATATCGTGGTCGAGAATCTGTGCAGAAATATCGCCATTATTGGTGCGTGCGTGTGGCCAGAAAATGCTATCTGTAGGGATGGGGACATTGGTGGTGTTTTCGATAAAAAGTGTGACAGCGTCGATTTTACCGTTACTGTCCGAATCTAAGTCGGACAATGTTAGACCTTGGTTTGCAATTTGTGCAGAAATGGTGGCAATTGCATTATTGGCGAGTTCGGTTTCGCGAATGGTTTTGTTACTGGCATCGTAACCGTTAAGGTTAGTATCGCTTTTTGGCAGATAATAATCCATTGGTTGCGCATCTTGATAAACAAAAAGTTTGGTGACGATAGAGAGTTGGCCATAACTTTGAGTTTCGTAATATTTTTTGATAGAAGGTACAGAAATTTCGCCAGCAGAAGTTTGCATAGCGATTGGTTGGTCATTGTTGAGTAATTTTTCGGCATTAGCAAGGCTGTCAGCATCGTCGATGTGCAAGGTATTACGCGTATCGCTGTCGGAAAACTTGATAAGAATACCAATATTGGTAATTTTGCGTTTAGTGGTAGCAAAAGTGTCGTTTATGTGGGGCGTGAACAGGCTATAGACTGCAAAAACAAGACTGGCTAAGCACAAAATTTTGGTAAGAGTTTTAATGTGATTTTTCATGGGGCTTAGTGGAAGTTTTAGATTGGGTTTTGCTGGATGGCTTGGCTTGTATGTCACGTTTGGAAAGCAGATAAATTAGCGCAATAAAAGTACCCAGGAATAAGAATGCAAAAATTCCAGCGATAATCCACGCAACTGTGTTGGAAGTGGCGTATTTGGCGCAGGGGTCGCTGGCGCCTACTTCTAATTCTTCAGTGGGCTCGATGACTTCATCGACGACTCCTGTGTCGGTTTCTTCGGAGGGCGTTTCTGGCTCGGTTTTATTTTCGGTTTCGACATTAGTGTCGTCTTCGGGTTTAGTGGTTTGTTCAGAATTTGTAGTTGGAGGTTTGACGGCGGAGTTCTGGTTGGTGGTTGGTTTGGATGTTGAGGTATTGTTAGTATTAGTGTTCGATGTGTTGCCACTAGGTTTAGTTTCGGTGGGTTGGCTGGGAGCAACTATATTGATTGAAACGGTGCGGTTGCCAGGTTTGTATTCGTTGGCATCAGAATCAGAGAAACCGGCTTCGGGCGTAGCAGTGACCGTAACTGTCCCACTGTTACCTGCTGTAACGGTGATGGTTTGGTAATTCTCTTCTACCCAAATTGCGGTTTGGGCGGTGGTACCGCCTGTGACTTTGATGTTAACGCGACCAATGCAATCGCCTCCCACTGACACTGAAAATGTGCCACCAGGAGCGACTTGTTTGCTAGAAGAGGTCATGTTGAATGAGGCGGCATAAGTTGGCGCTGAGAACGCCGAGACGCTACAAATTAGACTTAAGATGATAAAAAATTTAGAGAGAATTTTTGACTTCATAAATATATTGTAATATATTTATTCATCATAGACAACTATTATATCGTGGTTAATGTCGTTTTTTATCATTAGCGATACTTTCGTCTTCGGCTATAATATCTTTGTGACCAACTAGGGCAGCGTAGGGCGAAAACTGTGCCGCACGGTCTTCGATGCTCATGGGGTTCGAGGCTTGAGGTCGTTTGCAATGGATGATGTCGGAGTAGTCTTTTGGCTCATGTGTTGGAGATGGTGGATGGTAATTAGTAAGATTGGCAGTGTTGGTGCTCATGCCCTGTGTCCTCCGATTTGTTGGTGGCGCGAACGACCAGTAGCGCCATCCTCAAAATTAAAACCGCGGAGAATGGAGTTTTTACCATAGCGTTTACGAATATCTAAAACGGCCTTTTGAGCGCGATGTTCTTTTTTGAGATTTTGTAATTCCAGGCGCTTTTGACGCTCAAGCTCGGCATAGTTGGTGAAAAAGTCAGCTTGAGTTGGCGTGCTGTCTTGCAATACTGCCCGATCAGATGGAATTAAATCGTTAGCAGTAACAGTGATTTTGCGGATGGTGTATTTAGGATTTACTTTTTCATCGTAAAGCTGTAAAAATCCAGCTATAAGTAGTTTGGCGGAAGAGGTGACAAAGTCGAGACGCGTAGTTCCCTGCATGGGTTTGGGTACGTGGCGACCGTAATGATCGGTGACGTTATTGGTAGATTGATTTTTGTGGTCATAGTTGATGTATAAACCAAGATGACTAGTGAGGTAGCCTTTTTGTACGAGTTCAAGGGCTAAATTTTCGGCCATTTCTTTGACGATGGTGCGGGCTTTGGTAAAACTATAAGGGCATGATAAGACTTGTCCTGAACTGAGGCTTTTGGTTTTGGGGATATGTTGTTTGACGTCGGGAATAGTAACGCACTCATAGCCCCAAGCGTGGTCAATGAGAAGTTCTGCGTTGATACCAAATAAGTCATAGAGTAGTTTTGGATTTTGTAGTGAACACCGCGCGATATCGCCCATGGTGTATAAACTGTGACTCGTGAGACGCTTGGCGTAGCCACGGCCAACGCGCCAAAAATCAGTGATGGGCGTATGCGTCCAAAGTTGTTCGCGATAAGTTTGTTCGTTAAGCTTAGCAATGCGCACGCCAGCAGAATTTGGTTCGGCGTGTTTGGCCATGATATCCATCGCAATCTTAGCAAGATACATATTGGTGCCAATGCCGGCTGTAGCAGTAATACCGGTATTCTGATAAACATCGGTAATCATATCGGTGACAAATTCTTCGGCCGTGCAGTGTTGCATTTTGAGATAACTTGTAATATCGCAAAAGATTTCATCAATTGAATAGGCGAAAATATCTTCTGGTGCAACATGCTGAAGATAAGTGTTATAAATTTTGGAACTGTAATCAAGGTAATATTTCATGCGCGGTGGTGCGATAATAAAATCGAGGGCGAGATTGGGGTTTTGTAGAAGTTCAGAATTATTAGTGGATTTTCCAAGAAAAATTCCAAGAGGAGTTTTGGCTTGACGTTCGGCGTTAATTTCATGGACTTTTTCGTTAACTTGAAAAAGGCGGGCACGTCCAGGTAAACCGTAAGATTTGAGTGACGGCGAAATGGCAAGACAGATAGTTTTATCGGTACGAGACTTATCGGCCACAACGAGATTAGTAGTAAGTGGATCTAAGCCGCGCTCGTTGCACTCGACGGACGCATAGAAGGACTTAAGATCAATAGCAGCAAACACTCGACTCATATACATATATTATATATGGTAAAATTGGGATATGGAACAAGATGTGAAATATGAGCTGATTTTAAATAAGTTGCCGGAGGATTTGGTGGTAAAACAAGTGCATGCAGTTTTGTTGACGCGCGATGGTAGAGTGCTGCTGCGCTATAAAAATGGTGAAGCACGATTGGTTGGTGGAAAGCCAGAAGATAGTGATAATAGTTGGGGAGATACTTTGCGACGTGAAGCCCTAGAAGAGGCAAATTGTGAAATAGATAAGGTGGATTATCTGGGTTATCAAAAAGTAACTGAAGTTGGCTTAGCCAAGTATGCGCAAGTGCGGATGGTGGCACGAATTAGCCAGATTGGAGCAGCATTGCCTGATCCCGATCGTGATGGTAATTGGATTTATGGTCGTGTGCTGGCGCCAGTGGAAGTCGCTAGGCAGGAATTAGGTAAGAGTTTTGGCAGGATTGGTGAGGATTTATTGAAGCGTGCTTTAGAAATCGCGCGCGAGAAAGAATATTTTACGGAGTTGCCGAGTCAGGAATATGAAACGTTGAATGTTGAATCGCGCGATAATGATTATTTTTCCTTGTAAGTTTTGATGATATCTTTGAAGCTCATTTTGGCGCCATAGTTGAGGATAGCATTGCTATAGATTTTGATGGCGACATGTGCAATGATGGCGCAAGTGACGATTAGAATTGCAATCGAGAGTAGAACTTCCCAGCCACTGGCGATACCCATCATGACGCGAAGTGGCATACAGAATGGTGAAGAAATTGGTAGAAGTGCGGCAAAGAGATTGAGGTCGCCCGTAGGATTAGTAAGTGTGAAGTAGGCGAGATAAAAGCCAATCATTGTGATGATAGCGATGGGTGTATTGGCGGATTGAATGTCTTCGGGCTTGCTAACAGTGGAACCGGTGAGGGCATACATGAGAGCATAGGCAAAATAGCCAAGGATAAAGTAAACAATCATGATGACGGCAAGATATGGTGTAAAACTAGAGAGGTCAAATAAGTTGTTTAGTAGCGCACTATCTAAGAATGAATAAGCACTAATGATGGCGACGATGGCAAATAGAACGATTTGCATCAAACCAACTAGGCCAATGCCGATAGTCTTGCCAAGCACAATCGTGCGTGGGCTGGTGGAAGTAACCAAGGTTTCCATGATTTTGGAGGTCTTTTCGATAGTGATGGAGCTGGAGACTTGGTAAGCGCAGAAGTAAATCGCAAAGAAAAGCACGCAAGATAGCATCATCATGACAAAGATGTTGCCACCAACTTCTTGAGTTTCGGTTTGTTCGATATTGAGTTCAAAGTTTGGAGAGATTTGTGCAAGTTGATTGGCGGATAAGTTGAGTTTTTGGATTTGGAGACCAACGTAGAGGCTGTTTAACGTATCCAAGACGGCAGTAGGTGGCGTGGCGGTAGCAGAGTTTTTGACGATGTAATTGAGCGTAATATCTTTTTCCGATTCGCGGTTGATAATAATGGCCGAAGAGACTTCGTCGTTATTAACTTTGGCTTTGATCTCTTCGGTGTTAAGCGTAGAAATGTCAAATTTGTAGCCAAGATTGTTATCACTTTGATTGAGAATTTCTAGTGCGCCACCATAAAGATTGCCTGGGTCGGATAGGATCATGGTATCACTAAGATCTCCTCCACTAATATTGTTAATAAAATTCGGAATGTTAAATCCGAGCACAATCAAGACAACAATAATAATTGTGGAAATACGAAATGATTTGCGACTAAGAATGTCGCGCATGGTGAACTTGATAACAGTGAGAATATCGTGAAAATTATTTGATTTCATTGGAGGCTCCTACTTTTTCTATGAAAATATCGTTGAGAGTTGGTTTCATAATTTCAAATTTGTCGATTTGGATTTTGTTGTCGACTAGTTTCTGTAGCAAATCATGCGCGGACTTTTCGTCAGTAATTTTGAGTGTGTATTGGTTATTTTTGGAGTTTTCGATTTTGAAGTCTTTGAGGAACTGATCGATATTTTTATTTGTGTCAATTTGGACACGGTTGGCAGGATAAGCGGCTTTGATGTCTTTAAGATTTCCTTGCAAAACGGTTTTACCTCGATTGAGGATCAGAATGTCAGTGCAGAATTCTTCAATTGTAGCCATTTGGTGGGCGGACATAATAATGAATTTGCCTTGGCGCACGAGGTCGATAATAATGTTTTTGAGGATGTCGGTATTGACCGGGTCGAGTCCGCTAAATGGCTCGTCAAGTACAATTAAGTCTGGATTATGGATGACTGCAGTCATAAATTGGATTTTTTGTTGGTTGCCCTTGGAAAGTTTTTCGGCAGGCATGTTGAGATACTCTTCGACTTTGAGACGCTTGGCCCACTTTTGGATGGCAGAGGTAGCGGCTTCGCGTGACATGCCTTTGAGCTCGGCGAAGTACATTAGTTGATCGAAAATTTTGACTTTGGGATAGACACCACGTTCTTCAGGTAGGTAGCCAAAGTTTACGGTTTTACGGTCGACTGGTGCACCATTCCAGGTAATTTCGCCACTATCTTTGGTGATGATACTAAGTAGCATGCGGATAGTAGTAGTTTTGCCGGCGCCATTGGTACCGAGCAGCCCATAAACTCCAGGTTGGTTGAGCGTGAGGGAGATTTTATCTACCACGCGTTTGCCAGCGAAAGTTTTGGAGACGTCTTTGAGAATTAATCCAGACATAAAATCCTTTCTGTGTTTAGCTTAATTATATCACGGGGGGGGGCAACTTTTACAAGGCTAATCTAGGTCAATGCCTTGTTTGAGTAAATGCGTATTTAGCGCGTAGAGCCCAGCGATGTAAACTATATAGATTACGGATGCGAAGTTGAAAGCCGTATGCATGGCGTCTTCGATATTAGCATTGGGTGGGACGACACTACCAAAGATCCACGCCATACTAGGGTCAGCATAACCCCAGAACAATAATATAGCTGTAGTTATGACATTGAAGATGATGAAGAACCCAAATCCAAAAGCAATGGAAAGGGCGATTTTATTATAATTAAATCTGTGGCCAATAATAGTGCCGCTAATGCCACATTGTATTACGAAAATTATTTCAAGATAAAAGACGAGCGCAATTTGAAGACTTGTGACAAAATTGTCGCGTATGATGGTAAGAGTTTCTGATGTGGAACCGTTAACTATAAGGACGCACGCTATGCCGAGAGCGATAGTGGTAAAACTAGTGATAGTTGCGGTAATGAATTTGGAGGCTAATAAAGTGTTACGTGATATCGGCAGGGTATGCATAAGATAGCCACGGTCACCATAAAGATTTTGGCGAAAATATGCCCAAATGTTCATAGCGTTGTTGATTATGGCGCCAATGCTGAAACCGATAGCTGCGCCCTTGAAGAATTCTTTGCAAAATATAATGAAGAAACTGTCGGAGTTGATTGTAGCGAAGAGCTGGGTGAGAAGAGTGCATCCAATGACAATCCCATAAAAAATACTGAGTGGTTTATAAATGGCGCGAAGATCGTATTTTAATAATTTTCCTAACATAATTCCCTTTCTAATTAGCGGTTAACATTGGCTTTAAAGGTTTGGCGAAAGACTTCATCGATTGAGGTATGATGTTTGGCGCGGAGATTATCGGCGTTGTCGATAAGAATGATTTTGCCCTGGTCGATAAAAATAACTTCGTCCAGAATACGTTCAATGTCGGCAATGAGGTGTGTGGAAATTAAAATGCTAGCATTGTCATTAAAATTAGATAATATCGTATCGAGGATGTAGTCGCGAGTGGCAGGGTCAATGCCGCCCAGTGGTTCGTCCAAAATATAAAGTTCGGCATTGCGGCTCATAACGAGGATGAGTTGAAGTTTTTCTTGCATACCTTTACTCATTTTGGAAATTTTGGCATTTAGGTCGAGATTGAGCTCGTGCACCAAACGCTTGGCTTTGGCAGGATCAAAATTATCATAAAATTCGTAAAAATATTTAATGGTTTGCGCAACGGTCATTGTCTTGTCGAGATAAGTACGTTCGGGAAGATAAGAAATTATTTGTTTACTGTGAATACCGATGGGTCCACCATCGATTGTAGCTTCGCCGTTGGTTGGCGTGATAAGATCATTGAGGATTTTGATGAGTGTGCTTTTGCCCGCGCCATTACGACCGAGCAGACCGATAATTTTGCCACGAGGGATTTCAAGATTTATGTCTTGTAGAATGGTTTTGGTGCCATAGGCCTTGCACAAGTTACGGCAGACAACTAGTGGACTGGGTTGGGTTTTACTCATTGATTACCTCCTTTGGTCTTGAGTAATTTAACAATAGTCTTTGATTCGATTCCGAGTTCTGACATTTCATCAAGAAATTTTTTGATTTTGATGGTGGCGAAGTGCGTGCGATATTGATTGAGCAATTCGGTATCCTGGGTGACGAATTTGCCATTTGTACGTTCGGTGTAGACGAGTTTGAGCTCTTCGAGTTCGGCAAGGGCGCGTTGCATGGTATTGGGATTGACTTTGGCTTGCAAAGCAAAATCGCGCACAGACGGTAAGCGTTCACCAGGCGGAATTTTGCCAGAAATAATTTGGAGCTCGAGTTGTTCAATTAGCTGAATATAGATGGGACGGTTACTATCGAAATTAAAATCTATCATTGTATTACTTTCTTAATACAATGATACTTTACGAAAAATTACTTGTCAATGATTTTGTGCTATAATATGCTTATGAATAAAGCTTGGATGATTATTTTGGTTGAAGGTCTGGCAATTTCTTTGCTGGGTTCGGTGCTGCATTTTACTTATGGGTGGAGCAAGCAAAATAAGTTTGTAGCGATTTTCTCGGCGGTCAATGAAAGTACTTGGGAACATATCAAGTTGGCACTTTCAGGGATTTTCATTTGTACGTTGGTAGATGTGTGGTGGCTAGGAGACAATCCGAACTATTGGTTTGCTAAAAGTATGTCGTTTTTGGTTCCGATTGTGGTGATTCCGGTGTTGTTTTATGGTTATCGTGCAGTCTTGAAAGTAAAATCTTGCTTGCCGATTGATATTGCAATTTTCTTCATCGCGAGTTTTGCGAGTAGCGCGGCGTTTGCGGGCTTGTTGGATTTGGCGCCAATGGATGAGGCGGGTGGGATTGTTAGTATGATTATTAGTGTGATCGTGCTGGCAATGTATTTATCTTTAACGCGGTTTCCGTTACATAATTTTTTGTTTCGCGATCCGATTACGGGTAAATATGGCTATGATGGCCATCGCGTGCGAAAAATTTAAATCAAAAAGCCACCACGATGTTGCTGTGGTGGCTTGAAAAATTGTTGATAGTTACAATTACATATGCACGTTGATGTCAGAAGCTGTATAACATAGTATAGAGCTTTGTCTGCGGATCATCTGTGCCATCGAAACCATATTCGGTATCGTCAGTAATTATAAAACCCATTTTTTGATACATCTGCACGACTAATTCGTTCTGTTGCGAGCAGTTGAGCTGAAAAGCACTTGTGCCGTTTTGGTGCATCCGCCAGATATAGTCATATAACAAATGGGAGCCAATACCGCACCCTCTGGCGTCAGGATCGGTGCAAAGATTGGTAATTAAGGTGGTTTTCTTCGGCAGGGTCTGACGGGTTTGAATTACCTTCTGAAGGTAATAATCGATGACGAACTTCGATTTTTCATCATCGAGGACGCCGTAGTCGAAATCAAGGTTAGCTGTGCTGTTCAGGGCAATCAAGATCCCCAGCGGTTGTTCGCTGCCGGTATGGCGTGCAACATAGATATTGCGGTAGTTGAAGATAAACCCATCTTCTGTCATATGAGGAACGATGAAGTCGACAAAATCATCAATATTCGATCTCCAGAAAGGATAAATCAAGGTATCCGTTTGGTAAATTAACCGAGCGACCTGCCGCAATGTCCCCTCATCCTGACGTGCACGACCACAAGTAATCCAATTGGTTCTAGACATATGAAATACCTCCACGAAAAAGATTTGGCGCGCATAACTATCAAGTTGATAAAGTGCGCACCCTATTTTATCATTATAGCACGGTACAATAAAAAAGTCAACTACCTTAGCACTGGAGATAGTTGACTTTTGTGAGGAGGATTATTTATCCCAATCAAATCCTTCGCCAAAGTGTCCGTAACGAGCGGTCGGTTCGTAAATTGGGCGCTTGAGGTCGAGGAATTTGATAATTCCCTGTGGTGTGAGATCGTAGCCAGTGATTTTTTCGGGCTCCCCGTCGATGATGACGGTTTGTTCGAGCGGTTCGGCGTAGCCAATGGCGTAGGCGAGACGAACAAAGACTTCTTTGGCTTGACGGTTGCGAAGATAATCTACGGCAATGCGACGTGCCATGTAGGCGGCAGAGCGGTCAACTTTGGAAGGATCTTTGCCAGAGAAGGCGCCACCACCAATTGGAATGCGGGGGCCGTAATTGTCGACGATGAGCTTACGACCAGTGAGACCAGTGTCGGCTTCAAATCCACCTTGATTCCAGTCGCCAGCAGGGTTGAGGTGCAACTCAATTTCTCCAGTTTCTGGATCGGCTTCAAGATTCTGGTCAGTGATGAATTGTTCAACGAGAGCCTGGAGTTCTTCGCGGCTAGTGTTTTGGAAGCTAGCAACGATTGAACTGACATAAGGACCATGCAAAGTAACTTGAGTTTTGCCATCGTAAGGATGCTTGGCATAGATGAATTGATTAAGTCGGCGCGAGAGGACAACTTCGCGTGGGAGCATTTCGGGAGTCTCGGCAGTAGCATAACCAATCATGATGCCTTGGTCGCCAGCACCGCCGACATCGACACCCTGAGCGATTTCGGGGCTTTGTTTGACGAGATTAGACATGACTTTCATGCTGTCGCCAGCGATACGATGGACAATGGCGTCGATATCGATATTTGTGGCAGTTGAGGTGACTTCGCCGGTGACGAAGACTTGACCATGGCCGCCGCATACCTCTACGGCTACGCGTGCATTGGGGTCTTGTACAAGGTAAGCATCAAGCACAGCGTCTGATATTTGATCGCAGAGTTTATCTGGATGCCCGGGCGAGACGCTTTCGGCCGTGCGATAGTTTGAATAGTTTTCCATGATATAATTATAGTATGAAAATTGCGATTTTTACGGATATTTATGCTCCTTGGGGGTCAGGTGGGATTGCTTCATCAATTAAAGCTCAAAAGACCGAGTTGGAAAAACTAGGTCATGAAGTGACGGTGTTTTGTCCGGGTTTTGATGCGCGTGAACGAAACGTAGTAAACGTACCAAGTCATCGTTGGATTAAGATTAATAAGTCAGTGGTGTCCAAGCGTCCGACAGTGGTGGAGGATTTTGTTTTGCAAAAGTTCCCAGACTTTGCAAAATTTGATGTAGTGCATATGCATTATGAAGCAAGTTGTAGCTTGGCAGGCGTGCGGTTGGCGCGGCGGTTTGGTTTGCCGTTGGTGCAAACTATGCACGGGCGTGAGGATATGGCGATTGCAATTAATATTCCGCACCCATTTAAGTATCTTGTAGCGAGTTTGCTAAATCATATGCATGCAAAATATTTGCCACATCACATCAAGATTAAGCGAGACAAATTCCAGGCGTCGACGCGTGCACGGGCGAAAATGTGGGAGTTGATGGTGAATCAGGCGGAGTATGCCGATGTGATGGTGGTACCGTCAAATCATTTTGCTAGGAAGTTGGAACATTATGGTGTAACGCGGCCGTTTGTGCAAGTTTCGAATGGCGTGTCGGCAGAGTTGGTGCAGATGGAGTTTGTGGAGCGGAGACTGGATGATGGTGCAGTCCTAAAAATGATTTGGAACTCGCGGTTGTCGCACGAAAAACGTATTTTGCCATTTTTGCAAGCGGTGGCAATGTTGAAGCGGCCGTATCTGCTGCATGTTTATGGCGATGGTAATGATTTGAAGGCGGCTAAAAAGTATGCCAAGAAGCACAATTTGAAAGTTAAATTCTACGGCATGCAAAAACGTGAAAAAATCATCCGAACGATGGCGGAAGCACATCTGAGTATTCTTGCATCTTATAATTTTGACAATCAGCCGATGACTTTGTTGGAAGCGCAGGCGACGGGGTTGCCGGTGTTTTTCTGTGATCCAAATATGCTGGAGGTTGTACCAAGCGAAAGTTATATTATTGCTGGTGGATCCGAACCGGTGGCAATGGCAATTGCGTTGGAAAACTTTGAGGATACATCGATTGCCAAAATGAGTAAACAGATGTTAAAACATCGTGCAGCGGTGTTGCAGACGGCGCAAAATGATGATTTGCTGGGCGCTTATGCAATTGCGGCACAAAAACGTCCGCAGACGAAATAATTTAGTGATACAAAATTGCGGCGGTGGTAGCGGCGAAATTTTGCTTGGGGTTGTAGAGATTTAGTGCGGTGATGCGGGCGGCGAGTTGGCCGGACCATAGCGCAATTGGTGAATAATCAGTATCGACCAGATGCGTAGTAGAGATTTCGCCGCCGTGAGATACGATGATATTGTCTTGATGGAACGTGAGTAGGGTGACTGGATAAGTGAGGGTGAACTTGTGTAGAGTCTCGATGGCAGGAATGAGGGGTTGAGACAAAAGAATCATGCGGGGATAATAGACAGCACGGAAGAGTTTTTGCAGTTGTGCCATGGAAGCGATAATAATGGTGTTGGGGCGACTAAGCCAACGCCCAGCTTCGGAGGCTAATAAATCGACGCTGTCGCGCGCCAAGACTAGCAAATTTGGCGATGACTCGTCTTTAAGTACGGAATTATCGATGGCGTCGGCAAGGGCAACGGCGGTGGCAGAATTACGAGAGAGGTCGCCGATGAGGAGCGTGGCGTCTGGGTTGGAGACGGCAAGCTCTAGCTGGCGAGATTTGGCAAAAGAGCCGCTTTCGGTGGAGGGGAGAAAATCGACGTTGGGTAATGGTGGCAATTTACCGCGCAATGCATCAGGCAAAATGGTGGAAAGAGTTTTGATGGGAAAAGTCTGGTTGAAGAATTCGGAAATACGCACGACGGTAGAAAAGTTTTGGCTATTACCGCCGACGACGGCAATATGGCCGGTTTTTTGTTCGGGGATATTCCAGAGCAAGTTATCAAAAAGTGGCTGGGATTGTTTGTGCCAATAAGACAAGTCGGAACTGATATTTGCGAAAGCCATTAATTTGGAAGCTCCAATTCGATAGAGACTGGACAATGATCGGAGCCCATGAGATGGTCGTGAATCTCGGCAGATTTGAGATAAGGTAAAAGCCGTGGCGAGATAAAGAAATAGTCGATGCGCCACCCAATGTTGCGTTCGCGACAATGCGACCAGTGCGACCACCAAGTGTAACGCTGTTGGCTAGGATAGAAATGGCGAAAAGTATCAATGAAGCCAGCAGAAAGTAAGTTTTTGATTCCCTGGCGTTCTTCCTGAGTGAAACCGGCGTTATGTTCGTTGTCTTGCGGACGCGCGAGGTCAAGCGGGGTATGAGCGGCATTGAAATCGCCACAGACAATGATGGGCTTGTGGGCTTCAAGCGTTTGGAGAAAGCGCAAGAAAGCTGGGTCCCACAAATCTTCGCGGAGTTTGAGGCGGGAGAGGTCACGTTTGCTGTTGGGGGTGTAGACATTGACGAGATAAAACTGCGGAAATTCTACGGTTTGCACGCGACCCTCGCTGAGCGGGCTACCGTAGCGGTCTTCATCCCAAAGGTAGCCGGTTTTGATGTCTTCGGTGAAATTATTGAAAACGTTGACGGGTTGAACTTTGGTAAAGGTGGCGGTACCAGAATAGCCGGCGCGCTCAGCGCTGTTCCAGAGTTCGAGATAAGCTGGGTAGTCGACTTCGGCTTGGCCAGGTTTGGCTTTGGTCTCTTGAATGCAGAGAATGTCGGGCTGCTCGGAATTTAGAAGTTCATCCAAGGCGCCTTTTTTGAGGACGGAGCGGATGCCGTTGACGTTCCAGGAATAAATGCGCATGCTAATATCTTCCTCTCTCTAGATCTCGTTTTTTGATGGTTTCGCGTTTGTCGTATTTTTTCTTGCTTTTGCCGGTGGCGATAACGAGCTTGATGTAGCGGCCGCCAGCGAGTAGACGTACGGGCACGAGTTGATAGCCGTCCTGCTTGGCGCGCATGAGGCTGAGGATTTGCTTGCGTGTGGCCAGGAGTTTGATGTTGCGCTCGGTGTCGGCGCCGAGAGTGAGATTGTTGAGCCATAATTCCCCGTTTTTGACAGTGACAAAAGAGCCTTTGAGCTGAACGTGATGGTCGCGAATCAGGCGAACTTCGGGGCCAGAAAGTAGCATACCGCAAGACAATTCTTCGCCGAGTTGATAATCATAATGCGCGCGACGATTGACGGTGACGGAGGCTGGCTTTTTTGGTTTCTTCATGGGTATATTATAGCATGAAGATATGAATCTTGCACCTTAGCGAAAATTTAAAACCGCTAAGGTCTGATATTGAAAATAACAGGGGTGAAGGTAATTTTTGACCCTAGCGATTTTTAAAAAGCGCTAGGGTGTAGTATAATAGTGTTGATTATGAAAATTGATTCTTATACGATTAAAGATGCTAGTTTGCAACTGGGCGTTTCTGTTTATGCTCTCCGTCGCCTCTGCAATTCTGGTTTGATCCCGAATGTGCGCCGCAATAGCCACGGTTTTCGGGTTTTAGAGGATTGGCAGATTGATTACGCGCGGACGATACTGGGTCTTAGGCAGTCAGGGATGAGCCAGGCAGAGTTGAAAAAATATACGCGACTGTTTCGCCAAGGCAAAGAAACCCTAGCGGAGCGCAAGGCGATGTTGGAGACACAAAAACGTCAACTCTGGCAGGAGTTGGAAGATCGCCAGCAAGGGATTGATTTCTTGGAGCGCCAAGTGGAGTTGCTGGAGCAGGAGCAGACCAAAGCCCAGGATTTGCCTAAGGAGCAAAATTAGTCGATGCGTATCGCAATCACTTCGGATTTGTATTATCCCATGACGAATGGCGTGGCGGTGTTCGCCAATAACTTAGCTAAAGGTTTAGCCAAGCAAGGTCATGAAGTACTAGTGATTTGCCCGAGTTTTACCGGTAGACAGCACCGTGAAAAACGCGATGGCGTGATTACGTGGTATTTGCGTTCGATTCGATTCCCGTTTTATCCTGACCAAATCAACGAGGTACCGGAAGGCAAAGAGTTCTTGGGGATGCCGTTGCCGCGATTAGCCTACCGTCATGGTCTGTGGATTACGGTGGATCCGTATCCAGCGATGAAAAGGATTTTGAATCGTTTTCGGCCAGACGTGATTCATTTACAAACGGCTGAGATGGTGGCGATTGCGACGCGTCGCTATGCCAAAAAGTACGATATTCCACTAGTCAGTACCGGACATGCTTACCCAGATAATATTACGAGTCAGCTCAAGATTCTCAAGCCAATCAAACGACCGTTGGACGCGATTTTGCGCACCTATATGGCGAGCTTTCTCAAGCATTCCGAATATGCTACGATGCCAACGGAAATGGCAATTGACGATCTGGTACCCAAGAAGCGCAAGCATTTCCAAGTGACGGTAGAGCCATTGTCGAACGGAGTGGATTTAGCAAAATTTGGGCCCAAAAAAGCGCCGGATCGGATTTACCGTAAGTATCATTTACCTAAAGACAAGCCATTGATTCTCTATGTGGGGCGAGTGGATCCGGAAAAAAGTATTAGTCATGTAGTGTCGGCGTTTGCAGGAGCGTTGGAAAAAGTTCCAGACGCTAAATTGGTGATTGTGGGCGATGGCACAGATCGGCGACACTTGCAGGATTTGGCGCGTGCGCTTGGTGTAGAGAAATCGGTGATTTTTCCGGGTCGGATTTATCCGCCAGATATTATGGAAGTTTATCGGGCAGCAGCGCTGTTTGCTACAGCGAGCGAGACCGAAACTCAGGGTATTGTGTTAATTGAAGCGGCGGCTACGGGTTTACCACTGATTGCGGTGGATGCTGGGGCGGTGCGTGAATTATGTCAGCATAAAAGGAATGGTATTTTGTGCCATCCGGGCGATGTGGCGGAAATTACTGATGCGATGGTGAAGTTGCTCAAGAATCCGGAACTGCGTGAGCGTTACGGCAAAGAGAGCTTGGAAGTGGCCAAAATGCATGACTTAAATCGAACTTTGCGTCGTTTTGTGGAAATTTATCAAGAAGCGATTAAACTTAAACAAGATAAACTAGATTAGTTTTTGATGAAATCTAGGATGAGCTGGGCGGTCTCGTGTGGCTTCTCGTAGTTATGGAGATGGCCGGAATTTGGGATAAGCTGAAGTTCAGCTTGTAATTGTTGAGCTAAAGCGATAGTCTTTTTTTGTGGAATGAGACGGTCCTTTTCGCCAGCGATGATTAGGGTTTTTTGCACGGGTAGAAAATCCTGAATAGAATAATTGGTGGAAAATTTGGTAGCAGCTGCGATCGCAGAACGGGACGGTGGTTGGTCTTCGCTGCATTCGTGCGTTAGCTGAAGTGTTTCTCGAAAGAGTGTTTTGTCTTTGGGTACAAAAAGATAGCGAGTGGTAATATAGTCAACAATGGGGCGTGGCACGATAGCGGCTAGTGGCGAAACTAGTGCGAAGGGTTTGGCAGTTTTGACTGAGATGGGTGAAAGCAGAACGAGTTTTTGATTGATGAGTTCAGGTCGGTGCTTGGCGACGGCAGAAACTACAATCGAGCCCATGGAATGCCCCACCAGTATAGGGCGTTGCAGGTTGTGTTGGCGAATATAGGCCGCGAGATATTCGACGTAGTCTTTAGGCTGGTAGTGCTTTAATTCTCCAGCGCCAGCAAAGGGCGGAATGGGTGGCACATAAACTTGATAACCGGTTTGACGCAAATCATCAGCTATAGCGCTTAATCCGAGTGGCGAACCGCGAAAACCGTGCACCAATATAATACTGGGGGTTACAGCTGGCTCCAGTATGGTCGTGTTTTGGCGGGACATAAATTAAGCCGCCTTTTGGTTTTCTAGATTCTCTGAATCCTCTAAATTTTGCAAGGCCTTCTTGAGGGCGGGGCGATCGAAGCCAACAATTCTCTCGCCGTTGATTTCGGTGACTGGCACTGAGCTAATGCCGGGTACGGTGGTAGCATCGATTTCTTCGTATTTGATGCCTTGTTCGTCGAGCCATTCCATTAGGACGTGGCACCAAGGGCAGGTAGTTGTGGTGTAAACTTTTATCATAGTTCTATTGTAACATGAACTTGCGAGCTAGAGGGATAACTTTTTGGCAGCGTCGAGTTGAGGGTCGCGGTTATTGTTGGCGTCATCATAAGTCAAAGTGACTTCTACGTCGGGCTTGATTCCCTCTTGATTGATGCTAGTGCCTTTGGGAGTATACCAGCTAGCAGTCGTGACTTTGAGTAGCGTGCTGCCGGAGAGGTTGATAAGTGTTTGAACGACGCCTTTGCCATAGGTGGTTTCTCCTAGAATAGTGGCTTTGTTATAATCCTTGAGCGCGCCAGCAACGATTTCTGAAGCAGAAGCTGTAGTCCCGTTAACTAGCACAACAGTGGGCATATTGGCCAGGACGGCTTGATTGCGTTTGGCGTAAGTAGGTGTGGTTTTACCTTTGGAACTTTGATTAAGGATGACGTCGCCATTAATCCAGAGCGACAGCACGTCTTGGGCGGCAGAGACATAACCACCACCATTGCCACGTAGATCGAGGATAACCTTTTGAACGTTCTTTGATTTGAATTCATCGTTGACGATTTTTTGCAATTTAGTGCCAGTATCAGTGTCGAAGCGCGAGATAGTGACGATAGCGGTATTACCATCATAAGTAACATAGACCGAGACATTGTTGATTGGCTCGCGGGTGAGGGTGAATTCTTTTTCCGTACCGTCACGTACGACAGTTAGTTTAACTTTGGTACCGCTGGCGCCGCGAAGTTTGGAGGCGATTGTTTCGGTAGATTCAGCGTAAACTTCTTCGCCATCAACTTTATAAATAATGTCACCTGCTTGTACACCGGCTTTGCCAGCAGGATTGTCGGGCAAAGTGCGTAAAACTCGAACATAACCGTCGCGAAGCCCCATTTCGATACCGATTCCTGAGCCCACATCACCATGGAGTTCGGCTTCATATTCTTTAGCCTCTTCAGCATCCATGTAAGCGGTATAACGGTCGCCTGCAGCGGCGACTAGCCCTTTTTTCGCCCCTTCGATTAAGGTATTTTTGTCTAGTTCGCCATCAAAATTAGCTGCGAGTGTATTATATACCTCATCTAGAGCCGACCAGTCATTGCTAACTGTAGAATGAGAGTTAATACCAAGATAAGGAAGAATATTGGGTGCGATTTTATTCCAGCCAGTGCCAATAAAAAATCCAACTACTAAAGTGATAACACCTGTGATGATTGCGCCACCCAGGCTGACTTGTTTTTCTTCCCATTGTTTTGCCATAAGTCTATTGTAGCATAGAAATGGCGGGTTTTACCATTTCTTTTGGTCGAGATGGATGTAGCGATATAGGGCTGGATTAACGTTGTAGCGGGCGCCAAAATCACCAGGAAGGCCGCTCTTGGAGCTGGCGTAGTTATTATATTCGCTAATATTAATAGTGCCGTTAGCGTTGACGCTTTCAACCCACATCACATGTCCATAAATACCGGAAGTACTGTAGGCGATGGAGTGTGCGGTTGGAATGTTGTCTACAACGTAGCCAAGACGACTGGCAGAGGCGCCCCAGTTTTTGGCGTCACCCCATGATGAAATATAGATGCCGTAAAATTCTTGCGCTTTCCAGCCAGCATAGCTAGTACATTGGCAGACATAGCCTCCAACTACGATATAGCCTACGTTGTCGCGCGGACAACGGTCGGCGTAAGGATAAGAGTTGTAACCTTCACCTACTACACCGCCGCTGTTGTACTTGGCGATTTCGGCAGCGATTTCACGTTGCATGGTTTCACGAGCGGCTGCAGCATCACGTTCGTAAGCAGCGCTGTCGTTTTCGTATTTGGCGATTAGCGCGTTCTGTCGATTACGTTTGACGGTGATTTCAGCGCGGCTGGCTTCAGCGCTTTCGATGAGCGCATCGACGCTAGCTTTTTGTTGGCTCAGACTTTCTTTGAGTTCACGGATGGCCTCAGCGGAAGAAGCAACTTGAGTCTTGGCGTTGTTTTGGCGGGATTGTTTTTCGGCGTAATCACCAATTGAGCTGCTACCTGCCAAAAGGATAATTGCATCTGGTTCGCTTTCGAAATGCATTTCTACGAGCATGTGCGCTAAAGCAGCTTGTTGGAGTTCTAGTTTGGCTTCGTTCTCGGCGATTTGGGCGGAGAGATCATCGGCAATGGCTTGATTAGCGACTATATCAGCTTCAAGTGAGGCGATTTCGGCATTAAGACGTTCGACTTCACCTTCCAAAGTTTGGGCGTTGTTGGCGGCTGCAGTAGCTTTGCTTTCAGCCGCCGCAGCAGCGTCAGCGGCTTCGCGGCAGGCTTGGCTGACACAACCAGCCGGATAAGCATTAACGTCAGAATCGTCGCGCAGTACATTAAAGCCAATAGTAACGCCGATAACAAGCACAGCTAAGATAGCAAGTGCGCCTCGGAGACCAAAAGTTTTGTGTTGTGATTTAACCATAACTATTATATATCACGTAAAAACATAAAAGTAAAGTAAGAGAATTATTTGAGATATTTTTGCATGGCGAGACGTGCAGAAATCATACCGATAGCCATTCCGACGACAATCATAACGGCGTAAACAGCAATCAACATGTTAGATTCCAAAAGATTCGTAACGGACGAAACATTGATACCATAGTTGGTGAGCGGCGGCTCGAGAAAACGAAAACCAACAACAGCGATAGTAGTGGCCAGGACACCCGAGATGACACCGGAAATTTCGGCTTCAACTAGGAAAGGTCCTCGGATGAAACTGGTGTCAGCGCCAACCAATCGCATCATGTAAATTTCTTCACGACGTGAGAAGATTGCCATGCGGATGGTGTTAAAAATAACTAATACTGAGATAACAAGAAAGACCGCTCCAAGAATAAGCCCGCCGTTTTTGGCGATGGTTGCCCAAGAATTGATAGTTTCAATTTCGGCTTGGTTAACGGCATAGGTCGGGTCTTTGGTGGCGTCGAGGTTAACGACAAAGAGAGGATCATGATCGACAATATTGCGAACCCCATCAAGATTATTCGGGTCGGTTACTTTGACCCGCATCGTGGCCTGCATAGCACTTAGCATATGCTGATACATACTTTCATCTTCTAAGGCGGCCAATAGTTCAGCGTTGTCGCTATTTTCGTTAATGAAGACTGCGTATTCGTCTTCAGAGGTGGCAATTTCGACGCTCTTGACGTTTGGGTCGGTGCGCATGGTATTTGCCATGGTTTCGAGAGTTTCTCGGTCGGTGCCAGGAGCGAAGAAAACGGTAATATCGATTTTTTCGCGCATCGTGTCAGCCGTAGCACTAAGAATTAGGCTGGCAAAAACCGTGATCATTAGAATTACTAGCGTTACGGTCATAACTAGGGTCGCGGCGATTGATAGCCAAATGTTACGCGTAAAGCTAGCAGTGCCGTATTTGACGATACGGCCGGTTTTGCGCATGTGTCCGACACTACTATTCTCAACTAAGGTTTTGAGATGCTCTTTGGTCTCCTTGCGGGAAGGTTTGTGTGCACCACGGTGACCGTTTTCTTCAATGAGTTTTTTATCGATCATGTTTGTTAGTTCCCCTTTAGATTACGCGTTTGGTTTTAGTTTTGGTGGCACTGGCAGTCGGCTTGCGCTTGGCGACTTGCGTCATACTAGGTGCAGGCTTGAGCTTAACGGTTTGCCCCATGCTAAAATCGCTGAGTTTTGGCGCGGCTTTGAGGGGTCGACTGGCGGCATACCATTGATTGGCTGCATCACGCTCGAGTTTTTTGGCTGGAGCGGATTTTGCGGTTGTAGCTTTGGTCGGAGTCTTGGCAGCAGGTTTCTTATTTGTGGGGTGAAGAATTTTAAGGCTTTCTTCAGCGGTGGCCTTACTAATGCGTGAGCTACGAGTACGAGATGTAGTTGGGCGGTTAGGTGTTACTGGGGCAGGCGTACGGATTATCTGTGGGCGGGGGGCTATAATTGGTGAATTATCGGCGGTATCAAGGCGATAAACTCCATTATACTTTTGATCGTCAACGATCTTGCCGGCTTTGAGGGTTATGACCCGTTTGCCGAGGTCATTGACAATATTCTCATCGTGCGTAGTGACGAGCAGGGTAGTGCCAAAATCATTAATACGTTTGAGTAAATCGATGATTTCGTGGCGCGTGAGGACGTCAAGATTACCAGTAGGCTCGTCGGCAATTAGAATTTTAGGTTGGCGGGCAACCGAACGCGCAATTGCCACGCGTTGGCGTTCGCCACCAGATAGATTGGCCGGGAAACGGCTGGATTTGCTTTCGAGTCCAACCAGGTCCAGGACTTTTGGTACAGTGCGGTTAATTTCGCGGCTACTCATGCCAGCGATTTCGAGAGCAAAAGCAACGTTTTCAAAGACGGTGCGCGTAGGTAACAATTTGTAATCTTGAAATACTACACCTAAACGTCGGCGGTAATGTGGGATGTGGCGTTTTTTAACATAGTCTAGATCGATGCCACCGATGATGATCTTGCCAGAGTCGGGTTGCTCCTCTTTGGTGATCATTTTGATAAGAGTTGATTTGCCGGCACCAGATTTTCCCACCAGAAAAACAAACTCGTGCGGTTCGATGTGCAACGAAACGTTATCTAGAACTGGTTCTTCGCTGCCCGGGTAGATTTTGGTGATACGATCGAGCAATATCATATTTATATGATAGCATAAGCACCATAAAAATACCAGTCTTACATTTCCAGATAGGCATCGATAAAATCGTCGATTTTGCCATCTAATACGGCGTCGGGATCTTTGCTTTCGTGTTTTGTGCGGGTGTCTTTAACGAGTTTATAGGGTTGCAAAACATAGTTGCGGATTTGTTGTCCCCATTTGGCGGATTCGCCGGCGCGCAGTTTGTCCAGGCTTTCAGTGTGTTGTTCAAGTTGGAGTTGTACCAGTTTGCCGCGGAGGATTTCCATAGCTTTTTCTTTGTTTTGGAGTTGAGAACGCTCGTTTTGAATGGCGACGACGGTGTTTGTGGGTAGGTGCGTGATACGCACGGCGGAATTGGTAGTGTTGACGGATTGACCACCGTGACCGCCAGAATGGTAAACATCAATACGTAGGTCTTTGTCGTCAATTTTAATATCAGTGTCAGCTTTAATAACTGGCAGAATTTCTACGAGTGCAAAAGAAGTCTGACGCAAATTGTCGGCATTAAAGGGCGAAAGCCGCACTAGGCGGTGTACACCATGTTCACTCTTGAGGTGACCATAAACATCGGTGCCAGAAAGCTCATAAACAGCAGTTTTGATTCCGGCTTCTTCGCCAGTAGTACGCTCAAGGCAAGTGGCTTTGAGATTGTGTTTTTCGGCGTAGCGTAAATACATGCGTTCCAGCATTCCAGCCCAATCCATAGCTTCAGTGCCGCCGACACCGGCGGTAATACGTAAAATAGCATCATTATGGTCGTATTTGCCAGTAAAACGTAGTGCTTTCTTAAGCTCCTGAAGTTGTTGTTCTAGCAGATTAACTTGTTCGGTGAGCTCGTCGACAAGACCGGTGTCGCCGAGTTCCAATAATTCACCCAAGTCGTTGATTTGAGCTTTTAGGACTTGCCAGGGGTGAACTTCGTCGTTAAGGCGAGCAAGCTCGGTATTCTTGTCGCGTGCATTGTCGGGATTGAGCCAAATTTCTGGTTCGGCTACGGCTTGCTCAAGTTCTGAAATTCGAACGATTTTTGTATCTAAATTTAATTTAGACCATGCGACGTTGAGATCATCGTATAATTGTTGGAGTTTTTTGGAATTGGAATCTTTACTTTCGGCCATATTATAATTTTCTCACAATTTCTTGAAACTGGGCACCCCGATCGTAAACATTTTCGAACATATCAAAGCTAGCAGCCGCTGGGGACATCAAAACAATGGTAGGAGTGCTGGAATTTTGGGTTTTGATATTCTCGGCTGAATTTTGGGCAGACTGCACAGCTTTGGTCAGACTTTCGACGAGTTGGAACTGTGCATCGTTAGGCGATAAGAGTTGAGTAATTGCATGTCCGCTTTCCCCCATAAGAATGGTCTTGACGGTATACTTTTGCGCTAATTTTATGATTTTTGATAGATCGGCATTGGCAGTTTTATCGCGTCCGCCAGCAATGAGTATGATTTGGCTGCCAGGAAAAGCTCTGAGTGCCACTTCAAGTGAGGCGACATTGGTGCAGAAGTTGTCGTCGTAATATTTAATACCGTTAATTTCGCGCAAAAACTGCAGACGGTGTGGTAGACCTTGAAAATTTTGCAGTGTAGCCTTGATGATGTCGGAATTTTGTATAAGAAATTCATCTAAACTTTGCTTGCGGTAAGTCGCGACTGCGTTTAGTGCGGCTTCGGCGTTTTCGCGATTGTGCTGACCAGGGATATTGAGACTATTTAGGATGCTATCCAAGGTAGAACGGTTTTGGGTGGTAGGATACGGAATTTTGGTGCCACGAGATTCCTCAGCAATTTTGCTAGAGTCAGCATTATTTTGATTGTAAATGCAGAAATCTTGGGGAGTTTGATGCTTGGCAATGTTAGCTTTGGCGGCGACGTAATCAGCGTAATCTTTATGTACATTTAGGTGGTCTGGCTCAATACCTAGTACGATGGCGATGTGTGGCGATTGCGTCAGATCCCATAGTTGAAAGCTGCTCATTTCGTAAACCACGACGTCGTTAGCTTGGATTTGATCCAAAATATCAAGCGCGGGGTTGCCAATATTCCCTACTAGCCAGACTTTTTGTCCTAGGGTCTCAAATATTGCGGTGATGATGGAGCACGTGGTGCCTTTGCCTTTGGTGCCAGTGACACCAATAATTGGGCATGGACAATGCGCAAAGAAATATTGCGTCATACTAGACCAGCCTGGTTGTGGTTGGAGACTGGGGCTTCGTAAGACTAAGTCAAAGTCAGAGAAGTCTTCCTTAGAAATTGAATCAGGTGTAAAGTTGTCGAAGATTCTAATGTCGTGATTTTGGTTTTGAAAATAAGACTCGGCACTTTTGCCCTCCTTGCCGTATCCGAGGATTGCGATTTTCATAAGTCTCCTTTTGGTTAAATTCTATTATACCACATCCTCTACATGTCACATAACGCAGTTATGTGACATGGCGTCGATTCGGAAGAACTAAGCAAAGAATTTTGCTTAGTTCTTCACGCATCTCCTATATGTCTAATACAGTACTAAGGCAGCGGAGGGGGAAACCGTAGTAACGATAACTGGCGTGTGATGGGTAGACATCACTATCGTGAAATCCGAGATAGTAAGCGGCAGTAATGTCAGAATATGACCTTGATGGCCACCAGTAACCGACAACACCAGCGTCACGCCACACACCTTCGACCAGACGAAGAAACCCGCTGCGCACGAGACTAGATTACTTCGTGCGCAGCGGGTATATTGATTTGAATGAAACCACTAAAGCTTTGAGGTACACTGGTCAATATGGCTACGATTGGTCGTCACGGGCTGACGCTTATGTTTCTGACATTTCGGCTACTGCCTATCGTCTTAACTTTAATGCTAATATCGTCAATCCGTCAGCTGGACCGAACAACCGCTACTTTGGTTTCCTCCTCCGCTGCCTTAGTACTATATTAGACATGTAGAGACTGTAATTGCTCGGCAAGTTCATTAATTATGGCTTTCTCAACTGAACTCACAGCCACAAGCGCGCTGAGGTTAGTAGAGATGAATTCGCGAGCAAGACTAACAATGCTTTCTTTAGTGATTTCGCGAATAAGAGTCGGCGTGCGGTCATATCTTTCTAGGGTGCCATTGACGAAATAGTTGTCGGCGTAGTAATCAGAGATTTGATTGACGGTTTGAGCACCCATTTGATAGCGACCAGTAGCGTAAGATTTAGCCGCATCAATGTCGCCATCTTTAATATTCCCGTCAAGAATTTTTTGCAATTCGCGATGAATCAACTCAAAGAGCTTGAGCGCGCTTTCAGCATTAACTTCGCCGTCAAAATCCCAGGAGGTATTGTGCCAACCATTATTAATATCGCTACCCATACCATAGACCAACCCATTTTTGCGCGCTTGGCCGAAAATGCGGCTATTCATTGTGCCGTTTAGGATATGATTAAGGCAGCTCATGGCATAAACTTCGGTGGGTTTGAGTTTGCGCGGAACTGCCCAGGAAAAGCCAAAAGTGATATTGGTGGCGTCTTTACGCCGGATGAGTACTGGAGTAGCAGAACGAAGCTCGTCATTAGGAATCTCGAAACGTTCGCCGGGTTTGAGCCCCCAACTGTTGAGTGCTTTGATGATTTTGTGTTTGCGGTGACGTAGATTTCCGGCAATAATGAAGCGCATGTTGTGCGCAGTGTGAGTCCGACGATAATGTTCACGAATATCCTTAAGTTCGATATTCCCAATTGTTTTGAGGCGTTCAGCCAAGACTGGAACTTGCTCTCCCATGGCTTGCTGCAGTCTGGGCCAGAGTAGGCGGCCATAATCGTTCATGTAACCCGTAAGTTCAGCTTTGACATTTCCCTTTTCGCTTTGCAGCTCTTCGTCGTTAAATTTGGGTTGAGTAATAGCAACTTGTTGTAATTCTAAAATACGATCCCATTCAAAATCAGCACATTCGCTTTCGTAGCAAACTGAAAAGTCGGAGGTCCAGGCGTTATGATAGGCGCCGTTTTTGGTAAAGTCAGCTTCGTAAGCTTGCTCGCTACTATATTTGGCATTAGCACCAAAGGCGAGATGTTCTACAATGTGGGCAATTTCATAAACTTCGGGGTTTTTGGCATAGCGCATGCCGGCGCGAAACTGGAATTTCGTGTTCATAACGCTAGCGTCGGGGACGTCAATCAAAAGTCCCTTGGCACCCGAAGCTAAGATAATCTCTTCGGCGGAGTGTTTTATCGCTGTTTCCCTTTCTTTCTGTTTTGACGCTGCTTTTTCTTGTTCTTGCGAGCCACGTTGCGTTGATGATTGGCGCCACTGGCGATATTGGTAGCAGCTTTTTCAACGCCGTCCTTAAATTCTTTATCAAGATTCTTTTCTCCAGCAGAGACTTCGTTGACGCCCTTTTCTGTGGCAGTCTCAGCCATTTTAGTAAGTTCAGTGTCGTATTCTTGCCCATCGGTCACGCCTTCACTATGCGCCTCTTGTGGAGTGATACTGAGAAGGATGCGTAGAACCTCCTCGCGCAAATTCTTTTCGAGACCGTCAAATAGCTTTTGCGATTCGCTGCGATATTCTACTAAAGGATCACGTTGACCAATACTACGCCAGTGAATTCCCTCACGTAAATGTTGCATATTTTCAAGATGCTGCATCCAAAGCATGTCGAGTACTTTGAGGTAAACTTCACGCTCAATTTTGCGCATGACTTCTGGAGTGAATTTTTCTTCCTGAGCAGCGTACTGTTTTTCTAGTTCAGCTAATGCGGCTTTGTAACGATCTTGCTCTTTGCGCATTTTGCCGATTTTGTCGACTAACTCAGGGTTGAAGTCAAAAACGGCTGCAAAGTCTTCATTGAATTTCTTGTTTACTCGGGAACTATCTTTAGTCAAATCTTCGATGGCGGTTTTCATCAAGCGTTTAATCTCATCATGGATGTCGGCACCATTAAGAATTTTGCGGCGCATGCCATAAACCACTTTACGGTGGCGATTGATAACATTGTCATATTGTACAACGTTCTTACGTGAATCAAAGTTGAAACCTTCAATACGTTTTTGTGCAGATTCAAGGGTTTTGGTGATCATGCGGTTTTGCAATGGCGCATCTGGTCCTTCAATGCTTTCTAGACGTGACATTAGCATAGCAATACGGTCGCCCTGGAAAATGCGCATCAGGTCGTCTTCGCAGCTGACGAAGAATTGAGTTGTGCCAGGATCACCTTGGCGACCGCCACGGCCACGAAGCTGGTTGTCTACTCGGCGACTATCGTGGCGTTCTGAACCAATTACAACTAAGCCACCCAATTCCTTAACGCCTTCGCCAAGCTTAATATCAGTACCACGTCCAGCGAGGTTAGTGGCAAGAGTAACAGCGCCTTTTTCGCCGGCTTTAGCGACGATGGCAGCTTCACGCTCATTATTTTTGGCGTTAAGCAGTTCATACTTAATGCCCTGGCTATCAAGATACTTAGCAATCAACTCATTTTTAGCAATACTAGCTGATCCAACCAGGACTGGTTGACCACGATCATGATATTTCTTGATTTCGGCGGCAATTGCTTTGAGCTTAGCGGCTTCAGTGCGATAGATTAAATCATCTTTATCGACGCGTTGAATTGGTTTGTTGGGTGGAATTTGGATAACATCAAGAGCATAAATTTGTTGAAATTCCTCAGCTTCAGTGAAAGCTGTACCAGTCATGCCGGACAACTTATTGTAGAGACGGAAGAAATTTTGGAAAGAAATCGTGGCAAGAGTCATAGATTCTTGCTTGACGGCGACACCTTCTTTGGCCTCAATGGCTTGGTGGAGTCCTTCGTTGTACCTTCTGCCCTGCATTAAGCGACCAGTGTGTTCGTCCACGATGACAACATCGCCGCTGTTGGTGACCACGTAATCTTTATCACGCTGGAATACCACCTGTGCACGTAGAGCCTGCTCAAGATGATAAACTAGGCGCGTGTGTTTGGTGGAATAGAGGTTTTTGACGCCAAGTAAATCTTGGACTTTTTCAACGCCTTTGTCGGTCAGGGTGACACTCCGGCGTTTTTCGTCAAAAACGTAATCTTCGGGAGTTAACTGAGCGGTGACCTTAGCAAATTGATAATAGGCGTCAGGATTATCGCCGGCTGGGGCAGAGATAATGAGTGGGGTGCGAGCTTCGTCAATCAAAATTGAGTCAACTTCATCCACGATGGCAAAATTTAGTTCGCGTTGGCGAAGATACTGCGGCTCGCTGACCATGTTGTCGCGTAGGTAGTCAAAACCAAATTCATTATTAGTGCCATAAGTAACATCAGCTGCATAAGCTTCCTTGCGGGTGGCGGGCTTTAGATGGCGGAAACGTTCGTCTTCATGTTCTTCATTTTCGTATTCCGGATCGTAGACGTAGGATGCCTGGTTGACAATTACACCAACACTAATGCCTAAGAAATGGTAAACTGGGGCGTTCCAGCCGGCGTCGCGTTGAGCGAGATAATCGTTAACCGTAACAATATGCACGCCTTTGCCGGTGAGCGCATTAAGATAAGCTGGAAGCATAGCAACAAGCGTTTTGCCTTCACCGGTCTTCATCTCGGCTACGCAGCCTTCGTGCAAGACCATACCACCAATCAACTGCACATCGTAAGGGCGCATGCCGAGTTTACGTTTGGCGGCTTCACGTGCGACTGCAAAAGCGTCTACCAAGATGCCATCAAGTGCTTTCTGATCCGCATTATTACCGATTTTTTCTTTGAAAACCGTAGTTTGTCGAGCGAGCTCCTCATCGGACATGGCTTCATATTTGGGTTCAAGCTTGCCAATTTCCAAAGCTTTTTTGTACATGCGCTTAAGAATTTTCTTCTGTGCGTCACCAAAAACACTTTGCAAGAATTTAGTTAAAGCCGTACGGTCAGCCAATTTGTCGGTTGGCTGCTTCTCTTTTGGAGTTTTTACGGATTTTTTCGCAATTTTTGGCAATTTTTTGCCCTTTTCGGCCATATGAATCTCCTGGGTTCTCTAGAATTTACTTCTTCAATTATACTCTAGGCACGCTTGATAAACAAGTTTTTGAGGCCTTTTTTGGTCAAATGTGGAGTTGCCTCTAATTTGAAGCGTCGAATTTGACCTTTGAGCTTAGCTTCAACAATATCAATACCTGCAAAAACATTAGAACATTCGTCTTTAGCAGTGATAACTTTTCCGCCAGGGATTTCCATAGCAACGGAAATTTCATATTTGTTGTTGTGTGCCCGGTCGACTTCGCTCACGACGATTTTGGCGACGATATCCTTCTTGCTACCACGAGGTAAGAAACGATCAAGTTTACCAATGCGCTTGATAGCGTATTTTTTAAAGCTATCTGAAACTTTATAATTGTGACCACTAAGATCGATCTTATCTATCACGGTGTGCTCCTTATAAACCTAGATTACTTAAATTACCCATGAGGGGTTTCATTTTATCGGTGGCAATTTCTTGAGCTTTGGCATAACCGTCGCGCATACAATCTTCAATCCAGTGCTCAAGTTCCTCGATATCGTCGAGGTCGATTTTCTCTGGATCAATTTTGACACTTTTGATTTTTAGTTCGCCAGTAATTTGTACAGTAACCGCACCATCCCCGGCTTCAACTTCGACAATCTCGTTCTTGAGAGATTTTTGCGCTTTACGTAGCTGATTAAGAACCTTCATTTGGTCCATAGTTGCACCCATTTATAACTCCTTTTCATCCAATACGGTATTATATATGTATATTCTATCAGAATTATGTGATTTTGGCGAGGTGATAATCCGCTTAATTTCGCCTGGAGTGTCCTCGATTCTACCGAGGGTGGCGAATGTTGCTGGCAGCTCAGTTTCATCTTCGGGGAAAGCATTAGATATTTTATAATCACCTTGCATTTCCAGGATGGCGTAAAAATTATACGCAATTTCATCATCTATGACGTAGAGTGTAGACTCCTGTGGAAGTTGATGTTCGATTAGATAAATGTCATTGTTAAATTTATCCGCTACCATTGGCACATAACGGTAACCAAAGAGGAAGTGGTTAATTCCACCAATGATCATAATTCCCAGGAAGAGGCCAATTGGAAAAATGGCCGAAATGCGTGCGTATGGGTTGTCAGGAAAGAGGTCGTACCATTTTGCTAGTACATAGCGCAAGCCATGCGCAATGAGGATTGCCATTGGTAGCAAGATGAGAATAGCAGATTCAGGGCTAAATCCGGAGAGAATAATTGTAAAGATGATGAGGCAGGTAGCGATTGAGTTGCGGGAGGCAAAAAAGCCTTTGGTGGTGGATAGCAGACCGATAACCGCTAATGCTACTGAAGCTAGTCCAATAAAGGGCGAGAGAAAAGCACTGTCCAGGGCTGTATTCCAAGCAAAGAACGGCAGGAAGGCAGTTTGGATATTACCAATGAATTGCTCAAGCGAGAGATTTGGCGCCAAAAGAATCTCGGCAATGATTGGCGGATTGATGAAAGCTGCCATTATGAGTGCGGCGACCCCAATGATAATGATAAAAACCGTGAGCACTAGTGGTATGATAGGCAGATTTTTGATAGTGAAGCGCAGATGTGGGTGCAAGAAAGCAAAAAGCACGATAAAGAGTGCTAGATAGATGAGGTGTGGGGTAAAAATCGAAGCTAGAAGCGCAAAAGCAAATACGAAACAATAGAGTGGTTTAGGCTTGGTAACACCTTGGATTTTGGAACCGAGCCAGAGTAGCAAAGTTGGCCAAAAGAC
This sequence comes from uncultured Candidatus Saccharibacteria bacterium, assembly GCA_949480205.1. GTDB lineage: Bacteria > Patescibacteriota > Saccharimonadia > Saccharimonadales > Saccharimonadaceae > Nanosyncoccus. The sequence goes on from CASXXK010000004.1 coordinate 47,925, forward strand.
CAGCATAATTAGTGGTGTACCTGATCCGGCAAGATATAAAAACGATGCCGAGAGTACGGCCAGAATCGAAGCGAGGAGCGCAACGTTACTCTTGAACCAGCGGTTGAGAAGCAAAATTAATAAGCAGCCTAGTAGCGTACCGATGATGATGCTGGGCAATTTGACTGAATAGATTGACAGCCCAAAAGTCATGATGGAAAGTTTTTGTAGTAGGCGGTAAGGCAGGTTGACGATGTCGCCGCGGAAGAACGAGTCAAAATCTAGCGCATAAGATTCTGCAGCGGATTCCATTTCGAGTTCGGACAACCCGTTTGGCGCCAAGAGCGGCAATCCAAAAAGAATGCCAATATAGGCAGCACCGAGTACAATAAAACCAATTGCAAAACGATGGCGATAAAGGAAGAGTTTGGAAATAATAAGTTTCTTCACATAAGAATTATAGCACTTATTGATGTTCTTTGTCTAGTGACATAAAGCGCAGTAATTCGGGGTGGAAATAGAGTTCAACTTTACCAACTGGCCCATGGCGATGCTTAGCCAGGATGAGCTCGGTAATATTGGTGGGAACAAAATCGTCATTATTCTGTTTGTAATAATCAGGGCGATGCAAGAACATCACGAGGTCGGCGTCTTGCTCGATAGAACCGGATTCACGGAGGTCAGAGAGTACGGGGCGGGGGTCATCACGGCCGGTAACGCCACGAGAGAGCTGAGCTAGGGCAATTACGGGAATCTCTAGTTCCCTGGCAAGAGTTTTGAGACCACGGGAGATTTCGGTCACCTCTTGCACACGGTTGCCGGCGTAGCGCTCAGAACCTTGCAAAAGCTGAAGATAGTCCACGATGACCATACTAATATTGTGGTCGTGGGCGGCGCGGCGAGCTTTGTTGGAGAGGTCATAGATGGTCATAGAGCTGGTGTCGTCGATATACATTGGTACTTCATCAAGGTCACCGAGCGCATCGCCGATGTGGGCAAAATCCTCATCTGAGACATTACCGGTACGAATTTTCCAGGCATCCACGCCCGCGATATCAGAAATCATGCGGTCAACGATTTCGTTTTTGGCCATCTCCATCGAGAAGAACAGTACGCCACTATGCTCCCCGTTGCGAGTGGCGACGTTATAGGCAAGATTTTGCGCGAAAGTAGTTTTACCCATGGCCGGGCGGGCGCCAATGATAATGAGGTCGCCTTTCTGGAAGCCGGCGGTTTTATTGTCGAGATCGTGGAAGCCGGTTTTGAGCCCGCGTAAGGCGCCTTTGTTGCGGTGTAATTCTTCAATACGGTCGTAGGCATCCACCAAGAGATCACCCAGGGCGCTATAATCTGTTTTTACAGTCTTATTGGAAACGGAGAATAACTTCTGCTCGGCTTCGCCAACTAATTCTTCGATTTTACCTGTGTTGTTATAAACAGCGATGGCGATTTCGGTACCTACGTCGATGAGCCGGCGACGGATGGCGGCTTGAGCTACGATGTCGGCGTAAGCATCGGCGTGTGAGGCGGTAGGCACAAAATTGGTAAGTTCGGTCAGATAAGGTGCGCCACCAATGGCTTTGAGCTGCTTTTTGTCTTTAAGTTCGGCCGTGAGCGTCATGAGGTCGATGGGGCGGTGATTGTTGTAGAGTGTGGTCATTCCCTGAAAAATGTCGACGTGACGGGGGTCGTAAAAATCGTTAGCTTGGACGATGGTGAGGATGTCTGGAAAAGACTTATCGGATAGCAAAATCGCCCCAAGCAATGATTTCTCGGCTTCTAGATCTTGCGGCGGAACGCGCCCGCCATCTTGCGCATGGGATGTCTCCACGATACCTCCTTCTGTCGAGGTGTGCCCACTCTAGAAGGGTAAATCTTCTTTCACCTCTTTTACTCCTCCCATTATAGCAGAAATTTGTGAGATTTGGCTATCTTGAGGAGCTTGAAGTTCGCCAACTTCATGAATTATCAGGCTAGCGCCGCCTAAATGTTGGTCAATGATCTGGCGGTTGCCAGGTTTTTCGAGAATAGTTTTGGTGAAGCGCTTGTCTGGGTAGAGGTGCAGCGTGCCGTTTTCGTATTTATAGTCAACTTTGCCTAGTTGGGTATAGATAGCATCATTTTCTTGGTGCACTGCCTCAATAAATGTGTTCCAATCAAAGTCTCCAGGGGCGGCTTTTGGAGCCGCTACAGACGGCATTTTGGGAGTCTTGTCGGAAGCGGAATGGCTCTCAGAGGCCACAGGAGGCGCTTCTGGGGCTTTGGCTGGTGTTTCTGGGTGGGACGGCGCTGCGGATTTTGGAACGCTAGGAGCGGCTTTTGGCGGCGTAACAGGGGTGGCGGAAATGACTGGCTTTTGACTCTGAATGGAATTGTTGCCACTGAGGAGTGCCAACAAGAGCTTTGCTTCGGGAAAGGGCGGTTGGACGGCGGGTAGTTCTGCCAAAAGGGGTAAAACAGCGGGTTGCGGCGTTGCTACAATGGCGGCGATTAGTTCACTGGCGATAGTTTCGGGTTTGAGCCCCGTATTAAGCAAATTTTGGAGAATTTGGTGGATTTTATCTGTGTCTCCGGCCGAATAAGCTTCTAGGAGACCGGAAACTGCCTGTTCTTCGGGCAAGCCTAGAGCCTGATTAAGCATTTCGGCGGTAATTTCGCTTTTGTCATCTGCGAGGCTGGCAATTTGGTCGAGCAAACTAAGTGAATCACGGAAAGATCCGCCGCCACGACGCACTACAATCCCTAGCGCATCGTCACTAATTTTGATACCCTCAGCATCGGAGATTTTGCGTAAGTGAGCCTGCATCACCTCTGGTGCTGCCAGTTTAAACGTATGTACTTGAGTGCGTGAAGAGATGGTGATTGGCACCTTGTAAGCATCGGTGGTGGCCATGATAAAAATCACGTGCTCGGGTGGCTCCTCAAGGGTTTTGAGCAAGGCATTAGAGGCAGATTTGGTGAGCATGTGGACTTCGTCGATGATATAAACCTTGTATTTGCCAGCGGTTGGTGCGATGATGGCCTTTTCACGCAGTTCACGAATGTTATCAACACCAGTGTTAGAGGCGGCGTCGATTTCAATAATATCAAGGTAATTGTCTTCAACTTGATAATCAAACCCGTTGACGGCGTGTGCAAAAATACGCGCCACCGATGTTTTGCCGGTACCGCGCGGACCAATAAAAAGATAAGCATGTGCAATTTTGCCGGCCTTGAGTGAGTTGCTGAGGACGGAAGTGATTTGTTCCTGCCCTACGACGTCTTCGAGCCTGGTCGGACGATATTTACGGTATAAAACTTTGGGCTGAGCAATTTTTGCTTGGTCAGCTGAATTATTCTTGGTGGTAGCCATCTACAAGGCAGCCTCGACGGCGGCCCAGGCGGCTTGTTCATTATTGGCGGGAATGATGGCAGAAACTTGGCTGCCTTCGCGCAGATGGAAATAAGTCACTGAAGCGTACAAAACTTCGTATTCACGACCACCAACTTCGATATAATATTTGTCGTCGTGATGCACCAGAGTGCCAATTACAGCTTTACGCTCCACTGGTCCGATCTGCTTGTAGAGGAAACGACCTTCTGGAGTGATGGTGAGCTTGAGAATATCACCCTCAATCAATTTAGATTTGGAAGCATAGTTGGCTGGAACGGGATAGTTTTTGCCGTCCGGGCCAATCATGATTTGACCATCAAAGACACCTTCAATTACTTTGCCCTCGGGGCTAGAAACGACGGTATCGCGCGGAGCGGTGATAGCTTCACCGTCACCAAGCACGGATATTAATAATTCTTTAGCGGCGGCAAGGTTGGTCTCGGCCTCTTGGATTAGGCCGCGTAGTCGCTTGATTTGTTTTTCTGGTAGTTCAGACATCACCTCGCATCCGTCCGTCATT
>CASXXK010000005.1 GCA_949480205.1 uncultured Candidatus Saccharibacteria bacterium
AATATATTATTACCAGCTTTAAGCATAAGCACTTTAAAGACGCGCAACGGCATAAGCCGTCCATATAACGATATGATATATTTTATTATAATAGTACCTTTCTGACAAGCCGATTTCTCACGCAAAAATTGAACTAGTACAGCCTGTACTAGTTCAATCCGTATTCACCCCTGTTAAATTCTATTTCCCTTCGGGTTTATCACCTGTTTCTTCTTCATCTGGCAGCACTAGACCAATTGAAGCAACAGTGTCACCATCATTCATCTTCATGATGCGCACTCCCTGCGCCGCACGACCTAACGTTGGAATATCAGCTACCGCCACCCGGATAGCAATCCCCTTGGTCGACATCATAATTACCTCCTTAGCAGCCGGATCCAAAGTGTGTACCGCCACAATTGGACCAGTCTTAGTTGTCACTCCTGCCACGCGAATGCCAACACCACCCCGCTTATGCGCTGGGAACTGCTCAGCCAAAGTCGCCTTACCATAGCCATTTGCCGACATCACCAGCAATTTCTGACCACGATCATGAATCACATCCATACCGACAATTTCATCCTTTGGTCGCAACCGAATACCGCGCACTCCTCTAGCAGCCCGCCCCATGCTACGTACATCCTGCTCATTAAACCGCATTGCTTGACCCGCCGAAGTAGAGATAACTACATCATTTGCCCCCGTGGTTTCCTGAATCCACTTCAACTCATCACCCGGATCAAGTTTGATTGTTACTAAACCGTTCGCACGAATATTCAAGTATTCCTTCACGGCCGTCTTCTTAATCGTTCCCTTCTTGGTAGCCATAAAGAGATAGCCGTCCGGGTTCTCACCCTGTTTAATAATCGCTGTCACCTTCTCATCTGGGTGCATATTCAAAAGATTCACGGCCGCCGTACCCTTAGCCGTCAACGACGCCTGTGGCACTTCATAAGCTTTCATCCGGAAAATTCGTCCTTGATTGGTAAAGAAGAGCAAGAAATCATGCGAACTGGCCGTCACAATTTGAGCAATCACATCTTCATCTTTAGTAGTCATGCCCTTGCGACCTTTACCGCCCCGATTCTGACGCTTAAAATCACCTTGCGACACCCTCTTCATGTAATTCTCGGTCGTCAGCAAAATTACGCTTTCTTCATCTGGAATCAATTCTTCCTCTGAGAACTTGCCAACTTCATGATTAAAGATTTTACTACGGCGAGCATCACCATATTTTTCTTTCATTGCCAAGAGCTCAGTCTTCACTACGTTCAGAATCTCAGTCTCGCTCGCCAAAATTTCTTCGTAACGCTTAATCAAATCATGTAATTGCTTCAATTCGTCTTCAATCTTATCGCGTTCTAGACCTTGCAACCGTCTGAGTTGCATTGCAAGGATCGCTGCCGCCTGAATCTCTGAAAGACCAAACCGCTCCATCAAGCGCTTATCCGCGTCGTCGTAACTCTCACGAATCGTCTTGATTACTTCATCAATATTATCTAAAGCGATCTTCAAACCTTCGAGAATATGAGCACGTTCTTTGGCTTTGCGCAAATCAAATTCCGTGCGGCGACGCACCACTTTCTGACGGTGTTTAATGAATTCGGCCAAAATCTCTTTAAGCCCCAAAATCCGCGGCTGCACCCCATCCACCAAAGCCAACATATTATAATGGAACGCCGTCTGCAATCCCGTCATGCGATACAGCTGATTCAAAATCTTCTTCGGGAAAGCATCTTTCTTTAATTCCACTACTACACGAATCTTGCCTCGAGCCGACTCATCACGCGCATCGGCAATGTGATCTAGCTTTTTAGCCAACACCAACTCACGCACTTTTTCGATGAAACCCTCCTTACTCATACCGTAAGGCACTTCGGTAATCACAATGCTATAGCGGCCATTCTTGCGCTCTTCGATATTCGCTACGGCCCGAATTGTCACCGAACCTTTACCGGTAGCATAAGCTTGCTTCATTGGCGCACCACCGTAAACCTCAGCTCCAGTTGGAAAATCTGGACCCTTCACGTGCTGCATCAACCCATCCAAACTAATTTCTGGATCGTCAATTTGTGCCACCGTAGCATCAATCACCTCTGACAGGTTGTGTGGCGGAATATTTGTAGCCATACCTACGGCAATGCCCATCTGACCATTCAGCAAGATATTTGGCACCGCCGCCGGCAACACCACGGGTTCCTGTTCAGAGCCGTCAAAGTTATCCCGAAAATCAACAGTTTCCTTTTCGATGTCGGTCAAAAGCTCCGCCCCCACCTTATCCATGCGCGCCTCAGTATACCTTGAAGCAGCCGCGTCATCACCGTCCATTGAACCGAAGTTACCTTGCCCCTCTACCAAGGTATAACGCATTTTCCAATTCTGTGCCAGGTTCACCATAGCATCGTAAATCGAAGAGTCGCCGTGCGGGTGGTATTTACCCATCACTTCACCAACGATACGGGCTGACTTTACTGTCGCATGTGGCGCTTTCCAACCATTCTTATTCATGGCGTACAAGATACGACGGTTCACTGGTTTCAGACCGTCACGCACATCCGGCAAAGCACGATCGATAATAACAGACATAGAGTACCTTAGGAAATAGCTTTCCATGGTGCTTTCTACGGCTTTTTGCTCAATTCCATCAACTACCACCCCTGTTTCTTCAGTATTGTCCGACATTACGCTTTTGCTCTCAAGTGCGGTATCATTCCCCTCCACACCATCTTTTGCGCCTTCAGGCTCTGGTACGCCCTGGAGATTTTTTTGGTCTAATTCATCATCTTTTGCCATCGCTCATCCTTTCCTTAAAAGTCCAGTTCATCCAGGTCAACCGTCGCTGCCCCAGCCTGAATAAAGTTCTTACGCAAATCTACTTGATCACCCATCAGCTTTGTAAATACTGCATCACATTTCTCAGCGTCTTCAATGTGCACTTGTACCAAAATCCGGTTTTCTGGGTCCATCGTAGTTTCCCAAAGTTGCTTGGCGTCCATTTCGCCAAGACCCTTAAAGCGGTTCTGCGCCGTATAGCCAGCCTGCTTAAATCTTTCCTGCTCAGGATCAATCTTGGTCCCCGCCGCCTTACGCTCCTCAATCTTCTCTGCAAGCTTCTTTTCTAGCGCCACCTCATCATACACGTAATCAATCTTACGATTGCTTCCCGTACCCTTAGTTAGACCAAACAACGGCGGTTTTGCCAAATACACGTGACCCGCCTTAATCACTTCTGGCATATAGCGGAAGAAAAATGTCATCAAAAGCGTCGCAATATGTAAACCGTCGACATCGGCATCGGTCATAAAGATAATCTTGTCGTATCTGAGACCATCCAAGTCAAACTGGTCACCAATCCCCACACCCAAGCCTTTGATCAAACTCACCAACTCTTGATTGGCCAACATCTTATCCAACCGCGCACGCTCAGTGTTCAAAACCTTACCACGCAAAGGCAAAATTGCCTGAATTTGCGGGTTGCGCCCCTCTTTGGCTGAGCCTGCCGCCGAGTTACCCTCTACGATGAAGAGTTCACATTCCTTGCGATCGCGACTTGAACAATCCGCCAGTTTCGACGGCAAATTGAGCCCGTCAAAGGCGCCCTTACGAATTACATTATCGCGCGCCGCCCGCGCCGCTTTGCGCGCCCGCGCCGCCAACGTTGCTTTGCCAACAATCTTCTTGGCTACAGCTGGATTTTCTTCCAAGTAATAAGCAAAGTATTCGCTCATCACTTTATCCACATAGCTACGAACTTCCGGATTGCCAAGCTTGTTCTTGGTCTGGCCTTCAAACTGCGGATCCGGCAACTTCACCAAAATCACCGCCGTCAAGCCTTCTTTAATATCATCACCTGTCAAGTTTGGCTCTTTTTCTTTGAGCAAACCATTTTTACGTGCATAATCATTTACTACCCGCGTCATCGCCGTGCGGAAACCCACCACGTGCATACCGCCATCTGGTGTCAAAACGTTGTTGGCAAATGGCTTAATTGTCTCAGCATATGTATCATTATATTGCAAAGCAACTTCAACTTCAGAATCCTCAATTTGTTTTTCGACGTAGAAAATATCATCCGAAAGCACTTCTTTGCCCTCGTTCAACTTACGTACATAACTTCGAATACCACCTTCAAAGTAAAAACTTTCACGCGCACCCGTGCGCTCATCTTTGACGGTAATCAAAATGCCCTTGGTTAAATACGCTTGATGTCGCGCATAATTTGAGACCCAGTTATAATCAAAGGTTGTCGTTTCCTTAAAAATCGCTGGATCTGGATAGAAGATAATCGTAGTTCCCTTACCATCCGTCTCACCAACAACCTCTAGCCCCTTGCCCTGAGTCTTACCGAGTTCAAACTCAATATGGTGCACCTTACCATCTTTGCGCACCTCAGCAATCATTTTTGTACTCAACGCGTTTACTACAGACGAGCCCACGCCGTGTAAACCAGAGCTCACCTTGTAGCCACCGCCACCAAACTTACCACCAGCATTCAAAACTGTCAGAACCGTCTCGAGGGTGGACTTTTTGGTCTTAGGGTGAATGTCTACCGGAATACCACGACCATTATCATCTACTCGAATACCACCATCCGCCTGGATCGTAATATCAACTTTTGTGGCAAAGCCAGCAATCGCCTCGTCAATTGAGTTGTCAGCAATCTCTTTCAGCAAATGATGCAAACCATCAAAACCCGTAGAGCCAATATACATACCCGGACGAATCCGAACATGCTCCAAGCCTTCCAAAACCTGGATTTGTGAACTATCGTATTCGTGCCCATCACTTGTTTGTTTTGCCGACATTCAGATGTACCTCAACTTATTTACCTCTATATTTTAGCGCACATCCCTAATAAAGTCAACCTTTGGGGTAACTAGAGCTCATTCCAAAGCTCTTCAAGTGCCAAATCCATATCACTCACCGGTTTCACTGCAGTACTAGATTCTGCTTCCGTCTTCCTTGCGCTTGGCTGGAACGGCATCCCCTTCTCACGCACTACCTGCGTCAAAAACATATTAATTGCCGCACTAGTGCTAATGCCCATGTCCTCAAACACCGCTTCGGCCTTCTTCTTCAGTACCTGCCGCGTCCGAAAACTTACGGTCGTCATCTTGGTTAAAGCTGATGACTTTTCTAATTCTTTAATAACAGGGGTAGTCTCAGACTTCGTTGTTGTTTTCGCCCCTGTTTTGGCTCGTGGTTTCATCGCCATGCTATTTTTCCTCCCATTTACTACAATTGTAATACATTGTCATTACAATTGCAATACAAATTCATCATTTCCTACATACAATATCTATACATTGTATGTACAACCTTCAAATCCTGAAAGTTTTTCCTACAACATTTGTATATACATTGTATATACAAATACAATACAATACACATACAAACACAATACATCGTATATAAGATGTATTACATCAAAAACAACTAAAATTCTTATGTTTTTATTGCACAAAAACACTCACATTTTGTGCCCGTATTTTCTTTTTCTCCAAACTCTGTTTATTTGTCTCTATCATAGCACAGGCAGTTTGATGTTACAAGAGGTTTATGCTTTTTGAATTCCAAACAAAATGTCATATCGCTACAGGACTTTTGCCTTTCTCTCCATGTCACATAACTATGTTATGTGACATAGCGTCGACTCGAAGCAGGAGATAAGAAAGCACTTTCTTATCTCCTGCTTACTCGTACTCCTACATGTCTAATACAGTACTAAGGCAGCGGAGGGGGAAACCGACGTAACGATTACCTATGCTCGACGGGTCGACGCCCGTATTGAAGACAAGGTCATGAGCGTGCGTAGCCGTCGAGGTCGCCAGCGACGACCAACATCGGCCTTCGTAGCTAGCGTTCCGGAAAGAACCAGCGGTAATGGGCGGATCAATAAACCCGCTGCGCACGAAGTAATCGTTATATGTTATAATTATTAATAGTGCAATGATCAACCGTTGCAAGTGTGAATCATTTCAGATAGGGGGAGTGCGAATGATAATTTTAAAGGTTTTAGGGGCTCTTGGTTTAACTCTTATATTAAGTTTGCTTGCTGATGTAATTACCTGCTACGTGCGCGAGCGCTACATAATGCAATTATGTATTATAGAGAAATCAAAACATGAGCAAAAGTACAAGCAGATATCTGAAGAGTTACAAAATGCTCAAACCGAGAAGGAACAAATTATAGACAAACACTGCAAAACATCATTTGAAGATGACGTGCAGCGCGACTATGATCGCCTTAATTTATCACCTTCTCATACAGACGAGGCCAAGTTTCTTGCGATAACCCTCATTTTCACATCTAATTTGCGGAAAAGAGAGGAAAAGGCTTGGAAATTCTGTCCAAAATTATGCCGAAAAGAAAGAAGGCTGAGAAAACAGCTAGAGAACGAAAAAGCAATCATCGACCAGCTAGATCGCTATTGGCCACCATGCCTGCTATGCAATCATAACTATGAACTTTGGCGACAATATAAAGCCATGGCCCTAAACGAAACCTCGTCCGATTAGGATGAGGTTATTTTTTGGAAATCTTACGAAATATGTTATAATCATATCGTCTATTGTTCATTAACAGTGTCGCCGGGATATCCGAGAAAATCAGAAAGGGGTTTACCTTCCCTATGGAAATTTACCATGATAACTCAGCCATAATTTTACACAGTAGTGAACGCTTTCGTAAAATTCAATTAGCCCTATTAACGATCTTCACTATTACGGGTATAGGCGGCATAATCTGTAGCTGCATATTGTCCGTGCTAAAAGCTCTTGATTTAGAGTTCGCAAAACCAGTCATAATATTCAGTTGGGTCTGTCTTGCGTTCTGCATGTTCGCTTCGCTCATACTAATCTTGCAAAAAGTTACTGGCGCATACGAGAGCATTTATATTACTACCGACATGCTATGTCTCGTAAGTGAAATCTGTCAGGATACTTTAGCAATTATTGCTGGGGAGCAGAAGCTTTACCTTAATACTACAAAATACGACTATGAGCTCATTCCTGTACAGCAATCTCTTAAATTATGTTTAGTCTATAGCTACTCACCCATTCCCCCACAAAAGCATGCAAGACCCAGATGGCACCAGATATTCTCTTGGTCCCCCAAACCGTCTGATGTCCCTGAACCAAACGTTGGTAATCTCTATCAAGCCTTCTTTATCCTTAATTTTTCCATCAGTCCAAGAGCCATCACTGATGCGGGGCGTCAAGCACTCATGTCGGAATTCACTGATGAAACAACCTTAAAACAGATTATGTCGTCATGGATCCTTGCCGGATTTTGTAACACTAAATCCGGCAATCTCGAGATTGCTCAGGAATACTTGGACAAAAATCCTTATGGCTTCTGCGAAATGCAAATTGATTTTATCAAAACCACTTATTGTAGTGACAAAACCTTAACTATTATTTAGCACCCCCAACAATAGACACCCTCATCCTCCGCTTTGGCGGAGGATTTTTTAGCGCTTCACCTTAAATACCGCTTCATCAGGTTCTGTCTGGTCTGTCGTTTCTGCACTGCCATTCACAGGTTTTAGGACTTCAGTTTCGGCCTCATCTACCATTTCTGGCACACTTTCCGCCTTCTGCGCCGCCACTTCTGCGCGTCGCTTACGCCAATTATCCAAGAAGCTACCACCACTCGACTTAGTACTAACGTTATCCGCCCCAGATTTGCCTTCAGGGCCTTCTGACATCGCCGCAGCGGCCTTTTCTGCCCGCTCCGCAGTCTTCCAGCGCTCCTGGATCTCGTATTCCACCTCCGCCCGCGTACGACCGTATTTGGTTGCCGTATAAATCTTCATCGTCTCCATCAATTCTGGATTCGCCTCGCCCATCGGCGGCAATAATTTCATCGTAAAAGGCGCACTTGGGATGTTATACATCATCACCGTCGCAATCGCCTGGTAATTCCCTTGTTTGTGTAGGTCTTCCGCATTAAATACTGGCGCAAACGCTTTCTCCATTAATTCCGCATCAGTCACGCCAAGACGTCCCGACATAATCGTACCCACGTTACCCAAGATTCCCTCGCGAATCTTATCCGTCAGCTGGGTCATAAATTGGTTTGCCAAGAACAAATTAAGCCGATATTTCCGCGCCTCACTCAAAATCGACTCAAAACTCTCAGTCGCAAAATTCTGAAACTCGTCCACAAACAGACAGAAGTCTTTTCGCTCATCCTCAGGAATATCCGCCCGGCTCATCGCTGCTTGTTGGAATTTCATCACCAAGATCATACCAAGCAATTGTGAGTTAATATCGCCCAAACGACCTTTTGACAAGTTCACCAAGAATATTTTCTTGCTATCCATAATTTCGCGAATATTGAAACCGCTCTTGCGTTGCCCCAAAATATTTCGCATAATGGTGTTGCTAAGGAATGGCCCCCACTTGGACGAGAACCAAGTAATCACCTCGCCTGCATCATTGCTCTTTTGCGAAGCTGGAAACTCCTTGGTCCAATAATCATACACCGCTTTATCAGTCACGTACTGCAACTTTTCCTTCACGAATGCCGGATCAGTAAAACACTGCGGAATATCAATAAAAGTTGCACCATTAGGATCGCTCATCAGGAGTAGTGCCGCATTGCGAAACATATGCTGCCCTCTTGGCCCAAAGAAACCCTGATTATTTGGATCAAACAGGCTCTGCAACATGTTAATCCCCTCTTGCACAATGAAGTCTTTCTGATCGGCCGTAGTAAACTCAAACATGTTCATCCCAATCGGATGCTCAATATCTGCCGGATCAAAGTAAATAATATCGTCAATCCGGTTCTCCGGAACTTTTGAGAGCAAAAGTTCCACAGCATCACCATGTGGATCAATAAAGGCAAACCCTCGCCCCTCCACCATATCCTGATACGCTACATTAGTCAGCAAAACTGATTTACCCATACCAGTAGAACCAATCACATAAGTGTGGCGTCGCCGGTCATTTTCAGATAACCGAATTTCCTTTTGCACCCCACGAAACTCGTTCACACCCAAAAGTACACCATCAGTCACCAACTTCGCCGGTCCGTCCACTTGTTTGGTGGCCTGGCGCTCCACTTGCGAAGTCGGAATCGCGTTTTGCGCTGGCAAATGGAAAATCGATGCCAATTCCACACTATTTAATATAGTGCGATCCGCGCTTTGTGGGAAAAGTCGGAAAATATAGTCTACTGTTAGTTTGCGCATGTCCTTCAACATGTCATACTGGAATCCATTAAAATTCTGCGAATCAAATTGCGCAAATGCTGCCACCACCCCGCCCAACATTGCTTCAGAACGCTCTTTAGTCTTGGAACTTGAAACGATACGAATCAATGTCTCAAACCCTGGATATTTGGTCTTATTTTCGATTGCTGCAATTTGTTCCTGCTGTAAATTCGTCAACGGATCTTTTTCATACTTTTCGTGTTCATCTGGCGGTCGCCAGAACGCCTGTATAAAATCTTTAATCAAAAGCACAATCTCATTGGCTGCCCTTTTGCCCGCTTCGGCCACTTTTTTACCATTTTTTAAATTTTGTACCCATTCCTCAGACCGCTTAGTCCAGCCACCATCCGTTGGTCGTAGTAAAATTTGTACAGCAATTCCCTCACCTGCCTTGGTTACCGACATCGCGTTCAAAATTCCGAGACTTGCATCACGCTGACTATCTTCATAAGTACTAATCGGAAATACGAATTCTTTTTTCAGGGTCATCTCTCCACCCGCAATCTGATCAGTTGTCACTTCTTCAGAAAAAATACTATCTGGCTCAATTTCTTCCAACCGCGCTGATGGATATGCCGAAATTACCGCCTGCTTCACCGTCTCCACAATTACCGCCGGCACCACCGCATAATATTTAATCAAGCCTTCCGCTGCCACGATCTCAAATGCCATATGCCGCTGACCAAAAATTCGGCTTTTCAGACCCTTTGTCACCGTCGAAGCAATAATCGAATACATCACCTGCGCCTGACTCAAAGCCTCGTTAGTCACATCGCGTTCATCACGCCCATTACCCTGAATGTCGTCCGTCGATGGTGGCAGATGAATCAACATTGGGATCATCTTGAGCCCACGCTCATAATTCTTGGCTCGTCGCTGCCGGTTAATCCGCCAGCTCCAAATCACGCCAACCAATACGCCCACCAATACCACTACAATAATATATATGACCCAAGTCGGCATTAACCATTCCCCCTACCAATTGGATGCGGATCTTCCATACTATTCAAGGCTTCGTTACCTAGTTTACGATATGCCCGCACCACTTCCAGCGGAGAGAAATTCTTTTTACGCGTAATTTCTTCAACTTCTTTCATCGCTGCCTGCGCAATTGCCACCTCTCCGCGACGAGCAATCCTAGCCTCAAAATCCCGCTTTGGATTAATTTCGTTCTGAAAGTTCTCCTCCTCCCGTGCCAAACGCTCATCCACCTGTAACGGCGTTTCTACACCCACAAACTCCTCGGGGCGTTCCAGTTCTGCCTGATCTCGTGCAATTTCTTGCGCCGCCTCTTGACTTCCAGTTAACACTCGCCAACCAAGCTGTTCTGCACGCGCGCGTGCAGAAATAACGGGTGTTTGTTCCGGAGTCGTTTGCATCACTATACCAAAATCCTGGCCCTCTGCCCCAGCAGCCATACCCAAATTTGTCTCCTTCACCTGGAATTTTTGCACACGACCATTATCCATAAGCTTATTTTACCATATCTAGCCTGTTTTGTTCACAAATTTTAATCATAAATTCTATCTAAGCTAAACGCTTGCTCACCAAAAAACACCCTAACAGTACAAATAGCACCGTTAAGGTAACCGTCAAAAGGCTAATTGACCCGAGTGACTGTGCTAGCATTAGCATAATCGGGCCAAAAGCGATTACTACGCCATAGAGGTAGCCTTTGCGCCCCATAGGTTTTCCCATCAGTTTCGCAAAGATTTTTACAATCCCCACCGCTAAGCCAAACATCAAAACATAAAACGTTGTAAAAAATACCAAAACACCGAGTGGACCAATTCCGGTAGGAGTCGTGAAATTCAACATCGTAAGCAAAATTACTGCCGCAAGCAAACTAAGTACTGGAATTAAACGTTTTGACATAAGCTTATTATATCACAGAATTCCCCTTTTCTGTAAACCCCCAACACCTCTAAAGATAAGAAAAAACAAGGTGAGAATGGGTGAGTTATCTGGCGAAAAACACATTGTTACTTTGGGCCACAACTCGTTCCCATTCTCTTATTTGACCGCTCCACTAGTAGTGGGGCATAGTCCTAATTGGCTTATACTTCTGTTCTATTTTGTGTCAAGGTGCAAACAGAAAATATTTACCAACGCGCTTGCAAGTGTTCCCTCGAAATTCCCTGTGCATTTTATCAGTCTTTGCATTACTATGACATGCTCCTACCTTAGATGCTGAAGGCATTTCTCACGGGCGGCCAGGTGATTATTCAAGAAAGTTACAGCGTAAAATCGGCTCGTCAAAGATTATCGGAATACCCCTAGGAGCCTCAAGGCTACCCAAACGGTAGTCTTTCGGTTCCATCGGGGCGATCGTGAGTGATAATCCCTGGCAAGTCAGCTACCAGAAGCGTTCCCGAAGGACGGCTCTGAAACTGGCTACCATTCCCGCAGATTTGTACGGTAGGATGGTGACGATCACCCCAGTGAAGTCAACGGGGTTTGACCCATCTCCTTCCCAAAGGTTACTTGCTGTTCCCTTTCTGAGAACTCACACATGGTGATTCCGCAAGCTTTAGGTAATTCCTAAGAGTGTAATTTATGGCTAGAAATTACCTTTTCGCCTGTGGAATTCGCTTGCTGCTCTCAATCTTATGTTAATTTGCTTTTTGTGATTCGTTTTTGTGTTCTGAATTGAACTGTCTTCATCATAGCACGCTTATGCTAAGTTTTCAATAGTTTTTACCCAAAATATTGTTGTAATTATCACAACATACAGTATTTTACCCCTGTTATATCCCCCGATTTTATTGTTGTAATCTTTACAACAATAACGTTAAGAGCTTCCTATTTTGCAGTTTGATCATGCTTGTGTTTGCTAATTTCTGACAAATCATGATAGGCTGTGGTCAGGGTAAACAAAGTCCCCAGGCACATTGACTTCGCCAGCGCGGTGGGAAAGGAGGGGGTATGGTCAGACTATTCTTACGAATTCGTCTTTTATGCGCCATTGCAGCAATGTATGTCCGCACAAAAATTACTTCAGGCAAGCGCCTGAAGTAAACCAAAACTATAATTCTATCCTAGCAAGTTTTTACTAAAATGTCTATACTTTGTTTGCCCGATCTTTACATACCCCCTTACCTGCTGAGACCATACTATTTAGTATGGTCTCAGTTCTATAATAGTTAATTCCCTGGCGGAAGCGAGAGGAAGGCTTCACTCCGTTCCGCATCTCGCTACGCTCGATAACGAACCTCGAGGTTCAAATCCTTACTTTTCTTACAGAAAAGTAAAATCACCATACCTCTGGCATGATGATTTTACTTCCTGGCGGAAGCGAGAGGATTCGAACCTCCGAGACATTGCTGCCCACACGATTTCGAGTCGTGCGCCTTCAACCACTCGGCCACGCTTCCACTGTACATTATAGCATATTTCATTACAAAAGAGAAAGACCGGCAACTGCGAGGAAAACCGGTCTTTCGTAGAGTGTGGAGTTATTTTGGCTATTTTTAAGTCCTAATCGTTAAGGACTGAAGTTTTTATTTTTGGTTCCTGAGTAATATTTTTATTCAAGAACTGTCTCTATTATATGGCCAATAAATGCTTAAGTCAATAGGATTTTGTACAATTTTTTTATAATTTTTAGTGAAGTTTTCCACAGGCAAACCGTTGTATTTTCGACCACAAAAAAGACTCTAACGAGTCTTCATCTTTGCGTTTTGGTGGAGCTGCCGGATACTGCCTCCGGGTCCGAAAAATCTTCATGATATCATTCTACATGCTTAGTTACTTGTTTCGTCGGCAAATTCCCATAGCTGCAAGTAACAAAACTATAAGTGCCCTGATCTACATTGTCGGACTTAGGGTGATCACTCCCCTCGCCTTATTACCGTAATCTAATAATCCGCAGTCTACGGAAACTCGACTTTGGACCAGCTTAAATTAAATCTTAAGCAAATGCAGGTGCGTAAAGCACGTGCTTAGTCGTATTTTTCTGACTTATTTAGATACTTACGTGTATTATTCGACATGCCTGATATCTGTTAATAATTCGTCTAAGCTTTGTCAGCCCCAACTAGATCCAGTATAACACGCCATTGTCTAAATCACAAGAGGTTTCAAGGGATAGAATGTTAAAATTACTCCTACACCTATTCCTATCTATATTTGTAAAATTAACATTAAAAAATTTTAATCGTAGCATTTTGGCATAATTTTTGTACTCAAACCAACGTTGTAGAAATTAATTTTATAGATATAAAATAGAAAATCGCTATCTATCGTCGATTTTTGTTGTAAAAATTATCAGAACTGTGGTAGGCTAAGCGCATGATTGCAAAAGTATATTCCGCCATCCCGCAAGGATACGATGGACGCATCGTAGAAGTCGAAGGTGATTCTAACCGTGGTCTTCCCTGTTTTAACATCGTTGGTATGGCAAACAAAACCATCTCTGAATCACGCGAACGCGTACGTGCGGCGCTAGCCAACTCCGGGTTCGACTTCCCCATGCGCAAAGTTACAATCAGTCTTGCACCGGCTGAACTATCCAAAGACGGCTCCCACCTCGATTTACCAATCGCATTGGCCATTCTCGTGCTTTCTGAGCAACTTTTACCACAAAACATAGCTCATATGCTTTTTGTGGGCGAACTGGCCTTAGACGGCCAAATACGGCCTGTACGTGGCATTATTAATATCATTGAGACTGCGAAGAAATCCGGCTATACCGCAATTTTTCTACCACGGGATAATCTACAACAAGCCTCTCTTATCAAAGGCATCACAATCTATGGAGTTACTAATTTATTGGAGCTCTTCTTACATCTCAAAGGTCAAATCCAAATCAAGTCTGCCCCTCCTAACGTTGTAAAAAATAAATTAACAGATGATAAACAGACCTACCCCACTTTGGATGACATCTACGGGCAAAACATCGCCAAGCGTGCCCTTGCTATTGCTATCGCTGGGCATCATAATCTCCTCCTCACTGGTCCGCCCGGCACTGGAAAATCCTTACTAGCTCAAGCCGCATCCAACCTCTTACCTGCGCCAACACCAGAAGAACAAGTTGAAATTGCAAAAATCCATTCCTTATCCAACACTAGTAACCATAATTACCAACAACGTCCATTCCGCACGCCACACCACACAGCCAGCCGTTCCTCCATTATCGGTGGAGGAGCACACTCTCAACCAGGCGAAATCTCGCTTGCCCACCATGGCATTCTATTTCTAGATGAAATACCGGAATATTCTAGAGATGTAATTGAATCACTCCGGCAGCCCCTAGAAAACGGAACAATTACCATATCCCGAACCCATCAACATGTTACATACCCCGCCAACTTTACACTTATTGCCACGATGAACCCCTGTCCGTGCGGCTATTTCGGTGACCCTGACCACACTTGCAAATGCACGCTGACTCAACTACAAAACTATCAAAAGCGCCTCTCTGGCCCCATCCGAGATCGAATTGATCTTACAGCTTGCGTTAACCGGATAGACACAGATAACTTATTACCCTCAACGAATAACATTGTAAAAAATACCAAAATAGATAACCATGGTTCGTCCACACATAGTGTTGTGAAAAATAACATAATAGATGCTATTCAGAGGCAATTTCAACATTATGGGGCAGGACGTTATAACGCTTCCCTAAGCAGCACCGAAATTACCCAGAAACTCAGAATCCATCCACAAGCCCGCCAGCTACTAAATGAGGCCGCCAAACATTATGCGCTCTCTATTCGTAGCTATTTCAAGACCATCAAAGTTGCTCAAACTATCGCCGATCTTGAAGGAGTAACAGAGATAGGTATTGAGCACATTTCTGAAGCTCTTTCCTTTCGGGAAAGTCAAATTGAACACTAATTTTATCAAATCGAATACATTTTTATATTTGTTGTGAAAAATACATAAACAGATAATATACGTACTACATTACTTTACTACACCATGACACCATTCCCTATAAAACCCTTGCTATTCAACAGATAATTTGCTATAATGAAATCAGTTCAAATTAAGCGAAAGGAAGTCAACCATTAGTAAAACAACACGCACAAAACTCAACGGTGAAATCCGTTACCCTTCTGTCCGCGTAATTGGTGCTAATGGAGAGCAGCTCGGTGTTATGTCTAGCCGTGATGCTCAAGCCATCGCTCGAGAACAAGGAGTTGACTTAGTAGAAATTGCTGGTCAAGCCGATCCGCCGGTTGTCAAAGTCATTGACTGGGGTAAATATCAATACCAGAAGATGAAAGAAGAAGCCAAAAATCGCAAAAAAGCTCGTGAGAAGCAGTCCGAGCTCAAAACGATGAAAATTGGTCTCAAAATCAGTGACAACGACCTTAATATCAAAGTCCGCAAAATCTGTAGCTTTCTTGAAGATGGTGACCGCGTAAAAATTATGGTCATCTTCCGTGGCCGCGAAATGGCGCACAAGGAACTCGGTCAAGAAATGATCGACAAGATAACCAAACGCATCTCTGATGAAGCTGAGATTGTTATTGAGGGCAAACCCCAATTTGCAGGACGCAATTTGTCTATTAGTATCCGCCGAAAATAATTTCCGCGGTTTGATAATAGAACTACCGATATCAGTACAGAAAAAGTATTTCCTACTTCCATGGCTCATCGGTCGCACCCTATAAATAATATTAATATAAGCAAAGGAAAACTATGCCAAAGCTAAAAACGCACAAAGGCACCGCCAAACGCGTCAAAATTACCGGCTCCGGTAAATTGGCTCGCGAGCGCGCCTATGGCAACCACATCTTGGCCAAAAAATCCAAGGCCCGCAAGCGCAACATGAAAACTGCTGCCTTCGTTAATGGTAAAATCAAGAAAAATGTTAAGACTGCATTAGGAGTTTAGGCATGAGAGTTAAACGTGGTGTGCCTGCACGGGCAAAACATAAGAAAATCTTGACTGCTGCCAAGGGGATGCAACATTACCGCACCCGCAGCTACCGCCTTGCCAAACAAGGTGTTATCAAATCTTTGCGCTATAGCTACCGTGACCGCCGTAATCGCAAACGCGATTTGCGCGCGCTCTGGATTACGCGCATCAACAACGCCTCACGCGAGCTAGGAATCTCCTATTCGCAATTAATGGCCGGTCTAAAAAAGAACGGCAACGCTATTGATCGCAAGATGCTAGCCGAAATCGCCGTCAACCAACCAAAAGCCTTTGAGGCCATCGTTAAGACCGTAAAGGAGACTAAATAATGGCAGTTTGTGAAATTAGCGGCAAAGGCAAAATGTACGGGCATAATGTCTCGTTCTCGCAGCACAAAACCCGCAAGGTGTTCAAGCCTAACGTACAAAAGAAAACCCTGATTGTGGATGGTAAGAAAGTTAAAGTCAACGTAGCGACTTCTACCCTCCGCACTCTCAAGAAAAAAGGTTTAATCAAATAATTAAATCTTACTCCAAAAAACACCACCCCTAAAGGGTGGTGTTTTTTGAGCCGTCAATAAGCCGGGTTTTGTAGCCCCCTCTCTCGAGAAGGCCGGCAACCATCTATCTAGACTCTCAATTGCTCGAAAGTTCTAGCGGTAAGCGTGCATCCTCGGGTCAAGGTTTAATAGCACTCCTTGCAGCCGGTAGGGTTTGCCTCCAACTTATGTCACCATAAATTGCTGTGGGCTCTTACCCCACTCTTTTCACCCTTGCCGATAAACCGGCGGTTTACGTTTCTGTGGTACTTTCCCTATCCTTGCGGACGGTCGCTGTTAGCGACTACCGTACCCTATGCTGCCCGGACTTTCCTCTTGGTAGACCAAGCGGCTGCCTTTCAGGCTCAACACTATTATAGCACTTTACTCAGCAAAATGCCGGTCAATCGCTGCATTTGCCTCCGCATCGGCGTCAGTATTCTGTTCGCGCGCCACGTGCACAAAAGCACAAGCTTCAAAATTTTCTAATAATCTTCTCACATCATCATAAATCGGCAAAATATCCCGATTCTTGACCTTATAAATACCGTTCAATTGATTTACAATCATTAAATTATCGCTCACAAACCGCACCGATTTGAGACCAAGCTCAATTGCCTGCTCGCATCCTTCTTTCATTGCATAATACTCAGCCACGCGGGACGTTGCAAAACCAATAAACTCTCCCCCTCGAGCCAAAACTTCCCCATTTGCCCCTACAACTTTATAGCCAATACCTGATGGTCCCGGATTTCCCCGACTACTACCATCCACATATACCGTGGCACTATTGGCCACTTCCTTATAGTTCGCCCGAACCTGACCACGCCCCTCCATCTCAAGCACTGTCATGCTGGCTTCGTCCAGACGATAATTCCCCACTTCTTCTGGCTTAATATATTTATACGCCGAATAACGCTCCCGCGCGTCCAACTTAGTTTCAGTATTTAAAGTAATCAAATAAACAATATACAAATTACTTAACTGGCTTGATCCCTGCGGCGCCATAAAAGTAATCACATCATGCAACTTAGTCTGCTTTGTGACTTCTACGCCTAAATATTCTTCCAAAGCACGTTCCATAGCTTCTTCAGGCTGTTCACCAAATTTAATCTTGCCCGTAGGCAACTCCCAAGTCGGTAAGCTATCTGCCCGCCCTTGGCTCTTTTTCATAATTAAAACGCTCTGCTCGTTCTGTATAATACCGACTACCCGAATCCGCTGCTTCATACCTCCACCTTTTTGTGCCTTAATGACGGCTAAAGACATTATTAATGACCAGTACAAGGAGAAGTTGAGCAACGGACCGAACCGTACTACAAGTACGGAGAGAGTAGCACAAACCTCGACGCAGTAATGGTTATTAAGAATGCCTTTAGCGCCCTGGAGCGATGTTTTCCCTGTATTATATACAAGGTGGGTAAAATCTTATGCGCATTTCCACGGAAATGAACCACGAAATCCCTTAAACATGATTATTCAGGAAAATCATGCCGCCACCAGGGCTAATTCCATTGTAACATATCTATCGCCCGCCCACAATCCAATAGAAGAAATCTAAGATTCCATTCATTGCCCCACCCATAATCATCGACAGCCAACCGGGCACCAAAATCACCAAAATCATCACCAAGATAATCCCCCACTGCTCCATACCTTCCATCACTCGACGTATGCCATCTGGCGCAATCGCGTACAACACGCGCGAACCATCAAGTGGCGGAATTGGAATCAAATTAAATATCCAGAAACCTAAGTTAATAAACACAAAATCTGAGCATATTTCGCCCAACAAACCTGGGATATATAGCCAACCCGTAAAATGCCCAAGCAAAAAGGCTAAGAAAGCCAAAATAAAATTTGTAAGTGGCCCGGCAACTGCTACCAGCGCCATCCCCCAAACACCGTGCTTAAGTTTACGTGTATTAATCGGTACCGGCTTAGCCCCGCCAAAAATCGGCCCACCCGAAAGAAAAAGCAACAACGGCATTGCAATTGATAGTACAGGATCCAGATGTTTAAAGGGATTAAGAGTTAACCTTCCCTCTGTTTTGGCCGTGTCGTCACCTAATTTATATGCCACAAATCCATGCGCTAATTCGTGTAGCATCATGGAAATTAATATGACTATGAATGCAATTACTAATGTCGTAAAATATGCCATTACGCTAGCGCCACAACCTCTAGTGTTGCTGGCAAGGACTCAAGGCTTTTTACTTTTAGCTTCTTCTCTGTCCGCGCCGAGACTTTGAGATCCATCACCATACCATCAATATTCCCCATCGCTATTACTAGCTTTGGCTCAATCTCACGCACCGCCCGCACCGATGACGTACAGAGAATATCCGACATACCCAGCTCATCCAAAGCTGTTGCATCCTCAATTCCACCAATAATACCCACATGAACATTATTCATCACGGCGTCATAAATTGTCTTATCACCGCCCACGGCAATTCCTCGAATCGCCACCTCGCCAATTTCGAACTCACCCGGACCGACAATCTTACCCACCTCGAGGTCAGCATCAATTGTCTCATCTGCTAGGTTAAACTTGATTGACGTAGTTTTAGTATTAATAATAATCGTATCCTGGTCTTTACTCTCAATTTCAAACATGTTCCTCCTTTACGGTACATATATATTATATCACTCAGGGCGCACTAATTTCTCTGGATCGTATAATTCAGCAATTTCCATGTCCAAAACTTCAGCGATAAACTTATCTCGCACACTCCGGCGATACAAATAATCATCCCCACTCATAATTACATAATTTAGAGGGCGACCCTGACGCTTTTCTACTACTTCTGCCCAACGCGACAATTTCTTAGTACTATCATCACCCACAATCAACATGTCCAAGCCATCTTGACCCGGGAAACGATTAATTACAACCAAAGCCTTGAGATACTTCTCTACCGGACGGATCGTCTCTTCCCAATTGCTAGTACGTCGCAAGACCCGATGCACCTCAATAGTACTATTGCCACCCGGAGTCGCCACTGCCCGATGAGGCGAAAAAATCTCCTGGAAAGCGTGCGCATAGGGACTCTTCATATTAGCCGAATAATATACTTTATTATCGTAAGTGTCGGATTTAACAATCCCAATTCCCTCAAGGTTGATCAATTCCCGCCGTACTGAATTAATCTGTTCTTCAATTACGCGCGTAATCTCGCGTACATAATACGACTTAGAAGTATTGGAGAAGAAAAGCTCTAGCAACTTCGCCCGAGTTTTCGAGCCGAATAATTTTTCAATTGGTGTGCTATCTTCCTTGCTCATCCTGTATACATTTTAGCACATATGGTTCCACTTCGGCAAGTGGTAGCCACTTAATATTTTTGTTCCGTTTGAACCAAGTTAATTGCCGTTTTGCCAAATGCCAATCATCCAGAACAAATAATTTTTTCGCCTCCTCCAAATTGTACTCACCTTGCAAATAACCCCAAGCAAACTGGTAAATATTACTCTTCATCGCCTGAGTATTCCAATTGTACTGAGTTACCAATTTCTGCGTTTCATCATATAATTCCTGTACAAATAATTTATCCGCCCGCTGAGTAATACGCTCTCGTAATTGTTCAGGCGACCACTTAATACCTATAGTTAAATAATTTGCACACATCTCCCTACGATCACTCTGATCAAGCCTCTTTTCGTCTGTAAAGTGATAATCATAAATCAAAGCGTCAATATATAAGCCCGTACCGCCTACCACCATCGGAATCTTGCCACGCGCCCGAATCTCAGCAATCTTAGCCTCCGCAAAACGTTTCCAGTCCGCTACCGTAAAGCGCTCGTCTGGTCGCACTATACCAATACCATAATGCGACACTCCTGCCTGTTCCTCAAGTGAAGGCGCAGCCGTGCCAATTTCCATTCCCTGATAAATCGCACGCGAATCGGCAGAGATTATCTCTCCGCCGATTTTTTTGGCAATCTCAATACTCACCCCAGTTTTACCTGAAGCAGTTGGACCAAGAATTACGATAGTTTTATTGAAGGTTTTCATCCGAAGTCTTTGGGCACACGTCAGATTCCTCTTCGCGATCTTTCATTCCCTTGTATGCCCAAAAGTCCATCCCAGGAAGATATCTCACACTCATTTCATACTCCTTGTTTTTAGCCACTCAGGCAACACCTCTAATTTCACCTTTTCTTCCCCGTCACGCGTACGTACACTCACAACTTTATCGGCTGCGTCTTTCTCCCCCACAATCAACACTACAGGAATCTTCATCTCTGTAGTACGCTTAATCTTCTTGCCTAAGCTATCGTCGCTACGGTCAACTTCAAATCGCAAGCCATTATTTTTGATAGGATCATCCAACACTATGCCACGCAAGACGGCTTCGACCTCACCAACGTAATCTTCTGCCTTGTCATTTACCGTCAGCACACGCACTTGTTCTG
Organism: uncultured Candidatus Saccharibacteria bacterium; assembly: GCA_949480205.1. Classification (GTDB taxonomy): domain Bacteria; phylum Patescibacteriota; class Saccharimonadia; order Saccharimonadales; family Saccharimonadaceae; genus Nanosyncoccus. The sequence goes on from CASXXK010000005.1 coordinate 21,028, forward strand.
GCGCGCACCATAATGGGAACCATCCCGCTGTATGTTCAATAAACACACTCATGAATCGCTCAATTGACCCAATCAACGCACAATGCACCATAATTGGGGTTTTCTTGGAACCATCAGCATCAGTATATTCAAGGCCAAACCGCGCCGGCATCGCATAATCCAGCTGTACTGTGGCCAACTGCCATTCCCGCCCCAAGGCATCTTCAGCCATGAAATCCATCTTTGGTCCATACATCGCTGCTTCACCGATACCGACAAAGTAGTCCATCTCAAACTTCTTTGCCATGCGTTCAATCGCCGTCTGTGCTTTTTCCCACATCTGTTCATCACCAATATATGCGTCCTTATCATCGCGGAAGCTGAGCCGCAAGCGCAATTTCATGCCAACTTTTTGATACAAATCTTTGGCACTCTCAATCAACTCACCAAATACCTGTTCAATTTGGTCTTCCGTACAGAACACATGCGAATCATCCTGCGTGATCGCTCGCACCCGCGAAAGCCCACCTAATTCCCCCTTACGCTCGTCACGATACACCATCGTAGTCTCAAGATATTTAACCGGCAATTCCTTATAACTACGAGGCGCGCTAGCAAAAATCTGCGTATGATGTGGGCAGCTCACTGGCTTAACCGCCAAATTGTCACCTGATTCTTGACTAATAAATTGTAATAATTCTGGAAATTTCTGATAATGTCCAGAGGTCTTATATAAATCCACATTTGCAATATGCGGAATGCAAACCTTACGATAACCACAGCGCACACGATACCCCTGTGCTAGCTCGTTTAGCATATCGCGCAAAATCGTGCCTCTTGGCGTGAATAGCGGCAAGCCTGAGCCCACCAACTCTGAAAACGCAAACAAATCCAATTCTTTGCCCAACTTACGGTGATCACGTTTCTTGGCTTCTTCTTGCTGCTGCAAATATACAGAAAGTTCTTCCTCGGTAGCAAACGCTAAGCCATAGAGTCGCGTTAACATCTCGCGTTTCTCGTCGCCACGCCAGTACGCCCCCGCAATCCGGTCTAACTTAAACGCGCCAATTTCGCTCAAAGTGTCTAGATGTGGCCCTTTGCACAAGTCTGTGAACAGTACTTCTTCCGTCCCTGGAACCACCATATCATAAAACGTAATTGCCTCACCTTCAGGCAACTCAGAAATCAACTCTTCCTTATATTTCTGACCATTCTCCCGTGCCCAAGCTAGCGCTTCCTCACGCGAAACTTCCCTCTCGCGCATGAAACATGCTCGCGCAATAATTCCCCGCATCTTCTTCTCGATTTTGGCTAAATCTGCATCTGAAACCTTAGTATCCCCAAAATCGATATCATAATAGAAACCATTTTCAATGGCTGGACCAATTCCAAAAATTGTTGTTGGATAAAGCTCCCGCACCGCCGCAGCCATCACATGACTGAGCGTATGGCGCATTTTTTCGACTTGTTCGTTCGAAGCTTCCATAGCTTTATCCTTTCATAACTTTAAATATTACAACATTACTAAATAACTAAAAATCACTTACCGAAAACTTGCATACTTTTTTTAACCAACCTATCAAATTTTTTTTGGTTCATAGTACTCCTTGACTTTGCTCTCTATAGAATTATATCACATAATAAATAATATTTTGCAGCTTTTAGCTTACAATATCCTCAATAGAACGTACCTTTTGAACAAATTCACTAATATCCGCAAAATAATTAGGATAAGCTACTTTAATTTGTTTCAAACTCCCAGCAGACACCAAAACCTGGTCTATAGCAGTTTTTACATGCTCCTCCTCTAACATCTTATAATCATCAATTGCTTTTTTATAGTTTTTCTCACTATAGCTGCGCATGGTAATCTTTTTTTCTTCTGGGTCAAGAACAATCAAAAAATACTTTCTCCCACGCATGACGGTCTTAGAATCTAAAAAGCTCATTGCTTTTGAAAAGGCGTCGAGTCGCTCTAAAACCTTTTCTTGTTGGTCAATCGATTTAATCCTTTTATACAACTTCACAACATTGAAATCATCCGGCAAATTAACGTACTTCCTGCCATTGTCTAAATATTCTATTATCTCGAACGCCTGCGAAACATTCTTAAAAAAATCCAACCATAGCTTATCGCCATCATCATTTTTTAATTTTCGTTGCAACATTAAACCAGCCACTTCTACCGCAGTTGCCCAAGTATGCTGTAACTTTGTCCGAATCTGCAGTTCAATCAATGAACCATTATATGTCTTCGCAACAGAATTCAGCCCAACATACCTAAAAACTAGGTGTATCCCCCTGTATCCGTCCTTTTTCGGCTCCAAAATATAATCTTTTTGATTAACCAACTTATGTGGCAACCGCGCCTCCTCATAATATGCTTTTAAGGCGTATACACACTTTAAATTATCCACAATTACACGCAAACCACCTATATCTTGCATTCGCGAAAGTTTCATTTCTGGATTACGCAACAATTTATTAATAATCGTCGGCATACGCTTTAAGCGCTGAGCCACAATAGGGTGGTTAAGCGGGCTCAGCGAATTGGCTCTACGAGTTAAAGTTGTCCTAAAAGTATTTAGAGGATACAAATGGGCCGCCCTCCACGCGCTAACACCATCAAAAGCCTCTTCAAAAGTGTCTATATCTCCATTAGAATACCGCAAAACATCACCATACTTATTGATTTGACTCTTAGAGAAACTTACTGCCTTAGGATATCGAGATTTTTTCATATGTTTTTATCAGAACCATACATCTTAAGTATACGCAGCAAATCCCACCTATGCGCATCAGTATGCAATTTTTCTGGCAACTCTGCCACATCAATCCATAAAATATCCGCAATATCCTGTTCTTCTTGGGTACGCTCTTTTTGTTTAAGGCTATTCAACTTACCATACACTGTATGAACTTCAATATGACGATTCACATCCTTATGCGCAGCATAAAAATTGTCATAGTAAACTTCTGGTAACTCACCCGTAAATTCATAATCCGTGTAGCCGGTCTCCTCGTCTAATTCTCTTGCTGCAGCTTCCAACGGAGTCTCCTCACCCTCAATGCCACCCATCACAAAATCAATCCAACCAAACTTCTTATTCTGCATGCAACAATATTTTTCTTCTGTTGGGTGCTTCATCACTGCCACCACAACCTTACGCTCCGTCATTGGTTTATCTGGGCGCACCGCCGATTCACCAGTTCCATGAAATTCTTTAACCTCCACCATTTTGCTCCTCCGTTTGGATAATATAAATATATTGTAACATATTACAACACCTGCAAAAAGCCGCCATTCCCTGGCAGCCTTTCACATAGGGGAGGCTAGATCTTTGCACGCAACTCTCTAACCCACGGGTTCCACGCCTGTAACCAAATACGAATAATCCTTCGCCTCAGGCGGATTCACGAAGTTAGAGTCTGTCAATCTTACATTGTATTGCATCGCATAAATATGCAATAATATCGTAATATTCTCTCTCAAAACCCACAAAACTGGTCGCAACTCGGGGTATCTGCTCTTAGCCTGTTTTAGCACTGGCATCCTCAACATGTCCGCTTCGACGACATTCTTCCGAATTCGCTCCTCCGCAAAACTCGGAAGCATCGTTGAGAGATTGTAATACATATCCACGCCCTTACAAATTACCGAATGAGGATCTTCCAGCAACTCATTCGCATAACGCCGCTTTTGCTCGAATTTCGTTTCACCCGGGAATCGCTCAGAAACCGTCATATATTTTACGCCATGTCTCACCGCATCGCTAAACGGCAACCTTTCCACTGAAGTATTTGTTTCTTCTGGTACGTCATGCAATAAAATCGTTGCAATAGTAGTGTCATTGATGCAAGACTGCTCTCCAAAAGTTGCCATCAATGACAGAGCATAGCACGCCATGCTCAACGGATGCACCTCATACCTTTGCCCATCTTTACGCGGCGTGCTATTGGCATGCATCTCACGCATATAGGGCAAAGCCCGCATGCTTTCTTTCATCCCAGCACCAGTCACCACCCCGCTCACATAGACATACATCTTATCCGCCGGAAACAATCTTCCATAATAGCCTTCATTCATTGAATTTGGTAGCATAAATCATCCTCCCTTCCAAAGAACTTACACCTCCCCTATATTACCCTAATTATATCACGCCTATTTGTGTCTCTTGCGCCCAAGACGCTTTGAGTTTTGCGGTTTGTCTGCACGATATTCACGCCAATAGCCAATCACCGCAGCCAAGAAGATAATTCCCTCGGAAACTATCCCCGCCACCGAGAAAACAAAAACATTATACAGCATCCAACATAACGCTACTGGAATGCCTAAAATTTTGTACACCTTAGTGTTATTTTGCCAAATCGAAATCTCATAGAGTACCGTAGCCGCCACCGATAATAGGCTCAACGGGCCATCATAAGTCCATACCGCAAGTCCTGCAATTACCATAAGCACCAACGTCAAAAATGCATAATCACGCAACTTTAGTTTGTGATTCTTTCCTCGCCTACCCTCATCATAAAGATAATAAAAATTGGCTAACAAAATCACCACCGACATCGCTAAACCTAAATCCGCACCCAAGAGAATATAGGCCACAATCCCCGCCGCCATCGAAATCGTGTCCAAAATCACGACCAGTTTACGATGTTTTGCAAAATATGTTGCCCCAAGCAAACCGTATTCAATCAACGTAAAAATCTGTGACCAAATATATGTCCAAGTAATATCCATAACCATATTATACCACTACATGTCTAATACAGTACTAAGGCAGCGGAGGGGGAAACCATAAAAACGACCGCCATTACCAGAACCCGACACATTAATTATAGTATCAAATCCAAGGTAATAGCTACGTATAGTATCAGTGTATGATCGCGAAGCCCAGTCGTAACCAACCTGCGCAGCATCTCGTATGATGCCACCGTAAAGGTAAATATACCCGCTGCGCACGAAAACTGGTTTATCGATCAAAAATAGCTAAACTTAATAGAGGTAAAATTAAGTTGAACTAGTGCAGCAGTTACTAGTTCAACTGTGCGCAGCGGGCTCTTTATTTTGACAAATACTAACCCTTTTGGAGGTGCAGGATCTGAAGGCGCTTGGTGGGCGTCAAGGTCCGTCGTTATCTATGCTTATCATCTTTATTTTGCTACTACCACTGTTGGGCCATCAGGCAATAGTAATCGTTACTACGGTTTCCCCCTCCGCTGCCTTAGTACTGTATTAGACATGGCGAAAATCCGACAATATTTGCTATTCTATGCTATAATAAATCTACGGGTTGCTAGCTCAGTTGGCTAGAGCGCCTCGTTTACACCGAGGAGGTCGGGGGTTCAAGCCCCTCGCAACCCACCAGGACTTGATTTTATATAAAATATCTTGCGTAATATAATTACTCAAGATATTTTTTGTGGATTACTTACCTCATCCTAGGCTATGATATAATTCTCCTATGACGTCTCAGACACCAGATCGTTATATTGTTAGCCTCTGTATGGCCGGTTTTCCCTGCCGTTATAACAATACCGACAAATTCAGCCAAATCATTGTCCGTCTTATTGATGAAGGGCGCGCCTTTCCGCTCTGCCCGGAACTCTTAGGTGGACTGCCAACGCCCCGAGAACCAGTTGAATGTGTCGATATCGACGGCGAGCTTCATGCCATTAGCCAATCCGGAAAAGATTACACAGATGCTTTCCGAAACGGTGCTGAACAGGTCCTTCAATTCGCTAAACAACATCATATCACTAAAGCCATACTATACAAAAACAGTCCATCCTGTGGTATTCGCACTTACGATGGTACTTTTTCAGGCACACTCGCCGATTACTCTGGTTTCACCGCTCAGCTGTTACTTGATAATGGCATTGAAGTCATTTCTTCAACCGACCTCGAAACACTCGAGAATTTATAGGCTCAATGAGTTCTCTTTTTTCGCCCCTGTTGCTATTGCCAAATCTCAGTTTCATTGCCTTATCTATATTGACAAAATACAAATTCTGTGATACAATGATAAGATAAATATCTCACGGGGAGGGTAAACGATATGGTACCTATCAAACTTGCCAATCTTTTGGCAAAAAATTCTTGTTCAAAGTGGAACAGACGCCGTCTTCTACGTGTTCTCTGTCGTTACGGCTATCGCATGATGGCGAAGTACTACGCCAAACATCCCATCCAAATCAACCGGTATGAGCACGAGCTGCACAATGATTATCCGTGGCCATACTCTGATCCAAGGTTTGCCAGCTGGGAAGAAGATGATGGCGCCCTGATTACAGATCCGGCCAACTTCGTCATCCGCCATTCAACCAGCTACTGCGCATGGAGAATCAATGAGCTTACTGGCGAATGGCCGACCAACAGGGTAATTCCCAGAGATGACACCCATGCTCAGGAGATTGCTCGTCGCGAACGTCCGCGTGATGCTCGTTATTGGCTGGAATTCCTACAGGCACAAAACTGTTTCATTGAGGTCGTAGACGATATCACCACCATCAACCGCAGTGATTACTACATCGGCATTAATCCAAACTATGGTGAATTCGGATTAATAGTGTGGTTCGAATACCTGTTTTACGACCACGACACTAAGGGTACGGCCCTGATTTCCACTTATGAAAACAAGCAATACGTCTGCAAAGAAGTATTGCTCACCGACTTCACTTGGGTGAAGATCGGCAAAAAAGCTGCCCGTTGAGGTGGCTTTTTAAACTCTTTACATTTTCTGCGTAATCAGGTATAATCATCTAAAGTAAGTTATTTTATTAAATTAATTCTAAGGAATACTCAATGCCGATTATCAAATCTGCGAAAAAAGCTGCCCGTCAGGCAGAGAAGCGTACCGCTAATAACCAGCAAATCAAAAAAGATATCAAGAATGCCCTCAAGGCTTTCAAAGCTGAGCCTAATGCGACAAACATGGCCAAGGCTCAATCCGAATACGACAAGGCCGTCAAGAAAGGCCTTCTCAAGAAAAACACCGCTTCTCGTCGCAAAGCTTCCCTGGCCAAGATTGCCAAAGCTGCCTAATCTACAACTGCGACACGCTCAACAAAAACGACTTCAGTAAAAGCCACGGCTCCACCGAAGTCGTTTTCATTTGCATATCTAAATCCGCTAGAGCTTTTAGCAATTGCTTCTCGCGAGTGCCAGACCGATATTCTAGTTTTTTGATTCCCTGCGACGCCAACAAACCAAAAAACATATACGGATCCTGCTCTAACTCAATTTTTTCTACCATCTTCACTGCTTGTGGACCATTCCGAAGAGCCATATCCAAAATATTAAACACCACCTTGGCATCTGGATTGGCTCGTGCTGGAAATTCCTGCATCTGTACGCCAGCCGTCTGCATGGCCTTATATACCACTGAACGCTTATCGAGCTTGCTCTCCCAGATCACTACATCATGATCAGTTTGTAAATAATCAGAAATTTTCTCCCAAACTTCCTTGTTTTCCCCTAATTCTTTTAAGAGAATTTGACGTTTTTCTGCACCAAACAGCGAAGTTCCCTGAAATATACTTGGTAAATCCGCCACCGTCAAATTTTCACCTTCAAACACCTCGTAATCGGTACCTAACGCGCGTTTTACGGCCTTTTCGGCTTCCAGGCGGTTCTCACCCCAAAACACACTTAGCATAGGCTTTTACGCGCTCTCCGTGGCTCTGGCGGCCATTTTAGACGCCGATACCACCTGACAATGCGGGCAATAATGCGTTCCCCGACCTGCACAACGCGTTTTTTCGATAATCGCCCCACAACGGTTACACTTCTGCCCTTCCCGCCGAAATACCTGCGCGAATTTCTCGAGGTAATCCCCTGTCGTACCATCTGGACGCACGTAAGTTGCCATAGTCGACCCGCCCGAGTCAATCGCAGCGTTCATCGTCGTGCATGCACCCTCTAAAATTTTAGCCACTTGTTTTTCCGTCAAAACTCCAGCTGGCGTAGCCGGATGTACGCTTGCATAAAAAAGTGATTCATCCGCATAAATATTGCCCAACCCTGCGATCAATTTTTGATTAAGCAATACCGCTTTGATAGGTGACCGCCCGTGGCGCTGACATTTTGTATACAATTCCTCTGGCGTCATCTCCCAAGGTTCTTTCCCTAACTCAGAAATAAATTTATCCAATTCCACCTCCGCCGTCGGCAAAACCTTCACAAAACCAAATTTACGTTGATCATTAAAAAACAATTTACCTTCCGCAAATACAAAAGTTACTCGAGTTTGCTTGTTGGGCAATTCACTTGTAAAATTTTTACTCGGATGCCCCGCCGCGAACTGCTCTGCATCATCCACTTGACCAAGTTTGGCATTCTTCCCACGCCAAATAAGTTGCCCTGTCATACGTAAATGTATCATCAAAGTATTACCATTATCAAGATCGATCAAAAGCGCTTTACCCTTGCGCCGAATATCTATAACTTTAGCCCCATCCACCTCTGTTGTAGTGCCATAGAACCCCTTACCGGGCTCCGGCAGCACCTGTATAATTTTTTTATTCAAAATAAACGGCTTCAATCCCCGCCGTACGGTCTCTACCTCTGGTAACTCTGGCATAATAACTCCATTATAGCACAGTCTCATCTCTACATGTCACATAACTACGTTATGTGACATGGCGTCGACTCGAAGCAGGAGATAAGAAGGTACTTCTTATCTCCTGCTTACTCGCACTCCTACATGTCTAATACAGTACTAAGGCAGCGGAGGGAGCGACCAACATAACGGGTGCCATTATCTGACGGGATAGCTGCCGTATTGAGACGGAGGTCATGAGCATGTGTAGCCGTCGAAGTCGCGCATGACGACCACCACTCGCCATCAAGACCAGCATACCTGAACGTACCAGCAGCAAGGGTTGGTCCAATGATCCCGCTGCGCAGCGGGTACTTCGAACTACCTAATGCTGTTGGCACCTTAAGACCAGCCGGCCACAATGCCGACTACTGGTCATCTCACGCCGCTAGCCATACGACTTCAATCTTGGCAACTGCTTACTACCTAAACCTTAATGCTAGTAGCGTTTATCCGTCAGATGGCCCACTCAGCCACTACTATGGTCTCCCCCTCCGCTGCCTTAGTACTGTATTAGACATAGAATTAATATATAGAAATATTTACAACTCACCCCAGTTTTGGCCAGTTGTCACTTCCACGGCCAGTTTTACAGGTAGTTCTGGCGCTATATTTTCCATTTCGGACTGCAAAATTTCAGCCACTTTATCCTTATCCGCAATATCACACTCAATAATCAAAGAATCGTGCACCTGCATTACCATATGTGCAGTTGGGACTTTTTCTGACAACACCTTATCCACTCGGATCATAGCACGTTTCATCAAGTCTGCTTCTGTACCTTGAATTGGCATATTTTGTGCTGCTCGCTCTGCACCTGTGCGCACGATAAAATTGCTCGAAAGCACATCCGGCGTCGGCCGCCTCCGCCCAAACAGCGTCTCCACATACCCCTGTTCCCTGGCACTCTTCAACAAGTTATCTAAATACTCTTTGATTGATTTGCGCAGATTAAAGTAGTTCTCAATAAACTCTTTCGCCTCATAGAACTTCATGTCGGCCGCCTCCGCCAAACCCCGAATACTCATACCATAGAGGATGCCGAAGTTGATTACCTTAGCTGCACGCCGCTGGCTCTTAGTAACTTCTTCCATTGGCACACCAAACGCCTCTGCCGCCGTCTTTGTGTGAATATCTAAATTATCGTTAAAATCTTTAATCAATGCTTCATCATTTGCTAGTGCCGCAGCTAACCTAAGCTCAAACTGCGAATAGTCCGCACTTACCAACACCTTACCTTCCGAAGCAATAAAACCTTCCCGAATCCGCTTCCCCACCTCAGTCCGCACCGGAATATTCTGTAAATTTGGATTCGTCGAAGACAATCGCCCCGTCGCCGTCACATTTTGGTTAAACGTTGTATGAATTCGATGATTCTTATCTACTAACTCTGGCAAAGGAGCAATATAAGTGGAGAGCAACTTCGCTGCTTCGCGGTAATCCTTGATTGCCCGAATAATCGGATGATAGCCCTGCAGCTTATCAAGCTCTTTTGCTCCAGTTGAGTATCCTCGCACTGTCTTTTTTATCCCCTTGGTAGGCAAACCCAACTGCACGAACAAAACCTCAGCCAACTGTGCCGGCGAATTAACATTGAACTGTTTTCCAGCAAAGTCCCATACCGTCTGCTCCAAATGGCTAACTTCCAGCTCAAATTCTTCTTTTAGCTTGGCAAAGTACGACATATCAATCAACATCCCATAATCCTCCATCTTGTAGAGAATTGGGATCAACGGCAAATCAAAATCCGTATAAACCTTGTATAATTCTGGACGACGGCTAAACTCATCTTTTTGCCGCGCATACGCTTCACGTTCATCTGTCTGATCTATTTTTCGCTCTAGAGGGTTCAAAAGGAAAGCCGCCTGACCAAGATCCCAATATTCTGTACCCGCCAAAACCTTCTCGGCCACCTCGGCGTTCTTATGCATCAAATCTTTTACATTCCAACTCACCAACATGCCATCTGGCAATTCCTGTACAATTTCCAAGGTTTGCTGGCTGTAATTTACCACCGTAGGTAGCTTTTTGGTTGTCGTACGGCCCTCTTTTTCCAAAACCTCCACCTCGCCCATGTCTAAACCACTCTGTTCAGGCTTGACCTTAGTTTTTCTAGACTGACTAAAGAACTTTCGCGCAATTGACCGAAACTCCAGCTTATTCAACGCATCCAAAATCCGCACTCGATCAATTTCCAAATCCGACAAATCCTCTAGTTTTACTGGCGCATCCGTCATAATCTTCGCCAACTGATACGACATAAAGGCACTTTCTTTCCCCGCTGCCAACTTTGCTTGCGTTGCACCCTTAATCTCGTCCAAATGTTCATAGATACCCTCCAAAGTTCCATAGTCATTCAATAATTTAACCGCAGTTTTTTCTCCCACGCCAGGAACGCCCGGAATATTATCCGAGGTATCACCTTTGAGCGCCTTAAGGTCAAGAAATTGCGCCTTCTTAATACCATATTTTGTCTCTACACCCGGAACATCCAGCTCTTCTAGATTAGTAAAACCTTTGAGAATCCGATACATCCGTGTATTCTCATCCACAATCTGCAGCATATCGAGATCGGAAGAGACGATGATCGTTTCATAATCCCCTGCTTCATCTGCCTGCAGCGCCAACGTACCAATAATATCATCCGCCTCATAATCATCACATTCGACAAAACTCCACCCCAACGCCAAAATCAACTCCCGCAGATATGGAATTTGAGCGTAAAAATCTGCGCCCGGTTTGACTCGTCCAGCCTTATATTCTGCAAAAATCTCTTTACGTTTGGAAGTAGAACTCTTGGAATCCCAAGCCACCACCACCTTGGTAGGATCCAAGCTGCGCACAATTTCCATCGCGATCGCCGCAAAACCATAAATTCCACCAGTTGGCGTGCCATCAGACGTCGAAAGCGCCCCCATTGCATAATAACCCCGATAAAAAACTGACTTTCCATCTATAATCACTAAGCGCTTCATGCTATAATTATAGCATGAATAAAGATATAAAACTTCTTGCCATTGTGGGCATGGCTGGCAGCGGCAAATCCGTCGCGATCGATTATCTCACCAATCATGGCGTCCCTAAATCCTATTTTGGCGGTATGAACCTGCGCGAAATGGCTAAACGTGGTATCGAAATCACTCCTGAGAACGAGAAAATCTTTCGCAAACAGATTCGTGAAGAAGAAGGTAATGATTGGGTGGTACGTCAAGTAATTGCCGAAGTCAACGATCTTATCGGCGCTGGGCAAAAACGCATCGTCTTGGATGGCCTCTACTCTTGGACAGAATACAAAATCCTTAAGCATGAATTCCCTGGTGATCAGCTCACCGTAATCGCCATCGTCTCCCCCCGTGATTTGCGCTATAAGCGTCTAGCCGCTCGTCCCGACCGCCCATTTGACGCGGGGGCCGCTCGCGAACGCGACTATCACGAAATCGAAACCATCGAAAAAGGTGGCCCTATTGCTATCGCCGATTATTACATCGTCAACGACGGCAGTATCGAAGATTTAGAAAGCAAACTCAAAAACATCTTAACAGAAATAAAGTTTTAGTAACCTTATCAACCTCTACACTTATTTAGGTGACGCGTCGCCATAGCCCGTCGTTACGGGTATGGCGCGCTGCATGCTCGGTCGTAACCTGCGCACCCACCTAAATAAGGCAGAGGCCGACAGCGCTATTAAAACTTTATCACTTTCAGTGCTTTTGCTGATTTTTTGATTTCAATCTTCGATACTGCCGTCAATTCTTGATATTCCCCCTCCGCATGAATCATCACCTTGCTCGGTTGATCAAATTTAATCACATCTCCAATTGTTTTCTTCCCTGGTATCCGCACTAAAACACTGCGCAACATAAACCAGACTAATCGCCAAAAACTGCCTAACCGCGCCGTTGTGCTCCGGAACTCCTGTTTCTTGGCCGCACATTTTGATCCCCGCATCATTTTTGCTACACGCGGGCTGTTCACTGCTAAATAATCTGTCGTTCCTTCTGCAAAATGCACTTCTTGATTCTTGCTTGAGGCGTCCACCACAACTTCCGCACGTATTTTAGGCAAAAATTCCTGCTTGCGATTAGCAAAATACCACTTCGCTAGCTGCCAAAGCGAAAAGAACAAATGTTTCTTTCCCGTACGTAATTTCTTGCGCACAGAATCACTATTCAGCACAGCAGCCGACTCTGCAAACATTCCTAAAGTCACATAACATGGAGCATAACGCCACAGCTTGCCATCAACTTTAGCTTCTAGCGGATAGACTTCTGTAACCTTCTTCATCTCAAACCGCTCCGCAATCTCTGTCACTCCACCTACGTAGTCACCACCATATTCTACTGGGCGTTTTGCGCCAAGCATCTTAGCCACGTCATTAAAGTTGCCATATCCCAACGCAGAAAACACCACATCCTTACCCGATTGCATTACGCCGTTCACGGCAACAGACGCAGTACCGTCACCGCCCGCCGCCACTACCAAATCACCATCATTCAACAACTTAGCCAACTGCTCTGCGTTATCATCCACGTCAGTCGACTTGAGCTCGTACTTCCCCACCAGCCAGCCCTTAAGCTGACGCGCTGGCGCCAAAACCTCACGCTGCACATGCAAATAATGCGATGAGCGCGGATTATAAACAATAATTAGTTTGCGCAACATCAGGCTAAAATACTATCCGTCACAACACGTCCCGATTCTAGCTCTTCCCCGGTAAAGTTTGGTATTAGCCACTGCAAGAGCGTAAACAGCAGTGCCCACGCCACCAAACCAATCGCCACCTCTATTAATCTAGTCTTAGCCTTGGCTACTTGCGCTTCGTTGTCTCGCGCCGTCAAATATAAAATCCCAGCTATCACTACGCCAATTACGGCCGCCGCGCCAATACCATAAAGCAAGACATTCACCACTAATTTCAAAAGGTCCATGATACCACTACCTTTTTCATCTGTCTGGACACCACCACCATCGGCACAATTACCGAAGAGATTTGTATCTACACACTCAGCCATTACTGGCGCACTCATCACCGGCATCATTGGAACCAACATCCCCAAAGCTACCATCACGCTCACTACAAATCGTTTGACTCGCTCTCGCATACTCTCTCCTATTTTAGATATCCGTGCAATTTCTTAGTTTGCTTGTGCTTGCGCAGCTTAGACAGAGCCTTAGCCTCAATCTGACGAATTCGCTCACGCGTCACTGAGAATTCATTCCCTACCTCTTCCAAAGTATGTGGCCGACCGCCACCGATACCAAACCGCAACCGAATAATTTTCTGTTCTCGCTCACTCAAAGTCGTGAGAATCTCAGCAATCTGTTCCTTCAAAATCTGATTAGCTGTGGCGTCTTCTGGCGAATCCCGCTCAGAGTCTTCCACAAAATCACCCAAAACCGACTCTTCATCATCACCATCACGCCCCACAGATGCATCCAAGGAAGCAATATCCTGCTTAATCCGCATCACATATTCAATCTTGTCGACATCCATACCCATAGCTTCGGCAATTTCTTCGTTGGTTGGCTCACGATTTAGCTCTTGCGTCAAGCGCCGCGTCGTCCGCAACACTTTATTAATCGTCTCAACCATGTGTACTGGGATACGAATCGTCCGCGCTTGGTCTGCAATTGCCCGCGTAATCGCCTGGCGAATCCACCACGTCGCGTAAGTCGAAAACTTAAAACCTTTACCCGGATCAAACTTTTCTACGGCACGCAAAAGGCCAGTGTTCCCCTCTTGAATCAAATCCAAAAAGTCCAAACCACGTCCACCATACCTCTTGGCAATCGAAACCACCAAACGCATATTTGCCTCAGCCAATTTGTCTTTGGCCTTTTTATCGCCTTCCAAAGCGCGATTCGCCAAATCCAACTCTTCTTCCTGCGTCAAAAGTGGAATCTTGCCAATTTCGCGCAAATACATCCGCACTGAGTCATCAGCGAAGGCGTCAACATTATCCGCCGTAATTGCTAACTCTTCATCCGAAAAATCATCCTCTGCAGCCAATTCATCCGCATCAGGATCCTGCAAAGACTCCCCCAAATCTAATGCAACATTTTTCTCATTTAAGATTTCTTCATTATCATCCATTACAACACATTATACTAAACTTCATCCAAAACTCAAGGCAAGAATTACAAAAAAGACATACCAAATTAATCTTGACGAACAAAACGATCTACGCTACAATAAAAACATATTCGAGGAACTCTCGCGTTCCCCTAGTTATTATTAACTAGGGGCATATTTATTTATAGCCATCTATTTATATAACTCTATAAATGCCTGCCTAATCTTGGCCATATCGTTTTCAGCGATGCGCCCCATTTTATCGTATAGCCTAAAAACACTAAAATTTCTAACTTGCGCTAATATAGCCGTTTCATGCCTCCCTTTAAATTCAAAACTAACATACCAACTACCGTTATGCTCTTTTGAAGTCAACGGAATCCCTACAAACCCAAACCGGCTCAATTTTCTAAAAATCAGTATTGGCCTAGAAAAAGCCGCATTTTTACCATTAATCTCCACACCTATATTTTCGCCAATACCACACCAATAAATCTCCCCCTTCGCTAATTTGCGGTATCTTACCAAGGCAATGCAATGTACATTTGACTATATTCCATTCATCAAAATATTTCTCTAGACTATTTTTGAGTACAATTTTTCTCATGAACCCAAGACTAGCACGAAATTAACAAAACTAACAAGCACAAGTACGATGGAAACACAAAATAAACCTTATTTTACCCGTCTGAGCGCCATAATTTTACGTTCAATATCGGCCTGTAGAGTTTCATTGCCTTCCTCACTTGCCTTTTCCCATTCTTGCGCTAATCGCTCCGCTTCAACCTTACTCTCCTCTGCTTTACGTCTAGCAAGCAACGCTTTTGCTTCTTTTTCAAGAGCTGGTTTATTCCAGGTTCCATATTCTTTCTCGAAAATCATCTCTAGCTCTCCTAATCGCACCTCATCATCTGGTATCTCTACGCCTTTCACCTCGGTGATACCACCGTAGACTGCAATCGCCTGCAAATTACACTGCAATTTGTCAATAATGTCCGATGCTGCCTCCAAATTAGCCTTTTTTAGCCGTTTAGAGGCGTTTTCAGCGACTTTATTCTCTACCAGGTCTGACACGCTGCAATCCAATTTTCGTGCCACCAGCTGCTCGTAATGCTTCTTTTCCACCTTATGAGTAACGTTTTTTAACAATTTCATCGCCAAATCAGCATATTCACGCTTCCCTGGACCCGAATTAAGATCTAGGTTCTCCTCGTACTTGTCCAAAAGCCAATCCACCGCGGGACAATAGTTTTTTACCGCCTCTTGCCACAACTTAGGGTCTTTCTGAATCAGCTCGTCTGGGTCTTTTGCTCCATGATAATCCGAAATCACACTCAAGCTAATCCCCAAATCCCCTGCCAGCATAATTGCCCGCTCGGTGGCCTTGACCCCAGCAGCATCGCCATCATAAGCCAAACGCACGTCATCCGTCAATCGCGAGAGCATTTTGAGATGGCTTTCCGTCATTGCTGTACCACTGGTGGCTACCGCTTCTTTTACTCCCGCTTGATGCGAAGAAATCACATCCATGTTCCCCTCGACAATCACCACAAAACCATTCTGACGAATCGCTTCCTTCGCCTGTACTAGCCCAAACACAAACCGACTCTTGTTGAACAACAAAGTTTCGGGGGTGTTCAAATATTTTGGCTCCCCTTTACCCAAAATTCGCGCCGTGTAGCCAATCACTCCCGCCGAATCAATAAATGGTACCATCATTCTGCCTCGGAATAGATCACCTTTGTATTGGTTTAATACTCCAGCAGCCTCCATCTCGGCCATCTTATAGCCTTTTTTGGTCAAAAACTGCACCAAAGCCTTACCCTGGTTAGGCGAATAGCCAATCCGGAACTCCTTTACTGTCGACTTGTTCAGATTACGCTTATTAAACACATAGTCGCAAACTTTCGCATTTTTCGTCAAACAGAACTGATAATACCGACAGGATAATTCCAAAATTTCTTTCATGCGTCGCTTACGCTCAGCTACTGCCTTATCACCACCACTATAGCGTTGCAATTCCACCCCTGCTTGCGCAGCTAACTTCTCCAGCGCCTCGCGAAAAGAAATCCCTTCCACCTCCATGACGAAACTAAAAATATCACCACCTTTATTTGCCGAAAAATCATGCCAAATCCCCTTTTCTGGCGACACCATAAATGAGGGCGTCTTATCTACGCCCCAAGGCGAACGCCCCTTGAGGTTACGTCCTGCCCGCTTCAGCTCAATATACTGACCCACCACGTCCTCTACTGGCAGCCGCGCTCGAATTTCTTCTTTCGCGTCATCCATAACCTTAGTATAGCACAATTTATATGCTATAATGTCCTTATGGATAATCTCGAGTATCTCAATCAAATTTCTCAATCCAATCGCCCAGTCAAGCGTAGTTTAAAGTCGTCCGACCGCAAAACTAACCTTATTATCAAGTTTAGTATCGCAGGCGTCGTGCTGTTTTTCTTGATGATGGCTTTTGGTGCCATGGTTGGCAATCTCAATACCAAATCCGATGACCTTGCCAAACAAATCTATACTCGCACCGTCAATCTTAATTCTTCTCTTAACACTTACAATCGTGACCTCAAATCCTCTCGACTCCGCGCCATCGGCGTTTCGCTCTCGGCCATTCTCACCAACGCCTCTAATCAGCTCTCAAATTATCTCACCGCCAACAGCAAAGACAAAAACATCGCCCTTGATGAAAAAACTACCGCTTCTGAGGCCGCCATCATTGAAGAACTAAACACTTCACTTACCAATGCTAAACTCAACGGTGTACTCGACCGCTATTACGACAACCAAATCGGGCTACAAGTATCGCTGTTGCTCTCTCAAACTTCAGAGCTTCTGGCTCGCACCAAAGACGCCGAGCTTATCACGATTGTTACCAATCTCCACACTAGTCTCGAAACCATCCACCAAAACCTAGTGAACTATTCTAGCAACTAGGCTATTTTGACTTTTCTTTAGCCTCGGCCTTAGCATCGGCATCAGCCTTGATTTTCTCTGCCCGCTCGGTATCAGCATTCATGCGATTCAAAAACTTCACAATCACAAACACCACAAAGGCAATAATCAAAAAGTTCACGACATTTTGAATAAAATTACCGTAGGCAATGTGTGCCACCGTATCGGCCCCAAAAATATTCGGAATATCAATCGCCAACGAAGAAAAATCCGCCCCACCCGCCAACAAACTCGTGATAGGCATAATAATATCATCTACTAATGACTTTACAATCGCCGTAAACGCTCCACCGACCGCCACACCAATCGCCAAGTCCACAACGCTACCACGGTTAATAAACTCCTTGAATTCCTTGATAAAAGCACTATTAGTTACTTTTCGCGCCATCTTGCTTAGTGGTGGAAGTGTTGCTTGCTCTTTAATTTCTGGCTTCTGGTCTGCCATGACTAATCCTTTCTTGGTTTGTTTTATTCCCTTGCAATCGCCAGCATAATACCATAAAGCCCAGAATGTAGGCACTTTCAAATACCAACAGTGTTCGGAAAAACCAATCCCATTCCATCAAATACGCTACCACACAAATCACCCCATAAACTACAAACACCGCACAAAAGCAACGCGTTTTCGCGTGTACTTTCCCGCTCAACTGCCAAACAAAAGCCATTAGCAACATGCAAGCAAACATTAACCTTGAGCAAATTTGATGAATCTGGCTCGGAGCGCTTGAGCCATAATTCGCCCCCGGAAGGTCAAAGTAACCAATCGGGCAAGCTGACAGCCCCAATAATGCCATCGCTGTCACCACAATTACTACATAAAACCACCGTGACATCTGCCAAGTCTCACTTACGGCATACAAATATTTACCAAATAACGCCGCCACGCCGATGTTGCCAAGCGCAAACAGCACTGCACTCCAAGTCTCCAAACCCACATATCGGCTAATCGAATACCCCCAGTGCCAACCATACCTCAAACTATTCAAGGTCACCGCCAGCAAAGAAGTGAACAAAAAAATTCCAATCGCCATCAACATCCATTTTCTTTGAGTTTTGGTAATCATTTTTACTACTCCGCTAAGTCTTTCGTCAAATTATAACTCAAACGCACCAAATCTTGCAATTCGCTCGCCTCTAACTGCCCACTCGGGACAATCTCTATCCCACCCCGACCAAAATAACGACTATCCATCACGCTCTCATACTTTTCCCGCAAAACTTTACTCAACTTACCGTCGCATCGCACCTCAATCGTCTTGGGACGCACCACCAAAAACACTTTTCCGTTTGGCGCCAGATATAATTGGTCCGTTTCGTTATCATTCACTACGCGGTTTTGCTCAGAATATTCCCCAATTCCACTAATTTTGGCTAAATCGATCATTGGTTTATCCCCTTCATAAAACTTAGATACCACTTTAATTCCTCAATCGACCCCTGAATATCGTCTAAGGCTCGATGCGCCTCGCGCTTGATGAATTTCTTCCCCTTTGCCCCCTCAAAATACACTTTCCAGGCGCTCACATCCAACATACGATAGTGCAATCGCTTTGCTACCTCTGGCCATTCCCTGTCAATGAATTTACGATCTTGATGGATCGAATTTCCAGCCAAGATAATCTCTTGTCCAAAATACTGATCTATAAACGCCAGTAATTGTCGTTCTACCTCTAATGCACTTTTGCCAGTTGCATTCTGTACAATCAAAGCGTTGCGACTTTCAGAATTCTTTTCCCAGAATTCCCCCACCATCCGCTCTTCCATTAAGCTATCTGGCGCCCTTACCACAGCCGTCATTTCCGCAATCGGCTCTAAATCCCAACCTGTGGCAATCGCAGCTAACTCCAGAATTCGGTCCTTCTCTGGGTCCAAACCCGTCATCTCAAGATCAATCCATAGTAATTTGGCTCGCTTCATCACATTTCCTCCGGAATCTCAATGCCCAACAAGCCCAATCCATGCGTCATCACGTTTAGGTAAGCTTGTACTACCAACTTCCGCTTATCTTCCTCTGCGCTACCCGCTACTGGCACATACTCATAGAATCGTGAAAACTCCTGCGCTAGCTCGTATAAATAATTACACACTTTATATGGAGCTTTTTCTTGCACCGCGCCCCTGATAACTTCGTCATATTGAACAATTTTTTTATTCAATTTACGAATACTTTCCTCTGCAATTGCGTCATCCTCGTTTTGAACAAATTTTTTATTCACCACACCAGATGCGGTTTTTTGTAGGATTTTCTTGGCTCGAACCGCCGAATATAACAGATATACCCCAGAATTTCCACTAGTGGATACTGATTCCTTGGGGTCGAATACGATATCACCACCCATGCGGTATTTAAGGAAAGCATATTTAATAGCTGCTAATGTAAGTAATCTAGCAGAACCATCACTTGGCTGAGATTCGGCCAATTCCTGCTCCACTAGATTAATTACATCCACCGCTTTCAGGAAATTTCCCTTTCTGGAGCTCATTTTGACGTTCCCAGGAAGTTTTACCATGCCATGCGTCAAATGCTGCGTTCGATCCACTAATTCTGGCGCATATTCATGTACGCTCGCCAACACCACCTTCATGTAGTCACTCTGCTCGTTCCCTGTAATCACCACTGATTCATCAAAATGCCAATCATCCCACTTAGTAAAAATCAGTCCTACATCCTTCGCTTCGTAAGTCGGCACCCCCTCACGATTAATAAACACTCGCGTATGCAGACCAACCTTCTCTCCCCGATAGACAATTGCGCCATCACTCTCATCATAAGTTGTGCCGACATGCGCCTTCACCTCTGCAAGTCCACGCCCCGCCACCGTTGATTCGGGATAATACTTATCAAATTTCAAACCAATCGTAGCATAGAAATCTGCAAAATACTGATAGCTCAGCTCCCGACCTTGCCAATACAACGCCGCAATCTGCGCCATCTTTGCAGTCGAAAAGTCATAATCCTCAGCTAGCTTTTCCAATTCTAACCGTTCCAACGACCGGTCTTGTCCTAACTCTGCCAAAGCATAAATCGCTTTGTTAAGACGCACAATCTCATCTTTTGCCGCTTCGTCATCTTCGTAGCTTTGCGTCCCCTCCACATAACATTGCCCAATTTTCTCAATTGTTATATCATCAGGTGAATAATTCTTTTGCAGTAATGCCCAAATAGTCTTACCTACATGTAAGCCTACATCGCCACCAAAATTCGCCCGTACCACCTTGGCACCTGCCAACTCTAAGAGACGAGAAATCGAATCTCCCACTATTGATGTATATAAATGCCCCACATGCAAAACCTTAAACGGATTTGGATCGGAAAATTCCGTCACTACAGTTTTGTTACAATATTCATCTGGTGATATAATTTCGTTTTGTGCATAAGCGGCGATTTTTTGTTCAAAATAGTCATTTTTCAACGAAAAGTTCAAAAAGCCTGGAGCTGCTACCGCCACGACATAGCCTGACTCCAACTTCTCCAATTCGGCCTTAATCTCTTCAGCAATCATCATTGGTGCTTTGTGGGCTATCTTTGCCAGGCGCATAGCAATATTGCTGGCATAATCCGCTCCAGTCGCCTCTGGTGCCACTGTTAATTCCGCCGTCACCTCTGCATCAAAAAGTCGCCCAATTATCTGTTCAAGTTGCCGCTGAATTTCTTCCATATCTATTATTATAGCACATCTCCACATGTCTAATACAGTACTAAGGCAGCGGAGGGGGAAAGCGTACCAACGATTGGCCGAGGTATAGGACGAGTTAAGTTCGTTGGCAAAAGTGTAAAGATTATCTACACCATAAGGACTGGTGGCAGAATTTGTTCGTGATGACCACCAGTTACCAAATATACCAGCATGCCGGAATGTCCCAGTCGTAACAGATATATTAACAACCCCGCTGCGCACGAGGCTAGATTACTTCGTGCGCAGCGGGTGGATTGCTATTACTAATACTACCGGCACTTCTCGAGGTACTGGCAGTGAGGGGCAATGGTGGTCATCACGCACGTCTCCAACTTTGTCAACATTGTCCTACTGGTTTGAGTTTAATGCTACCGCATCACGTCCGTCACTTGGCCCCTACGAGCGCTACTATGGCCTCCCCCTCCGCTGCCTTAGTACTGTATTAGACATGTAGATTTTTGCGCAAACTTTCACAATCGTGCTATAATAAGAATAATCATTTTATTAAGGTCATAAAAATGAAAAACAAAATCTCCACGAAATACTTTTTCTGCATTACTTTTGCACTTGCAATTTCAATTAGTATCGGATGCCATCTTTTTGCTACACCATCTACCACTTACGCCCTAGATGCTGAAGGTAGTCCAGAAACTTTTGAAGAATTTCAGGAACAGATTAACGATGTCTACACCAAACGCGACGAGCTCATAAAAATGCTCAAAACCATCAAAGAATATGACGACATAAAAACTTACCAGGAAATTTGGGACGTTCTTGAGCGCTACGCCGCTACCGAAGAAATTGGCACTTGGTGGCAAAGTGGCCCTCCATTCAATGCTCATTATCGAGCAGGATCATTTGGTTATAACGGAGAAATCCTCCAAGAGCTAACTGCTACAATCCAAAAATATGACCCCAACTTTAAACTAGCCGACGACATAAAAGATAACAATATTATCAGTAGTCTATCGAATATCACCATCCCAGAAGTAGCTACTGTTATTTATAATACACTATATACTAGTCATATTAACTTCATGCTTGCCAATGCACAAACCCACTTTAACAAAAACGCCAACTACGTTATAGGAAGAACAAACATGGTTGCTAATTTTCTAACTTCAGTCAATGAACAATTCGAAAATGGCTTTTTGCTCTATGATTACACCTCCGAAATTGCCGAATTATACAACCGAATCCTGTCACGGGACGCCTTTGCTGACGTGCAAGCTATCTTTCAACAATGGCAAAAAGACTATGCAAACACGTGCCTTCAACTTCGCACTACGACGCATATACTCCAACACGGTGAAGAACTGACTTCATTTAGATATTTTTCAACAGCTGGCGGTCCTCCATTCGCACCTATATATCTAGGGACATCTATCGCGTCAAAATTCCAAGAAACCTACACTCTTGAACAGCTAGTCAACTATCTCCCTTCTCATAACTCCTTCCCAGGAATCGACAAAGATGAAACTATCGCCTTCTTCACTAGTATCCTAAAAGCTGAAGTTAAAAACCTTAAAGAAACCTTAATTGAACTCGATCCGACACTAGCGAACCTAGATGATAAGACCGTCGATAATTTACTAGAAATTAGCGAACAACACAAAGACATAAACATGCTTTTTCAAAATGTCTTCCAAAACGCAGATCCCAAAACACAACAGCTCGCCAGTCTTTTAATCCAATTTAACTTTGAAACGCTCAATATGCTCATCGATCAGTATCCAGCCGACAAATATTTTGCTCAGCCCACCCTTATGACACTAGCCGCTACACCCACCGATAACACACTCACTATCGAACAAATCAATAACCAAAAACCCAGCAACGAAGAGCTTTATAACCTCTACGGCCGTTTGGGCAATGCCGCCTTACAAATTGACCCTACTATCACCGAAGGTCTCCATCCACACCCAGATTGGGAATTTCCAGAAACTCCAGATACCCCTGAGGTCCCAGAAACCCCAGTTGGACCAATCAATCCGGATGATCAAGACCCTCAGCCCACACCAGAAGAACCGAGCGCCCCATCACAAGAGCCATCAGAAAATCTCACCCCAAACACCGGCATTATTGGCGACATCGTCAATAGCGCCACATCCACCACTGGAATTATTGTTATCTCTAGCGTGGTTGCCGTAATCTTCGTCAAGAAGTTTCTTCGCCACGCCGCCAAACGCTAAGCTTATATCTTCTGAGCTACCTCTGCCACCATACGTGCCAAAACTTGCTTTCTGGACGCACCTTGCAACAAATAATAATATAGCTGCGGTTCAAAAGCTTCCACCTCCATCACTAAAGGCGAGCCCTCTCGCTCCACTACGTCGATTCTGAGATACGTTGCAACCTCATATTCTTGGAGTGCCAAGATACTTTGCACTAATTCCCTAATCTTCTGCGACAGCTGCGTTTTTTGCACTGCCTGCACTCGATATTCTCCTTCAATCACTCCCGGAAATCTCCGCACCGCATTCACAATCTCGCCGCCAATTACAATTATCCCCAATTCCCCCGCTCGAATCTCTGGGACAAAAGGCTGCACTAGTAACTCTCGCGCTTGGTTTAAATTTCGCAGTTTACCTTGAACCTCGGCAAAATCCGCCCGGTTTTTCACCAAAAAAGTATTCTCCCCACTGCCAGAGATAGCGGGCTTGATCACAAATTTATCATTCGGCAAGATAAGCTCATCCAGCTCATCAATTCGAATCACCTGCGTAGGAATAACTGGTATCTTGGCTTGTTGCAACCCCTGTAACTGCTGCGCTTTGTCATAATTGGCCCGAATCACAGCAGCGGGGTTGATCAACACGGTTTGGTTTTCTACAATCCCCAGCCAACGCTCAAAATCCGGCAAGAAATTCTGATATCCCCACATTGACCCCACCACAACGGCATCAAAATCCGCCCAGTTCACCGTAGAGTCCTGCCAAGAAACAATTTGAGCTTTAAACCCTTGACGCAAAAACTCCCCCTGTAGCAACAAATCATCATACACTTTGCCCAGAAAACGGTCACACGACACAATCGCTACTTTCGGCGAACCACCACGCAAACCTACCAGACCGCTACGTATGCGATTAGTAGTTCGCCTTGCAGCCTTCCGCGTCTCCAGCACCAGCCTTTGCCACCTCACTTGAGGCTCCGGATCGCTTTGTTCATCATCAACATATTCTTGCAAATTGCCTTACGACTTACCGCAAAAGAAATTCTTCCCACCATCTCATCTAAATATGGCCAACAAATATTGCCTCCCATCAGATAAGTAACACCACCATTGACAAAGAAATGTTCCAGCAATTCCCGCTCCGTCCGAATGGTCACACCCTCCGGCGTAGTCTTACCTTTAAGCTCTGTAAAATCAAATACAGCAAAAAATCCTGATTCTGGCTCCGTTCCCTTACGAATCTTGAGACCCCTACATCCGGACAGCACGATCTGCCTGTCCGTAGAACTCTTAATATACCGCTTAACAGTGTGGACAATTTTGCGCCGCAAACCGCGATCTTTAATCTTAGAAACACCATACACCAGAGCATACATCAGGTTATAGCGGAACTTATACTCCCTGATAATTGCCCGCATGTAGCGTCGGTGTTCGCGATAACGCCGATTGGTGCCATTAAATGCCCCTGTGACCGCTGTCACCTGCAAAACCGACATAGAATCCACCGAATCGTGAATTTCTCGCGCCAACACTTCTGCCACGGCCGCCGGTGCTACAATTACCGCCGCTCGGAAACTCGCCAACTCATAAGCTTTGGATAGTCCAAACAAACTAATTGTGTTGTTGAAATATTCTGGCAAACTCGCCAGTGGCACCGCCAAATCATCCAGATCGTAGGTCAAATCACGATACACCAAGTCATCAATCACAAAAATATTACGTTCCTTGCAAACCTCACCGATTCCTCGGAGAATATCCAGATTCTTATGATTAACCACTTTCCCAGTTGGATTATGCGGGTTGAGATTTAAAAATGCAGCTACGCGTGGTACATACCCCCCCCCAGAAGCTTCTTGAGCTAACTTAGCATTGAGTTCATCAATCCGCTTGGCCAACGCCGTTGGATTTACTTGCCAATCATCTTCTTCCTTTAAATCTAAAAGTTCTGTACGGTAATCATCCAACTCTGTCATAATGGCAAACAAGCCATAGTTTGGTGCCGTCATTAAAATTACATCGCCCGGCTTGGCAACAGCATCCATAATCAACGAGTAAGCATGGGTGGTCGAATAAGAGAAAACGATGTTATTTACCCCTAAACCGCCATATACTTCACCACCCTCTAAGTCCATCGGATTGGGCTCAAAACCCTCACGCACCAGATAATCAACAACCTTTTGCTGCGAATAGAAACCACCGGCGCTACGTGGATACCAGTAAAGATTCTTACGACGCAACGCCTTGCGTACTTCCCGCATCGCCCCCGGAAACGGTTTATATTTTAACGGTGTGCCGCTGTGAAAGTTATCGTATTCAAAAACTGGCTTATGCTCTGGATTCCGCGCAAAAACATCGCTTGCGAAGAAATTATAATCGGGTTCCATTTTAGCAATCGCGCTATGATAAGGCTTGCCATCTGCTCGCGGTGGCAAATGATTGTTTTGTAAGAGATACTTTTTATGTTCATCCACAAAAATCTTTAACGCACCCTGAGCACGACCATAATCTTCACTACTGGTCTTGAGGTCGGGACGCCCTAAAAGCCGCTTGGCAATTTGCTTTAATCTATTTTTCCACATTAATAATATTATAGCACGTTAATTACTCTGTCGTGATCTCAATTGCGCCCACCCCACCATCAATATCAATCGTAGTTTTACCATCGCCCCAAGTCTCATCATCCGCCATTTTCTTGCCATTCAGAGTAATCGAACCAAGGCCTTTTTCAACTTTCACCCGATAACCCTCGGGTGCACCACGCAAATTCAAGTCTAATTTCCCCACCCCGGCATCAATTTGGTTGTTCCCTGCCAATTTTACGCCAAGCTCCACTTTGCCTACACCCATATCCAAATCTAAATCCCTAAATTCACTCTCGCGCACTGCCAAATAGCCCGCACCGCCATTAATTTTAGTACGTTCTGTAACCACTAAATTGCTAAGCTCAGTTTTGCCAGCTCCCAATTCCAACTCCAAGTTTTTTACCGTCAAATCCCGGATCTCCACCCTACCAGCGCCCGCATTCAAGCGCAAGGTATCCAATCCCGTCCAATCATGTGGAATCGTAATCTTCATTTCCTTTCCCCGTGTCCCCCAATCCGTCAAGAAATGAAAATCTTTTTCCTGTACGTAAAGAGCTTTCTCACCCTGGCTCACCGTAATCACACTCTCGTCTGCTTCCATAGCAAACTCTTCCCCCATAACGATCACCACACTCGTAGCCTTCAAATCAAGATGTAGGCTCTTCACCTCTTGTGTTGCAATATCACTTACGTCGATTACTTCTGTCGTTCCCGTCGCAATCGGTTCACTTTCCCAACCACCGAAGACATAACTCAGCATCATCCCTGCCATCACAATCGCCGAGATAATCCCACAAATCAAGAGCACGGCAAACGCCACCGCACAATACTTAATTACTCGCTGCGCTGTATACATTATTTAATCTCCACCCCGCCAAAAATGCAGGTTGCGTCCACAAATAGTGTCTTCTTCCCTTCATCTTGCGCCTTTTTCTTGTGGTGGTTAGTAGTCCCACCAAACATCGCTGAAGAAATCACCTGTACATTAAGATCTTCAGGTACAAAGATCGTAATACCACCAAAAATTGCGCTTGCCTTGATTAATACATCTTCTTCAATTTTAGCCTCACGCAAATCGCACTTAATTCCACCGAAGACCACTTCCATCCGCCCACCTTCAAACTTCTCCTTGGCAAAGTCCAAATTCTGCCCACCAAACGTCGCCCAGTATTCCTTATCCCCAGACTTGCCTTGCAATTTCTTTACTTCTTTTTTAACTTTACCGCTAATCGCATCTTTAAAGATAATCGACAAACCGACAATAATCAAAATTGCTGGCACCAACAACTTCCACAGAATTCCAAACGCAATCACACCTTGGCAAGCCAAGAGCAAGCAAACACCGATCACAATCCCAATCACATCACCCGTTTTGTCGGTATCACTACCAAACAAGCTAATCACGCACGGCACGATAATAAAAAACGTCCACCACCCTGGGAAGAAGATGTCGATTTGGGCAATTCCTAACGCATTAATGCCTAAAATCACACCTAGTGCCACCAGCACACAACCCCAAAGAATGCTCGTTGTCTTTCTCATAGAAACTCCAATCAAAAATTAATCTTGTTTCTATTGTAGCACATAAAGCACCCCCCCCCGCAAGGCTATTTTAGACTCTTAATAAACTCCATAAACAACGGGTGCACATTCAACGGACGCGAGCGAAACTCTGGGTGCGCTTGCGTCGCCACAAAGAACTTGTTCTTTGGACTTTCCACAAACTCCACCAATGTCCCATCTGGAGAAGTGCCAGATACCACCAATCCACCTTTTTCAATCGCAGACAAAAACTCCTGATTTACTTCGTAGCGATGGCGATGACGCTCCGTCACTTCAGTAGCACCGTAGATCTTTGCTGTCTTGCTACCTTTCTTCAAGACCGCCGGATAGTCACCTAAACGCATCGTGCCACCAGTTGACTCTTTCCCTTCCTGACCCGCCATCAAATAAATCACATTGCTGTCCTCAGTGGCACCAAATTCCTCAGAGTTCGCATTTTTTACCTTACCTTTACGCGCTGCTGCCACGCAAGCCATCTGCATGCCCAAGCACAACCCCAAATATGGCACATCTTTATCTAGGGCGTAAGTGGCCGCCTTAATCTTGCCTTCAGCCCCACGCGCACCAAAGCCACCCGGCACCACCAAGCCATCAACTTTAGCAAAATCCCGCTTAGTTGCCGTCTCCGCATTAATCCACTGAATTTCCAAATTCACTTTATTCCAAGCTGCCGCTGCCTTTAAAGCTTCAGTAACACAAATATAAGTATCCTCATTCCCAACATACTTCGCCACCAAACCCACACGCACCGTTTTGGACCAATTCTTCCCCCGGAGGCGCGAAAACTCCTGCCAACGCTTCATATCGGGCGCTTTTTTGTTACCTATGAAACGATTGAGAATCTCCAGCACACCAGACTTCAACACATTAAACGGTACATCATACACGCTTTCAATATCCGGCAAGTTCAATACCGCTTCGCCCGGGATACCCGCAAACTTCGCAATTTTCTCGCACATTTCACGCGGCGCCGGACGTTCCGAACGACACACCACCACATCAGGAATAATTCCAAAACCCCGCAAATCCTTGAGCGCATTCTGTGCTGGCTTGGTTTTGAGTTCCTTAGACGTATTAATCCAGGGGACATATACTACATGAACATACAAACAATTCTCTCGCCCCACTCGATTTGCAAATAACCGAATCGCCTCAATAAAGCTCAGACCTTCATAATCCCCCACCGTACCACCAATCTCCACAATGTGGATTTGTGAACCCTCACTTGCCATAGTGATTTTCTCTTGTACCAAATCCGTAAAATGCGGAATCATCTGCACTGTCTTACCATGGAACCCGCCACTACGTTCCTTCTCAATCAGCTCCCGATACAATGCACCAGAGAGCACACTTGAATATTTGTTAGTCTCAAAATCCAAAAAACGCTCATAATGGCCCAAGTCCAAATCAGTTTCCTTACCATCATGCGTCACAAAACATTCACCATGCTCTAC
Source organism: uncultured Candidatus Saccharibacteria bacterium (assembly GCA_949480205.1). Classification (GTDB taxonomy): domain Bacteria; phylum Patescibacteriota; class Saccharimonadia; order Saccharimonadales; family Saccharimonadaceae; genus Nanosyncoccus. Next base: position 50,096 of record CASXXK010000005.1, read on the forward strand.
TGGATTTAACAAGCCAGCGTCAACATTCAGATAAGGATCACATTTTTGCATCGACACCTTGTAACCCTTAGATTTCAAAATTGCCCCAATTGAAGCCGCGGTAATTCCCTTACCTACACCAGATAACACGCCGCCAGTGACAAAAATATATTTACATGGTTTTCGCGTTTTTTTATTTCTAAACATTGGGCACCTCCCTTAATTAACTTTTGCCCACACTTCTTAATTCCATCATATCACACAATCCTGAAAACTATAAGTTTTATATGTCTAATACAGTACTAAGGCAGCGGAGGGGGAAACCAACATTACGTAGAATCGTATATGATGCACTAACACCATCGGTATTAAAACTGAGATTATAAGCTCTTGAATCAGTAATTGAAGTATATGTCCCTGCTCGCGACGACCAGCCATACCCCACTTGAACTGCATACCAAAAGGTACCGATAGTGGTGGCTAAGTCAACTCGCCCGCTGCGCACGGGACCTTAACAAAAATTAAAAAGCGATAAGGCATGCTATTTGAAATAACAGGGGTGG
>CASXXK010000006.1 GCA_949480205.1 uncultured Candidatus Saccharibacteria bacterium
TAAACCGTACCCCCGATACGCTGAGGTAAGTCTGATGTTATCTCCACTCTAAGATGCTGGTGTAATAGTATGCAGGGGAGATAACTTCCATGACGGTGCCATTGTCTCCTACTCTGCCGCAGATGGGAGAATATGCAGTTCCCAGTTTGGATGGTGCATTTGCTCCGCTGATGTCCGTCAAGTATATTGAAGGGTTGTCATTGCCCCTTTGTGCTGTAGAGAGAAAGGCAACGCTAAATCCATCCGGCCCAATCACCGGGCTCCAGCTGGTCTGCGAACCACCGGTAGGAATTATGTCAGTAATAGACTGCTCGGAAATATTAGCCCGTGAACACACGCTCATCCCGTTGGAACGATTTACGGCAAGGAACTCATTTTCATTAATCCAAGAAGTAATGTAGCAATGACTTTTCCATTTCCATACATCGGAGTAAACATCCATGATGTAAGAGCTGTCGCCACTCACTTCATAAGAAGCTCCAGGAGTGATATTATCCAAAGGCACCATATAATATGTCGGGTGAAGATAATCCGTCACTTCAGCATAGATAAAATATCCATCCTGAGTAAAACCGACAGCATTATAGTACTTAATCGGATCAAAATCACTTTGAGCTTGCTCATTCAACGCCACAGTGAGATCAAAGAATTCTCCTGATTGGTCTACCCACCCAGCATGCTGTGCTTCGTTGCTTAAAAAGGTTTTAGTGGCCGCCATCAGCGTAAAATCTTCATTGAACATGTCACGGTAATTAGAATAGCGTGAGAGTTTGTAACCGGGTTCAATGATAGACTCAGTTTCGTTAACGCGGGCTACATGCTCAAATACAAAGGATGACACGGTATAGTAATCTCCTGTGTCGGGATTGACTGCGCTGACGACGAAGGACGGAGCAAAGGCATTACTTTTGTAGTTTGCCTGCATCATTATTATCCCCTCAATCTCCGGTGTAGCCGTGGTTGCTTCAGCGCTTTCTACGGGTTCTTCACCCATCCAGTCATCCGGTACACATTCGTCTTCGGGTGGACGACCAAAGTCGTCATCGTCGACAGGCTCGGATTCTGCCATCTTCGGGGCTTCCGTAGCCGCAGTCACGGGTGCTTCTTCCGGAATTGCGACGTTTGTTCCCGAAGAATTGGACGCCTCGGGTGTCAAAACAGATGCATCATTCCCGTTTCCGCACCCCACCAACATTGCGGTGCCAATTATCCAAGCCAGTATAGTTACAATAATTCTTTTCTTCATAATCCCTCCCAAGCTAAGATTGTGTCCACTTGACTAAGGATAACAACACACTATTTGCGTAATGATACTGGTAAAATAGTCGTTCAAGAAAGCAATCCTGAATCTATGATATTCCCTGACACCATTAACCTTAACAAGATGTAACACAATACTGATATTGCTACCTATTTTAACACTGGGAAAGACCGTATGCAATAGATTTTGAGAGATTTTTGGAAAAGGAATGGTTGTGAAAGCTGGATTAATAGGGTAAAAACCATACTTTTCGTAAGCGGAATGTAACAGCATCAGTAAAATGTTAACAAGTCCCCCTTATCCTGATGTGCGGTATACTTAGACATATCAAAGAATAAGGGGGCTTATTATATTATGGCAGCAACAGAACCAATCAGGGACAAAAAACAATTTAAGGCATTAGCAGGATATTTCCTGGAAAAAGGGCAGCTACGTAATTATGCCATGGTTGTCATGGATGCGTATACAGTGCTTAGGATCAGCGATCTATTACGTTTGAAGTGGTCAGATGTGTATGATGAAGAGAGGAAGGAATTCCGTATTCGCATTTATGTTACAGAGAAAAAGACTGGAAAGAACCGGGAAATAGCATTACACCCACAAGTCTTAGGTGCACTTCGTCAGTGCTATCCACACCGTAAAGGCGAATACATTTTTGCCAACAATCGGAAGGACGCAAAGGCTATCAGCCGGGTGCAGGCATGGCGAATCATCCACACGGCAGTAGTCGCTCTGGGTATTATGGGTAAAATATCCTGCCATAGCCTGAGAAAGACGTGGGGATACCATGCATGGAACAGCGGCAAAGTGTCTCCCGTTGTTATTATGGATATTTATAATCACAGCAACTACGAGGTCACAAGACGTTACCTAGGTGTAGCACAGGATGATAAGGATAAGGCATATCTGGAGATGGAACTGATGTAAATAAGAGTAGAGAGCAGAAATTTTAGATTAGTGAACAGGCGTTTAGGTACCGATATGGCTTGGACGCTACTTTTCGTGCGCAGCGGGTATATTAGCTTAGTTGATGCTACTGGCGCACTTAAGGATGTAGGCCAGAGTAGTTTTTTATGGTCATCACGAAGTGATGTTGCTACTTCCGCCTACAACTTAGGCTTTGCTGGTGAAGGTGTTAATGTATCAAGCTATGGACGCCGTTACTACGCTTTCCCCCTCCACTGCCTTAGTACTGTATTAGACATGGAGAGCAGAAGATAACTGCCATGCGCATTCGCCCATACAAAGTGCTGATTCTGGGTAGAGATGTCCAGACCAGCACACTTCCAAGAAGAAATTCCCTTCAGAAAGGGATTTTTACATTTTTATCTACGTTTTCTAGCTATTGCGTAAAATCAGACAATCAAGTAAATTGAGTTGAAACGAGTTAAATAACGTAAAACAAGTTAAATACAAAATTAGGCTATCTGCCTGACGTGATGACACAAATTTGTCAAATTAGCATCATGAGATGCTTTTTTGTTGGCTCTATATCTATAAAATGGGCTAATTTTCGGAATGTAAACTTTTTTATTTGCGTCCACAAAAAATCCGTCAGGAAATAATAAAAGTTTACACTTTTTGGCGTCATTGGGTAAAAGGTTCAAGAAATCACGACCTAAATTGTCAGCGAAGTCCAGAGCAAAACTGATAAATTGTTCTCGGTTTTCATCAACATTATCGGTGATTTTTCTGATTTCTCCCTCAACTTCTTCAATCTCTATGGTTTGCTGTTCAATTTTAGCTTCCAAATCTCTTAATACAATGTTGCTGGTTATGCTGGGCAGTTTTTCCAACATTTCGTCTTTGCGTTTTCGCATGGTTGCTATTTGATTTTGTAATTGGTGAACGGTAGATTGGTCATTCTCGCCCTCCAGCTTCCAAACCTTATCTAAAGCTTTTAATAGCTTCTTTCGACCTTCTTCGGTAAAATCTAGATTATCTAGCCACATGGCAATTTCAGCATTGACTTCATCTTTTCCTACCAGCCTACCGCATTTGCGACATTGATATTTTGGATATTTCTTTGTACCTTTGCCGTTGGTTGAGCTACCACCACAAAATTTGCCTCGATTATGAATGCCCTCACGACCGATAGCTAAATCTTCTTTGTAGCAATGCTCGCAAAATAAAATGGTATTGAGTGGGAATTCAGGATTGCCACCTTTTCTTGGACCACTCGATCGTTTAGCTTTGCCACTCACTATGTCAACAATTTTGAGATGTTGAGCTTTGGTAATTAAAGGTTCGTGTAAGCCATTCTCATTGCGTTCGTTAATTTGCTTTCCGACATCAATAATTCCGGCATAGAATGGATCAACTACAATTTGTCTCCACCTATCCATTCGCAAATGGCGACCTTTTCCTTGCTTTACATAAGTTGAATTATTGTATTCGGCTAGAGACTCGGAAAGGTCAATAAAGCCGTTGGCTAGTTTTGCCAAAATATCTTTGAGTAGTTCTCCAAGCTCAGGTTTTAGCACATGGACTTTGGCTTTTTCTCCGTCTAAGCGAGGTTGTTTCATGTAGCCAAACTTAGGGGAGAATGGATATCTCCCCTCTTTGATGGCTTGCTTTTCGCCAGAAATAGTCTTTCGTTGTCGTTCCTCATTGCTACCTTCAGCTTTAAACATCTCTAAGGCTACCATGAGCGAATCAGTAGCTGTTTTGGTCTTTAGGTCTGGTCTTGAAGCAAACTTAACATCAACACCTACTTTTCTGAACTCAACTATGTAATAAAAGGCTTCCTCCATCGACCTCATAAACCGGTCGGCATCGTCAATAAGTAGGTATTTAACTTGCCGATGTTTTTTACAATAGTCCAACATTTCTGCCAAATCTTTGCGGTTGATGTTGTTGCCTTTCTTGCTGGAAACACTTTGGCTCCAAACCTTGACCAACTTCACACCTAATTTTTCGGCAAATTGATGAACCGAATTGTTTTGGCGATTTAGGCTATTATTTTTGAGTTGTTCTGTTGACGAAACTCGACAGTTAGCAATCGCCTCGATTTGCCTGCCCATTGTTGACTTCCTTAAGTTTTTCTAAAATAAAATCGAGAGCCAATCTGAAGTTGGGGATATCTTTGTTGTAAATAAAAACTAATTTTACCCCTAGTTCTTTCAGGTTGTCCAGTCGCTCTTTATAGGTACTTTTAGAATCAGCAAAACGCGTAGGATAGTCAAAAATGAGATATTTAATGTCGGGATGTTGTTCGCAATATTGTGTCATGCGTTCAAATTGCTTTTTACCAATACAACCGATGTAGGCATTTTTGCTTGGGCAGGAAAAGCATAATTGCATATTATGCTTTTTGATGTATTGCTTAATGTCGCTATATGTCCAACTCCCCTTATTTTCATATCTGCCAAGCTCACTCAGCAGGTAACTGTAATTTGCGATGGCCTTTTTTTGGCTATTCATGGTTCTCAACTCCTTTGACTGTTTCTACTAAACATTGTTTCATTAAATCTTCTTGCTCAAGCACATTCATGAGGTCATTGTAGGTGCGTTGAAAATCTGGAATCCATTGATTGAGATAGAAGATTTTTACATCTAGTTCGTCGAATAGCTGTTCCCTTAGTTGGAACTCCGTAGCAGTACAGGCAAACCGCTCTCGATAGTCAAAGACTAGAAACCGAATTTCGGGATGTTGCTTGCAATGATGATACATTTTGGCAATTTCTTTGTCTGAGACACGGCTTACATACGGGCAACCATTTCCCCAAACACTGTCTAAATCACAATGGATCGTTTCTGAAATATCTTTTAGATGCTCTTTGATATCAGAAGGTTGTTCATGTTTTTGCAGTCTATGTAAGAATCTGTTGTAATTAAAGATAAAAGTTGACTGAGATTTATTTTGACTTTTCATTGGTTTCCTTTCATAAATTATAATTTGATTTGGCATTACGGTAAAGGTTATGCAAAAATAAGGCATAATCCATAGCCATTTCGTCCGTAATTTGATTATTTGGTTTTTGAGATAGGTCGTTCGTACCAAAAAGAAGCTGCTCATCCGACATAATAGTCTATACCTTTCAAAGTATTACTTTGTTATATCGGTTGAGCAAGATTGTGGCTAAAATTCAAAAACACCACTGGACATCAACCAAAATCTAGTTTTTTGACATACTTGCTAGTTATGTCAAATGGATATCGCTCATGGGTGTCATATCATATTTACCTCCATTTTTACTTGTTATATTAAATTTGTATCTATTGTAGACCATAGATCGAAAAAAACCAAATTTAATCAAGATTTTTGCTCAAATATAATTTTATCCCTACACTTTGGGTAATCCCTGACCATAAAAACTTGTCTATGCAGGCTTAAAATTGAAATTAGAGGCAGGTTTAGACGGTGGCTATCGACTATTAAATACTTATTTCTATAAAAATCAAACATAACTGTATTTTGGTCTTGCATAATTACGGTTTTTGTAGTATAATGGAATCAGCTAAACTTTATTATGTCGAAACGGTCATTTTATAATACCGGTTTTTGTATATAGAAAGGCGACCATATGTCAGCTTGGGTATACAAAAACTCGACTGGTAAAGTTTAGCGACTAAACATGTGGTCGCTTTTTTAGTTGCGACAGAAAGGGTATCATGAAATTAGTCTTCGTCAAAATCTTGTGCTGGGTAGCTGGCATTGGAACAGTTGGTTATATTGGGTTAACCATCGCCAAGTCCATTCCGAGCATTAACGGTTTGGTAGCTTCAATACCTGTTATCAAACAAATCCCTACTCCAGTTATCGAGCCTCTTGCTAAGAGTGCTTATAACTGTAAATCAGATTATGGAGAATATGCCGAAACTGTTCGGATTGCCGATGCTCCAGAATCTGAAGGTTCTTATCCTCGTTGGGGATGTCCAATCAAAAACCCTAATAAATCAGAAGATGAGTATCAAGAATATTTAACTAGATTTGTAGAAAATAGTGCCTGGCAACAAAATTCAGAATACAATCCAGTTGCTATCTCTGCTCGTACTAAATCTGACTGCGAATATCATGATGGAATTTATTATGAGTGGGCTTTTGGTCAAGGTTCAACGACTCATAATTTCGCCTGCGTTAATCCTTTGACTAAAGATTATCAAGGAGATCTGGAAAATTTTAATCAAATTAAAGCAAACTACATTATTTATGAGTTGATTGATTATTCAAAGGAGTAAATATGAGTAAAACTACATTATCAGATATTGATCTAAAAATCTTCGAGATTTTGGTTGATTGGGTAAAAGAAAACAAAGCTGAGCAAACTCCCATGCCATATGCGAAGTTGGCAAAAGCCGTTGACAACCCTTCTGTTATTCCGACCAATCTTGGGAATTATCTCGGTCATGTGTCGTCCTATTGTTTGGAGCATGACGCACCAGCAATTTCTGCAATCGTAGGTGGTTCAAATACCTGTGAACCAGGAGCTGGGTTTTTCGAATTGCTTGGCTATCCTGATACTAAGCCTGAGGATCGGATTGAACTTTGGCTACCGTTGCTGAAACAAGCCTACGAATATGATGGTTGGAATGAATTATTAACAAAAGCTAAATCAGAATAGGAGATTGCAGTATGGCAATTAACACTAAAGCCGAAGGACGAGATGGAACTGAGCAATGTATGGTCAAACAGTTCGTTGACCTCATTCGTCCGCAGATCGAAAGCATGGGTTATAAAATCACTACTCAAGCTAGCTTGCCTTACACTAATTTTTGCGACCGAATTGACGGCAATAACAAAGGAATTGATTTTAGTAAAGGTAAGAAATACTACGCAGTCGATATCCTGGTTTATCGTGAGCTGGAAAATGACGAAAAAATACCACTCGTCATTATTGAGGGCAAAATCAAAGGTCATTCTACGCACGATGTTATTACTTATTCGGAGAAAGCCCGGACCCACAAATCAGTCTTTCCTCATATACAGTATGGTTTTATCGTCCTAGACGCCGTTGACCGAAATTTTATGCCACTACGATATTATCTGCATTCAGGGTTTGACTTTGAAGAAATTTTTCCGAGCGATGAAGACGAAATTAACCACGAAAATCGGATCAATGAGTTCGTTGAAAAGCTAAAAAATCAGATTGAAATGGCTGAAGAAAAGCACCAAATCTTCTTTAATTAAAAGGGCTATGCCGTTGATTAAGCAAGGCAAAACCCATATAATATAACAAAATGGAGATAAATCAATGAAATCAGTCACCATTATGAAATACCAAGCCAAAGACGACAAATATTATTTTATCGTCAAAGATAAGTTTGACATTGCAGACGAAGTTGAACGGCTAGATTATATGCTGAAACTGAAAAATGAAATGCTGGCTTCTGGCGAAATGAAGAAACATCTTTGGACAAAGGAAACGGTTTTATTCTAGTTATGGCAAAGAAACCGATGGTAAAATCTCGAAAGCTGAAAGTAAATCTTGCCTATACTAAGGAAGAATTTAGCAAGATAAAGGCTGGCTCGATTGCACGGAGCATGGAGGATAAATGGGATATTGTTTATGAGGACGACTGGCTACATTTTTACCGTTCATGGACAGGTATTGAGGTTTACCGAGCTAAATTTACACTTCTTTCCGATGGCAATTATGAGCTTCAAGAGATTTTGGTAAATGATGACGAAATTGATACAACTGATAGCGACCATGACTTCTCTACGGTTCAAAAGTTAATCCAGTACTATCTGTTGATTTGAGGTAGATTAAAAATATGACTGGTGGTGCCTTCACCTTTCACTGGATAGGAGTACTCCATGAACGAAAGTTCTAAAACTTCACGAGGAGGTTAAATGTCAAGGTAGACGCAGCCACTAATTTAATTAAAATAATGGAGCTTACAATGGAAATACCCACCGATATTATGCAAGAAGCCGAAAAAACTGCAGATAGCTTTATGGAGCTTGACTGCGATGAGCTATCTTGGCTTGCCGAGCTTCATCAATACTTATCTCGGCACAAAACCGACTACGAGGCTATCAACGACAAAATTTTGCCGTTATTTTATAAATTAGGAATTTTCGTAGGTCCAACTGGTTTCTCTTTTTGGCAAGCAGGTTTTGAGTGGGCAGAGAGCAAAGAAACGGAAGATAAATATCAAAAATTGGATTTAAAGACTACCTTAGCCCTATTAACTGCGGCACTTCGAGGTGCAGAATCTTACGGAGCTGACTATTGGTATTCCAAAGGCGTTACACAGAAACTGATCGCTCGTTTGGTTAAATTTAGAGAAAATGAGCCAAAACCGAAGCCCTTTGAATTCGTCAAAACTGGTTTTACTAACCTGGACAAGGCAACTGGTGGTTTAAGAAAAGGTGGTATTACTGTTATTGGCTCACGACCTGCAATGGGAGTAATTAGCTTTGCGGCCGACATTGCTGATAACATTGTGATTAAGGAGGATAGGTCAGACGCAGTTTTACTATTTACCGAATTAAGATCTACTGAAAAGTTTATCCGAGGTAGATGTGAAATAATCATGGTAGAACGATTTTCTAAAACTTCAATCTTCGAAGTCATGCAAGCCGAAGCAGGTAAACACGGTGCTAAATTACTAATTTGGGAAACTACCATACTGGCTCCTCAAATTTTCCGTGATATGCGAAAGACTGCCGTTAAACTCAATATTCCAGTCATAATACTAATGCACTTGCCGTACTATCAGGATTCAGTTGACAAAAAGCCATGTCCAGCCCTAGATGAATTTTATATCGTAGAGGAGCAATTAAGTTGCATTGATACAGTTATAGCCCTTCATCGACCATCTTTCTATTACACTGAAGACGAGATGGAATATGGAAAGAGCTACGGTAGCGAAACCGAGCTTGCCGTATTAAAGGCTGCTAACGGAGAGACTGGTATTGTAGAAATTAAGTTCGATATTGACACAATTAAATTCGTAAATTAGCAACTTTTTCGATAAATTTCTGCGTAAGCCCAAAAACTATAATATACGGTGCTACAAAATTGAATTAGTCTATCGCAGTTGAAAGTTTACTATTTTAGTTATATTGTTAATAACCTATCTTATCTCCACTATATAATGTAATACATACTTGTTATTAACTATCACCAGAATATAGCCAATTATTGAAGTCGGTAGATAAGATATCTTCCCATCTTTTTATCTCATTGTCTATCGAATTTAATAGCTGTCGGTCGATTTCTAATCTATTAACCTCCGTTTTTTGGTTAAGTTGATTGTTTTTATCGTCCAAAAGATGTAAATTTTTACTAGGTAGGTATACCATTCATGCTATTATTCGTTATTGAACGTCTTGTATGTCGGATAGCCTCGTGCCCCTATAGCACCAGTACTGCGCTCCCCGATAAGCGCCAGATTTATTAGCTTTACCGATTTCTTCCATAATTTTTCTTGTTAAAGGTGTAAGCTTATAGATATACCCTAAATACTCCACTTCACGTTCGCCAACAACTTTAGCTATAATTGTTTTATCACAAGATAAATTAATTTTATCACCATTTTTTAAACCCTTGCGATAAAAACTGAATAATTTGCTATCGGTACGCGCTCTACTAATGGAGTTGAATTGTTGCTCTCTATCCACATTCTCTGGAAAAATAATAATACATTCAAAAGCAGATAATAGCTGCTTTACTAAATCTAACGCAAAAAGTTCGCTATCCGCTACACGATGCTTAGAAAAAACTTCATGAACTAACTTTTCTTTATCATCATATTCGTCTACTTCAATAGCGAATGCACGTTTTAAACCAACAACATTATAGTACCCATTACTTTCTAAAAAGCGCATTCTTTCTTGATACTGCTTAGGCTGAGTTTTTCCTATCTTAATAAGGCCAGAAACAGCGGTTGTCATTACATAAATTATGCCCCTAGCCATTTATCTATTGCCTTTCGCGCGATTATGGGTTTTACAAAGCATCTGGCAATTATCCTCACTCGTGCCGCCCCCTTTGCTCCATGCAGTTACGTGATCGGCATCCATCTCACTTAGGCTATAGATTTTAGCTCTCGTAGCTTCATGACCTAATGCACAAAGTGGGCAGTTGGATTCTCCTTTGTCCTGCGCCTTTATGGTCTGATCAGTGTAAACCTTACGTTTGGTTGCTTCGTCGAAGATTCGAACATCTAATAAACTTGGATTTTGGCAGCCGTCTAGTACATACTCAAAAATACCTTTGCGATTTTTGATATATGGATCGGAGTACAATTCTTCAATCTGTCCAGATAGTTCGCTAGGATCGTAGGGGTTATGATGATATTTTCTGTACAGTCCATCCCAATCTAAGCCCCTCATTTCGCTTTTTACATCCGGGAAAGTTGTTGCCGCCCAATCTATCACGGTATTAAAATAAGTTTTCAATTCGTTAATATCGTCATCATACCTATGCTTACTCATATAACCATCAATGTTGTCATTAGAGACCCAGTCAAGTGCTGTCCTTAAGAAATCTTGACGGTTTACCGCTCCGGAAATATATGCGCTCCATTTTTGAATATTAGAGTTTCGCGAGTTAGAAAACTCAGCCTTGGCCACAGTTACGAATGGCCCAGAATAAGTAGCGTTATTGAGCTCCTGTTCATTTAGGGGGATACCGGCAATATTGATAGTTTTGAACCAGTTCTTAATTTCACTTTCTTCGCCTTCGCAAATGTAGATCGTAAGTGGAGTATTTAGGATTTTGTTCTGCAGATCTTGAGCTAGACCGGAAAAATATTGTTCCATACCATGCTGATCTTTTATTGCAAATTTGTTAGTTACAAAACGCCCAAAGCTAGTAACACGTTGTTGGCCATCAAGCACTTCGTATTTACCGTCTCCGACTTTATTAAAATAAATCAGTCCGAGTGGGTATCCGTTAAGAATTGATTCAACCACGGCAACATCCTTTTTACCGTCCGCATAAATATAATTGCGTTGGTATTCGGGTTGGATTACTAATTTACCACCCATGCCGAAAAGGCCTTTACCTTCCAATTCATTATAAATAAAACCTTCGCATAAATCTTTGACAGTTAAATCTGTACGTAAAGTCGTGATCATCTAATTATTCTCTTTAAATTTAATAAAAATGCGCTTATAAATTTTCTTGCCAGCAATAAGAGGCTGTGCAACCATGCTATCAATATTCCATATACCGTTAGAAAAGCCTTTTCCTTCGCTTTCCGTTGCGCCAACAATCTCGAATTGCTCGGGACAAAATTTATCTAAAAATGAAATTGGTACACCCATAACACCATTATTCCTTAAACCTAATAAGAATTCGTTTGTAGACATTTTTACCTCCGATTGAGACTGACATATTGATACCTTTTGCCCACCCGTTTGGTCTTCCGTAATCATATGAACAGCCGATGATTTCGAACTGTTCCGGACAGAATTTGTCGAGGAATGAGATTGGGACTCCCATGATACCATTACATCTTGCTCCTGATGACGATTCTGAAGTACGGCGTAATTCTGCGCAAGCGCCTCTCTCTCTCTCTCTCGGTGCCGCTATTATCGCTCATTGTATAAGTTAGGTCCTTGCCGTCATCACCTTTACGAAACTTTTCAATCTCAAATTGTTCCGGACAATACTTGTCGAGAAAGCTAATCGGCACGCCCATCCCGGCTTTATAATCACTCGGAATCGCATCGGTATACGAGACTTCTATTGCATCGTAATTATCATATTTCGGGTATCCGCGCTCACGTATTTCTTTGTGTTTACTATACTTAAGATTGTCCGCCATAGTCATGAGTGAAAGTGGCTGATGGCGACGCCCATGATCGAGATTAGTGAACCATATTACTCCACTTACCCGAATCATGCCTTCCTGATGGTCGGATGCGGTGGCATAATCTTGATAATACTTGTTTATAAAATGGGTTGCTCCACCTTTAAAGCCAGTGCCAAGCCACAATTTATTGTACTTTATTAGAGGGAATACCTCTTTGTAAGTTATGGCATTTTGATGAGCTATAGTTATGATTCTGCGTTGATTACCATCTAGAGCCCAGGCTAGAAACTCACGAAACAATGAAAATGGCGGATTAGTGATAATTATATCCGCTTCATCACGCAACTCACAAACTTCCTCACTTCGAAAATCGCCATCACCATCAAGGTAATCCCACTTCAGATCATTGATATCTATCTTTTTATCCCGATTCCTATCATTTTCCAGCACAAAGATCTTGCCGCGCGATCTAGTTTTATTCCTATCAAACTTCGGATCGCTCATTTCAAATAAAGTCGGTTGATAAGCAATTTCTGACGGTTTACTATCGGCGGCGTAACTCGTACTAATTAGCTTCTTCAACCCAAAAGTTTCAAAATTTTGCGCAAAATACTTGGTAAAATTACTCCATTCTGGGTCATCACAAGGTAAAAGAATTGTTTTACCGCGAAAAACATCTGGATTGTACTCCAAATATGCGTTCATTTCACGTTCAATATCAGCGTATTGAGTATAAAACTCATCGTTTTTGGCTCGTTTTGCTTGATGCAGGGAATCGTTCTTTGCCATGTTTTTATTATACAATATGGTTTGTTGTTAATCAATATATTTACTCTGTCGGGACGCTACAATAGCATATCCCAAAGCCTTATCTCTACTTACTCCTACGATTTACCTCAATACTTATAATGCTTTTATCAAAATTCATCATGATATGTTCCATCAGAACATCCAGGCTTTTTTCATTCAACCCTTCATATGTCTTTGGACTATAATAGTCGCCAAGTAATAATGAAAGCTCAGTTCTGGTTGCAATTGTATCGCCGAGGTACTTCTTTTCAAATTCTCTTAGTTTCTTCATGTAGTTGGAAGAAATACTAGTTACAAATAGACACTCATCTTGTTTTTGCTCCCTAAAAGTGATATTTAGATTTTTCTCACACTGCCTTGCAACATCCTGAAAATCTATAGGTTCATTATCCAATTTACCGTTATATTGTAAAACAATTGAAAACAAAGCTTCTTCAATGTCATGCAGCGATTTGTTAAAGACTTCTGATGAAAAAATGTTTGTATTATATGAAAAGTCAAACGGAACTTCTGTGCCATAAACATTATTTTGAATCGGCGTAATTCTATCATCATAAATTACATTGAGAATATAAAAAGCACCCAGCGCTAAAAGCATAGTACGTATATTCGCTTTGCGCGCATTTTTCAGACGATCATGCTTTAGCTCACAATATACTGAATAAAAGTCATTTTCATCTTTAGCATTGTAATCGAATGGCATAATTTCACGCAATATTTTACAAAAACAGAAATTTTCATTGCGGACATAAAGCATTTTATTTGTTAGACCAAAATAGCCTACAACCTTAGATGCAGTTTTGCCTATGGTCGTCTCGGTCTTACTAAATTCAGCCCTACAGATATCTTTGTAAAGTGATTCGATATTAATACAAATTCTGACTATAAGATCTAAAATTTTGTTCGAATACGCCCCAGCCTGGCAATCGTCAAAAGTTATGCTATATGACAAATCAATAATTTCTTGTTCAATAATTTTATATGTAGACCAATATACACTACCTCGCATCATTTACCTCCTATTTTATATTATGATATTATCATTGCCGTCACATATTCCAAAGCACAAGTTACATAATTAATATATAATATACATATGCCCAATCACACAGATTACCATACCAAAATCGGTCTCAGCAACAGCAACGACAAAAGTTTTTTGCTTTCGAATCGCAGTGTCGTGCTGAACTGGCCATACAAAGATTGCGTGTTGGAGGGTAAACAAACTAAAGAAACCGCCAAAGGTGATGAAAATTTCCTGCACATTGTGGATGATGCGACAGAAATTAGTGAACTACTAGAACCAAAAGATTTTACAAATCTGAGATTACATAAAATTAGTACAAAAATCGCTCCGGAAGTCAAAAATAATACCGTCAAAAAGTCACAAATTGCAGCTGACGCCACAACTACAATTGAGAATTTTACCGATCAAGATAATCTTATCATCAAAGGCAACAATCTCATTGCGCTTCATTCCCTGCGACCGCGCTTTGCGGGCGAAATCAAACTGATTTATATCGACGTACCATTCAATACGGGTGATGATAGCTTTTGTTATAACGATACTTTTACCCACTCCACGTGGCTCACTTTTATGAAAAATCGCCTAGAAGTAGCGAAAGATTTGCTCACCACTGACGGCTCGATTTTTATCCACGCTGACTGGCATGAAGTGCACTATCTCAAAGTTCTCTGCGACGAAATTCTAGGCCGCGATAATTTTATCAACGAAATTATTTGGTGCTACACTGGCCCAGGTAGCCCGCAGATGCAACAGCTCAACCGCAAACACGACACCATTCTTTGGTACGCTAAAGACCCAGATAATTTTACTTTTAACAAAGACACTGTACGCGTGCCTTACACCAGCACTTATCAATCCCTGCGCAAAAGTCTGAATGCTGGCGATGGTTGGACGGACGAAGATGTAGCGCGGATGCGCGAAAAAGGTCGTGTACCGGATGATTGGTGGAGCGATATTGCCGTAGCAGCGCGCGTGCCAGTCGATGACAAAAAACGCACGGGCTATATGACCGAAAAACCAATTAAGCTGATGGAACGCATCATCAAAATGGCGTCAAATTCAGGTGACATCGTGTTGGATTTTTTTGCTGGCAGTGGTACTACGCCATACGTAGCGGCGCAGCTTGGCCGGCAGTTCATTGCCGTGGAGCAATTGAACGGTGCGCACCGCCTGATGTTGCAACGTCTGGAAGGCGAAGCGGATTTTATCAGTTGCGAAATTGCAGACCCTGCGGATGTAGAAGCAAATTCTGATCACGAAAGTTTAACCCCAGAATCACATGTCGCCTGAAATTAACCACAATCTGCGCTATGCACCACGCGCATATCAAGTCGCGGCGTTAGAACGTTGGCAAAAATACATGGACAGTGCACCAAAATTGCCCGTGCAACTTTTGTTCAATATGGCTACGGGTTCAGGCAAAACTTATATTATGGCAGCGCTGATGCTGGATTTATATGCGCGCGGTTGGCGCAACTTTCTTTTTTTCGTAAACTCCGCCAATATTTTGGAAAAGACGCGTGATAATTTCGTACGACTAAACTCGCCAAAATATTTATTTGTACCAAATACTAAAATTGACGGCAGGAATATTCGCGTACGAGAAATTCGCAGCTTTTATGAAAGTGATCCGAACGCAATCAACATTTATTTTACTACCACTCAGCGCCTACATACCGATTTAAATATTCCACATGAGAATCGAATCTCTTACGCCGAACTCGCACAGTATAATATTGTCTTGATCGGTGATGAGGCTCATCATAATAATGCCAAGAATAACCTTTACCGTCCGACGACGTTTGGAAATTGGGAAGATACCGTGGCGCGAATTCTGCAACAAAATCCGCAAAGCATGTTACTGGAATTTACGGCTACGATGGATTTTGCAGATATAACGATTCAGAAAAAATACCGCGAGCGCACAATTTTCCAATACGATTTGCGGAAGTTTTGCCAAGACGGATTTAGTAAAGAAGTATTATTATATAGTGCAACAGACAACTTGCTGGAACGCGAGTTGCAGGCCATAGTCCTTAGCCAATATCGTAAATATGTAGCACAAAAGTACAATATTCCCTGCAAGCCGGTGGTAATGTTCAAAAGTCGTACCGTGTATGAAAACAAAAATAATTTGTCATATTTTGAACTCTTGTTGTTACATTTAACGCCAGAAAGATTGGCAAAAATACGCGACAATGCGACTGGAATTTTACAAAAAGCCTTCCAATTCTTTGAGCAAAACAAAATTAGTCTTGAGCAACTTTGCCAGGAACTTCAGCAAGATTTTGCGCCAGCTAACCTCTTGCGTATGGATGGTGGCCAACAAGTTTCTAAACAAATGCAACATGCTGTGAATACTTTGGAAGCACCAGAAAATCATTATCGAGCAATTTTTGCCGTGGATATGCTCAAGGAAGGTTGGGATGTTTTGAATCTGTTTGACATTGTGCGACTTTATGAAACCCGTGACGGCAAAACTAAAAATGGAATTTACATTCCAGGCAAAACCACAATTTCTGAAGCGCAATTGATTGGCCGTGGCGCGCGCTATTTCCCCTTTGCTACGAGCCATCAGAAAGATAAATATCGGCGCAAATTTGATGACGAGCTAGAAAACGAATTACGCATTTTGGAACAACTGCATTATCATACTAGCCGCGACGTGCAGTATATTCATGAAATTCAGCAAGCTTTGGACAAAATTGGGCTAAACTAAGTCTGAGTTAAGGTAGTAATAATATTCCAAAAGTTCACGGGAATAATTTTTGATGATGGCAAGCTCGGGTTTCTTGGAATCTTGCTGGTGAGTTGGTACAATCAGCATACGCGTGATGCCAACTTGTTCCACAAAAGCTGGGTTATGGCTCACCATGATAATAGTACCAGTGTAATCCTTAAGATTCTCACCAATAATCTTTTGCGTTTCGGGATCAAAATGGTTGGTAGGCTCATCAAGAATCACCAAATTAGCCCGCTGCAGTAGAATCTTACATAAGGCTACGCGTGCTTTCTCGCCAGGCGACAAAACGGCAACCTTTTTATAAACATCATCACCATAAAAGAGAAAATTCGAGAGCATGCTACGAAGCTCCGTATCGGTAAAGTCATACGACTGAACATTTTCTAGAATCGTACGGCGTTCATCCAGGATTTCTAGTTCCTGTGCATAATATGCGATAGTGGTATTGTGGCCCAAAATAACCGATCCGTCAGTAGGAGTGAGCTCACCAACGATTAATTTAAGTAGAGTAGATTTACCTACGCCGTTTTCACCGACGATAAGAAACTTTTCACCACGCGTGAGTGAGAAAGAC
This sequence comes from uncultured Candidatus Saccharibacteria bacterium, assembly GCA_949480205.1. Classification (GTDB taxonomy): domain Bacteria; phylum Patescibacteriota; class Saccharimonadia; order Saccharimonadales; family Saccharimonadaceae; genus Nanosyncoccus. The sequence continues at coordinate 17,129 of CASXXK010000006.1, forward strand.
AGGCGATCATAGAGTTGTGGACCACCCGGATAGGCAAAAGATAGATTTTGCACTTCAAGTGGAGTTTTGCTTCCCTCTTGAGCTGGCGTAATATGCATCGCGACACGGGCATATTCTTGTTCGCGAGTTTCAAGCTCTTCCAACTTTTTGGCGAGAACTTTTTCGCGCTGATGTCCCATACCAATCAAAGCCGTATTGGAACGTTTGGCAGCACGCGCCCGCGCCACGAATTCGCTGAGGCGTTTGATTTCGCGTTCTTGTTCGGTGATGCGCGCATCTTCCGCGGCTTTCTCTTCGGCGTATTGACGGCGAAAATCACTATAATTACCACGGTAGATTTTCATTTTGTGCGTAGTTTTATTTACGAAAAGAATTTTGTTAACCACAGTATTAAGAAAGTCAATGTCGTGTGAAATCACCAGAACCGTACCTTTATAGCTACGCAAAAAGTTAGCCACAAATTGTTTGGTTTCCACATCCAAGTGATTAGTGGGCTCGTCCAGTAGAAGTACACCGGCATTCTCAAACAACACTCGGGCAAAAGCGACTTTGGATTTTTGACCACCAGAAAGCTCTTTCATTTTTTGATCCATCAAATCGGATAAGTGCATTTTTTCGAGAATCTTGAGCAATTCGTAATCAAAATTAGCGACATCGTAAGAGTCGATTAGATCTTGCAAATTTGTGATGCGCTCCAAAATCACGGCGCTATCAGGATACTTGGCGAGTTTTTCGTATTCATTATTAAGTTGTTCTTGCAATTCATCCACTGGACGCCCCGCAGCTACATATTCCCAAACCGTAATATCATCATGCTCGGGCGGGATGGTGATTTCTTGCGGCAGATAACCCAAACGATGACTACCAAGCTCAATTTTGCCATCGTCTAGTTGCTGTTCACCTAAAATAATACGGAAAAGTGTAGTTTTGCCGGCGCCATTTACACCCACAATACCAACTTTGTCTCCAGTTTCAAGATTAAAATTACAGTCATTGTAAATGACTTTGGTGCCGTACGCCAGTTGGAGATGGTTTGCTTTCATTACATAATTATAACAAAATTTTAGGTCTATTTTAGGTTAGTTTAATATAGTGGTAGTTAATGAAAGAGCATATTCTGCAATCATCATTATGGGAAAACTTTGAGCGTCTAGAAAATCGCCGAACTTTCCGTATTAGCGGCAATGGGTTTACCGCCCTAGCTATACTTGAACACACTTGGTTTGGTAACTATCTTTTTGTCCCGTACGGTCCAACCGTAGAGCGTATAGATGACTTTCGCGGTGCCATCAAAGCGCTCAAAAATTTAGCGAAGCAACACCACGCTTTCTTTATACGAATTGAACCAGCACACACCTGGGTACTGGATCTCACTCAGCCGGAAACAAAAATTTTTGCCGACATGGAAAAAGAAAAGGGTCGACTTTGGCGAAATTACCATAAAAAAGCAGTTACTATAAGACAAACTAAGGATCCGGCGGAAGTAAATATTCTCACGAATATGCTAAGCGACGTCGGACACCGTAATCGTTTTATTCCACAAAAATATACGCATCTACAAAACCAAATGTTTGCCGGATTTGCAACGCTATATATTGCCGAACTGGAGAAAACTCCGATCGCTGCGGCGTTAGTATACGACTATAATGGAGTGCGTTATTACGCTCATGCTGCAGCTGATTACGAGCACCGCAAGCTTTCTGCTGGTGCAATTCTACTTGTACAAATGATTATCGATGCCAAGAATTCTGGTATGGAAAGTTTTGACTTCTGGGGGATCACTACATCTCAGGACAAAAATCATCCTTGGTATGGTTTCACAAAATTCAAAAAGAGCTTTGGTGGCTATCAAGTTAATTACGCTGGCACTTGGGATTTGCCAATTTCCCGAGTGCACTATTTCTTCTATCAAATTATTCGCAAACTAAATCGCATAAGACGTAGAATCACCACTAACACTGGTGCGATATAATATAAGAGTGAAATAAATTCATGGGACCCAAAGGCAGCCTGAGCTCACTCCTCCGCTCGCTGGCGGTTCTCAAACAAAGATCGTGAAGTTCCTCTCTGTGATTCTAAGAGAATATTTGAGGTTTGATGAGTCTGAGCTACGGCTGTGATGCAAAAAGTGAACTTCTCTACCTAACGTCGCTTGTTGGTCGTTTTCTGATTGGGTTTATGGTAGTAGGCTTCGTGCGCAGCGGGAACTTAAACCTGCCCGGTGTTAGTGGGGCTACCTTCAGAAACGCTGGCATCAACGGCTACGGTTGGTCGTCGCGAGCGGCAGCTTATACGTCATCTACTGCAGCTACGGCTTACAACCTCGGCTTCAATGCCAGCGACGTCTACCCGTCAAATGGCCCGAATAATCGTTGGAACGGTTTCCCCCTCCGCTGGTATATTATGCCGCGGCGGGGTGCCGATCTTTTCATCAACAAAAAAGATGCCCTCGAATGGCATTTTATATCATATTATATATTTTGCGTCAATGGTATGCCCGATAGGAGTCGAACCTACGACACCCAGCTCCGGAAGCTGGTGCTCTATCCACTGAGCTACGGGCACAAAAAATGGTGAGTCGGGTGGGGCTCGAACCCACGACACTCTGCTTAAGAGGCAGATGCTCTAACCAGCTGAGCTACCGACCCAGACCATACGTTGATTATATCACTAATTGCGAAAAAATGCTATAATAAAATCATGGAAATTCGCGAAAATATCCCTATTGCTAGCCTTACTACAATGCGCCTGGGTGGAGATGCGCGTTATGTGATTAGTGTCAAAGCGCCAGAAGAGATCAAACAAGCGTATGATTTTGCACATGAGCGAGATTTGCCGGTTTGGATTATGGGTGGTGGCGCCAACACGATTGGACACGATGAGGGTTTTCCTGGAGTTATCATCTTGAATGAAATCAAGGGGATTTTTGCAAAACAGGATGACAAATTTGTGACCATTAAGGCTATGGATAAGTTCGATGATGACTTGATTTTGAAAGGTATGGGCGGAGAAGTCTGGGATGACTTCGTGCGCGTAGCCTGCGACTTGGGATACTCTGGGATTGAAGCGCTCAGTATGATTCCGGGTACCCTAGGGGCGGCGCCAGTGCAAAATATTGGTGCCTACGGGCAGGACATTGCGCAGGTGATTATGTCGGTAGAGGCTTATGACACGCAAACCGACCAGTTTATTACTATCGAAAAACCCGAGATGAACATGAACTACCGATGTTCTCGTTTTAATCACGGTGAAGATGCTGGACGCTATGTAATCTTTGCCGTTACGGTCAAGCTGCATAAGGGCGAGCTACAACGCCCGTTCTATAATTCTCTAGAGCGCTATGTAGAAAAATATCATGAAACGAATTTCTCTCCTAGCAATATTCGCCGCATGATATGCGAAATTCGTAGTGAAAAACTGCCAGATCCTAAAGAAGTGGCTAGCGCAGGAAGCTTCTTTAAGAATGTTTTTGTAGATCAAGCTGGTGCTGACGCGGCGGAAGCCAAAGGAATTCCGATTTGGCGAAATGCCGACGGCAGTGGTAAAATTAATTCTGGTTGGCTAATTGAAGAATGTGATTTAAAAGGCAAGGAACTTTTTGGTTTTGTCGTGAGTGATAAAGCTGCCTTGGTCTTGATAAATAAATCAGCCAAAACTTATCATGACTTGGACCGCGCACGGCAAACCATCATCAATGCCGTACAAAAGAAGTTTGGCTATACCTTAAGCCAGGAGCCAGTGGAAATACCGAGTTTAACAGAGGAGAAATAAACATGAAGAGTCTGAACGGTGCCGAAATCGCCGATTATATGAAATTAAATCAAGTACACCAGGCGCGCAGCCTGCAAGCACGTGGGATAAAACCAAAATTGGTGATTATCCGTGACAGCGATAATCCAGTAATCGTAAAATATGTTAATCTTAAAAAACAATACGGTGAAGATATCGGCGTGATGGTGGAAGATTGGCTACGAGAAGATGTGGCGCAAGCAATTGCAGAAGCCAATGCGGATTCGACCGTGCATGGCATTATTGTGCAACTGCCACTCAAGGACACTAGCAAAACCGACGAAATTGTCAGTAAAATTGCGCCAGAAAAGGACGTAGATGGTTTGGCGACAATATATCATGAGACGAATGATATATTTGAATCAGCCACTGCAACGGCGATTAACTGGCTATTAGCGGGTTACGACATTAAATTGCAAGGTAGCAAGATCGCTTTGGTGGGGCGCGGACGCTTGGTGGGCGCCCCACTTGAGCGCATGTGGAAAAATTCTGGCTACGACGTGACTGTATTTCGGAGCCATAGCGACCTGAATAAATTAAAAGATTTTGACGTAATCGTAAGCGCCACGGGTGTGCCACATTTGATAAAATCCGAAATGATTAAGCCTGGTGCGGTCGTTGTCGACGCCGGAACTGCTAGCGAAGATGGCGTTTTGGTGGGTGACGTAGATGAATCTGTACGAGCGCAGGCGAATCTTTCCGCAATTACACCAAAAGTGGGCGGGGTTGGCCCGCTCACTGTAACGGCATTGTTTGAGCACGTGCTAATGGCAGCGAACAATCGTTAGTTCGCTAACTGACAAATTATTTCTGCCACCTTTTCCTGTCCGAGCGAAGCGTCGACACAGAGATCATAGTTGCGTGGATCGCCCCAGTCTTGGCCAGAAATCAGGCTATAGTATTCGGCGCGATTCTTGTCGGAGCGCTCAACATTCTTAGCTGCATCTTTTTCATTATCATCATACATCGCCATCACATTCTTAATGCGGAAATCTTTAGGTGCATAAATGAAGACGCGAAGCAGATTTGGATTGTCGCGCAAAACATAATCGGCAGCGCGGCCCACAATCACACAGGAACCTTGCTCGGCAATATTATGTAAGACAGCATCCTGAGCCTCAATGGCATATTTGGCGGGTGAGGTCGTGAGGTAAAGCTCGTGCATAATTTGCTCACCATCGTTACTATTGACCTTCTTGATATATTCCTGGTCAATACCACTTTCTTGAGCAGCCAAAGCGGTCAATTCCTTATAGTAATATGGGATACCAAGCTGCTTAGCCACCAATTCGCCGATTTTCTTCCCTTGCGAACCGTGTTCACGCGAAATCGTAATGATGACGCCAGGGTGAGATTTCTGAATTGTTGCAGCGGTCGCCGCTGTAGTAGCGTGCTCACGACCGAGGTGACGGAAGTAGGCAATGGCTAAGCCACCTGCAATGATGATGCCAAAGATGTCGGCAACCGGCGCCGCCCAAAGAATACCGTTAATGTTGTTCATCATCCGTGGGAGAATGAGGACCAGCGGCACAAAAAGAACAATATCGCGCGAGAGTGAAACGATGGCGGCGCGCAAAGGCTCGCCCACAGCTTGGAAGAAGATAGAAATAACTTTGATAGTACAGGTGAGCGTAATGAGCAGCAAGAAGATGCGGAAAGTCAATGTAGCAAATTGCATATAAAGTTCTGGGTTCTCAGAGTTGGAACCAAAGATATTGATGATAAACTGCGGACAGACTTCAAAGATGACAGTTGCCACTAAGCCCACGACAATCGTAGCAGTAAGACATTTACGGAAAGTTTCGCGAACACGGTCGAATTTGCCAGCGCCAATGTTAAAACCAAGGATTGGCTGTGCACCGATAATAATGCCCATAGCAATACTCAAGACGATAGTGAAGACTTTCATACAGATGCCGATAATGGCGAGTGGGTCGTTAGCACCGTAAACCGAGTTTGCGCCATAGACAGCCAGCATTTTATTACAGACCATGGAGATAATCACAATGGAAAGCTGAGTAATGAGAGTGGAAATACCGAGTTTAGCAACAGTACTCACCACTTGGCCAGCAGGTTTGAAGCTTTCGAGCTGCAAACGGAAAGTTTTGGTGCGAAAAAGGTAAATCACGGAAAGAGCGAGCGTGAGAATTTGACCCAAAATTGTAGCCCAAGCTGCACCGCGAATACACCAATTGAGAACAAAGATAAAGACTGGGTCAAGGATGATGTTGGTGATGGCACCAGCTACGGTGGCAATCATCGCAAAGGATGGCGCACCGTCTGCTCGAATCACCGAGTTAAGCATATAGCCCAGCATATAAATCGGGAAAAACGAGATAATAATATAGAAATATTGGCGGGCATAGATAAGATTCTCGCCACTGGCACCAAAAAGACCGAGAATCTGATCGCAGAAAATATAGCCAAGTGCCACCAAGACAATACTAATGATAAAAGTAATCAGCATGCTACTGCCGACTGCGCGATGAGCGTTTTTAGTATCTTTGCGCCCCTGGCAGATTGACAGGAAGGCAGCAGTCCCATCACCAAACATACCCGAAAGCGCTACGGCTACGAGCGTCAGCGGAAAAACAATTGAAGTGGCGGCGTTACCCACAGCACCAAGGCCGGGAGCCGTACCATGGCCGATAAAGATTTGGTCGACAACGTTATAAAGTGAAGTAATAAGTAAGGCTAGGATGCAAGGAATTGAAAACTTTAGCAAAAGCTTAGAAATCTTTTCCTTTCCTAGATATTTGTTTTCTGTGCTATCCATCACAAAAAATCCTGTTTAGAATTAATATTTATTAGTCTGCCCTCCGAGCTAATTCCCTGTGGATTGCAGCAGATTGACGATTGTACGCTGCAAAGCTGGGTCAACTTTTTGTATTTTAGCACAATATTTTTGAAAATGGATAGGTTTGTTGTGAAAATTACAACAATATAATGGCTTTTCTGCAATTTTATTGATTTCTTATTGACTTTTGTTAATATGTGTGCTATAATTAAAGTATGTGGTGGCAGTGTTCCATAGTTCCTTGTAATTATTCATACCGAAAGTTTACGTCTAACTGCCTAGCAACGAAAAGTCCGGAAAGTTTCTAGCTTTTTCGCTGCTAGGCAGCGTGCCATGGATTATGGTCGATACATAAAAATGTTTTCGATCAAAAATAAAAGGAGGTAGTTGGCATGATTATAGTGAACAAACAAGGTCAAGACATTATGGGGGGGGGGGATAAAAGGATTGCGTTTGCAGTAAACACCGAAGGGCATAATGACGCAGGTTTTGCAGGAATGATTTCCACGCGATTTTGGCCAGAATTAGCGTGCATTGGGGCGTGTCAACTCGGTACTGTGCTATCCAAAACAACTGATTCCGGGTTGGTGCTATATGCTTTGGTATGCCATTCGCTGAAGAACGGCTGGATAGACCAGGCCGAAACTATCAAAAAATGCTTTGATTCTATTGATACCGATGAGCCTATTGCAAGTATTTCCATTGGGACGGGCCTCATTGGCATGCTCAGTGGTGCGGATTTTGAGCAGATTAAGAGAGGTATGGAACTCTCTAACAAAAAGATTATCCTTTATTAGCGTCTATCGGTTTTGTTGTTTCAGTGTGAGAAAGAGCCCAGTTGAATTGGGCTCTTTTATTTTTAGCTATCTCGTTTCAGCATTACCGTAAACGCTTCGCTCGGGATATCGATTTTACCGAAGCGCTTCATGCGAGCCTTACCTTTCTTCTGTTTTTCGAGCAACTTAGCCTTGCGGTCACGATCGCCGGTGTGAATTTTTACCGTCACGTCTTTACGGTAAGCGCCAATAGTCTCACGGGCAATAATTTTAGCACCGATGGCGGCCTGAAGAGCTACTTCGAAGTTTTGGCGTGGAATTACGGTTTTGAGTTTTTTGGTAATTTCGCGCCCAAGAGCATCGGCTTCGGAACGATGACACATTAGGCTGAGCGCATCAATCCGCTGACCGCCTACGAGAAAATCAAGTCGTACCAAATCTTCCGCGCGATAATCAGACAACTCATAATTAAAACTGGCATAGCCTGACGTGATACTTTTGAGCTGGTCATAAAAATCCGTAAGCAGGTTGGCCATAGGCGCCTCAAAGTCAATCACGGCGCGATCTTCAATATAGCTCAGATTGGTCTGGTGGCCGCGTTTTTCGTTAATCAGGTTCAGCACGCCACCAATCATGGTCTGAGGGAGAATAATTTCGCCCTTGACCCACGGCTCGCGAATTTCTTGCACCGTAGAAATATCCGGTAAATCGGCCGCCGAGCGAATATTTAAATTCTCACCATTTGCTAAAGTAACCTCATAGTTGGTGCTGGGGTTAGTAATCACGAGATCGAGGTTAAATTCCCTTTCCAGGCGCTCACGAATAATGTCCATATGGAGCAAACCCAGGAAGCCAATGCGCAAACCAAAACCAAGGACTGGAGAATTTTCGGGCTCAAAATGCAGCGCCGAATCGGACATAGCTAGCTTCTCAACCGCGTCTTTGAGATCTTGGTACTGGTCGTTAGAAACTGGGAAAAATCCAGCATAGACAAACGGCAAAACATTTCTGTAGCCCGGAAGTGGCGTGGTGGCAGGAGTTTTGGCAAGCGTAACTGTATCACCGACTTTGGCTTCGCGAGTAGTTTTGAGGTTAGTGACAATATAACCAATGCTGCCCTCCTCGAGACTGGCGGTAGGAGCCATTTTGGGTGTGAGCGCACCGACTTCCAAGGCAAGTCCGTTAGTGCCGGCCGCCATCATGCGGATTTCGGAATTTTTGGGGATGATACCTTCAAAAATGCGCACGTAAAGGACGACGCCGCGGTAGTCGTCGAAGTATGAGTCGAAAATTAAAGCCCGGGTGCGAGGCCTACTATGCGCATCCATTTCGGTAGAGGACCGGTCGTCGCGCCATCCCGCCGTTGCGGGTGTCGCGCGCCCTGCGTTCTCGGTCGTAACCTGCGAAAGCTCCTCTACCGAAATGCTGCCCATAGCTATGTTTCGTGCCGAGGCTAGTTGACTTTCTTTCTCAGGAGCATCCGCGACCAACGGGGAGCGGAACGAGCTAGTCTCGCCCGTAACGACGGGCCGAGACGTAGCGTCTCCTGAAAAGAAAGTTGGCTGGTAGGCGGCACGTAAAGTTGGTGCGGGCGCTTTGGTAATAATGCGGTCGAGAATTTCAGGGACGCCTTGGCCAGTTTTGCCGGAAGCCAGAATGATTTCTTCGGGTTTGCAGCCAAGCAAGTTAACAATTTGGGCGATGACTTTTTCGACGTCAGCTGCTGGTAGGTCAACTTTGTTAATTACTGGAATAATATACAAGTCCTGTTCAAGCGCTAAATAGACGTTCGCCAGGGTTTGCGCCTGAATGCCCTGCGTAGCATCCACCACTAATACTGCGGCTTCTACCGCTTGTAATGAACGTGAAACTTCATAAGAAAAGTCGACGTGCCCCGGGGTGTCAATCAGGTTCAAAACGTAATCTTTCCAGTGCATTTGCACCGGTGTGAGTTTAATCGTAATGCCCTTTTCGCGCTCTAATTCCATTGAATCAAGCAACTGCGACTTCATTTCGCGCTGCGAGACCGTACCAGTTAATTCCATCATGCGGTCGGCGATCGTAGACTTGCCGTGGTCGATGTGGGCGATAATACAGAAATTGCGAATTTTATCTGGATTCATAGTCACAATTATACTATAATTACAATATTATGGCAAAGATTATTCTGGCAGTGTCGGGCGGGGTGGATTCAATGGTTATGCTGGATATGATATGTCGTTCTGAGCAATATTCGTCTGGTGATATAATTGTAGCGCATTTTGACCATGGAATTCGGGAGAATTCAGCGGAAGATGCGGCGTTCGTAGAGCGCAAGGCACGCGAATATGGCGTGGAATTTCGGCTAGGCGAAGGTGAGCTAGGCAAGGGTGCTTCGGAAACTGAAGCACGAACGGCGCGATATGATTTTTTACATAATATAGACCCCTCTGCGACGATTTTTACAGCGCATCACCTCGATGATTTGGTGGAAACCGTAGCAATCAATTTGATTCGGGGCACTGGTTGGCGAGGCTTAGCAGTGCTGGATACACCAGGCATAAAACGACCATTTTTGGAAACGGAAATGTTTTATGAGCCGATGGACCGAATGGCTATTATGGAGTATGCCGCCAAGCGGCGACTAGAATTTCGGGAAGACCCATCTAACTCATGGGACGAATATTTACGGAATCGCGTACGCCACCAGATGGATAATTTCCCACTAGATTTTGAGCAAAAAATGCAGATCTACCAGCTTTGGCAAGCCCAAAAACAGCTAAAATCCGAGATTAATCCTGATGTAGTTAGGCTATTACCCGCACAAGATGACTCATGGCAACGGGCGTGGTTTCGGGATTTGGCGCCAAATTTAGCACTAGAACTGCTCCGCGCCGGAATTTTGCGTGCTGGCATTGCGGCCACACGACCACAACTAGAGGATTTCCGGCAGGCAATTTTGAATTATGCCCCCGGCAAATATTTTAATCTGCCGGGAGACAAGTTAGTAAAACTTAATAAAACTAATTTTGAACTCTGATTCTATTTGCGCGTGCAAGTGCCTTTAGCATTCTTTGCAAACCAGTCATTAAATTCGTCAAGATAAGCCTCAACTCCGATTTGCTCAGCATATTCCTTTTGAGCGTCAAAGTCATAGCTCATACCAGTAGCAGCATAGCCAGTGAGTTTGTCGTCGTTATACATAATTGTGATATTGCCAACAGATGATTCGCAAGACATCTTGCGAGAAGTAAGTGAAACGATGCCAAAAATTATGCCAAACAAAACCGCAAAGCCAAGCACGACGCCGCCAATTATCATTAGTACTTTTTTCATATTTCCTCCTTGAGAGTTATAAATTTGTTAGTCAGCCGGCGGTGACAAAAATAGGACACTGCTCGGCAGTGTCTTAAATTGCTTTGTCATGATGGATAAAATACACCCATTCAAAGAGCAGCGCCCTAGTTTTGGGTGTAAGGGTTCTACCATCATGTTTTTGCAATTTAAGACAATCTAATTATAACATAAGAAGATAGGACTAGTAAGAAAATTATACCCACTATATAGAAGTGTGCTATAATCAGGGCAGATTTAAGTGGAGTTGAATATGATTACCAAAGCGATTATCCCAGTAGCAGGTTGGGGCACGCGCAGGTTGCCAATTACGAAGATTATTGAAAAGTCGATGTTGCCCGTAGGTAATCGTCCGTTGGTGGATTATTCGGTGCAAGAATTAATTCGGGCGGGCGTAAAAGATATTTATATGATTATCTCGAACGTAGAGCCCTGCCAGGTAAAGGCATTTTATTCCAAGAATGTGGCGCTTGATCAGTATTTAATTGACCGCGGCAAGGAAGACCGCTTAGCGCTGGCACATACCCTGCCGGATGATGTAAAAATTCATTATATTCAGCAGGATCCGGCTGGTAAATATGGTACGGCAATTCCGATTGCAATGGCAGTAGAAGAGTACAATATTAACGAGCCAGTGTTGGTGTTTATGGGTGATGATTTCATCTGGAACCCAGGTGGAGAGTCGGCCAGCGATTCTCTCATCAAGACGATGCAAAACGATGACGAATCGGTGATTCTAGGCGTGGAAGTGCCACGCGACCAAGTGGAAAAATACGGCGTATTATCGGCTGAAGATGGTAAACTAACAGGAGTAGTGGAGAAACCGAGCGTCGAGGAAGCGCCGTCAAACTTAATCAATGTTAGCAAATATATCATGTCACCAGCGCTATTGCAGGAAATTGTGCGCTACACCAAAGAAAATGATTTTGGACCGAAGGATCAAGAGTATGTAGTGACAGATCCAATCGATAACTACATCAAGAAGGGCGGCGTAATGCGCGTAGCTCCAGTAGCTGGCGAATATTTGGATGGCGGTAGTGTAGAGGGATGGCTACACGCGAACAACGTGGTTTGTGGTCACAAAAGCTAGGCGTAATATTCATTCTGTGATATAATGATATTATGGTAAAAAAGCATACTGAATTGAGCTATCAAGAGGCAATTGGTCGAGTGATTGCGCGATTGCGCACGGAAAAAGGCTGGACACAAACGCAGTTAGCCGAAAAAATTGGCAGTAGTCAGTCCGCGATTCATCGTGTGGAAAAAGGCCAACAAAATATTTCTTTAGAATTGGTACGTAAGTTATCACAAGCACTTGGTGGACAAATTCTCTCTGTTAACGATAACGTTTCGCAAAGTTATCGCATCAATGGTGGTAAAGAATTGCACGGTGAGGCTGTGATTAATACTAGTAAGAATGCGGCCGTGGCATTACTTTGTGCTTCAATGTTAAATTCTGGTACTACTACTTTGAAACATGTAGCGCGCATTGAAGAAGTCTTCCGGATTATTGAAGTTTTGGAATCCTTGGGTGTACGCTGTCGCTGGATAAATGATAACCGCGACCTAGAAATTATATCACCAGACGAATTAGATATTGCCAACATCAATGTTGAGGCAGCACGCAAAACTCGTTCGATTTTGATGTTTATGGGACCACTTTTGCATAAATTCAAGAAGTTTCGTTTGCCTTATGCTGGTGGCTGTACACTTGGCACGCGCACCATTGAACCACATCTACGAGCACTCCGGGCTTTTGGTCTCAAAGTAGATGCGGCGAGCTGCAGTGGATTTTATGAAGCCATGGTGGCACCAGATAAGCCTACTCTTAAGCCAGATTTTAAAGATATGCCTGAGAACATTGACCAAGTAGGCCCCAAGTTCCCTGCCAAGCGTGTAGTGCTAATTGAGCGTGGTGACACCGTGACGGAGAACGTTTTGATGGCGGCAGCGTTGTACCCGGGTGAGACTACGATTGTAGGGGCATCATCGAATTATATGGTACAAGACCTATGTTTCTTCTTAGAGAAACTCGGCGTAAAAGTACGCGGGATTGGTTCGACCACTTTGCATGTGACTGGCAAATCTGAGATTGATGTAGATATAGAATACGCGCCCGCTGAAGACCCAATTGAAGCAATGTCGTTCATTGCCGTTGCATTAGTGACGCAGTCAAAATTAACAATTCGTCGCGCGCCAATTGAGTTCCTAGAAGTAGAACTAGAAGTTTTAAAGAGTATGGGCGCAAAGATTGAGCGCTCGCCAGAATATTATAGTGCCAATGGACGCACGCGGCTGGTGGACTTGAAGATCTTTAAGTCCGAGCTGGTAGCACCAACCGACAAAATTGCCCCGATGCCATTCCCTGGTCTCAATATTGATAACCTGCCTTTCTTCGGCGTGATTGCCGCCACGGCTAAAGGGCGTACATTGATTCATGACTGGGTGTTCGAAAACCGCGCAGTGTATCTAACTTATCTCGAAAATCTCAATGCCAAGGTTGAACTTTTGGATGCTCACCGAGTATATGTGGAAGGGCCAACCAACTGGCGCTCTGCCGAGCTAGTAGCGCCACCCGCCTTGCGCCCAGCCGTGGTGGTGATGATCGCAATGCTAGCTGCACCGGGGACTTCGATTTTGCGCAATATTTATTCGATTAACCGTGGCTATCAGGATTTTGCTGAGCGTTTGAATAAGTTGGGTGCAGATATTCAACCACTCTCTGGAGTGTAATGGATATCTAAGCAAAAGCATTATCAAATTTAGCGTAGGCTTTTTGAAAATAAGCAATTACGGAATGGCATTTTTGCTAAAATATCGTGCTTATGATTGTAAGTTTTAGAAAATTTGTTATATGCTGACGGTACGCCGGCGCCCGTGCGAGAAAAACGCGTATTCTTGTCGACCCCAGCGTGTAACAATGCTATAATAAGATTAACAAAGGAAGGTAATATGGCAAAAAAGACTACAAAAGCAGAAATGACTTCGGATGATTCCGGCAAAAAACAGGCGCTCGATCTCGCGATTGCCCAAATTACAAAGCAGTTCGGTGATGGTTCAATTATGAAACTGGGTGAAACCCAAAAGATTGATGTGGAACTTTTGCCCTCTGGCTCTTTGTCCCTAGACTTAGCGCTCGGCGGTGGCTATCCTAAAGGACGAATTATCGAGATTTATGGGCCAGAATCTTCTGGTAAAACCACTTTGGCTTTGCACGCAATTGCCGAGATTCAGAAGCAAGGCGGGCAGGCGGCATTTATTGATGCTGAGCACGCTCTTGACCCAGCTTATGCTAAGAAGATTGGCGTAGATACAGATAATCTCTTCATCTCTCAGCCTGATAACGGCGAGCAGGCTTTGGAGATTTGTGAGACGCTGGTGCGCTCGGGTGCAGTAGACTTGATTGTGGTAGACTCCGTGGCCGCATTGGTGCCTCAAGCCGAAATTGATGGTGATATGGGTGATGCCCAGATGGGTCTGCAAGCACGTTTAATGTCGCAAGCGATGCGTAAGTTAACTGGTATTATTTCAAAGTCTAAAGCCACGGTGATTTTCATTAACCAGATTCGCATGAAGATTGGCGTAATGTTTGGCAATCCAGAGACTACGACCGGCGGTAACGCCCTCAAATTCTACGCTTCAGTGCGTATGGATATTCGCCGTATTGGGCAAATCAAAGAAGGCGACAATATTTCTGGTAACCGCACCAAAGTAAAGATTGTCAAAAATAAGATTGCTGCACCTTTCCGCACCGCCGAGTTTGATATTATGTACAATGAAGGTATCAGCAAGACGGGCGATGTGCTAGATTTGGCGATTCAAAAGGGTATTATTGATAAAGCTGGTGCGTTCTTGAAGTATAAAGGCGAGACGATTGCGCAAGGTCGCGAGGCGGCTAAGGCATTGCTCAAATCTAACTCTGAGTTGTTGGCCGAGATTGATCAAAAGGTCCGCGAAGCAGCTGGCTTGACAGGCAATGTTGATGAAATTGCGCCCGAAATTGAAGAACCTGTGACGGAATAGTTCTCGGTTGAGGTGTGGGGATGCTCAAAATTGAGTCTTTAGAACTGGACGAGCCAGAATTGGAGCAGAAAGCTTCCGATGATGTTGATGCCGCCGAGGCAGAAGAAATTGCTGAATTGGATGCCGAGGCGGAACGACGTCGGCGTGAGGCGGAGATGATTTATGGCTCTAGCGATGATGTTTCTGGACCGGTTGGCGACTGGGCCACGTTGACGAGTGAACCGGAATACTACACTGTTACCAAAATGACTCCCGGTGTACGCGATCCGAATCGAGTAAATATTTTTCTAGACGGGCATTTTGCTTTTTCACTCGACGTGAACCAGGTGGTGGATGCCGGTGTGAAGATTGGTTACAAGGCTACCGCTGAACGTCTAGAAGAACTGCGACATATGTCAGAGTTTGGCAAGCTGTATCAGCGAACATTAGAGTGGGTACTGACTCGCCCACACTCAGTTCGCGAAGCCCGCGATTACCTGCGCCGACGCCAAATAAAACGTCGAATGCTTAATCGTCAGCGAGCGCGTGAAGAAAAGAAGCCTCTGGCAGAAATCGAGGATAGCACTATGCAGCTAGTGTTAGAGCGTCTGATTGAAAAGAAATATCTTAACGACCAGAAATTTGCTGAGTTCTACGTGGAAAATCGCTATGTACGACGTGGTATTAGCCATAAACGTCTCAAAATGGAGCTCCAGAAGAAGGGCGTCAGCCCTGAGTTGATTTCTGCCGCAATGGCCAAAGTACAACGTGATGAGAATGAGGAAATCTTCAAAGTTATTGCAAAAAAACGCAAAAAGTATAATGATTTTCAATTAATTAGATATCTAACGCGCCAAGGATTTAACTTTCAACAGGCGAAAGACGCCGTGGAAAAGGCTAAACTTCAAGACGATACAGAATAGTGTATATACATTGTATCGACAATGTATATACGAAATGCATACAATGTATTACTCTTGCTCGTGGTTTTTCGTGCGCGTTTCGGTGGCAAAATCAGGCTCGCGAAACGGGTTGACGAAACTTGGAACAAAATCGTTTTTAGCAACCTTAGCTTTAGATTTAGGAGTTTCTTTCTCTTCTTTAATAATAACTTTATAGTCATTAACCTCATCAATACGATTACGTGAGATGGTAAGCTCTGGGTCGATGAAAGCTTTAATCAGCGGACGTTGCACAATTAGCTGTTGGATCTGCCAAGTTGAGGGCTCAAGAGTAAAGTCACTAACTTTGCCAAGTTTAGCCCCCTGCTTTGACTCAACTTTGAGTCCAACTAAATGAAAATTAAGGTCAAGCACTTTCTTGATACGAATAATTTCGTCTGGCTCAACGAACTCATCCGCAGAATCAACAATCATGCCCAAGCGCGAGAATTCACGTACACTTTCCATTGGAAGAATCTCTCCCACTTCTTTTCCAACCAGTGGTCCAGCCACTCGACAGGCAATAATTTTTAGATTGTCTGGTTCAACAATTAGTTCTGTAATACTAGCAATTTGCCCACCTACGTGAAGGCTAAGGACTGGGCAACCAATTAAGCGTGAGCCGTTGAACAACATACTATTATTATACCATAACTACTTAATTAGCGGTGGTTGCCATAGGGCAGGATAATCTGGTACCCCCAATAATGTAGCAATCGTAGCAGCAAGATTAGCTAGCCCTGGCGCCGGAACTTGGGCAGCCCGATAGCGTTTGGTGTTAGCAGTATTATCATAGAAAATGCATGGCACAAGATTATTGGTGTGAGAAGTTTTGGGTATGCCGTCTTTGTCAAGTAATTCTTCCGCATTGCCGTGGTCGGCGGTGATAATCATCATGCCGCCAAGGTCATCAACTTTTTTGGCTAAGCGTGCGAGTTGGAGATCAATCGCTTCAAGTGCAACAATCGTAGGTTCAAGTTCGGCAAAATGCCCTACCATGTCACCACCTGGGTAATTAATACGAATAAATTTAAATTGATCAAGTTTTTCGAGGGCGATGTCGGTGATCTCGGCGGATTTCATCCACGGACGGGTATTAAAGGGTTGGAGATCGGAAGAAATCTCAATATGCTCTTCTTTTGGCGCTTTCTTGTAGCTATTACCGTTAAAATAATACGTGACGTGGCCGAATTTCACGGTTTCAGAAATAGCAAGCTGAGAGATT
The DNA here is from genome assembly GCA_949480205.1 of uncultured Candidatus Saccharibacteria bacterium. Taxonomy (GTDB): domain Bacteria; phylum Patescibacteriota; class Saccharimonadia; order Saccharimonadales; family Saccharimonadaceae; genus Nanosyncoccus. Next base: position 33,992 of record CASXXK010000006.1, read on the forward strand.
TTGTGTTGCCCAAGATAGGTATTGAGTGGCGACTCAATTATGACTGGCGGGACCAGGATGTTTTTGGGAATATGAAGATCAGAATCGTATTCGGTAAGACCAGCAAAGTAGACCTCCGGCACCTGGCCGCGGTCGAATTTGTCAAAATCCGGGTCGTCGAAAGCGCGCGCGATTTCGACGGCGCGGTCGGCACGGAAATCATAATAGATAAAAGCGTCACCGTCCTGTACCGTGCCGACCGCCCGCGGCTGACGGCAGCCGGAGGTCTTGGCGCGCTCAGCGCGAGCGCTGAGCGCGGAACTTGCACCAGTGTTTTCGATCACCACAAACGCTGGCAAGTATTGATCCTGTACCGTAGGGTTTTCCCGTCGCAAAGTCTGGATAGCTTCGCGGGCGGATTTAAACTGCCGTGGAGCGCGCCCGTGCACCATCATATCCCAGCCCAGTTTTACCATTCCCCAATCACTTTCGTAGCGATCGGCCGTAGCAATCATGCGTCCAGCACCCGAAGCGATACGATAATCTGAGTCTTTAAATTTAGCGCAAAACTTTTCAATCCGATCAATAAATTTTGGTTCAGACTGTGGCGCTACGTCGCGGCCATCAAAGACACAGTGAATCCGAATTCTACGTATTCCTTCGTCATGCGCTTGTTGAATCATTTGTTCAAGGTGTTTGATATCGCTGTGCACGCCACCATCAGAGAAAATACCGCAAAAATGCAAAGTACCAATTTCGTCACCACGGTGGAGGAACTTCATAGCCCCCTTCCAGGCTTTGGATTGCCAAATATCACCCGTAGCAAAGGCAGCTTCGATTCCGGCAATTCCCTGTTTGATAATTTGCCCAGAGCCGATTGCGTTATGCCCCACTTCAGAATTTCCCATTTGCCCAGGCATAATGCCGACAGCTTCACCTGAGGCTAAAAGTGGAATATTCAAATAGTTCACCATCGCTTTATTCAAGAATTCTGTATGCGCTTGACGCAAAGCATTGCCACTACGAGCAGCGCGTAAGCCGACGCCATCTAAAATTGCTAAAACGACTGGTCCGTCATAATGTAACGGTTGTTTACTCATGGTAATGGTACCTGTTGAGTAATGCAATGGATATTCCCGCCACCCAGCAGAATTTCGCGTGCGTAAATCGGTTCAATAACTTTGTCTGGGAAACATTGTTGCAAGGTGTCAATTGCGGCTTGATCGTGTGGGTCATTAAATACTGGCAGAATCACTGCACCGTTGCAGTTATAATAATTAATGTAACTTGCCGGCAAGCGATCGCCCGGGCGACGTGGGAAAGTACCCTCCACCACATCTACGCCTTTGGACTCTTCCTCGGTAATTAGAATTGGATTTGGCACATGAATCTTAATAATCTCAAGTTGGCGACCTTTGGCGTCGGTCTGGCTGCTAAGATAGTCATACGCCATTTGCGAGCGTTCGTGCTGCGGATCCTCAGGATTATCCTCCCAAGCCAAAACAACTTTGCCAGGGGCCACAAACTGACAGATATTGTCCACATGCCCGTTGGTATCTTCGTCCATGTAGATTCCCTTTGGGATCCAGAGAACCTTTTCAGCGCCAAGATATTCTTTGAGCTTTTCTTCGATTTGTTCTTTGGTCATTTCCGGATTACGACCCGGATCAAGCAAAGTTTCTTCGGTAGTAAGGATAGTTCCCTCACCATCACTATGCACTGAGCCACCTTCAAGCACAAAATCCGTAAGATGATAATAATCCACTGCTTCAATTGCAGCCATTTTTGGAGCGATGTAATCGTCTTGGTCCCACGGGAAATAGAGTCCATTTACCAGGCCACCATAAGCATTGAATTTCCAGTCAACAGCACGCATACGACCATAGCCATTCACTACAAAAGTAGCACCAGTGTCACGAATCCACGAATCATTATTACTAATCTCCACAATCTGCACATTTGGCATATTCATCTCAAGTAAGTTGAGGTATTGAGATTTATTGACGCCAACTACGACTGGTTCGTATTTCGCGATTGCTTGGATGACTTCTTTAAAAGCTGCTTGACCATACTCGGCATTAAAACGCCAGTTATCCTCACGTTCGGGCCACAGTAGATACGTACAGCGGTGCTTGGCGAGCTCAGACGGCATGTAAAAACCGTCGGCCTTAGGTGTACTATTCGTTATGCGCATTGAGTGCCTCCTCCTTTTTGGTGGTTTTTAGATTTTTACCATCTTTGACGTGCATGACCATGATTTCGCCAAGTATGATCGCGATACAAGCACCCACAATCAGTGGCCAGTTATAACTAAACATTTCAAGATTGAACTCTGGGAAGAGGGTAAAGAATAGCGCAATCAATAGCAGTACAAAAGGTACAATTGCAAACAGCGTAATCTTGAATTTGCCGCCTTCGATCCAATATCCACCTTTGACGGCTGGGCCGCGCTTGTGGAGTTTGAGGAAGGCAAGAAACATGGGTAAGTAGCACATGAGCAAACAAACCAAGCTGAGCGAGAAGAAAGTCCAGAATAAGTTAGAAATGTCTGGAATAAATTCTGCCACGATAACACCGGCGATTGCAATCACTAAGGCAACGACTCCGGTCCAAATTGAGACGACGTAAGGTACACCGTCTTTGTTGCGCTTCATCCAAGATTTAGGAAAAGCTCCGTCTTCAGCGGCGTAGGCAATAACCGAGTTAACGCCGAAGTTCCAAGAAGAGATGTTGGCAATAAGGGTGTAAATAAAGAGCCCGCCCACCACGACGATAACCGCCTTGATGGCTCCGGCAGAAAGACCAATCGTAGTAAGAAGAATTTGGTAGCTATCCAACAGACCAGAGTCGGTAGGAATTTCGTCGAGCGGAATTGCGACGCCAATACCAAAGGATGCGAGAAGATAGAAAACAGCAATTAGCACACCACCAAGGATTACAGCACGTGGGATTTCTTTCTTCGGGTTCGACATGTCGCCGCTAAAAGTAGAGACAACTTCAAATCCAAGCATATTAAAGATAATGAGCGCCACAAAGCCAAGACCAGTGAAGTCAAATTTGCCATCCGCACCGACCATTGGTAAAAGATCAGTGAAAGATTCAATAGGGTTGGCGCTACCCTGAGTAACTAGTACGTAAATGCCCAACGCACCCAGCCCAGCCATAAAAATAAACTTAGCAAAAGCACCTAAGTTAGAAAGCCAAGCGCTTTGAGAGACGCGGAGTACGCCAAGGACAGAGACTAACAAGATATAGAAAACCTGAATTGCCAAGATAATTGGCCAGGTCATCTCAAAACCTAGCATCTGCATCAGATAGGTAGTGACAAGGTCGGCCAAGGAGGCAATCCAGAGTGGATAGTTGACCCAATAGAACCAAGCCACACGGCTAGCCCATTTGGAACCGAAAGCTTTTTCTATCCAAGTGTACATGCCGCCTTCGGAAGGATATTGCGTACCAAGTTCAGCGGAAATTAAGCCATAAGGCACAAAGAATCCAATCAGCATGATAATCCACCAGAGATACTGCGAATTACCAATGGCAGCAGTTGGCGCAACAGCGTCGCCCACAAGAATGATACAGACTGTGGCTAGAACTGCGCTGAACAGCCTGAATTTAGGTTTTTTATTTTTTTCAGGCATTGTGCTCCTCCTTATGCCGCTTAATTTCGTCTAACGCTTCCTGAGCTTTGCCGCTAAAATACAGCAACAAGCCGCGTTGTGCTGTGAGGCGATTCTCTGCCTCATCCCAAGCTACAGAATGCGGACCGTCAAGCACACTATCCGTAACTTCTTCATTGCGATTGGCGGGCAAGCAGTGCATAAATTTGACCGCCGGATTCCCTGTCATGGCAAGCATCTCATCATTCACCTGGTACTTAGGATAAAACTCACGCATATAAACATCTTTTGGCGTTTCCTTGTCATAAAGTCCATACCAAACGTCGGCATAAATAAAGTCGGCGCCCTCAAGGTAGGCCGGATTGTCTGTAACATGTACACTACCACCATACATTTGATTGTTGGCGCGCCCAATCTTGAGAAAATCGTCGTTGAGCCATTTGGCTGGAGGGCCATACTGGATAAAATTCATACCAAGCTTAGTAGTAATCATCATTAGTGAAGCACACACTTGAGTACAATCACCTACAAAAACGACCTTAATTTTGTTTAGCGGTTTATCAGCGGGAAGATGGTCGAAAATTGTAATAATGTCGCCAATTTCTTGTGTGGGGTGGTTGTAATCCGACATACCATTAATAACTGGCACTGCCGAACGAGCAGCCAGTTCGAGTATGCTTTCATGACGGTTTACGCGCGCCATGATAATGTCACACATACGACCCAGGACCTGCGCAGTATCGCCAATCGTTTCGTGGCCGCCGAGCTGGATTGCCCCTGGCGCCAGATTAAGCGCATGCCCGCCAAGTTGTTCCATACCAACTTCAAATGAAACCCGCGTGCGAGTGGATTTTTGCTCAAAAATCATCGCGAGGTTTTTGTGAAACAGTGTTTCAAGAGTATTACCAGACTTAATGTAATCGCGCACCACAATGGAGGTTTTGATGATATCCATGATTTCCGACTGATCAAAGTCGGTTGTGTCGATGAAATCTTTGTGGGTGGGGGTTTTGTGCGTTAATACATAAGGGTTATCCATAATTATATTATAATCTAAAAAAGATTAAGCGCAAGAGAAAAGCCCTGCAATGCAGGGCTTAGAATTCTCTTGGAGTAAAATAGAAATTATTGGCAGATGAGAACCAGGTGCGCAATAATTTCTCGTCAAGCGTTTGACGAGACAACATGTCTACCTCTACTCCAGTTGGTGTTGCGTGCATCGCAAAATATCCCATAATTGCCGACTGGATAATGTCAAAAGTTTGTTCGTCGTCTTGAGGCGGAAGAAACACTTTTGGCATTACCATCGTGCCAAAGCACTCGTGCGCCACTATATCCAGCATCCCCAAAGCGTGGCTAAACGACATTGCGGACAATTGGAAACTAACGTGATTCCCCGTGTCAAATGGGAAGTTCTGACCCCTCCAGAGCTGCATTGTGGACTGACTGAATAGCGTTTGCGCGGTTTGACTAATTGCAGTCCGCTGGTCTGTATCTTTAATACCATATACATCCAGAAGAGCTGTATTATACTCTCCCAAAATCTGGCAAAAAAGATGGAAACCGGAGGCAACAGCCGCAAAAGTGTTACTGGGGTAATGGTCATGCGTATGCAAATCAGGGTAGGCTTCGTAGTGTACACACGTGAGCCTCAGCTGAGTTAGCAGTGGCGTTAAGCCATCGCTTAAAGCAAACTTGTCATGGAATAACTTACTTGCGTCGGCCCCAACAATATCACCGAGGTAACGGTTAGACATAGCATCCTCTCCTTTCAAAGTGCTTTTGCACTCACAAACTTGGCCGTGAATCTAATATTCCAGCCTGTATACCTTCATTGTATCACAGGTTGTCTATTTTGTCAAGTGTTTAAGGTGTTCTTTCGCTTTGACGGTAACCGCGCGCCCACGCGGTGTACGCTCCAGTAGGCCCATTTGTAACAGATACGGTTCATAGTAATCTTCGATAGTGGCAGATTCATCGCCTGTGAGTGCCGCAATCGTGTTTAGCCCCACCGGACGATCACCGTAATTTTCCAGCATCAGTTGCAACATATTGCGATCGGCCGGATCAAGACCAAGGTTGTCAATTTCCATCATTTCCAGCGCCGCAGTGGCAAGTTTAAGGTCGATAAACCCATCACCATTGACGTCGGCATAATCACGCACGCGTTTGGTGAGACGATTGGCGATACGTGGAGTGAGGCGCGAGCGCGTAGCTAGCAAACTAGTAGCCTCGGGCGCAATACCTGTGCCAAGAAGATTAGCTGTACGGTTAATAATGCGCTCGATTTCTGGAATTTGATAATATTCCAAACGATGAATTAAGCCAAAGCGATCGCGTAATGGACCCGCAAGTGAACCAGTACGCGTAGTGGCGCCAATCACGGTAAATTTAGGCAAATCTAGGCGCACCGAGCGAGCAGCCGGGCCCTTACCAATGACGATATCAAGTTTGCAATCTTCCATTGCGGAATACAGGATTTCTTCGACGGCGCGACGTAGACGGTGAATTTCGTCAATAAAAAGTACGTCGCCGTCTTGAAGATTAGTAAGAATCGAAGCGAGATCACCGGCACGTTCGATAGCCGGACCAGAAGTAACGCGCAGATTAGCGCCCATTTCGTGAGCAATCACGTTGGCCATGGTAGTTTTGCCGAGCCCCGGAGGACCATATAATAGAACGTGGTCAAGTACAGTACCGTCGTTGCGTTTTTTAACGGCGTCAATAGCAAGTTTAAGATTAGTTTTGAGCCGCTCTTGGCCGATATAATCGGTGAAAGTTGTGGGGCGAAGCGAAACTTCCTCGGCTTGCTCAGAAAGATCGCCGTCGTTGAGATTAGTGTCCACTAGGCGGTGGGTCTCGCGTGGTTGCGGAGTGTCAGTTGGTTCATCAATATTACGTTGTATTCCCATTACAGATAATTATAGCATAGATATTATGCTTCAACTTGCTAAAATCATACTTTTAAAGTTCTCGTGCTTGCCTACACTTACATTTTGTGATAGAATGATACGGAAGTAAGTTACTCTTGTAACATGAACATTAATATGGAGGATAAGAAATGATGAGAAAACAATTCCTTGTAACTATGTTGGCCATGGTGCTTAGTGCTACCGTGTTAGTCGGCTGCGGAAGTGGTAATGATACGCCCGCAGAAGCAATGACAAGTTCACCGGCAGCAGATACTGCTACACCAATGCCGGAAGAAACACCTGTAACTGCAGCTACAGAAGCTCCGAAGATGACAGAATCTGAGCCCGTCAATGATGATGACTTTGGTCGTCCGCCTGAAGACGAATGTGTATCGGATGACTGGATGGGCGAAGAGCCTACGGAAAGTACCGAAGTAACCATCACTGAACCGGGAGAGGTTGAGGGGATAATAATACTGCAGGCGAACTACAAAAGTAATGCCTTTGCCCCGTCCTTCGTCGTCAGCGCAGTCAATCCCGACACAGGAGATTACTATACCGTGT
>CASXXK010000007.1 GCA_949480205.1 uncultured Candidatus Saccharibacteria bacterium
TTTTAAAAAACGATAAGGTCCAAAAACTGCTCCACCCCTGTTATTTCAAATAGCAGACCTTATCGCTTTTTGATTTTTGTTAAGGTTGCAAAATATCGTGCGCAGCGGTGGGCTTTTCCTTGATAATGGTTCCGCAGGTAGACCACACTTTGATTATATGGGTCTTCATGGCCTATATCGCTCATCGCGTACGACTTCTGAAGTTGCTCAAACATACAATCTCCGTTTCTCTATCGATTCCTACCCATCAAGCGTTAGTGTCTACTATCACGGTTTCCCCCTCCGCTGCCTTAGTACTGTATTAGACATAGTGTAGCTATGTGACGTGCGAGGGGTGAAAATGCAACGAGTATTTTCCTCAAAAACTCTTTACATTTTAGGGGAAATTAGTTATCATATAAAGGTAGAGTTGGAGCTGGTTGATATTAGTGCTCTGACAAAATAATAATTAAAAGGAGAAAGAATGGCAGAATTTGACCGTTCCAAGCCACATATCAACGTCGGTACGATGGGCCACGTTGACCACGGTAAGACTACTCTTACCGCTGCAATCACCAACGTGCTTGCAAAGAAACTTCCATCAGAAGTTAACAAAGCAGTTGCTTATGACCAAATCGATAATGCTCCAGAAGAGAAAGCTCGTGGTATCACCATCGCTACTTCTCACCAGGAGTACGAGTCTGACAATCGTCACTACGCTCACGTCGATATGCCAGGCCACGCCGACTACATCAAGAATATGATTACCGGTGCTGCTCAGGTTGATGGTGCCATTCTCGTAGTTGCCGCCAACGATGGTCCTTTGCCACAGACTCGTGAGCACGTCTTGCTCGCTCACCAGGTGAACGTGCCAAAGATTATCGTCTTCTTGAACAAGATGGACCTTGCTGACCCAGAATTGGTCGAGCTCGTTGAAATGGATGTTCGTGACCTCTTGAACCAATACGGTTTCGATGGCGACAACACTCCAATCATCAAGGGTTCTGCTACTAAGGCTCTTGAAGGTGATGCTGAGAACGAGCAGGCTATCATGGACCTCGTTAAGGCTATGGATGAATACTTTGATATTCCAGAACACGATCTTGATAAGCCATTCTTGATGCCAATTGAAGACGTCTTCTCAATCAAAGGCCGTGGTACAGTTGCTACTGGTCGTATCGAGCAAGGTGTTGTTAAATTGAACGACGAAATCGAAATCGTCGGTCTCAAAGACACTCAGAAATCTGTTGTGACTGGTATTGAGGCTTTCCACAAGACTCTTGATCAAGGTCAAGCTGGTGACAACGCTGGTCTCTTGCTCCGCGGTATTGAGCGCGAGCAAATCGAGCGTGGTCAAGTGATTGCCGCTCCAGGTAGCATCACTCCTCATACTGAGTTTGAGGCTCAGGTTTACATCTTGAAGAAGGAAGAAGGCGGTCGCCACACTCCATTCTCCAAGGGCTACAAGCCACAGTTCTACTTCCGCACCACCGATGTGACTGGTGAAGTCGAACTTCCAGCCGACAAAGAAATCGTCATGCCTGGTGACACTGTAACCTTCAAGGTTAAGTTGCTCGCGCCAATCGCGATGAACAACAATGACCGCTTCGCTATCCGCGAAGGTGGTAAGACCGTTGGGTCTGGTGTCGTCACTAACATCATCAAATAATCCTGGTTCTTTTAGCGAACTTGGAATTCAGGCTTCGAGAGGCCGCCGTGAGGCGCGCCTCTCTTGCCTTTATCCCAATTTCATCTAAAAGATCAAGGATTACCAAAAACACGAAACCCGTGGTATAATAGCCGAATGAATCGACAAACCGCTATTGTCTGGACTAGTATTATCGGGATTATCACCAATGTGGTTTTGGTGGGTTTCAAGATGTTTGTTGGCCTATTGGCCGGTTCAATTGCAATTATCCTGGATGCAGTCAATAACTTGACTGACGTTTTATCGTCGGTAGTCACGATTATTGGTACTAAACTTGCTGCGCGTTGTCCGGATGAAGGTCATCCCTATGGGCATGGTAGGATTGAATATCTCACTACCTTGCTAGTCGGCGTGATTATCCTGGCCACAGGCATTATGGCCATGGTTGAATCCATTCCCAAAATTATCCATCCCGAGTTAGCCGACTATTCCTGGGCCACTATTATCGTGGTAGTTGCGGCAATCGTTGTTAAAATTTTACTAGGCAGTTACGTGCACCATGCTGGCAAGCGGTTTGCCTCTAGTAGCCTCAAGGCATCTGGTATTGATGCACTCTTTGATGCCGTATTATCATTTGCGACGCTAGTAGGGATTGGCGTCACCATGATTTTCCACGTGAGCATTGATGGTATTCTTGGGGCTTTAATTTCGCTTTTCATCATTAAAACCAGCATCGAGATTCTCTTTGAAGCATCCAATGAAATTTTGGGACGCACGGCTGATAGGGAACTTATGCGTAAAATTAAGGACCTGATCTGTGCTTTTCCTGAAGTTAGCGGGGCTTATGATTTGATGTTACATAATTATGGACCCACCGAAATGATAGGCTCCGTACAGATTCAAGTGCCAGACCAGTTGACGGCTAAGGATATCCATCGCCTCACTCAAGAAATTGCACATCGAGTTTACGCAAAATATAGTGTCAACCTTACAATCGGCATCTACGCGGAAAATAGCGCTGAGCCAGCTCACCGTGAAATTCGTGAACAAGTACTTAATATCGTAAACCTTTATCCAGAAATTCGCCAGATGCACGGCCTCTATATCGACGACGAGCGCAAATTGATTACTTTTGATGTCGTAATGCCGGTGCAGTGCGCGCGCAAAACCGAAATCAAGAACAAAGTCGCACGCGAATTACGTAAAATTTTTCCAGAGTACCGCTGTTTGATCACTATCGATATTGATTTGGAATAAAACTCTTGACTTTTTAACGTAAGTGTGATACAATGGAATTATAAGCAATAACATTGCCCTAAAAACTCATAGACGGCCCGTCTAGAGGCTATCTGAGGTTATAGGGCGGGAAAGGAAACCATGACTGAAGCTAAAAAAGCTGAAGGTTTGAAGATTCGTATCCGCCTCAAGGCGTACGATCATCGCGTAATTGATCAAAGCGCGAAACAAATTGTAGATACTGCAATTCGTACTGGTGCTACCGTATCTGGTCCAGTGCCTTTGCCAACTAAGCGCAGCACTTTCACCGTCGTGAAGTCCCCACACGTTTACAAAACTGGTGGCGAGGCTTTCGAGATGAAAGTTCACAAGCGTTTGATTGATATCTCTAACGCCACCCCCAAGACGATTGATTCTTTGCAGAATCTCTCGTTGCCGGCCGGCGTTGATGCTGAAATCAAGATGTAAAAAATAGAGCCTGCGGGCTCTATTTTTTATGCTATAATGGTTACATGACTCTAGTAATGCGACTAAAAAAGCGCTTTTACTTTGTTGCAGCGAGGTATTTCCGTTTTTTTGCTAACTTTGCCTTCAAGCGGTGGCGCCCACGGGTGATTGCTGTCACTGGTTCAGCAGGCAAGACCACTATGCTGCATATGGTCGAGTTTGAGCTCGGTGATCGCGCTCACTACTCGCATGATGCTAATTCTGCTTTTGGTATTGCTTTTGACCTTTTGGGGATGGACGGTGTCCGTGGTTCTAAATGGCGTTGGGTGAAGCTGATTCTGCAGGCACCAATTCGGGCAATATATTATAATCATACCGAAGAGTTTTACGTTGTGGAGATTGATGGCGAACGCCCGCGCGAGACTGAGTTTTTGGCGACCTGGCTCAAGCCGGAAGTGACGCTTTGGGTATCTCTAGGTCTTAGTCATGCTGTGCAATTTGAGCAAGAAGTGAAAGAGGGTAAATTTGCTACGCTCGACGAAGCGATCGCACACGAGTTTGCCACGCTGCCGGCTAATACTACCAAGCAGGTTTATATTGACGCTGATAGCAAGCTGATGCGTGCCGCCACCAAGGGGATTAAAGCTAAAGTTACGGCTTTTAGTCGGGATTCGTTGCAACGCTACAATGTTTATCCGACGCGCACCGACTTTATCTTTGACTCGGCGTCGTTTCATTTTGCCCAGCCCCAGCCGAAGGATCTTGCCATTCAACTTTTGATGTTAGAAAAACTGGTGGAATATCTGGAGATTCCACTCAAAACTGATTTTTCCAGTATGCCAGTGCCACCAGGACGCAGTTCGTACTTTGCTGGCAAAAACGGACTCAACATTATTGATAGCAGTTACAATGCACATCTGATTAGTGTAGAGAGTATTCTGGAGATGGTTAAGAATCTCCATGCCGGCCATAAGTGGCTAATTATAGGCGATATTGTGGATCAGGGTTCGCTAGAAGGGGAAGAACACCGTAAACTAGCAGACCTGATTGCAGCGGCTAAGCCGGAAATGGTAATTTTGGTAGGGCACCGTACCAAGGAATATACCGCACCTCGGCTCAAGGAGCTTGGCGTAGAGACACGCACTACACTCGACCCGCACAAAGCGCTTAAATTCATTGAAGAGAACACATCTGGCGACGAAACGTTAATTTTTAAGGGTAGTCAATATCTGGAATGGATTATTGAGCGGCTACTCGAAAATCCTGAAGATGCCGCAAAGCTGCCCCGCCGCGAGAAGGCAGCGGTGAAGCGCCGGGCTAAGCGAGGTTTGGTATGAAAAAACCCAAACTTTACATTATCCATGGTTGGACTTATACCACAGCGCCGTGGGCACGTACAATTAGCCTGCTGGAGAAAAAAGGCCTCAAGGTGGAGATGCTGCATGTCCCAGGGCTCACTACGTCTTCCAAAAAGGTTTGGACGATTGAGGACTATGTAAAATGGGCGGACCGCAATATTCCGAAAGGTTCGGTGGCTTTGGGCCATAGCAACGGCGGCCGTATTCTACTTAACCTTTGCAGCCAAAAGCCCGATAAACTTAAACATCTGATTTTGTTGGACGCAGCTGGGATTTATGAAATTTCCAATAAACGCGACGTCGTACGTACATTGTCGAAGAAATTCAGCTTTCTTAAGAATATTCCAGGATTAGCCAGAATTTGGCATAAATTGACTGGCGCCACGGATTACGCACGCGCTCCCGAGAACATGAAGCACACTTTGGCAAATATGCTTGAATCGGACCGTAATCTCGACCTCAGTCAGGTTCTGGTACCGACTTCAATTTTGTGGGGCGCGGCCGATACAGTCACTCCTCCGCGCCAGGCAGAACTGATGCACGAGCGCATTGTTAACAGTTCGTTAGAGATTTTTCCAGACTGGACACATGCTCCGTATCTCTCACATCCAGTGGATTTAGCTAAGGCAATTTATCAGGCATATAATCACCCTCCCGAGCTCAAATTGCCCACTATAGACAGTGCTACGGCGGTTTCGGCAGCTTTGGCGCTCAAAAAAGCCCCCAAACCCACTCTGGAGGCTAAGGCTGCGCAAAATTCTGTAGCTCCAGACGTCCCGACGAAGCTAGTTTTGCGGACAGGCGAGAAAATTACTGCTGGCATGGTAGTCTCAGACACTGATGCTGCCGCCGTCAAATATCGCCACAAGTCACCCGAAGTTCTTACCAAAACTACTAATGCTGGCGAGGTCTCGGCTTCGGCCAGCCTGAAGAAGGCTACAATCGATAAAACTCCCGACACTGATGCTGCTGCCGCCTCAGCTTCTGCCAGTTTGCGCAAGGCTTCCGCAAAAGTCAAAGCTCCCGAGATTGTATCCAGTGCTGGGCTATTATCCAACAAACGTGATACTAAGGCGGAAGGTACGGGATTAATGGCTGAACTTGACCAAAAGTCTACTGAAAAAGTCGATTTTGTTCCTCTAGATCCAACCAAGTCTCCGAGTCAACCTCTGCCTGGCGCAATCACGACGGCTTCCGTGCCAAAAGTCGGGCGTATGGAGCGGGCACGACGCAAAGTCAAAGCCGTTACCAAACGGTCAGCCAGAGGTAAATCATGATTTTTCTTGGTCAGGCATCAAATTATCGTGGTGGGCGGGTGCTACGGCACCTGTTTGCTCATGGCAATCAAAAGGATGCATTGGCGTTGCGTTCGGCTTTAGCAAAAAGATACAAGGTGGAGCCAACGGCTGGCGAACCTGAAGAGCGAGTCTTACTTTATCATACTGGGCGCTCAGCTTTGGCGGCGGCAATTATAGCGGTCGCTCCCAAAGGAAGCCAAGTAATTATCCCTGGGCTGACCTGCATTGCCGTGGTACGCGCTGTACGTGCGGCGGGTTGTGAACCGGTTTTTGTGGACATTGATCCTGAAACTTTGCAGTATGATTGGGATAGTCTTGACAAAACGCTTAAGGTTTGCTATAATGCAAAGGTAATTGTAGCGCAAAATACTCTTGGGCTACCACTTGACATGGCGAAATTAGAGAAGATTGCTAAAAAACATCATCTCGAAATCGTAGAAGATTTAGCGCACTGTGCTGGCCGATTTTATGCTGACGGTCGTGAAATTGGCAGCGTGGGGGCGGCAGCGGCACTTTCTTTCAACAAAGGCAAGGCTATCGACACAATCTCTGGTGGGGCTTTGGTACTGCGTAGCGCTAAGTTTAATATGCCGTCGTCACCCATCTTCCGTGCTAAGCGTAGTGCTCGCTGGCGCGAACGCTGGTATCCAGTGCTGGGCGCTATCATTCGCGCGGGCTATCACATCAAGCTTGGCAAAGTCTTCACTGCAATTTTTCTCAAATTAGGCTGGATCGAGAAATCCGCCGATGCCGAGCTTAACCTAGACGTAAAATTAAGCAATTGGCAAGCCAAGCTCGCTCTGCGCCAACTAGAGGCGCTGCCGCTGTCTCCCTTGAGAGGATATTATCTGGTCAAAAACCGCAGCAAACTCTTGGCGGAGTGTGCAAAGCACGGATTTTATCTAAATGAGATTTGGTACGATACTCCGGTGTCGCCCGAACGCTATCTGAAGGAAGCTAATTTCCCAAGTGCGGATTGCCCCAACACGGTAGCGGTAGCCAAGACCATTATTAATTTGCCAACTTGGTATCCAGAAGAGAAGCTTGAGCCTGTGCGAGAGCTAATTCGACCATATATACTGGACGGAGGAGTACATGATTGAGATTGAATATCGTCAGACTTCCGGAAATGACCAACAGTGGCGAGATTTAGAGAAGTCTTGGCAGAAGATCCAAAAACGGTTCCCGGAAGCGAATTTTCTCCAGTCCCCGGCTTGGGGCAAGATGAATAGTATCATCGGGCACAAAGTCATGGTAGATGGCTCGGATTTTAACCAAGACGATGAAGAGACTGGCTCTTCGACGAAGCAGCGCGGCGATTATTGGTGTCTGATGATTGTAAAAAACGCCAAGCGCGGTCGTTATCTTGAAGTCCCGGGTGGACCATTACTGGATTGGCAAGACCAAGCTGCGGTGCAGGCAAGCTTTGCTCGGCTTCGCGCCCTGGCAAAGCGGGAGGGTTGCGTGTTTATCCGGTTGCGTCCGCAGTTGCGCCGCGGAGTCGAGCAAGGATCATTACTTGCGGCGCATGGCGCGAGCCCGGCGCCCATGCATTTGCATGCTGAGCATACCGTAATTTTAGATTTGAGCAAGTCTGCCGATGATTTGCTCGCCGCCATGCGCCGCCAAACACGGTACGAAGTGCGGCGTGCGGCCAAGCTAGGAATCAAAGTGGAACGATCAAATACTGAAGCAATTTTTCGTGAATTTCACCAAGTGCAGGTCACTACGGCCGCCCGCCAGCACTTCGTACCGCCCGACCTCAAAACTTTGTTGGCCGAGCGCGAGGCGTTTGGTGACCAAGCCCAAATTTATGTCGCTAAAACCGCCGAGGGTGAGCCCATCGCGTATGGTTTAATTTTGATTGACGGTGCTGAAGCTGAATACTTTGAGGCAGCATCGACCGACCTCAATCGTAAGCTGCCAGGCTCGTACGCTTTACTCTGGCAAGTGATTCAGGATCTGCAGCAACAAAAACTTAAGCGCTTTAACTTGTGGGGGATTGCTCCAGCAGGCCAAAAAAATCACCGCTATGCCGGTGTCACTACGTTCAAAACTGGATTTGGCGGAGAAATTGTGGAGTTTGTCCCGGCGCAGGATATCGTCATTAAACGTGGCCGCTATCTGATTAATCTCCTTATCGAAACCGTGCGCAAGAAAAGACGTCATCTGGGATGACCCTATCCTTCCATTATATCACACAATTGTAAAAAAGTCAATAGAAAACGGAGAAAATTGTGAAATTCGAGCTAAAAACCGCCAAAAATCGTGCTAAGTGGGATGCGTTTGTAACGATTCACCCCGAAGCTAACTTTCTGCAGTCCTGGGATTTTTATGAGTTTCATCTTAGCCGTGGCAACGACGTGGTACGCCGAATTGCAGTGGATGAGCAAGGAAATATCATTGCGGCTTATGCTGGCGTAGTGGAGGCAGCCAAGCGTGGCCGACATCTGGCAATCGCGGGTGGGCCAATTCTGGATTGGGACAACTTAGAATTAGTCGAGGCCGTGTTCCAAGATATGCGCGAGCAGGGAAAGCGGGAAAAATGTGTATTTGTACGAGTGCGTCCGCAATTGGAGCGCAGTGAATCTAGTCTTAAACTCATGCAACAGCTTGGCGCCAAGCCCGCGCCGATGTATCTTTCGGTGGAATTTGCTGGTGTGCTCGATTTAACCAAGAGCGAAGATGAATTGCTCAAAAATATGCGCCAACGTCTACGTCGAGCTTTGCGCAAGGCAGAGAAAAATGGCATCACTGTAGAAAAGAGTACAAATCCTGAGGATATTCACGAATTTTATCAGATTCAAATGCAGACTGCTGGCCGTCACGGGTTCGTGGCCTTTTCGGAAGATTTCTTTTACAAACAATTTGCGGCGTTGGCTAAAAATGACGAAGCTGTGCTATATACCGCCAAATACCAGGGCGAGACTTTGGCGCAGAATTTCATGATTTTTTACGGCAACGAGGCTTCATATCATTATGGCGTAAGTTCGGAGTTGGGCACCAAACTTTCGGGTGCTCCGCTGCTACACATGGAAGCGATGCGCGATGCGCGGAAGCGGGGAATTAAACGTTATAATTTTTGGGGTATTGTGGAAGAAGATGAGACTTGGCACCGGTTTTATGGCGTTTCGCAATTTAAGCGTGGTTTTGGCGTAACTGAGCTCAAATACGTTCCAGCACATGATTTGATTCTAAAACCAGGGAAATACGCTATTACGAAGCTAATTGAGGATGTGCGCAAAAAGAAACGCCACGTCTAAAACAAATAGGACGCCAACGGCATCCTAAAAGTAGCGGCCCGGGTCGAGCCATTCTGCTGAGTGCTGCCAAACGCTAGTAATATAGCGATATTGGCTTTCTCCGGCCTGTCCGAGATCGGATAAAATTGTTGCGCGCGGCAGTTCTTCGTCAAATGCGGCATCGATAGCGAAAATTGTCTGTCTCAGCCGACTTGAGACTTTTTCCATCTGCAGAGCAGAAGTTGCAACCACTAAGAATTTCTCATTGCCTTTCCACAGACAGCTTGAATGGGTGCGCTCCGTAGAATCTACAAATTGCCAAGTCCCCCATGGCGTAACCAGCGTATGCGGAAAATTGTTACCGTACACCTCCAAGAATAATCCGCGCGAACGCTCCGCTTTAGAGTTGGGTGTGTAACTTCGTTGGTCAGCCATCCAAGGGCAGTCCGGATCATTACCGAACTCCAAAGCAGTTTGATAAATCACGTCAGCGATGCGCCGCGCCGTTTGGTATAAATGTTGGTCGTACAAGCCACCGGTATTTTGATAGCTCGCTGTGATGTCATAGGGCGACCCAAGGCGTGTAGCGGTGCCGTCATAAATTAGGGCAGCTCGTAGCGTTATCAACATTAAACTTACAGCGTCGCTATTAGCCTGTGGAAACAATTTCCGGAGTTGGCGTCTGGCTGCTCGATGATAATTGTGCCGCAGCAGTTGCGCCAAATTACAAAACTCAATTGGCTGCGACTGAGCGCACTTATGCAATTCAGCCAAAAGCGCCTCCGTTGTCTCCAGCGCCACGCGTTCACCGGTTTTCAAAACCACCACTTCAGGCAGCTGTTCGATTTCGTGCAACATCTTTGTCCCTCCCGTAGTAAAATTAAGGTGCCTATCCTTTCATTATAGCACACTTTCCCAAAAAAGTCAATAGAAAAAGCTATTTTTGTGAAATTTAGCATAAAAATCATAAGTATGCTATACTAAAAACAGTATTTAGGAGGTTTTTATGGCGCATATCAAGCGTAAATATATTGATAGCCACTGGCTAGTTTTCATTTTTCAGGGCATCGTGGCCTTTTTGTTCGGCTGTTTGATGTTGTTTACCTCGGACGAAACATCCGCTTCGATGGTCCCAGTCGTGGGGATTTCGATGCTTGCCCTAGCCATCGTTGAGTTTGCTAACTCGGTTTACCGTAGTTACAATCGCCAAGGGTGGTTGGTATCTACTGCCGTAGCGGTTTTTGACGCCATCTTCGGCTTATTACTGCTCTTTGTAATGAACGAAGGTATGACTTGGCATTTGGTTTTGATGTCAGTTTATACCCTGCTGCGGGGCGCCTTTGAGCTAGCAATCGCCTTTCGGACTACAGTTGACCCAACCGATCGTTTTATCTGGGCGTTGTGTGGAATCTGTGGTGTGATTTTTGGCATCGCCATCTTCAATTCTGGGCATTTGGCAAACGTTGACTTTATGCGTTTCTTCGGTGCTTACATGATGATTTTGGGTGTATCAAGCTTAATTTACAGCATTCACAACCGTGAGCAACAGCGCGAAGATCGTATTGCGCGCTCTGAAGCCGCTAAGCAGTCCCGGGTGGAGAAAAGTTCCAAAACTGCCTAAAGCATGGTATAATAGAGACTCAAAGCAATCTTGAAGGAGAAACTATGAAATATCGTCAGCCAACCAAGGCTATCGTCACAGATGCAGGTTTTGCTAGTCGGTTCCTACCCATTACAAAAACTATTCCCAAGGCTATGTTGCCATTAGGGAATCGCCCTATTATGCAATTTATTGTTGAAGAATGTGCCGCCGCTGGCATTGAGGAAATCATCATCGTGGCCACCCCAGAAGGAAAGTCAATCTATGAGGATTATTTTAATAACAGTGTCAACCACATCCGCAAGCAGCTACATGCCCAAGGCAAAGACGACCGCTACGCGCCAATCCAAGCCGTGCTCGATTTTCCAAAGATTGTCGTCATTGAGCAAGACCCATCTTACCCTTATGGTAACGGTTCGCCGATTGCTTCGGCACGCAAGTTTATCTCTGACGACGAAGCTTTTGTGGCAATCTATTCAGACGATGTGGTGTTTGGTAGCTCAGATGTCAAAACTCTTATTGACGCTTACGCTCAGCATCCGGATGCTAGTGCGATTATCATTGCTCAAGAAATGCCGCGCGAGGTCTTGAATAAATACGGTGTTATTCGGCTTGCGGATGAGGCCGCTATGACTCTGCAGAATATCGTTGAAAAACCTGCAATTGAGGACGCTCCGTCCAATCTTACAAGCTACGGTCGTTATTTGTTGACTCCAGAAGTATTCCAATACCTCAATCCAACCGCTACCGGTTTGGACGGCGAATTATGGACAGTGGACGCCATCACGAAGATGGTAGAGGCTGGCGGCAAAGTCTATGTTGAGAAAACTCGCGGCAAGTGGATGACTACTGGTGATCCCAAGAATTATTGCATGACCCAGTTGGAGTATACTCTAGATAACGAGGACTTTGCTGACGACGTGCGAGCATTGGTCGCTAACCATAACTAAAGTTCAATTATAAATAAGGAGGTAAAATGAACATAGCAGAGTGGATTTTGGTAATTATGCTGGCAATTGCTCTCTTCATCTTTTTGGTCGCCGGAATCGTGCTGGTGATTAAACTGATTAATTTGGCAAACGAAGCTAAAAAGATTGTTATCACTAGTCAGGGGATTGCCGAAAAGGCCGATGATATCGTGGATAATGTCAAAGGTATGACTTCAGTTGGCGGAATCGTCAAAACGTTTGCTAACCACGTGATGGAGAATCAAGAACGGCATTACGCCGAGCAGGACGCCGCACGGGCAGCTGAAGCGGCGGCGCAGACTGCTGTCGCTAATGCAGCAATTGCTGAGGCGAATCGCGCCGAAACTCAAGCCAAGCGAGCTAAGGCTACTGCCAAGAAGGCGGCCAAAGCGGCAAAGAAGTAAAGGTATTAAAAAAGACCTGCCCTTTCGAGCAGGTCTTTTAAAGAACTTACTTTTGTGATTCCATGCGCATTGTAGCTATGAACGACGGTATGATGCAAAATGTCCAGCCACAAGCTTTGGCGGCAGCCACGCAGAAATTACAACTTGCTTCAAGATTGGAGCGGCCGCGATAGAACCTCCGCCCTAATCTGTGAATGTAGCGCAGACTTATCTGGCGCCTCGTGGGAGCTTCCATCAAGAAACACAAGAACGGAGTAACCACAATCGCCCTACTGCAAATTCCAGTAGTCAAATGGATCAAATCTTCCGGCGAAAATGCTACTGGTTCCGGACCGGGGTGGTTGTGAACGATAATACAATCAGAGTGTTGCAGAATTAAGTCCTGATCCCCGTCACAGAGGGCAGTCATGCTTGGATGGTTTAGAGTTGACTCGCAGATTTTTTTGCCAGCTGCAGTAAAAAACGCTACATACTCCACGGGCTCGTACATAATACCGCACATCACGCTGGAGAGTGTTTCGCCGTGATCAGCATGCACGGGTTCGCCGAACTCTGCAAATACTCGCTCTCGGCGTAATGCTTGGCGCAAGAAATAAATCTCGTTTAGAGCAACCCGCAGGAACAACAGCTGAAGACTAACCGTCACTATATAGAGTATTTTGACGGTTAGTGAGTCCGTCATAAATGCCAGACTCACTAACCGTCACTATATAGAGTATTTTGACGGTTAGTGAGTCCGTCATAAATGCCAGACTCACGTTACATATAAAAGCTATGGAGAATATGACGGTAAAGACAATGGTGGTGATGAGCCTTATGGTGATGGTGGTTTGTTTGGAAAAGTACATTTTGCTACCTCCTGGAATGTAAAGTATTCAAGGGTATCTATACCCTATCCCCCCATTATAGCATACTTTTGTAAAAAAGTCAATACATTTTTCGCTAAATTCGTGCTATAATGGTAGATATGACGGAGGTAACTAAAGATTCTGAGCTGCTAAAAGTGAGCGATTTTGTGCATTTGCACAACCATACCCATTATTCTTTGCTGGACGGGCTTACTAAGATCCCTGAACTGGTAGATTTTGTGAAAGAGCATGGTATGGAAGCAGTTGCTGTGACCGACCATGGCACTATGAGTGGCCTGGTTGAACTGTATAAGGCTTGTAATGATGCTGGAATTAAACCAATTCTTGGCCTAGAGGCTTATGTGGCGGCACGCAACATGGAAGATCACGATCCGGCGCATGACAAACAGCGTTTTCACATTACCTTGCTCGCGATGAATAATCAGGGCTTCGAAAACCTTTGCCATCTCATGTCAGAAGCTGAGATTCACGGACGCTACTACAAGCCGCGCATTGACCATAAAATCATGGAGCAATTTAGCGAAGGTATTATTTGTCTGAGTGGCTGCGCCGGTTCTGAGATTTCTGAGGCGATTCGCGCCAACGACCCCAAGCGGGCTCGCGAGTTGATTGATTGGTACCATAATCTATATGGCGATCGCTTCTATTTGGAAATGCAGGACCATGGTCACCCCGATTCTCCGACTCACTGGGATGTGCAAAATCAAATCAACCAGCAATTGATGAAGTTCCACGAAGAGACGGGAATTCCGCTAGTGGTGACTTGTGACGCGCACTATCTGCGCCATGAACAACAAGACACGCACGAAGTTTTGCTCTGTGTGGGCACAGCATCCAACCTTTCCAACCCCAACCGCATGACTCTGAAGGATTTTGAGTTGCATGTAATTCCGCCAGATGAAATTATCGCGCGTTGGCAAAAAACTTGCCCCGAGGCTGTGCGTAATTCACGGCGCATTGCTGACCGCTGTAATGTAGACTTACAGCTTGGTCGAATTTTGATTCCGAAGTTTCCAGTGCCAGAAGGCGAAGATGAAAAATCTTACCTAGATAAGCTAGTCTTCCAGGGCTTGGTTTATCGCTACGCCGGCAAAAAACTTGAAGAAACGGTAGATTTGAGTGTGGCGGAATGCCGCAAAATGCTGGAAGAAGTGGATAAATCACCCGAGCGTGCCGAAGAAAAAATGAAAGTTCTGCCACGTATCGACTACGAGCTGGGCGTGGTGGATAAAATGGGTTATAATGGTTACTTCTTGATTGTGCAGGACTTTATTAACTGGGGTAAAAGCCAAAGAATCGTGTTTGGGCCAGGGCGTGGCTCGGCGGCGGGTAGTATTTTGGCCTATGCTTTAAGGATTACCGAGCTTGATCCGCTTAAATATGATCTGCTCTTTGAGCGCTTTTTGAACCCAGACCGTATCTCAATGCCAGATATTGATACAGACATTCAAGATACTCGTCGTGACGAAGTGATTGAGTATTGTACCCGCAAATACGGTAAAGGACGCGTGTCAAACATTGCTACTTTCGGTAAAATGATGGCCAAAAACGCCGTGCGTGACGTGGCGCGCGTGCTGGAAGTGCCATATGCTGAAGCGGATCGTTTGGCTAAGTTGGTGCCAGACCCAGTGCAGGGCCACCATGTGCATTTGACGGACGCGATTCGTGATGTGCCCGACCTGAAGCACGAGTATGAGACTAATCCAATTTCGAAGGAAGTTTTGGATTTTGCGAGCCAGCTGGAGGGAACGGTACGCAACCATGGTGTGCACGCTTGTGGTGTGATTATTGCCCCTGATGAGCTCGAAAAATTCCTCCCGCTTGAAGTTTCTGCCAAAGGGCCAATCGCTGCCCAATTCCCAATGGGTCAAGTGGAAGAATTGGGCTTGCTCAAAATGGACTTCCTTGGCCTTTCCAACCTCTCCGTGATTAACAACGCTCTGCGTATGATTCGTAAAGTCTACCATGATGATGTTGATTTGGTGCATTTGCCGCTCGACGATCCGGAGACTTATCAACTATTGCAGCGTGCCGAGACTACTGGTGTGTTCCAGCTGGAATCTGCGGGCATGAAACGCTATTTGCGCGACCTCAAAGCCAACTGTTTTGAGGATATCATCGCTATGGTGGCCCTCTATCGTCCGGGCCCAATGCAGTTTATTGATCAGTTCATTCGTCGCAAACACGGCGAAGAGCCAATCACATACCTTCACCCTGGGCTAGAGAACTCGCTCAAAAATACCTATGGTATTATGATCTACCAGGAGCAGTTCATGCAGATTTCGCGTGAGTGGTGCGGATTTACTGGTGGTCAAGCTGATACCCTGCGCAAAGCAGTAGGTAAAAAGAAAGTTGACTTGATGAACAAGGTTAAACCACAGTTCATCGAAGGCGCAATCAAAGTTGGTGGAGCTACCAAAGAAATCGCTGAGGAATTCTGGGTGGAGCTACTCGACTTTGCAAACTACTGTTTCAACAAATCCCACGCAGCGTGTTATGGTCTAGTCGCATACTGGACGGCTTATCTCAAAGCACACTATCCTGACGCCTTCATGGCAGCTCTAATGACGGCCGATATGCGCTGGACCGATCGTCTCGCTATTGAGATTACCGAGTGCAAGCGCATGGGTATCCCAGTGCTTGGCCCGGATATCAACGAGTCTTACGGTGACTTTGGTATTGTGGGCACGGAGAAAAAGATTCGCTTCGGTCTCTCTGGTATCAAATCCATGGGTAAGGCACTCGTGGAGGAATTCGTGATTCCAGAGCGCGATAAGAATGGTCCGTTCACGAGTGTTTGTGATTTTGCGGCTCGAGTCAACTCTAGCAAATTCAACAAGAAGTCTTGGGAAGCCGCGATTAAGACTGGTGCTTTTGATAGCTTTGGTGATCGTAGCGACTTGCTATTCAATCTTGAGGCAATTCAGGCTTACGGCGCCAAACGTCAAAAAGATGCAGCTAGTGGACAAACCGATCTCTTTGGCGCAATGGGCGATGCTGGGGCAGTGCCTGAACCAGAGATCAAAACCGCACCTACCAAATTCCCAGAAAAGGAACAACTCCTGTGGGAGCGTGATTTGATGGGACTCTACATTTCCAGTCACCCATTGGATAAATACGAAACTTATTTTGCCGAACAAACTCATCCATATGATCTTGTAACCGCAGAAAATGACGGTAAACAGCTGAGTATTGGCGGAATTATTAGCGCAGTGCGCACGATTCTTACCAAGAGTGGCACCAAGATGGCCTTTGTGAAATTAGAAAACAAGATTGCCGAACAAGAAGTAATTATCTTCCCAAGTTTATACGAAGAAGTCGGCGGTAAATTAGTGCAAGATAATGTAGTTAAGATTACTGGACGCGTTAATGCTAAGGATAAAGACGGAAATGTCAGCTCCGAAGTAAAAATCATCGCGGATTCTGTGGAGGTTATCCCGGATACGGTTTTGGAAAGCTACCAATCAACTGGCCAAAAATTACCCATACCCAAGGCGGCAGCCCCACGACAGACTCGGCGCAGTCGTGCTACTAGTGTAGGTGGAGGCGGCTATCGTAGTAGTGCGCCAGCTCCAGTTGTGGACGATGCACCACGCGCACCGATTACTCCACCACGTGATACTCGGGGCGAAAAACTCTATGTTTTGGTGGAAGATCCAAATAATACTGACACGCTAAGTGAAATCCGCCACTTATGTGAATTGAACCCGGGAGTGCAGGAGATTATCATGGTACTTAAAGATGAAAACGGTAAACGACCACTAAGGCTGCCGTTCAAAGTTGATGTGACCGATCAGCTTACTAAACCACTGGCTGATCTCCTTGGTGACCAGTGTGTCAAAGTACAATAAATAATTAAAAACAAGAAAATCCCCAGCTAACGAATTAGCGGGGGATTTTAGTTGCCCTATCTTTTCATTATAGCACACATCGTGCGAAAAGTCAAGAAAACACTAGAATTTAAACTTCAAACTTGGGTCTTCTTCGGAAATTCGCAATAATTCGTTGTATTTTGCAATGCGCTCCGAACGCGAGAGGGAACCAGTCTTAATCTGGCCAGTGCCTAGACCCACCGCAAGATGTGCAATTGAAGTGTCTTCGGTTTCGCCAGAGCGGTGCGACATTATCGTGCGGAAGCCAGCCGTCTTAGCCATCAAGACGGCATTAATCATCTCCGTCACGGAGCCAATTTGGTTGGGTTTAATGAGAATGGCATTAGCAGCCTTCTCATTAATTCCGCGCTCAAGAAGTTTAGTATTTGTGACAAAAAGATCGTCACCTACAATCTGAATCTTATCACCCAGGCGTTCGGTCAGCAATTTCCAGCCTTCCCAGTCGCCCTCATCCAAACCGTCTTCAATCGAAATTACTGGGTAATTATCCACTACCCATTCATACCAGCTCACCATGTCCTCGGAAGTTTTCCAGGCGCCATCGGTCTTGAGTTCATAATGATCGTGGTTCCAGAACTCCGAAGCTGCGACATCTAAGCCCATCGCAATATCTGTGCCTGGGCGGTAACCGGCGGCTTCGATAGCTTCGGTGATGCATTCTAACGGCTCGTTGTTGCCTTCACGCACTTTTGGTCCATAACCACCCTCGTCGCCAACAGTGACTGGATAACCGCGCCCCTTCAAGACTTTTTTCAGCTCATGGAAGACTTCTGTTCCCATGCGTACAGCTTCGGCCATTGTGCCGGCGCCCTTTGGAATAATCATATATTCTTGGAAATCCGTGCACCAATCCGCATGACAACCGCCGTTCATCACGTTCATCATCGGCATCGGCAAACACATCTCGGGCGTAGTACCGGCGATAGCAGCAATATACTGATAGAATGGTAAACCTTGGGCCTTTGCCATAGCCTTGGCGGTGGCTAGCGATACGGCCAGAATAGCGTTAGCGCCAAGTCTTTCTTTATTCTCAGTACCGTCAAGCTCAAGCATCAACTGATCAACCTTGTTCTGGTCGGCAGTGTTGCCTACTAACAAATCATGAATATCATGGTTGACGTTCCAAACCGCTTTGGAAACACCTTTGCCACCATAATACTTCGGGTCGTTATCACGCAATTCTAGGGCCTCGCCAGTGCCAGTTGAAGCACCTGATGGGACAATCGCCCGACCCATGTCGCCCGAAGCTAAAATTACATCAGCTTCTACAGTGGGACTGCCGCGGCTGTCTAAAAGTTGCCGGGCCTTAATATCTTGAATCGTAAATTTATCCATAACCAAATTATAGCATAGAAATGTTTTGCTTATATTTACTTTTTTGTGCTACAATAGTAGTAAAGCTTAAGCAAGGAGAGTCATGGACCAAGATCCTACGACTGAAGATCAAGAAACAGTTGCCCCGGTCGCTCACGAGGTGGACAGTAATTACGCGAAGCGCGATATTAAGATTCCGGCCGAGAAAAAACACACGGGCTTAATCGTTGGTATCATTGTAGCGGTAGTAGTTTTGCTCTGTGGCGGTTTGGCGCTATGGTTTTTTGCTTGGTATAGCAACCCTAATCAAGTTGCCTATGATGCAGTCAACAACCTGATTCAGTCCGAGAACGTGGGTTTCGAGGGCGGAATTACGATTTTGAACTCCGATGAAGACAGCCCGCTCGATATGATTTCTATTGCTTTTGATTCAGCTTCCAGCGGTTTGCCCAATAGCAGTGCTGCCAAAGTTATGTTCATCTTCGACGCCGAGCAAGTTGAAGGCGACCCTCAGATTTTGATTGAAGTCAAGAACGTCGTCATGCGCGATGGGGTGATATATCTGCAGATTGGTGGGATTATGGATTCAATTAACTCACTTGAGCTCGACGAGGATACTCGTAGCAGCCTGGAAATATTCTTGAGTACAGTCGAAGTGATTGATAATGAATGGTGGCAGATTTCCATTCCCGACCTATTAGAGACTATGGAGTTACCAGCTGAGCAGACCAATATTTTCACCGAAATGTATCACTGCGCCACCCAGGCGATGACTAGCGATATGTCGGGCGAGGCTGCGGCAATCTATAAGCAAAATCAATTCGTTGAGATTAAACCCAGCAAGCGGCTTGCACCGGATGTCGAGAGTGCCACTAATGAGCTAACAGCAGGGCATAAAGCTTATGAATTGAGTATTAACAAGGCTAAAATGGCCAGCTTTGTCAATCGTCTGCCAGAGACCAAGGTCGCCGAAGACTTCTTTGCTTGTTATAACGACGTTGCCAGCAAATACGGCGGACAGCGTATCAGCGCTAGCGATTTTGACGAAATCACGGCCGATGACGTAGAGTGGCCAGATGCTGATCAATTGCGAGTCTTCTTAGAAATTTCTCAATTTGGCCACAAGTTACGCAGCGTACATTTCTTTACGTATGATGACGATGGTCAAGATGCTGGTGGCGGCACTGTGATGTTTAAATATGATGCCGTAACCGTGACCCCACCCGAGAGTTATCGTCCGATCACGGACCTCTTTGACGAACTTTCAGAGATTTTCAGCCAATTATTTACAGAGCCAATAGAAGATAGTGAGGAATACGTATGGGATTAGGGAAAATGCAACTTCTAAAAAAAGCGAAAACTGTTGCCAGTGGCAAAATGGCGCAGGTGAGCCAGGCCGTTAAAACCAGAAAGACCGACGACGGCACTTCTAAAGCTGACGAACTGGCTCAAATTTATGATGAGCAAAAGTCCGAATTAAAGGATGGCAGCTCCGATGACACTATTTTGGCGCTGGACATTGGCACCGAGAATGTCAAAGCAGTGATTGCTCGCCAAAACAAGTCGGGCGGTTTGGACATTATCGGTATTGGCCGTGCACGGCAAGCGTCTACCAATATGTACGCCGGTGCGATTGCGGATATTCCGGCTGTAGTTAGCGTTTGTGAAAAGGCCCTGAGTCAAGCCGAAAAAATGTCTGGAACCACAAGTAAGCTGACCGTGGTCGGTATTGCGGGCGAGCTGATTAAAGGCAACACCAGCACCGTACGCTATCGCCGCAAGAGTGGTAACAAGCCGTTGTCCGAACAAGAAATGGCGCTGATTATTAAGCGGGTACAGGATCGCGCAGGTGAGCAAGCTCGTCAGGCGATCGCGGACGAAACCAATAATCCCGACGTAGAAGTACGTCTGATCAACTCTGCAATTGTTAGTATTAGCATTGATGGCTACAAGATTTCTAACCCAATTGGCTTCAAGGGGACGGATGTTGTAATTCAGTTTTACACGGCTTTTGCACCACTAGTGCATATTTCTGCTATTGAGAAGGTTTGTGCCGAACTTAGCTTGGATTTGCTCGCTGTGGCCGTAGAGCCATTTGCGGTCTGCCGTGCTTGCTTGGGTGATGACTTGGACAGTAATTTCTCCGGCATTGTGATGGATATTGGTGGTGGCACTACAGACATTGCCGTGGTAGACGACGGCGGTGTTGAAGGGACCAAGATGTTTAGCATCGGTGGTCGCAGCTTTACGCACCAGATTGCCGAGACTCTTGATGTGGATTTTGAAACTGCCGAGAAATATAAGCTCGCTATCAAGAATCCTACTAAGGTACCGGCCGACATTAAGGACAAGATGCTAGTTGCAATTCGACGTAATTTGGCCGTGTGGCTCTCAGGCGTAGAGATTACGCTTGAAGAATTCAACCTGACCGACATGCTGCCAAACAAGATTTTGCTCTGTGGGGGCGGCGCGGGTTTAAATGAATTGCAAGACGTTTTGGCGACGACCGACTGGTTCAAAGAATTGCCATTCGCGCGCCGCCCAGTAGTACACTTGGTGGAGACCGCGGATATTCCGGGCATCACCAACACTACAGATGCGGTACTAGATTATTCATATGTTACTGCGCTTGGCTTGCTCCGCGTTGCACTCGATACGCTAGCTGGCGTACCTGAGGAATCCGGACTTCGTGCCAAATTAGCTAAATTGTTGCAAAACTAGCCCCGAAACAGCCTACAGATATTGACAAAACTGATAATCTGTGGTACAATGGAATTATGGCATGCTTGATGTCATGATTTTGCAATGTTAGCCGGTACCGGCTTTTCTATTACGATAATAGAAAAGCCTAACCTATAGCTAAAGCTATTTAAAAGATAACTGATTTTAGATATTTTTGCCCCATTTATTGACCAGATTGGCCAGTAGTTGGGGCAAAAATACGAGTTTGCCCATAATTTTTCTTCAGAGAGGAGTTAACTATGAGCGAACTATCAAGATTATTGATCCAAAATGGCTACACGATTAAGTCGGAGGTGAGCGCCACTGGCAATACGTTGCAGCTCAAGGCTTATCACGGTGATGAATTTGTAATAATCGATTTTGCACCGGGAGAAACCTTATTGCTGAGCGCTGGTGATGAGCCAGGGTGGGAACAACTTTTAGCGCGCACCCGTCCGATCTGTACGCAATTCATGAAGGCAGAGCCAATCTGCGCTTACGACGCTAAGGTCATGTTTGCGAATACGCACTATCTGGAATGGAACATTGCCTGTCCGGAGCGTCATCTCCATCAATTAGTTAACCGCTTGGGTGATTATGCCGTTATTGAAGTTAGTAACCTGCAGTTGTTTGGCAAATACCAGCTGAATGACTTCGTGGATAAGGAAGCGCGGTGGATTTGCGCGGAGGCTAATCGAGCACGTAGAGTGTATGCTGGGGTTTATGGTAAGGATCCGGCAACCTGTGACGTGGTGCGCCTGAGTAAAGCCAACGAACTGGAGCTGTTTTTGGAATACACCATGGCCTTGAGCGCAAAAGTCGATGCTGAGCGATACGCCCAACAAACCTTTGGCGGAAATCAGGATATACTGTTGGCTTGGATGGGAGGAGCAATGCTTGAAACGCAGATGCGTATATTGGATCTGGCATTGGATTATATTATCAATGCGATTTGTCAGAAAGCTAAAATTGCCATCCTGTCGGAACCAAGCAAACAACATCGTCTACAGGTTGACGAGACAAGCTTCTATAAATGGTATAATTTCTATGGAGAGCATCTGCAACGGGTTTGCCCTAGTCAGAAATCTTTGGATGAGTTAGCTAAAAAATATCAACTCGGTGAAGATATATCGGACTACGCCCCTACAGCCGATTGGCATACGTTCTGAAATCAGTTACGAAACACCCGCCGATTTTGTCGACGGGTGTTTTTATGTCCAGATTCATTAGGTATAAATTTATGTCAAAATACTTGACAAAAAGCATAACCTGTGCTACAATGTTCACGTAAACTACAGGTTTAGCGCATTAAAAAACTAAGGAGAAAAGTATTGTATTAGGCTCCATCGTGGTTGCAAAAATGCGCTATCTTCAAATGTTTAGAAAGCTTAGCTCAACTGGCAAATAGTGAAAACGAATGCCGGCTGAAGACTGGGTAGGAGGGAAACAGATGGCAACAAGAATCTTTATTAGAGATGGGTACGATTCTGGCTGTGCTGGGTATTGCTTGTATTATGCATGCAATAACGGCACGCTGCGTGTTGACTGGTGTGGCTTTGCCAGCGCAGAAGTGACCGGCGTCAAACCAGGCGAGGCCTATATCGTAACACAGGATGATGATAACCTCACTCTTAATATCAGCCCGTTAAAATTGCCTCGTCGTGATGATGATTTGCTGATGTGGCTGCTGGGATTTGGTAAAGAACAGCGGACGCACCGCTATAAAGATTACGCAGAGTTGCGACAGAGGAGGCTTCCTTGGGAGTTACGATATTATGGCCCGAACATTTTGGACGAGAGGGATGGTGCAGAATGCCTTATTTCGGGCAAGGGTTACAGTTTTGATTTTTTGGTTTGGGAGGGCAAATTCATCCGAGTGGCGGCGTATATTGGTCGTAACTGCAGGGTAGACAAAGACTTTGTCAAGAAAATCATAAACGAACGGCAAACCCGATTGTCTTCTATCGCATTACCTTTCCCGAGAGTTTTTATTCAAAAAGTTCTGCACGACAGATTCGGTTTGGCGGCTGACGAAATTGAGATCTATCAGGAATAGTCTTTTTCGGATGCGTCTATACCCCAGTACAGAACAATTGCCCCCTGGTCGCTTCGGCGCTCAGGGGTGTTTTTATTGCTAAACTTTCTGCACTTCTGTAAAATCCCCAGATTTTAGCCCATCCAAGCGATACGGGCCAAAATCTGTGCGGTGCAGACTCACCACTGTATAACCTAATGCGCCAAAAGTTCGGCGAATTTGGCGGTTGCGACCTTCGGTCATCATCACTCGCCATTTTTTGCGTCGATCGTCCATTTTTTCTAATCCAAGTCGTGAGCGTCCGTCTGGCAAATCAATTCCAAAATCGGCAATCATCTGTTGATGCAGAGGTTGCAAGGGCTGATCTAATTCCACCTCATATATCTTCACCTTAGTAAACTTGGGGTGAGTCATTTTGAAAGCAAAATCACCGTCATTAGTTAACAAGATTAGGCCTGATGAGTCTCTATCTAAACGACCAACGGTTTTAAGCTCATGGTATTTTTCCGGTAGCAACTCATACAAAGTTGGAAAATCCCCCTGACGCTTGCGTGAGCAAACGTAGCCAGCTGGTTTATTGAGCGCAAGATAAGTATATCCCTCAAGAAAGGGGACTATACTTCCATTATAGCACACCTTATTACTTTTGTCAATACGGGCGCCCAAAACTGCCGGTTTTTCATCAATAAATACTTTGCCGGCCGCAATCAAATCGTCAGCTTCACGCCGCGAGACGCCTAAGCTTTCCGCTAAAAACTTGTTGAGACGTACGGGCATGACTTTATACCTGTGGTGGCATGGTAGTTTGGTCTAAGCTACCTAGCGGCTGTGCGGGAGTAACGTTGGCTGCTGGCGGAACTGGCTGCGCAACGGGTTCGGCGCGTGGAATATTTAGGACGGGCTCCGGAATTGGTGCTGGGGCGCTTGGTTCTGGAGCATTGGCTGGTGCGACGGGAGAAATTGTGCCGTCAGCGGCGCGATCGCCCAGAACTTCATGTACGACATTTACTACATCCTCAATTCCGACTTGTGATTTTACCAAATAACGGTCGGCGCCCAAGTTCTCGCCACGTTCGCGCTGGTCCTCCGACGAAAGCGCTGTCATCATGATTACTTTGATATCTTTGGTTTCAGGAGTGGAACGCAAAATGTCAAGCATGTCAAATCCCGAAATTTTGGGCATCATGACATCGGAAATTACCAAATCTGGACGTTCGCGGACGGCTACAGCTAGAGCTTCTTCACCATCACCGGCGGAAACGATAGTATATCCCTCGGCGGTCAGTCTGATACTATAGATTTCGCGAAGGCTATTGTCGTCTTCGACTAGCATGATTTTGCTCATTTAAGCGGCTCCTTGATTTGGGTTAATTTGACTTGGTTGATATGTAATGGGCTGGATTGGTTGGACAGCTTGCGGAGTTGGCTGTGGCGGCGCAGATGACCGAGGAGCTGGCGAAGGCGCGGCAGAAGGTGATGATGGCTGTGGCGTACCTAGTGTTGTGGTCGAACCATCCGCAGCGTCACGAGCGAGGGAGAGGCGGCTCTCACCCGTAACGACGGGCTGAGAGAACGCCGTGTTCGACACGACACTAGGTACGCCATTGGACGCCTTATCTTTCTGCTGCAGCTGTGTCTGCTCATTCTGATAGGCGATCAACCGCCGTTGGTACTCCGCCGGCGTTAACCGGGGTAGGGAAACATAGAACGTTGATCCATCGCCGAAGGCACTTTCTACCCACACGCGACCGTCCATAGCCTCTACACGTTGCTTAACTAAATACAAACCTAGCCCAGTCCCACCAATTTGGCGTGTCTGGGAATTATCAACGCGATAAAACTTCTGGAAAATATGACCTGCATCCTCGGGTGAAACTCCAATGCCAGTGTCGGTGACGTTGATCAGGACTTTGTCACCGTCGCCTCGAGCATTAACCCAAATTTCACCTCCATCAGGCGTGTATTTGATGGCATTATCGATTAGGTTATCCAAAATCTCGCGCAAGAAATCCAAATCCACTGCGGCATACACTAGCTGGTCAATCTGCTTGTCGCCCGTCACCGGACCAGTAGTACCAAAACTGTATTTGAGATGCTTGGCGTGCATGTCGTTTTCGCGTGCATTGGCCATCTGGCGCACTACAGCTGTCATCTCTACAGGCACGGCATGCACCTTGAGCCGACCATCGTCCAGCTTGGTTACGTCCAACAAATCCTTAAACAAGCGCCCTAAATGTTGGCTGGAAGAGTGAGCCGCCTCTAGATATTGCCGCGCGCGGTCGTCGATCGTGGCTGTACTTGGGTTGAGCGCCAAACCTAGATAACCTTCGATGCTGGCCACTGGCGTGCGCATCTCATGACTAGCCGTGGAAATAAATTCACTCTGCTTTTCTTCTTCCTCTAATTCTTTGGTGATGTCACGGAAGGTGATAATCTTATTAGATTTGGGGCCACCGGTTGGCGTCACTGTGAGAGAAATTGCCGCATGTCGTTCGCTTTGCACAGAAATCAAGACATAATCTCGTATCACTGCAGCCTGATTCGTCTGCACAGCCTGAGCCAGCTTGCTTTGATCCGGCGGTACAACGGCGCCATTGGTGGTTTCTAGACGCAAAACCGTCTTGTAGTCTAACCCAAGCATATTGGTGGGGCTACCATAGCCCACCATCATGGCGGCGGCTGGATTGGCGAACTTGATAATCCCAGTTTCGTCAACCAATAATACACCATCAGTGATATTATTGAGCGTCAATTCCGCCAAAGCGGAATAATTGGCGATATCAGCTGCTGCTACCGGCGCAGGCGTCTGTTGCTTTTTACTTTTGAATAAACTCATTATGTTTATTTTAACACAAGCGCACAAAAATGTGCTATATTTAATACATATGAATAAGGAAGTTATTTATTTGGAGCCGGAGGATGATATCACCGACATCTTGTCCAAGCTCCAGCGGGCTGAACAAAAAGTCGTGGCCTTGGTGCCTCCCAAAAAAGCCACAATGCTTCGTAGTGCGGTGAATATGAAGCTCGTGGCAAAAGCCGCCAAAGAATGTAAGAAAGTTGCTGTGATCGTAACTGCGGATCCAGCAGTTTCTAAGATGGCAATGATGGCGCAAATCCCAGTAGCCAAGACTTTGCAGAGCCGTCCAGTAGTGCCGACCAAAGAGAGTCTTGAGGCGGCTCAGGCGGACGAGCAGGTAATTGACGAAGATTTGGCCGATGTCACGGATAAAGCTGAGCTAGATAGCCTGGGAAAGAAAGCCAAAACGCCCGGAGAGGGGTCTGAGAGCGCTTCTGAGAAGGTTTCTGATAAAACCGCTAACACTATCACCTTGGACGAAGAAGGCCTCGAAAACGGCTCCAAAAAGGCCTCTGAGAAGGCCAAGAAGGGTGCTGATGGCAAAAAGGTGCCTGATTTGGCGCAATATCGCAAATGGATTATTCTTGGCGTCGCTGCAGCCCTAATTCTTGTGGTTTTTGGGGTTTGGGCATTTGTTTTTGCCCCGGCAGTCCAAATTACGGTCGCCATGAGCACAACTTCCAATAACTTCTCTGAAGAGGTGCGGTTCACCTCAGATGCTTCTGCTGAAAATATCGAGGAAGGTATTCTTTATGTCCGCAAAGAGACCTTCGAGCCTGAATATACCGAGGATTTTGAGGCCACCGGCAAAGAAGACCGGGGCGAAAAAGCCACTGGTACGGTAGCCCTGTCGATGAGTTTTAAACCAGCTGCTGGCGTGGTTACTACTGTTGGCTTGCCTAAAGGCGCCAAGCTGACTGCTACCAACGACGCTTCTGGTAAATCCATTACTTATACCCTAGACGAAGATTATAGTGTCAAATTTGATGGCACTGATGCTGGAGTAGCTGCACTCAAAGAAGCCGGCTGGTCCTGCGCTTCAACGGCGCTGGGTGGCATTTCTAGCTGTAGTCGCTCCGTGTCGGCTGCCAAGGTAACGGCTGTGGCTGCGGGAGAAGATTACAACATCGGTGCTGGGCGCACTTGGAATCCGCTAGATGATGACGATGAAGTCATCCGTATCAGCAATTCCACGGCCTTTACTGGCGGCACCACTCGTGACGTAACGACGGTGACTCAAGCTAACCTTGATGCCGCCAAAGAGCGCATCCTGGCCAGCCATGCTTCAGAGGGTAAATCTTTGCTCATGGAGCAGGTGAAATCTGAAGATGTCATCGTGATTGAGTCGAGCTTTGCTTCGGAGGCGGGTGACGTTAAATCAAATCCAGAAGTAAACGCCGAAGTCGACGAGAATGCTAAGCCCGAGATTACAGTTAAGGCAATTTATTCCGTATATACTCTAGATAAGGCCAAGGTAGAAGAGTACATCAAAGCCAAAATGACCGTTGCTGACGATCAGCGAATCTACTCGGTTGGTGATCCATACATTGAGCGTTTTACCAACATTGACGAGTCTGCGCGCCTCAAAACCGTGGTTAAAACTGGCCCTACTGTCACCGAAGAGACTATTTTAGAGAAGGTCAAGGGTCGCAAGATTGGTGAGGTGCAATCTTTGCTCCGTTCGATTAACGGCGTCAGCTCAGTGGAAATTACCCCATCTTATTTCTGGGTCAACTCGGTGCCAAATGATACAAACAAGATTACAATTGAACTAACGGTGGAGGATAACTAGTCATGAAACTAATCGCCTTAGACGTTGGCACAAAGCGCATTGGGGTGGCTAAGGCCGATTCCGCCGTTCGGATTGCAGTGCCATATCCGGCCGTTGAAGTGGATAACGGGGAAGAATTCAAGAAAATTGCCTCTTTGGCGCGCGCATGGGACATCAATAGCTTCGTATTGGGGCTGCCACGCAACGGACAAGGCGAAGAGACTGAGCAGAGTCGCTATGTGCGTAAATTTGCCAAAGCACTCAAACAGGCTGTCCCAGATGCCAAAATTTGCTTCCAAGACGAGAGCCTTACCTCAGTTGAGGCAGAAAAGCGCCTCAAAAATCGCAAAAAAGGCTACAAGAAGGGTGATATTGATTCTGAAGCGGCTACGATTATCCTGCAAGATTTTCTTGAGGAGCACACCGGTAAGCCTACTACTAAGGCTACAGCAGCCCGACATCAATCGGTCAAAGCCGATAAACCGCATAAATTGTTGGTTGCTTTGCTGATTGTGATTATTCTGTTGGCGGGCGCTGCGGCAGGGGCATATTATTACTATACACAGAATTTGCAGCCGGTATTTACAGAAGTAGATTGTAATGATCAAGAAAACTCTACCGTTGATGCCTGTAAGCCAGTAGTTTTCAAGATTGAACCTGGTGCCAGTGTTAATGATGTTGCCGTCGATCTCAGTAATGCGGGTTTGATTCGTAATTCAATCGTTTTTCAGATTTATTTCCGGCTCAATTATAGTGGTTATACTATCAAAACTGGTGAATACAGCCTCACTAAGGCCATGTCGATGAAGCAAATCACTGATTTGATTGTGGATGGTAAAGGTGGCGACGTTTTTACATTCACCTTTAACCCTGGCGAAACTGTGCGCGATTTTAAGGCTAAACTAGCTAAAGTGGGGTATGACGGCGCTACGATTGATGAAGCCCTTCAGAAGACCTATGAGGGGTCATACAGCTGGATTTTTGAAGGTAAACCCGAAGAAGCGGGCCTAGAGGGCTATCTTTACGGTGAAACCTACGAATTTTACCAAAATGATACCGTGGAAACTATTATCGAGCGCATGCTTACAGAGATGGCGGATGTCATTGAAGAGAACGGACTTAAAGAGAAATTCGAAGCTCAGGGCTTAAATCTCTATCAGGGGATTACTTTGGCCTCAATTGTACAAAAAGAAGCCAATAATGTGACTGACCAAGCTAAAGTAGCTCAGGTGTTTTATAATCGTCTTGCTCAAGGGATGAGTCTCGGTAGCGATGTGACGACGCAATATGCGGTGGACTTGGTCGATCCAGACCGCCAAATTTACACCAATAATGCCGATGCACTGCAAATTGACTCTCCCTATAACACTCGCCTCTATGCCGGATTGCCATATGGCCCAATTTCCAACCCCGGTAGACAGGCACTAAATGCTACCGCTACCCCTGATGGCGAAGCTGCAAACTACTTATTCTTCTTGACAGGAGATGATGGTATGATGTATTATAGTACTACAGATGCGGAGCACCAACAGAATATCATCGACCATTGTGCTGAGCTCTGTAATGTTGCATTATAGCGACAACCATTAATTATGAGAAAGAAACGTAACGAGCATAAATTTCGAAGCTTCATGGGCAAATTCTTGCCCTATGCGGCAGTGTTTTTGGCGATTTTAGGTATTGCTAAAGTCGGATCCGAGAGCAAAAATGATACCGATGCGGGGAGTATCAACATGAATGCGATGGCGGCTGAAAACTACAACGTTTCGGCTGACCAGCTTTCTGAGCTCTATGTGGTGGCTAGTGTTTCGAATAGCTTTGATCTTGCTAGTGTCGACACGGTGGCTGGTAACTATGTGATTGTCCAATCCATGAAAGAGATTAGTCAGACCACGACGGACCGTATTGAGAAGCCAAGCGTAATCAATACTAACATCTCTCGTGGTGTTCAGACCTATGTTGTGGCCGAAGGCGAAACGATGGCTAGTATTGCGGCCAAATATGGCGTGACGACTGATCAGATTCGTTGGTCTAACGGCTTGAAGAAAACTGATGTTGAGGTGGGTCAGGTGCTTAAAGTGCCAACCACTCCAGGTATTGTTTATACGGTGAAGTCGGGTGATAGCGCCGAATCGCTCGCACAAAAATACAACAGTAAAGCCGAAAACATTATCGCCTATAACGACCTTGAAGGCGGAAATTTGATTGTCGATTCACAGATTGTGTTGCCAGGCGGTGTACTGCCGTTTACAGAGCGCCCAGAATATGTTGCGCCAACTCCGACGTACTCCAACTATAACTATTCTGGTTCGTACGCTAGCCGTCAGAATTTGGTGGTCATAGCGCGTGGTCCTTACAACAGCATTTATACAAACCCAGCCGGTATCAATGGTAACCCGATGGTGCGCGGCCAGTGTACTTGGTATGCCTGGTACTGGCGGGCCACTGAAGGTGTGGCGATGGGCCTACGTGCCATGCCGGGTGGTGGCACCTTGAGCCATGCTCGCTACTGGGCAAGCCGTGCGGCTAAATTAGGTTTCCGGGTGGACCGTACGCCAGAGGTAGGTGCAGTCTTCCAGACTTCAATGGGATATTATGGTCACGTAGGTATTGTTTTGGCTGTCAATAGCGATGGCTCGCTCAAAGTCCGCGAAATGAACTTTGACGGTCGTGGTATCGGTACGCTCACTGAGGGGATTATCCCAGCAAGCGCAGTAGGAAGCTTTAATTATATTCATTAAGGAGTAAAATGTTTGTTGATACTGCGAAAGTAAAGTTGCAAGCCGGTAAAGGTGGCGATGGCGCAGTGTCGTTTCGTCATGAGATTTACATTCCTAAGGGTGGGCCTGACGGTGGTGACGGCGGCAAAGGCGGATCAATTATTTTTCGTGCCGATAAAGACACAAATACTTTGCTAGATTTTCGTTATAACCCCGAACTCAAGGCAGAGGATGGGCGCAATGGCTCGGGGCAACGTAGCGCGGGACGCAGCGGCAAGGACTTAATCGTTGAAGTCCCAATTGGTACTGTGGTGCGTCGTGACGGGGAGATTTTGGCAGATTTGGCCGAAGACACACAGGAAGCCGTGATTGCTAAGGGTGGTGACGGCGGATTTGGCAACGCGCATTTCAAGTCATCCACCCGCCAGACACCAATGATTGCCGAAGTCGGTGAGCCTGGTGAAGCCTTTGAGGCTTCTTTGGAGCTAAAATTGATTGCTGATGTTGGCTTGGTGGGGCTGCCTAACGCTGGTAAGTCGACTTTTCTTTCTGTGGTAAGCAATGCTCGCCCAGAAATTGCCGACTATCCTTTTACAACTTTGACGCCACAGCTAGGCGTGGCTACAGTAGACGATCAAGATATTTTGATTGCTGACATCCCGGGTCTAATTGAAGGTGCGGCTGACGGAAAGGGCTTGGGGCATGATTTCTTGCGTCACGTCGACCGCACTGCCGTTTTGCTGCATCTAGTGGATGTCTATAGTGACGACGCCGGTGAAGCCTATAAAGTAATTCGCTATGAGCTAGAGCGCTACTCGGATTTGGCTACTCGCCCAGAAATTGTTGCCCTAACTAAATGCGAGGGCGTGGATGATGAAATTATTGCAATGCAGAAGGCTGCGATTTTGGCAATCAACCCCGATGCGCGTGTGTTTGCAATTTCTTCTGCTGCTAAGCAGGGAATTACTGAATTGCTCCGTGCGCTCGTGCGAGAGAAAGATGCTAACGCCCGTAATCATGTTACTGGAGCTAGGGCCTCTGATGAGGTGGGTGCGGAGGCTGCTGCCGAGCATGCAGTGCGCGAGTCCCGTGAAGACGGGCACGAGCGACGCGTCACCTCATCAGATGGTGCCAGTTCCAGTGGCAATATCCCGGTCATTACTCTCGGTGCTGAGCAACTTAGCAAAGCCTGGAAGGCTGAAAAAGTTGACGACAAATTCGTCGTCACCGGTCCCAAAATCGAGAAATTTGCCCGTCGTACCGATCTTAATAATTACGCCTCAGTCAACCGCCTGCGCGATATCATGAAGAAACTTGGCATTCGTGCTGAGCTGACCTCACTTGGGGCGCAGCCAGACTCGATTATTTCAATCGCAGGGAAAGAGTTTACTTTGGTGGAAGATTATTAGCCAAAAGTGCTGTAATAGTCTACAACTATTGACTTTTTCGACTACCTGTGCTATAACGAAGAGATAGAGGGCTTTTTGTTGCCCCTAGTAGACCGGTCCATGTGACCTTAAACAGAGAGGTAGCCAATTATGAACAACAAAATGAACTGCTTGGAGCACAATGCGGAACTGTACCATCGGCTGGAAAAACTGGTGGATCGGGGTGACTATCTGGATGTATCCGTGATTATGGCGCAGAATTGCATTGAAGTAATTTCCTGTGATGAAGACGGTAAAATCTCCAGACCGACCGGGATCAGCGTCGACGGTAAAGAAGTCATGCC
Source organism: uncultured Candidatus Saccharibacteria bacterium (assembly GCA_949480205.1). Taxonomy (GTDB): domain Bacteria; phylum Patescibacteriota; class Saccharimonadia; order Saccharimonadales; family Saccharimonadaceae; genus Nanosyncoccus. Next base: position 32,096 of record CASXXK010000007.1, read on the forward strand.
GGGACACTTTCCTTATTTACCGGAAAGCTGGCAGGAAATCAGCAAGTTTTTGGATGTAATCGCCGCCAAGCGGAAAGAGAAGTGGGTGGCTGAATTTGCCAGCCTGTATGAAAGCATCGCTGACGGCGAGATGTGGGGTCTGGATCTGACTAAGCCGGATTATGCGATTCTGGAAATCGGTGAGAGCCATTGCCTGAAATGTCACAAGATTGCATGGGGACGTGACGGGCTGTTGCAGGTTATGGGCTATTTGGCAAAATCCTGCATGATTGATTCTGAAGAATAAAAAATTGGCTCAGTTAACTGAGGGCAGCACTATTCAAGTGCCGCCCTCAGTTAACTGAGGGCAGCACTATTCAAGTGCCGCCCGACTCTTTTTATATACCCAAGAAAACTGGCTCTTTCGAGCCAGTCTCCGCGCTGATGCGCGCCCACCCTGGGGCACATTGGTTTGTTTTAATCCGCTGTTTTTGTTTTTGTTAAAGTCTCCACACTCCACTAAACGTATCAGTGGAACCCCTGTGAAGCGTACCAGCTTATACTTATAATAAGCCTAAGCTTAATGACTGTCAAGCAAAAAGCAAAAACTGTTGTAAAAATCACAACAGTTTGTTTGCCCACCTGAAATGAAAGGTTGTTTTGTAATTGGGTTTAAAGATGGTCAGCATCCGCTGCGGTTTCTTTGATTGCTCGCCAAATCCTTTTCCAAATGCCAACACGGCCTTCTTCCGGCAAAACCAAGTTCAGAATAATTCCGAACAATGCCGCCAGGCTCATTCCCGATACGGAAATTGTAACATCGCCGCTACCGAAGGACAGAATCGCTCCACCCAGCCCGAACACTAACATCGGTGCCGCAATTGCTACGTTGCGCGGAATGCCAAAATCAATGCGGTTCTCAATCCAGACTTTAGCGCCATTCAGAGCGATAAAACCGTACAACAAAACGGAAACGCCACCCAGCACCGGATTGGGGATAGTGGAAATTAGTGCGGTCAACTTGCCCAAGAATCCCATCACGATGGCGAAAACGGCCGCTAATCGTAAAACATAGATTGAGGCTACTTTGGTCATACCGACTACGGCAGTGTTTTCGCCGTAAGTTGTATTGGCCGGACCACCGAATAATGCGGCTGTCAATGTAGCTAAACCGTCGCCGAGCAGAGTACGTGACAAGCCGGGTTGTTTCAATAGATCTGTGCCGATAATGGTGCTGAGTGCCTTGTGATCGCCAATATGCTCGGCCATTGTCACCAGGGCGACCGGCGCAATTTGCCAAATAGCAGCAAAGGTTGGTTGATAATCTTTAAAAATTATCTGAAACCGCGGAATACTGAACCATGCCGCCTCTTTGACTGGCGTCAAGTCTACAATCCCTAAACAAATCGAGGCAATATAGCCCACAATAATTGCCACTAAAAACGGGATAACATTGAGGAAACCTTTGACGCAGACCATCACAATAATCGCTGTGGCCAAGGTGATGAAAGCTATCAGCAATTCGCGCCAAGTGGCGCCCGAACCCTCATTGAGGCCAATCTGGGAAATCGCTGAAGAGGCCAGACCTAACCCGATTACCAGAATCATCGGACCGATGACAATTGGCGGCAGGAGGCGGTCAATCCAGCCATTTCCGGCTAATGTTACCAGCGCCGCAAAGACGATGTAAATGACTCCTACCACGATCAACCCGGTCATGGCCCCGGCGATGCCGGCAACCTGATAGGCGGCGGCAACCGGCGCAATAAAGGCAAAGGAACTGCCTAAATATACCGGCGATTGTGACTTGGTGCAGAGCTGGTAGACCAGTGTGCCGATGCCGGACATCACTAATGCTACCGGGATGGGAAGCACCTCAGCTCCAGCCATGCCATTGACCAAAATCGGTACCAGAATCGTGGCGCCAAACATTGCAAACACATGCTGGATGGCCAAAATCGCCTGCATTCCTCCCGGAGGGTGATCGTGCACTCCGTACAACAGCTGAGTAGCCCCAGGGCTACTATGGGTTTTATTTTTCATATAAAACCCCTCCTTTCATTATTTGTTAAAGTGCGTCTCTCTAAGCCCACGCTTTGAGGAAATTATAGCATATTTTGGAAACTCTGGCGTGCGTCTTTTTTGTGATAATGACTCTTGACGATTGTGACGGGTTCATGCTAAGATAAAGACATATGCGAATGTAGCTCAGTTGTTTAGAGCGCTTCCTTGCCAAGGAAGAGGTCGAGAGTTAGAGTCTCTTCATTCGCACCACGCTAGTTTTTGGAAATACCTCTTATGGACAACCATGAGAGGTATTTTGATAACAAAAAGCGGCGCCTCAGTAGTTGAAGCGCTTCACTCGGCCGATATCTATCCGGATACGAAGGACCGAAATTCAACAAAAAGGACGCCGCGAGGTGTATCCGTCTACTAGACTTTTGTATCAAACAAAGGCATCGTAGGCACTCACGGCGCCCTACTTACCTTCGTTTGATATGTTTAGCCTATAAAGACGGATACATTCATATTATAGCACATCTCTGCATGCCGCGTCCTACATGTCTAAGGTAGCGGAGGGGGAAAGCGAAGTAGCGAGGATTCGGGCCACCTGATGGACTAACATTATTTGCACCAAAATATAAGTTATGTGCCGTAGCCAAAGCGTCTGAGTGTGACGACCAATAGTCAGCACCGAGACCAGAAGTTCTCAAAACACCATCGGAATTAGGCAATCGTACATACCCGCTGCGCACAATTTTTGAGTATCGTGTTACCTTATCGTTTTTTAAAAAACGATAAGGTCCAAAAATCATTCTACCCCTGTTATTTCAAACAGCACACCTTATCACTTTTTAATTTTCGTTAAGGTCTCGTGCGCAGCGGGAATTTTGAGTTACTTACCACTATGGGAACTTTAAGGATTGTCGGACATGGCGACTACTGGTCATCACGGGCGGATACTTATACATCATCTACCGCGGCGACCGCTTACTACCTCATCTTTACTACTAATGTCAGTCCTTCCAATGGCCCACTTAACCGTTGGTACGGTTTCCCCCTCCGCTGCCTTAGTACTGTATTAGACATGGAGGAGAATCAGGTGGTTAGCATTGACATTTGTTGATACCTGTGTCAAAATAGTAACAATTATGCCAAAAATCAAGTTTACCATCATTACGCTTTTTCCAGAAGCTTTGCGGCCGTATCTGGATAGTTCTATGTTGTTTAAGGCGCAAAAACAGGGAATTATTGCAATAGATTATGTAAATTTACGCGACTTTGGGCTTGGTCCACATAAATCCGTGGACGATACGCCTTACGGCGGCGGCGACGGTATGCTTTTGCGCTGCGAGCCAGTGTTTGCGGCAATCGAAAGCGTTAAACGAGATTCACCCGAAGCGGAAGTAATTTTACCTACGCCAGTAGGGGCAACTTGGAACCAGGCCTTAGCGCGGCAATTCGCTGGCGTCGAGACGACTAACAACGAGAACTTGGCAGAAATGGCCAAATCTCGCTCATTGGCGCATACAGGTCGGCCTGAGCAGTATGCTTTTCGGGAATCTCCGGAGGCTACGGCCGAGGATGAAGATGCGCGACACCCGCAACGGCAGGCTGGCGCGACATCGTGCCCCGAAAAAGATGATGGTCAGGCCGAGTATGTGCGCCATTATATCATTCTTTGCCCACACTACGAGGGCTACGACGAGCGCATCATGACTATTGTTGATCATCCAATTTCACTAGGGAATTATGTTTTGACTGGCGGGGAATTACCGGCGCTGATTATTATTGATAGTGTGACGCGTCTCTTGCCGGGCGTGCTGGGTGGAGAAACCTCAGCGGCAATTGAGAGTTTTTCTTGCGGCGATAACTTGGAGTATCCGCAGTATACCAAACCGGCCGAATTTCGCGGCATGGCCGTACCGAATGTGCTAATGTCCGGCAATCACGGCGCCATTGCTAAGTGGCGAGCCGACCACAGCAGCAGATCGGTGCTATAATATTCCTATGGATTTGTCGGCGGGAATTGAGACGGTTAAAGGTGTGGGGCCCAAGACCGCAGAAATACTGAAGCGCGTCAACCTCTGTACAGTAGGGGACTTGCTTTATTGCTTGCCGCGGCTGTACGAAAACTACCAGACTACGGTAAACATTGAGGATTTGCGCCCAGGCAAGGTGATTATTCGTGGAAAAATCAGCGATTTGCATATTGTGCGTACCAGCCGTAAACGCCTCACTATTACTCAAGGTGTGATTCGTGATGAAACTGGCGCGGTACGTACGGTTTGGTTTAATCAACCCTATCGGGCAAAGCAATTTGACGAGAAGCGAGAATACTACTTCACCGGAAAATACGAGCTCAAAAGTGGGCGTTATCAGTTAACCTCACCTTCAGCCACACTCGTTCAGGACGTAAATAATGGCGCTGCGGCGAATTTTCAGCCGATTTATTCCGCCAAAAGCGCCATCAAGCCACAAATGTTTCACAAATTAATGGAAAATCTGCGGCCCGAGTTTGCTCAGATTCCGGATTTATTACCATTTACGGAAGGAAAACCGCTATTTGTAAAACCCGGCGCACGTGCCGAAGCGCTCTATAATTCCCATTTTCCAGAAAACCCCGATGACGCCGAGAAAGGACGTGACTATTTGGCTTATGAAGAGCTCTTCGAGCTAATTTTGGCGGCCAAACTCAATAAGCAGGAAAACCAGCGTTTGCGGGCCGAATCGCTGAAGTTTAATGCTAAATTTACGCAAGTTTTGGTAAAACATCTCCCCTTCGCGCTAACGGGAGCGCAACGCCGGGCGACCTGGGAAATTTTGCAAGATTTAGAGAAAAATGTGCCGATGAATCGCCTTCTGCAAGGCGACGTAGGCTCCGGTAAAACAATTGTGGCAGCGCTAGCGGCCGCCCAGACCGCTCTAAACGGTCACCAGACAGCCCTGCTCGCGCCCACCGCCATCTTGGCCACTCAACATTTTGAAAGCCTCCAGACACTGTTTGTGGAGCTGCAGAAGGCATTTTTGCGGGAATTTGGCAAAAAAATCCGTTTGCCGCAAATTGCTTTATTGACGGGAGCAACCAAAAACAAACGCATGTTGAAGGCGGCAATTAAGGCTGGACAAATCGAATTGATTATTGGTACGCATGCCTTAATTACCGATGACACGCAATTTAAATCATTAGCTTTTTGTATCATCGATGAGCAGCACCGTTTTGGTGTGGGGCAGCGGCAGAAGTTACTCCTTAAATCCCCCAATAATACTGCGCCGCATCTCTTGGCTATGACCGCTACGCCAATCCCGCGCTCTTTGCAATTGACGCTGTTTGGAGACCTTGACGTTTCGATCTTGAATGAATTGCCACCGGGGCGCCAGCCGATTGTAACCAAGATTCTGGCAGAAACCGAGCAGCGCGACGAGCTTTACCCTAAGATGCGCGAACTTTTGGCGAAAAAACAGCAAATTTATTGGATTTGCCAGGTGATTGAAGAGAAAAATTCGGGCACAGCCACGCCTGTTAAGAAACAAGTCAAAAAATTGCAGGAACTGTTTCCGCAAGTAAAAGTGGAAATGTTGCACGGCAAGATGAAACCCGAAGAGAAAGATGCGATTATGACGCGGTTTGCGGCTAATCAGATTCAGATTTTGGTGTCAACTACGGTGGTAGAAGTGGGCGTGAATGTGCCGAACGCGAACATGATTGTGATCCAAGATGCGGAAAACTACGGTTTGGCACAGTTGCACCAGTTGCGTGGCCGAGTGGGACGGGGTGATCAGCCGGCTAGTTGTTTCTTATTAACTACCGGCGAGGGGCGCCCTTCCAAACGCTTACGCGAAATGGAAAAATCTACCGACGGTTTTTACTTGGCGGAAGTAGACTTGAAGATTCGTGGACCAGGCGAGATCTACGGCTCACAGCAGCATGGTGAATTAAATTTACAAGTAGCTAACTTGAATGATACGACTTTGATGGCTCAGGCTAGCCATCATGCTGGAAATTTTGCCAAAGACCCCGCAGCGCTGCAAAACTATCCTGAGCTAGCTGCTCGGATTAAAAAATATCAACAACTCACGACGCTAAATTAAAAGATCGGCACCCACCGCGGCAAAAAACATAAGGCAGCGGAGGGGGAAACCGTACCAGCGATTGTTCGGGCCGTTGGACGGGTTGACCGCAGTATTGAATTCGAGGTAGTAAGCAGTCGCCGAGGTAGAAGACGTATAGGCGGCAGCTCGCGACGACCAGTAGTCAGCATTGTGGCCAGCGTTCCTTAAAGTACCAGCAGTTTTAGGTAATTCGAAGTAGCCGCTGCGCACGAAAGGCGAGCAAAAGCTGAATTATATACCCCAAAATCAGCCCAATAACTCTTGCGGCAACAGAAGTTCACTTTATACTTATTGACCATAGCCAATAATAGTGGCTAACCTCGTCATAATTCTCTTCATTATTCCAGAGGGGAACTTCACGATCTTTTTACGAGAGGACCGCTGGCAAGCGGAGGAGTGAACTCGGGCTGCCCTTGGTACCCATGGAGATGTTCCACAATTTGATTTTACAACGTTTTATCCGCCGCGTACAAAAAAGAGGGCTTGGCCTACTGTTTACAACAGTAGGTCGCCCTCAATAACTTTATTGTAGCATATTATATCAAAAACGGCAACACTATTTTTTATAGAACATGATTTTTCCGGGTTTTATGATAACGTACATTTTGTGTACTTTGCGCGTCGTTCTGAAGCATTTTTCTAAAAGATGGACCATGGATTTAATGTCATTATTTATCCTACGCAAATCTATAACGATATTTTTGGATTGGTTGCTTGCTTCATAAAATACACGCTCAATAGTGCGCCGTGATTTTTGCGTAGGGCTTTTTGTCTCCCATTCCAACCCGTCCATGACAAAATCTGGTCGCTTTGAATGTGGTGTGTTTGATGGCGTGATTAGCTCAACTGTCTTGCCTAGATTTGCAAATAGTAAAAACGTATCCATTTCATGGGGCTCAGGCTTGACGCCATTCGGTATAATTTTGCCAGGTTGCTTAGATATAGTTTTTCTCATTATCTCAGACTAGCATAATTGGATCCAAATTACCAAGCACAAGCATAATAAAATCTATCTTTTACATGTCTAATACAGTACTAAGGCAGCGGAGGGGGAAAGCATGCCAACGGTGGCTT
>CASXXK010000008.1 GCA_949480205.1 uncultured Candidatus Saccharibacteria bacterium
AAGTTACAATGATTTTTCTGTACAGAAAAGGACTAGAGCAAATTCTAGTCCTTTTTCCAACTTTAGCTGTTTTATTAGCTTAGTTGTAGATATTCTCAACCGCGATGGATGGGCCCATGGTGGTGGTGATATAAATCGACTTCACGAAATTACCCTTGATGGAAGCTGGGCGGTGACTCTTGAGGGAGTCGAAGAAAGTCTCAGCATTCTCGAGTAATTTGGCTTGGTCAAAGTTGGTTTTACCGAGGCCAATGTGAATGATGGCTTGCTTGTCGACGCGGTATTCAACTTTACCAGCTTTGGCTTCTTTGACGGCTTTTTCGATGTCGGTGGTGACGGTACCAGCCTTAGGATTTGGCATCAAACCTTTTGGACCGAGCAAGCGGGCGAATTTACCAAGCTTGGGCATGTAAGCTGGGGTAGAAATGAGAACGTCAAAATCGATAGTTCCCTTCTCTAGGCGCTTCAAAAACTCTTCATCTTCAGCGATGTCGGCACCAGCGGCAGCGGCCTTTTTGGCTTCGTCGAGCGGAGCAAAAACAGCAACGCGTACAGTTTTACCATTACCATGAGGCAAAACGACGGTAGCGCGGATGTTTTGATCAGCCTGGCGTGGATCAACACCGAGACGAATGTGAGCTTCGACGGTAGCATCAAATTTGGTTGGGTTGGTCTTGGTGGCTAGCTCCAAAGCCTCTTTGAGACCATAAAGTTTGCCAGCTTCAACTTGCTTGGCGGCAGCTTGGTATTTTTTACCGCGGCGCTCAATGCGAGGACGAGTAACTGGAGCGGCACCGCGAGGCTTTTCACCAGCTTCCTCTAGGGCCTTAGTCTCAGCTTTGCGTGCTTGACGCTCTTCTTCGGCCTTTACCTCTTCGATATGTTTCTTTGATTTTTTGCCAGATTTAGCGAATTTTTCTTCGCTTTCAGTGGCAAGGGTTTCCTCAATCTCGGCACCAGCCTTGATTTCGTCAACCTTTTTAGTAATTTCTGCAGTTTTATCTTCTGCCATAAATATCCTTTCTGTGGTAATAATGGAGCGGACGCTCCTCCCAACACGGTTAGTATTACTTACATTATAGCAAAAAATTGGGGATTTGGCAAGAAAAGAATAAAAAAGCGAGGCCTAGGCTTCCTATCCAGGATGCTGTACCTCGTCGCGGTGCCAAGCTGTGGTCTTATGCCAATCTTTAGAAGGATTTAGGCTACCATACTAGGTCGCATAATAAATCTAAAATGTCTATTACTCTTTCATTATCTCAAAATTACAAAATTTGTCAATAACTCTATTGGCTTTTGCTATGACGAGTACGTTTTTGATGGCTGCGACTCGATTAATTTGTCGTTGAATGCATCTTAGACATTGTAATTCGGATATTTTGGTGAAGCGAATATCGATGATGAGGTTCGGTGACTGAGTTGCTCCTCGGCGTAGGCAGTCTTCGATTGTCCGGCTGCTTTTACCTAATGGCGTTTTAATTTCCCATTCTTTGTTCATAAAAATGATATCTGGAGTTTTGGTTGGGCGGGGCGGGAGAAAAGTAATTGATTCGCTAGTAGCAGCTATGAGCGTTTTGGCGGCTGTCAGCTCATGTTTGCTAATCTGTGCTCCGTATGGCTTAATTATTTTTCCGGATGTATTTTTAGGCATATTGCTAGCCTAGCATAAAAAAGAAAAAATTAGCAAGCATAGGCATCAAAAAAGCAGAAGTTGTTGCTCTTCTGCTTCTTCGAGAATTAGTCTTCGACGACTACACCCATTGAACGAGCGGTGCCGGCGATGACTTTGACGGCGCCGTCAAGATCGACCGCGTTAAGTTGATCCATCTTGACTTTGGCAATATCTTCGAGATCGGCGCGGGAAATTTTACCAACCTTTTCCAAGTTTGGCTTGCCGCTGCCTTTTTCGATTTTGATTTTTTCGCGAATCAAATCGTCAACCGGTTGACCGAGACAGACCCAGTCGAACGTGCGGTCATCGTAAACTTTGATGTGAACGATAACGTTCTTGCCCATAAAATCTTTGGTGGCTTCGTTGAATGGATTGATGAAATCCATCATGTTGAGACCCCATTGACCGAGGGTAGAACCAACTGGAGGTCCGGCCGTAGCTTTGCCGCCAGGGATGCGCAACTTGAGGTTGCCGATAACTTGCTTTCCTGCCATAATTTGTTTCCTTTTCTTTCTGGAGAAGCTTCCAGAAAACGATTAATTAACCGTGCGTAACATAAATATTGTAACACATGGGGAAAATGCTGTCTATATATTGACATTTTTTGAAATGTGTACTATAATGAAGAGATAGGGTCCTTCTTGCTGGCGAGGTATTTTTGGATGATTGGCATATGGCTAAGGTAATTTTTCCACATGTTGAGATAGTTACCGCGAGCTTTGCTAGCATCGCCGTAACCGTCGGCCTGTCTGGCATATTCGTAGAGCGGAGTGCCATAGTCACCGATGCTTGCCCATTCGGTGCGTAGCCCAGTAGAACTGATTTTAGCATGATTGATTTCGACATTCCCAATCCAGGCTTGACCAGCAGTGTCACGATTAAAAGTGTATTTTAGAGATTTGTCGGCGGATGGAAAATGTTCGACTTGAATTTGCCCGTAGAGTCCAGTGTTGGTGACATAGGAATTTTCGGAGTTTTGGAAGTTAGGGGCATTGGGGCCAGTAAGATCGAGAGTTTGTGGCGGAACTTTAGTAAAACTGACAGTACCAAGGTTAAAAGAGGCTGAGGGTGAGACTTCTTGATAATGATTGCCGCGTAGGGTGTGCTGATTGACATAACTCCGATACTCGTCTTTGGAATTATAGCGTTTGGCGGTGCCAGCAAAGTAGAAGGCGGCATTTACTGGGTTGACTTCAACTGGTGGGCGATTATTAGAAATAAGCTCAAGAGCATATTGGGTTTCGCTGGGGAGGTTCAGGCTCTCTTCATTATAACCTTTGCCAAACCATTCAATTAGTTTATTATTTTTGGTGTCAGAAACGTAATCCGGGAGGAGGCGCCAGATGCCTTGCGAATTGCTACGATAGTACGAACAAACTTTGGTGCCATTCTCGGTTTTGATATATGCGGTGACGGCGGCATGATCTTGAACTTGGTATGGGTCAGAAAGATTGACTTCAGCGTTCTGAAGCGTGAATTTATAGTTAGGAGCGAGACCAGCTTGTTCTAGGCTGGCGGGCGTAAGTTGATAGGCTTGTCCTTGATAGAAAAAGTCATCACCGTCGATTTGGCTAGATTTAAGAATGTCGGCTTTTTCTTGAGCGCTTATAGGTTGAAGCTCAATTGGCTTAGAAATTGTTTCTGGTTGAGTTGGGGCTTGATTACTGGTATAGCTATGCAATACTTGCGTACGAGCGTCTTTTTCGGCGGCAGCCTTGTTGGCTTTGGTTTGGAGAGACTCCATAGAATTATAATACTCTAAACGTTTACCGTAGAACTTTTGTTTAAAATTCGCCATAGCTTCTTGGTACTCAGCGTATTTTTGTGGCGAATTGTGCTCGCGGATATCATTGAGCAAGTTCTCTTCGGCACTCTTGAGTTCATATGGTGTAGGAAAACGGTTAAGCGCGTTGCGAAGATCGTAAATCGAGGCAGATTGCCAATAATCAAAACCCGTACCACTGAGGTAAGTGAGAATGCGTAACTCGTGTTTGTCTTGCATGGAATCGATAGTATTTTCTGGAGAGCGATCAACTGGCGTCGCAATGTTGCTAATAAGATTTGATTTTTGTTGGTCGGTAATGGTGCCGTTGGCTAAATAGTCATAAACGATTTGACGTTCGTACTCAGAAATATTTGCATCGGGTTTGCTAAGTCCATTATTTCCGCGCAAGAAGGCGTCAATGATTTTACGTTCCTGACGCTCTTGACTTTGGAGATGTGCATTGGTTTGATCGGCTTCAGCTGAAGCGATTTTAGTTTGATTACTAAAATCGCTTGAAGACTCAAGATTCTCCCAAGGATTATTGGTTTCTGCGGATGATGGGGCGGTTTCAGTTTTGTTTCGAATGCGATTAAAAAGGCTCATGGTAAAAGTATAACACAAAAAAGCGAACTTTCTCGGTCCGCTTTTTTCTAAAAACTTTATTGCAACTGTTTGACTTGCAAAGCGTCAAGTTCGACAGGTGTTTCGCGACCGAACATTGAGACCATGACTTTGAGCTTGCCTTTTTGGGTGTCGATTTCGGAAATCGTGCCTTCGAAGCCTTTGAATGGACCATCAATGATAGAGACAACTTCGTTGATTTCGTAATTGACGGAATATTTGGGATCTTCTACGCCCATGCGCTTTTTGATTTTGGCAATTTCTTTTTCGGAAACTGGAGTTGGCTGGGTGCCATTGCCGATGAAGCCGGTGACGCCAGGAGTGTTGCGTACGATGTACCAAGTTTCGTCCGACAAACACATTTCGACCAAGACGTAGCCTTGGAAAATTTTGCGGTCAACAACTTTGCGCTTGCCATTTTTGATTTCGATGCGCTTTTCTTTTGGTACGATGGCGTCGAAAATTTTGCCTTCAAATTCGGGGCTGCCGACGCGTTGATTGATACTTTCGGCGACCTTGTCTTCGTAGCCGCTGTAGGTACTAATAGTGTACCAAGCGCGGGTGTCGTCATAACGGTTTACTGCCATATATTTCTCCTTTTTATGGTTAGTTAATACCTAATAACAAATTAAAGATGAATGTGAAAAGAGCGTCGAGTGCGAGGATAAAGACCATGAAAATTGCACAGTAGATAAATACGGCGAGGGTCATTTTCCAGGTAGCTTTGCGGTTGGGCCAGCGGACTTGGCGGATTTCGCGCCAGGAATCGCGTAGATAGCGCCCAAGAGCAACAAATGGTCGCGCAAGGACGAAAACCTCCTTTAGTGGTTTTTCGTCAGTTGAGTTTTTGGCGGATTTTTGTGGTTTTGACTTTTCTGGTGTAGTTGTGATTTGTTTTTGGGGTTGGTCTTCGATTTTGACTTCTGGTTTTGGTGCGGAATTAGCTGTAATTTTGGTGATATTGGTTTTGGCTTTTTGTGGCTTATGCGACATAACACTCCTTTCCCTGGTCTGGTAAACTTTTTACGGCTGACTACCTCTTTGGTCGTCTGCCTAATAAAAAAAGTCTGTTACCAGACTGTCAATAGTATTGTAGCATGAAAAACGCAAATTTGGAAGACTTTTTCGAAAAAGTGTGATACAATAGCTTTGCACTGGGGATTCGCCAAGTGGTAAGGCACTGGGTTCTGGTCCCAGCATTCGGGGGTTCGAATCCCTCATCCCCAGCCATAAAAGACTTTTCAGATTTTGGAAGGTCTTTTTTGGTGGTTCTACCCCTATAAAATGGGCTAATTTGTGGGGTGCGAACTTTTTTGTCGGAAGTTACTAAAAATCCACCAGGAAATAGCAAAAGTTCGCACCTCTTAGTTTCTTCTAAAGTAAGATCAAAGAAATGATCTGCTAAATTATCGACCAAACTGAGAGCAAACTCCATAAAGTCCTTTTTATCGACATCTACTTTATTTTGAAGGTTATTCAGCCTAGCTACAACATCGACTAGGGCTTCTTTTGTGCGTTTAATGGCAGCTTCTACTTCAGAGCGAATTTCTGGATCGCTAATTTGGCATAAAGTTCGCACCTGCTCATTTTTCGTAGCTTCCAAAGACGATTTTCTTTGTGTAAGTTGATAGATTTCCGTTTGACGCATACGCTCTTCATCTTTCCAGACCAGCTCAAGCTGCTTTAAGATACGTTTTCTACCATCATCTGATAGATCGAATTGGCTAATCTGTTCCTGAATAGCAGCGTGAGCCTCCTCTCGTGAAATACGTTTGTGACATCTACGGCAACCATAGACATCATATTGGTTGCCTTTGCCGTTACTGCTAACGTAGCCGCAGAACTTACTGTGGTCGTGGATACCAATATTACCAGCAGCAATTTCAGCCTTGTGGCATTCCTCGCACAGCATAATGCAATTCAGTGGATAATGAGTATTGCCGCTTTTTCTGGGTGCAGCGTGACATTTTTTGCGATTACTAATAATAGCCACGATACGCTCGTGCTGTTCTTTCGTAATGAGCGGCTGATGAAGGGCATTAGGATTAAAGACCTTAACTTGCTTTTTGCCTTCAACGCAACCAGCATAATAAGGGTCATTCAATACCTTCTTCCACTTATCCATTTTATAAAGAGCGTGACCACCACACACGAAATAGTCGCTTTGGTTTAGCTCTTTTAATCCATCAGATACTGAAAGAAAACCATCAGCGATACGAGCCATAATGTCGCTTAGAGTAGCGGCAAGATCATAGTCGTCATTTGGAACATGCATCCCAGGCGTAAATGTGCGTTTATAGCCAAACTTTGGCGGATATGGCGTTCTGCCAGCCTTGAGCGACCCCTCTGCATTAGCAAGGCCCTTTCTAGTGCGTTCCTCATTGCTAACTTCAGCCTCAAAAAGTTTCGTAATACGTCGAAACTTGGTCATAGCATCACACCCGTTTAAACTCTCATCATCCGTATAGTAGATTTCCACGCCAAGCTTTTTGAACTCGATCTCAAAATAAACAGCTTCTTGAATCGATCGCATAAAACGGTCAGGCGATGATACCAAGAGATACTTGACCTTTTTGTGCTTTCTACAATAGTCCATCATTTCTTGGATATCCTTACGATGAACATTCTTGCCGCACTTGCTTGACGCACTACCGCTCCATTGACCGTCATCGGGGATATATACGCCAAGCCTATTGGCAGCCGCTAAGATAGATTTCGCCTGACTGTCTAGACTATGATTTTCTTTTTGTTCAGGGGTGGATACCCTGCAAGCAGTAATCGCCCAAGGTTGGGTGAGTGGGTTATATTTTGCCATATTACCTCTCGTGAATACGATTGTGGATTGTCGGGTAAGGCTCGCGAAAAACCTATTACAATCCACAGTCCTACTCACGAAGACCATTAGATAATATTTCGCAAATTTTACCCTATTATATAAAATAGTTAGTTATTTAGATCGCTTTCTTTTCCATACTTGATATGCAAAAAGGGCGACATTACGTGCATGTTCATCAAGCCGTTCCGAAGAGAGTTCTCCCGAAATACTTGATGGCATATTCTGCAATGGCATAAGAATTAGTCATCATTTCTTCTGCCTTTCATAAGACCAGCTCGCAGTGAGTTCTGGATTTTCAGGTGTCAGTTTTGCCCCGTCCGCCAGTCCTCCTAGATTTGGTTTTCGCGAGCTGTAGTTATATCCATCATAGACTAACAGGCGAAGTTTGTAAAGAACTATTAAAAGGTGGCACGTTTTATGATATAATAAAATTGTTCACATTCTTCGATAAATCCAAAACTAGCGTAAGCCAGTTTTAGGCGAGAAAAGCAGCCATTGTGCTAGCATCTAAGCCTAAAACTTGGATAGCGAAGAGTGTGAACAGCCTGCAACGATGGCTGCTTTTTATGTTGCCATTGAATGGGGTAAAAGTCAACTTAATTTAAGGACAATGATATGGCACAAGGTCATAAGGTGGGTAGTTCTCCTGCCGCCACCAAAACAAAATTAAATAAATCGCCAATAAAACAAAGCGATATGAATAAGTCGAAGCCCACCAAGAAGCAGATCGGGATTGTTTGCGGAATTATAGCGGTTTTGGTGGCGGTTCTCGTAGTAGCACTAGTTTTCATCCTCAACCGCAACCAGCCACAGGCAGACACGCAGGATGATGCAGAAACTACCCAGACCGAACCAGAGATCGATTATGAACAAAAGATTACTAGTGAGGATGGTGGTGAATTCAAAGCAGAATACCAACAAGGCTCAGAAACCAACTTCACGGCTCGCTTTTCCGACTTGAAATGCGAAGATAACTGTAAAAACGTTAGCGAAGTCAAGGTTGGCGATAAAGTTCTTAAGCAAGGCGAAGACTATGAGATTAAAAGCGGCAGTATTATAGTTATACTAAAAGCCACTTTTCTAGATAGCCTGCAGGTTGGCAAGTTTGACCTTGTGATAGCGGTTAAAGACGGAGATGCAATTAGCCTTTACGGAGTAAAGTTCACTATCAAGCCAGTTCCGACTTGTGGCGAAGATGAGATGTTGGAAAAAGGCGAATGTGTCGAGAAGCCAGAGGAGCAGCCAGATCAGAATCAGACCAACAATAAAACTCCGAACACCAGCCAGTCGGCTAAACCTAGTCAGCCATCACAGCCAAGCCAGCCATCTACTCCAAGCAAACCACAAGCCCAGATAGAGTGCGAAAATAAAACAGCTCCGACAGGTTTTTCTCAAGTTTACTGGTATAGTGACGCAGATAGACAGCAAAACGGCTATACGACTGATATGGTCGTAGGCATTTCTACCTGGTCGATAGATAATAGCGTAGTAAAAATGCATTGGGTGAATGGAACTTGCCGACCAGCCATTGCTCAAAACATGAGCAATGGAAGCGTGACAGGTGCTGGTTTAATGCCAACCACCCTAGAGAACCTACGAACCTTGCCATATCCTGCTTACCAAGCCGCTTACCAAAATCAAGGCAAGAACATGGTCGTTTGGTATTGGGACAGCCAATCGAACTACGCGATCGAGTATATGCCCAATGTCGGGGCAGTTTGGAGTTATTAAGTTTAAGGTAAAAAATAAGGAGATATAAAAGAAATGACAGTTCAACCAAAGAACCGTAATTATATTCTAATTGGAGTAATTGTAATATTGGCACTTATTGCCGTTATTGGCATAGTGGTATTATTTGGTAATCGTTACGAGGATGATGTAGAAAATAAAAAACAAGATATAAGCGATATGCTGGTTCTACAATCAGCCATTACGGATTACCAGATGTCTAATAATGGTAAATTCCCAACGGATGCCGCCAAACTCAAGAGCGATTATATTCGTGGCTCTTTCCCATATCCAATTTCTTTGACGAACCTAAACGAGGGCGAAACCGAAACATTGCCAACTACTAGCAACACGATGTATGTTATTAAGAACGCAGCTTGTGACAATGACGGCAAACAGGCAATCTATAATAGCACTTCTCGTAGATATGTGATTATGTATCACCCAGAGGGAGTGGCGTCAGCGATTTGTATCGAATAGTAGCAGAGGTGAAATATGAATAATACACCAGAACAGCCAAAAAACTCCAATACCGTCTTATGGTTAATATTAGTAGTTCTAATAATTTTCGTAGTTTTTGTAATCATTAATATTATGGAAGACGATAAAACTCGCACAAAACAGCCAGTATATGTTCCCAGTAGTTCGTCCACCAAGACAGACTGGGAGGCTTACTGCCGTGATATGTTCCCAGATAGCCCTTCGGCTCGTCGAGGATGCGTGAATGGAGCAACAGCAACCGACAACCTAATGGACGGCAAATACAACAGATGACTAAACAAAAGCACCAATAAACAATTCCTCGTCAGGCTGATGCCTTTGCTTCCATACCGCCATAGAACACGAGTGTAAAACGAAGCCGTATGAACCTTCGTCAATCCACTCAATCGTGGCGGTTTCTTCATTGAGATAGGGTGAGGTGATAACATACGGAATAGGGCGTTTTCTAATAGGTAAGCCCATCCAAGCCCTCGGAGCAGGCAGATTATGCCCCTGTGAGCCACGCAGAGCCGCTGCGTGCGGCTTGTCATAGTAATTAGGACTAATATAAGATGAACGCCGATAAAAACGGAATCCACGCCTCCTGATACGATCGGCATTCCCCCATTGCCGAGCGGTTGCCTCTAGAAAAACCTTGTTGAATGCAGGGTCTTTGAGCCGCCATCTCATTATGGTGGTATCCGATACTCCAGCCATAGCTGCCACATCCTTTACGCAGTAGCCCTCAGCAACCAAACCAAGAATGCGATCGGTGATTTCTTTAGAAAACTTTGTCGGTCTAGCCATAATCCTATTATAGGCTACCAACAGAGAAAACATTTTACTACCAGCCAGAAAACTAAATTCATCGACAAAACCTGCAAAACTGCAAAACTCTACAGTTCAGCACGAATAACGCTTCGAGGCTAGGCTATATTCAGGCAGAGGTATTAGTTTTTACTTCACACTTGTCTATATTAGAATCCTTAATAGTATTACTTACTAATGACTTTTTGTTTTGATAAGATCTATAATCGCTACCTAATTCGTCAAACCACCTCTGTAGTTCAACAGGAAATTCTTTCCTAATAGCCTGGGCATAACTATCGGAAGATGCAGTAGATGCTTCGTCATCATCTCCCCGTTGAACCCTATTTTTGTGCGAACTTTTGCCCTCATCCCCAGCCAGGCTCTATGGAATAGTTTTGTTCTATGGGGCCTGGTTTGGTTTTTAGATAGTCTCATTACTATGTCATCATTAGGTATGAAATTTTCCACGTATTTTCTATTTTGGAGAATCCTATTGCTATACATTTATCTATATCCGTCCATTCATCCTTATGCTTTTGGCTTAGTTTGGCCATGTAATATGTAAGCATATTTTGATTGTTACATGCTACGCAGGCTAGTCCAATTTTTTTGGTGTTTCTATATGTTTGGGTTTTTACGCTGAAATCAGAAATTGGCCTCCCAAGCTCTATTTGGCATTTCATTCTTTTAATATTATTAATGATATCCTTTGCTAGATCGCTGGGAAAATAGTGCATTGCAAATATGATATCAGTTTTTTCTGGGCTATTGCAGTCAATATGACCGATTTCATTTAGTAGATCCATATATTCAGACGGTAAACGTCTTTCGATTGAGCTAGAATAACATATGTCATTGTGTAGAAAAAGTTTATTATAATAATACTCTTTTCTAAGCACTGACTCTAAATCGTCGCTCAATGCCAAAAAATCTGTATTGTTTGGGATTAATAAGTCATGCGTTAAGTAGAATGATAGGTAATTGATTTCATTATTGGTACCTAAATTTTCGTAATCTGAAGTACGTCTTTCTAAATAAAATAGAAAGTCGTACGGATTGCGTAGGTAATCCGTGGTCATTTCTAAATCGAAGATACTCATTTGTATCGGCGGGAAGTGTTCTTGTATTTTTAATTGGCATCTTTCAGCATGTTTATTTCCGGGATAATAGTCGCCGTTTACGCAAATGATATATGCTCGATTGATTTTGCGGGGCTTGATAATGGTGTTATTTTGAAGTAGTTTGTAACTTTCGGTTTGTAGTATTTTTGCGGCTTTGACACCTTGTTCATATGGGTCTTGTATAGACTTTTGAAAATCCTGTTTAATAGTTTCTGGGTTACCGCTTTTTGATGCTGCAGTAAGTTTCTTGTTTTTATTTTGGATAATTATTGCCGTTGAGTCGCAGTATGCCAGGACATCTATATCTGTAACTCGTCGTTTGCCTTGATATAGAATGACTGATTCGTATGTGTTATTTTTACCAAAGATTTTTTCTATATATTCTCTTGTCGTGTCTTCTAGAGCTTTACCGATATTTTGGCTGAAAATTGGTCTATAAGAATCGTTTTTCATTGCTGCATAGTATGGGAACAAGAAAATAGCTTTTGCAAGAAGTATGGGCGATGATACGAAATATCCATTATTAGTTTTTATTAATGGTCTTTCGTATATAATGTTTTGTGATGACGGATCGGAAAAATTGCAATATTGTTCTTGTTTGGCATAACCAAACATATCAAAGAATATGTTAACTTCGTCCGGCGTTATTGGAGCACCATTGTCTGACGTAATGGCTGGTATTTCTGTTGGTTGCACTAAAAAGAGATTAATGGCTTTTGTGGGGTCAGTAAGATCTAGTTGTGTTGTAATGCCTTGACTAGCTATGTAACACGAATGGTTTATTTTTGTTAAGATGGCCATGAATATCTGTGCTATTGCATAAGTATCAAATGACTTGTTTTGTTTTAGCCATTCCATATCGTATCTATATAGTTTTTCTATATGTTCGATGAATTGAAGGTCATAGGCACCAGATTCGGAGTAGAAAATTGATTCTATGTTTATTTCTGGGTTATCAATTAAATTTTTATTTCTTATGTCGGGTATATAAGTGTAGTGCAGCTTTTGGAGTAATTTCTTTATCTGTTTTTTAACCTTAATAATTTCTCTGGTATCGATTTTAGCTATAGCGTTTGACGTGTAATTTTTATTTTGTATCATTAAACCGATGAGAAAGGCGATTTCATTAAAGGTTGTTTCATCTTGGGGATTAATTTGCGTAACATCATTGTTTGATATATCCATGAACGATTCTTCTTGCATAATGCTAGACAGCACAATCAAAAAACCGTCCGATTGGGCGATTTTGGTCAAATCGTTAATGATCTTTGAACGTGTTTTATTGGACGTTTGCATAATATATAGTATAGACTATATATTAGTTTTTGGTAGTTAGGCTTTATAATCTTCGATTTCAGAGATGTGTTCGTCACGAATGATAGTGGTAGGATTAACGCGGCTGGCGTCGAGTTTGTTGCGAATATCAACGACCTGTTGAGGCGAGAATGGTGGACGGCGGCTGGTAATATTATCTAATGTTGCGCTCAGTTCGGCCTGGGTGCAAACGTAGCAATCAGGTGGTAAATTATCGATGACTTTGAGGGTAACATCGCCGCCAAAAACGATTACAGAATACAGTGGTACGATAGTGCCGAAAATACTGGCAATAGCGGAAACATGGGAAGCATTTTGGCGGACGGGACTATAAAATTGATGTTTGTTTTTGCCGTAAGCGGAAACCTGAGTCCAATGGATGCGGTCGCCATGACCAAAAATCCAGCCAAGATGACCTTTAGACTCAAAGACGAAGATTCCCCGTTCGTCAACGGCGAGACAATCAATTTGTAGAAGTTCGGCGTCGGAGACGACGTGATTTTTGATGCGTTGATCATTGGGCTTGGAATCGGGTTTGGGAAAATAACAATCGACGAGGATGTTTGCCGGGGTGAAAAGTTTTTGCAGACTATAAACTAGACGAGTTTCGGCAGGAGTGAGTTTGACGGGATAGGGTGAAGTGATTTTGGTGCCGGTAATTTTATATGGTTGTTCCATAAGATAATTAAAGCATAAGTTTAATGGTTTTGGGAGTTATTGAACACTTTGTTCAATAACTCGAAATTTGGTAATTTGAGAGCTGGACGATTGTAGTAAAGTGGAGATGGAGGTAGAGAGTATGTAGGAGAAAATGTTAAAAATAGTAGTTTTTGATAGCGGCTGGGGTGGTGAGCTGGTGGCAGATTTTTTGATGGGTGAGCTAACAACGGTGGAGGTTGTGCGCGTAATTGACTGGTCTGAGGCTCCATATTGCGGCAAGAGTATATCGGAGATTTGTGGGCTGGCAGATATGGCTTTGCGGCGTTATGTTGGTGAAGCGGATTTGATTGTGCTTGGTGGCTATGCAGTGTCGTTAGCGTTGGACTTCTTGCAAGAGAAATATCCCCGGCAAAAATTTGTGGGCATGGGAATAAATTATGATATGGTGCTACGTTCGCGAAATTTTCCTGGCCAGATAGTATTATTGATGGATCGGTTGATTAGTGAATCTGCACTGCGTCAGGAATTGCGAGATGCGCTACCATATTCGACGTTGATGATTCCAGATTGTACGGGGTGGGAGGAGCTGATTAATGAGAACTTGATGTCGACGGAGGTTCTGCGTCAGGACTTGGGTTATGATTTTGTGCTGGCGCCAGAGAAAAAAACGGTGCAATGTGGTGAGTGCGACGGTTCATGAACAAACTTTTGATGACTTAACAGTGCAAGCAGCGATTAGCCGACCGGAACTTTTTGGTGAAAAACAACAATCTTTGCGCATGGCGATTGCAAAATTTACTCAGGCAGCAAAAGCGGCGGCTGATGAAGAACAAGAAGCAAAAGATATGATGACGAAACATAATGATGAGATGGAGCGACGCAATAGTTGGGAGCCAGATGTGATTTTGTTGCTCAATACGCATTTTTGGGAGATTAAGTTGCAATTGGAAGAGATTTTTGGCTACAAAGTGCGCGTGCTAGATTTCCGGGAAAAGCTTTTGCACGATGTTTGCGCAGCGCTAAAATTACGTGGCGTGCATGGGAGGAGGGCGAAGTGATGGATAGGTGTGAAAGTAAGACTTTTGCTCGGCCAGTTATCGTTTTGCGTAAGTTAAATAAACGCAGCTTTATGGCGGTCCCTTTAACTTCAAAGAGGCACGAAGGCACTTGGTATGTTAGTTTTTCTTTTAAGGGTATAGAAGAATATGCAGTTTTAGCTCAGTCTAGGATTATGAGCGCTGCGCGGCTGTATCAACGTATAGGTAGAGCTGATGAAATTGATATGTTAAAGATTAGGATTGGTTTTCACGATTTATTTTGTGATTAGAAAGAAATGTCTCCAGCATCATGGCTGGAGTAGGCGAGAAATCCTCGAAAAATTGTATTTTCATTATAGTACATGAAACTATGAAAGTCAATAGGGTTTCTTGATGAGTTGAGAAACCCTATTGATAAGTTAGACTTTGATTATTTCTCGGTGAGAGTGAGCTCGGATAGAGGTTTGCCTTCGATGACGCCCATAATATTGTCGTGGGCAGTTTTGACGGTTTCTTGGTTGGGCTCCATCACGTAAAGCAATTGTTGGCCCATAGAGTAAGTATAATTACGCGAGTCGCTACCATTGAGGCTATATTGGCCGATCTGCCAAGACGGCATGCTCTGGAGCTGCATTTTGACAAGGCTGCTGATTTCATCCTTGCCGATATTGGTGGTGAGACAGTTGGCAAGGTTGTCGAGGATCTCGGCATATTTGGTCAGGATGACGGTGGAGCCGCTGACTTTCTTGATGATGGCGGTGATAACATCTTGTTGGTTTTGGACGCGGTGGCGATCGCCGGTGGCATATGATTTGCGTTCGCGCGCGAAGGCGAGAGCCATGGCGCCGTCCATATGAACGTTACCTTTAGGAATAGTAATATTGCGGTTAGTCCAGGGTACGAATTGCTGGTCAGAATAGACGTCGATGCCACCAATGGTATCTACAAGATTAACGACAGTTGAGAAATTAACTTTGAGATAATAATCGATTTCAATGTCGAGTAAATCCTCTAAGGTTTGCATGGACATTTGCACGCCATAGATGCCAGCGTGGGTGAGTTTGTCGCGGTAGCCAGTGGTGCCGTGGAGCTGGACATAATAATCGCGTGGGATAGAAGTGAGCAAAACTTCGTGTGTTTCTGGGTTAACCGTGGCAAGCATGTTGACGTCGCTGCGACCGCGTTGCATGTTGGACATGTCACCATAAGCGTCAATGCCGCTAATGAAAACCGTGAATGGCTCGGTGGCGATATCGATGTTGTTTCCTACGACGTCTTCGGTGTCGACGCGGACTTCGATGGTGTACAATATGCGAGTATTTTCGCTAAAACGGTTTTTACCGTCTTCAGAAAGATCATCAAGTGTTTCTTGGTGGACGGCGCTGATCAGGACAGCGTTAGCTTCGTGGTTGCTGAGACTAGTGGCGAGCGCACCGATTGAGTCGACAGTTTTGAGTTCGATTTTAACTAAAGCTTGTAACTTTTTGAGAGCTTCTTGGTAAATGTCCTGGCCTTCGTCATAAGTGGCGATGGTCTTGCCACGGAGATCGTGAATTTCTTGATAGTCGGAATCTTTTTCGACGACTACATAATAGCTTTCAGTGAGGTAATCTTGACCTTTGAGACTATCAAAGAAGTCGAAAGTTTTGTCGAGGTAAGTAATTCCAAAGATGTAAACAGTACTAAAAATCAGTGAGAGCAAGAAGAATGGAGTTTTGATGGCGGGTTTAACTTTACGACGAATCATAAGGACGCTAAAGCCAATCGCAATGATGGCGAGTATAGCTAATGTGGGTAGGAGATAGTTGTTCGGTAGAAGATTAATGGCGACCACCATTGCCCCAAGTACGGCGCTACTAGCTAGGAGTAGAATTGAAAGGATGATTCCAATAATCTGAAAGACTTTGCGGGGTTTGGAATCGAGCTTGGTATTTTTGACTTTTTTAGCTTCGGTTTTGGACTTTTTGGGAGATTTTTTAGGTTCGTCTAGCGCATAATCGTCAACATCGTAATTCTCGACGCGCTTTTCCAAATCATCCCAATTCATTTCCGTGTTTCCGGCCGAAGTTTTGCTGCGATCGGCGGGAATGGTAAATGAGTCAATGGACTTGCCAGATTTTTTAGCGGTAGGTTTCTTGGCTACAGGATTTTGAGCGGTTGGCTTTTTAGCTGTAGTAGATTTAGTTTTGGTTGAAGTGGATTTACTACCATTAGTCTTGGCGTCAGTAGATTTCTTGGCAGGTTTGACGTCGGTTAATTTGGGAGAAGTTTTGGTCTTAGCGGAAGTAGTTTTTGGCTTGGTAGCGGTGGATTTGACAGCGACTTTTGCAGACTTAGCTTTTGGTTTAGCATTAGGATCGGTACTTTTTTTGGTGGCTGGTTTTTTGGAGGTTGATTTTGCTTCTGGCATATAATTCCCTATCCCCTCTTAGATAAATATTAGAATCTGTGTATTATTATAGCACAGGATAATGACAAAATGGAGGCCGGATGATATAATTTTATGCAGGAATGAAGGTTGAAGAGCGAAATTACGGGGTTGATGCATTGCGAATAGTCGCAATGTTTATGGTTGTCCTTCTTCATGTTTTAGGAAATGGTGGGATTTTGGAAGGGTTACAATATGGCTCATTTAAATATCAGCTCGTATGGCTTTTGGAGATAGCCGCTTATTGTGCTGTTGACTGCTATGCTTTGATTTCGGGATATGTTGGAGTGAAGTCGAGGTATAAGTATACCAACTTGGCCCTGATTTGGCTGAGGGTGGTGTTTTATACGTTTGGCATTACGCTTATATTCCAGCTCTTTTCTATAAATGATTTGACTGGTTATGATTGGAAGAAGGCTTGTTTCCCGGTGCTGTTTAAAGATTACTGGTATGTAACGGCATACGTGGTGCTGTTTATTTGTATGCCGGTGTTAAATATAGCGGTAAATAATTTAAAGCAAAAACAGCTTTTTATAGTGTTGATATTCACGCTACTGCTCTCTTCGTTGCTGCCAATGTTCACTGGCATTGACATTATGAGCTTAAAGCTAGGTTACTCTGCTGGTTGGCTTATGATTTTATACATGGTCGGTGGGTACATTCGTTTATATGAGCCTTTCAAGAGAGTGCGAACTTTAGTTTGGGGTTTGCTTTATATTGTCGTAATTCTTGTAACGTGGCTATTAAAAAACGTCACGACTACCAAAGCGTTAAATGCGGGCGGAAACGCAATTGTAAGCTACACGTCGCCGTTTATTGTTGTATCTGGTATATGCTTAGTGCTACTGTTTAGTAGATTGCGCGTGGCGCCACGCGCAAAGAAGATTATTGGTTTCTTTGCGCCAATGTCTTTTAGTGTTTATATTATACATTCGTTTTATTTAATTAGTAAAAATATGATTGCCGAGCATTTCGTAGCTTTGACTAATTTACCTACAGTCGTATTGCTAATTGCGGTGCTTGGATCAGCTATAGTGATTTATGTTGTTTGCTCAATTATAGATATGTTACGCGAGTACGTATTTTATAAGTTAAGATTAAAGCAATGTTTGTTGGCTCTAGAGCGCAAGACTATTGGAGATATCTGGAAATAGATGCTACTTGTTTTTTAGTATTCTATATAGAAATTTTAGATTTAGCGCTCCGTAGATTGCGGTTCCAGTTATAATCTGGCTTATTAGGCAAACTGTTTTGTTTGGGATTGCGTGGCCAAGAGCTACGATGATTATGAACATTACGGTCCCAGTTGTTGCGAATAGAGCAATTTGACGCATAACCTTTTGAAATTTGATTGACTTGCGTGAAAGAAATGATTGCGTGAACATGATTAGAAACTCTGAGCATATGGTGCCAATGCTTGCGCCAACGCCGCCATATCTTGGGATCAATATTAAATTTATAATAAAATTGAGACACGCTCCGGCGATTGTCGTGCCAATGTATATACTATCTTTTTCATTCGGAATCAGCCATTGTGTCCGCACTACGTTTGCCCAAGCGGTGAATAAAAATGTAATGGATAGGAATTGCATAATTATGCCAGTTCGAGCGTACTCATTGCCCAGGAAGAGTGTAGATAGGTTATTGCTGATGGCGATGAGACCAAGGCAACATGGTATGGCCATGAAGGTAATGATCTCTAATGATTTATATAAGTATTGTTTAATACTGGAAGAATTGTTTTGACTAACTAGGTTGGAGATTTTGGGCAGCATAACAGTCCCAACTGCAGTAACGATACCTATGGGTATATTGATTACTTTTTCGGCATATTCGTAAAATGCAACTTCATCTATGGAATACATTGCGCCGAGCATGATTTTATCCATAATTTTGTATATGGAATATGAAATGACCGGAATGAATAGAATTAGAATTCCTTTAAAATGTGAGCGCACTTTTTTAAATGTGATTTTGGCTAGTTTGAGGTTGACATGTTTCTTTATGCCAAACCATAATATAAATTGGCTTAGCATTGTGCTGCCACTCATGATAAAAGTGTAAATATTGATATCCGTACTATTATGCACAAATATGAGAATAAATATGACAGACAAAATCTTTACTATACTGTTGCGAGCTACAGTGGTTTTGAATTCCTCAAGCCCAAAATATAACCAACTGATATCAAGTAATGTTGAGATTAGGAATAAAATTTCTATATAACTAACTATTTTGTAATTAGAAAAGAAGATGCAGTAAAACGTGTATAAGATAATTGAAATTAAGCTAAGTAATGCTTGAACTGTATATATTGTTGCGAATTCGGTGGCCAAACGTTTTTTGTTATCTCTGACTTTTGCAATACGTCGGTTGCCATAATTGCTGATGCCAAGCATGGCAAAAATCATAAAGTAGTTAACGATAGAGTATGTGTATGAATAGATGCCGTTGCTTTCCACGCCAAGTACACGTGAGACGTAGGGCACTGTAATGAGTGGTAGTGCTACGTTGAGTAATTGATAAGCAATATTATAAAATAGATTTTTTTTGAGCTTATTCGCCATCTTTTAATGCTCCGAGTAGGAA
This sequence comes from uncultured Candidatus Saccharibacteria bacterium, assembly GCA_949480205.1. Taxonomy (GTDB): domain Bacteria; phylum Patescibacteriota; class Saccharimonadia; order Saccharimonadales; family Saccharimonadaceae; genus Nanosyncoccus. Next base: position 19,062 of record CASXXK010000008.1, read on the forward strand.
GTCTACTGATTTTTTGCGTAGTTTAGGCAGTTCTTTTTCATAGACTGAATAATCTGGCATTTGTAAATAATCGAAATTGCCGTCAAATTGCATAGGAATCAATCGTTCGGAGATATGTAGTTGATCGATTAGTGTCTTTACTCGATCGTCGTCGCCAAACATGCCACCATTTTTGATGGTCCAAAATTTTTTTCTATAGATTGTTGAAAAAATCGTTCCATGGAATGATGTTGTAACTACCATTGCGGAGTTTTTGATAAGCGAGAGATAAACGCCCGGATTTTGGATTTTTGGTAGATAGAAATTGCTAAAATTCATACCTTTAAGGTAGAAGTTTTTAGGGTTCCATGCCACAACTTTTAGATTGTATTTTTTGGCAATTTTTGCAACTAGGCGATTTATTTTTTTGTTGTACGATGGTGAGTAGTAGAAAATATATTTATTCTTTTGAAGTTTGTCGTCTAGCGGCTGCTCTAAGCTAATGTAATCCTCTTGGTCGAGTAGCAAGGTTGGGTCTAAAACTACTGGCACATCTTCGTTAAGCATCTCTCTGAGCCATTTTCGCCCATTATTCTCTCGGACGCTAAGATTATCGTAGGATGATAGTAGTTTTTTGTACTTATTGTATTCGCTTGGTGTAGTGTAGCTGGCGATATTTTTGGCTCCAAAGCTTGGGGCATAAGCTATTTTCTTTCCTTTCTTTACGAAGTCTAGAAAATAAGCATCGTCGCTATCGGCGATTGTGATGTTCCAAATTTGGTCACTACCGCTAACGTAGGCATCGTAAGAAAAAGAAGCTTCCTTTAGCTCGGAATTGCTATTAAATTCTTTTGAAGACAGTTTGAGATTGTTTTTAATGAAATTGTTGTACCTAGAATAGGTTGCATGTAAAATATTCTTGTGTGGTAATAATACTACGTTTTTAATGAAGGTCTTTACATTATCTATTTTTGGAATGGGGCGATAGAAGTCGCGCTGACCCTGGTTAGAGAAGTTGATGATCTCGCTAGGTAGCTCATTGTTATTTAGAAAATGTTGTAGAGCATAAGCTTGCATGAAAGAACCGCAATTGTGCGATGCGTGAAAAGTAATAATTCCGATTTTTGCCATTTTTAGATCCTTTCTATGCAATTTTCACTTAAATTGAGCCGGTTTTTGATTCTTATGATTATATAAACTAGTCTGTATTGGTGGACTCGCAAAAGCCGTAGCATGAGCCTTTGCGCCTTAGTGAAGTATCTTTTATACATATTATACTCCTTTAGCTTGTTTTGATACAGTGCATTTTTGATGAGCGGTAGCAAGTCAGTGATATAAAAGTGACTATTATGGCTGTAGCGCTCAAAGAAGATAATCCATGCATTAATGATACTTAAGTCACTAAGAAATAGATACTCTTTACCATATAGATTTAATATCTTAATTAACTCTTTTTGAAAAATAAAGTCTGATTGAATGAATTTTGGATTAAAGGTTTGCGTGGCTGAGAATTGGTTTACGTTATAATTGTAAAATCCTGTACGCCAGCGAAGAGTATTATTGCAGTACAAATTAAATTCCAGATTGAATAGTAAATCTTCTCCATTGACAATATTTTCGTTAAACTTTAGGTTGTGTTCTTTTATTATCTGATGACGGTATAATTTGGATCCGATTGCGCTAGCGTTTGTTTTTTCGTTACTGAATCCGCATATTTGTTCGGCAGTTAATTTTTGAACGGAGTTGGCTGGAAGATAGTTGGAAAATATAATATAGTCAGCTTCTTTATTTTCCATGGCGTTTTGTATGGTATCCGCCCAATCATTAGAAAGGAAGTCATCGCCATCAACGAACATAATATATTCTCCTTGAGCGTGCCGGAGACCAAGGTTCCTGGCGCTAGAAACTCCGGAATTTTGTTGCCTCAATAGTGTGATTTTGTTATTCTTTTTAGAATATTGCTCTAGAATGGCGAGAGAATTATCATTAGAACCATCATTTACGACTAGTACTTCATAATTGAGGTCAGTTTTTTGTTTTAGTATACTATCAAGGCATCGTTTGATTGTCGGTTCGTTGTTATAAACTGGTATGATTATACTGAGTTTCACCTTAGTGCTCCCCAATGTTGTGTTTAGTTTTTCTTAGATAAACGATAACGGGGTAAAAGTTCTTATAGAGGAAAAGTTTTAGATATTGTTTTATAGTGAGAGTGTGAGCTTGTTTGGCTTTTTGAAGAAAAACTTTATATTTGCTATTAATTATTTTAGCTATTCTTTCATCACTGGTTTTGGAAATACATTCATAATGTCTGCGATGCATTGTAATGGCAAATTCAAAATTGTAGTCTCTCCGGGTTTTTGCTTGTTCATTTGCGATGAGCTCTGAGATTGTAGCTAGTGCATCTATCTCAGATAGAAGATGCTTCGTATTCATAGTATGCGTTGCGCTAGGAGCGTCTTGGTGGTAATTATATAAATGCTCGTTAACTATTGCTGCGCTTTGGATTTTTTTTGCAATTTCGATCGTGAAGACAAAATCTTCGCAAATTGCAATATCTTTTTGGAAGCGCGTATTGCCGATTATCCTTTTAGTGAAAATTTTATTTGCGACGAATCCCTTTAGGTTATACAATAGCTCGTCAAGATATTTTTCTCGATTGAGTGTTTGTTGATTTGAAATACACAATGGACGTTCGTCATGATGTTTATATCTATATATGACATTACAAACACCCACATCTGATCCTGTGTTTTTACAAGCTCGTACAAGTTTACTGATAAAGTCTACGTTGATTGTGTCGTCTGCGTCAATAAAGGCTATAAAATTGCCGTGTGATTCTGCAATTCCGCGATTTCGAGCTGTAGATACGCCCTGTTGGGATTGTTGCAAAATGATAATACGAGGGTCTTTCGCTTGACAATTAGTAGCAACTTTGTACGAGTCATCCTTCGAGCCGTCATCTATTACTATTATCTCTAGATTACGATAGCTTTGTTTTTCTACACTAGATAAACAGCGCGCTAACGTCTGTTCCATATTGTGTACTGGAATGATAACTGATACTAGGTCCATGTGATTCCTTTTATTGACTTAAAATACTTGAATAATCTCGAACTTGATTTGCATCATCAAACACGAATGACTTTAAAAAATTTGCACCATAGACTGTTAGAATACAGAAAAGTATAAGGAGGCTGACATTTGGTTTTAAATGGAGTTTAGTTTTAAGACAGTACAATATATAGGGTATTGATATTATTTGCCAGTAGTCGACTAGTTGCTCAATTCTGTATGCCTGGGGGATGCAGAATGACGCGATGCATACGATTACTGAGATTGTCTGTAGTTTTAGATAAAAATTATATTCTTGGTCGTTGCGACACTCAAGGTATATATAAAACATTGTTGCGAGTATAATGGTGTTAATAAGCAACATACTGAGTAATGGATCAATATACATGGTGCCTTTGAAATAATTTGCGTAGGATGTGCCACTTAAAACGAATGTGGCGATTGGGCGAATAAATGGTAAGAATATTACGCTAATAAATAGACACGCTAGTAGCTGTTTGGGTGTGATGTTGAGATGATATAATGGATATAGTATAATGAAAGGCGCTACGCTGGTATGAATCATGGAAGCGAGGGTTATAAGGAATATATACTTTGTTAATGAGCGCTTTTTTATGAAGCGAAAGGCATAAAAGACAATAGCGATTGCCACATAACTGCGCATACCATTTAAGCTCAATAAGAATGCCCCTGAGAAGAAGAAAATAAAAACACTGAGGACTGGACTCTTGGAATTTTGATATATGGACGCGTATGTTAGACCGGTTGTGATAATTGAGCATACGGCAAAAAGTATAGCTGGATGTTTGCATACTTGTGCTAGCGTAAATAGTATAATGCTGAAGCCGGCTGAGTATTTAGCAGATAAATATTCTGGTATATTGAATCTATCTCCATACAATGCTACGCTTTCAAAGGCTGGCCAGTAGTTTTTCCATGTGTCGATACCAATGGACCAACTACGGAAGGTAGCTATTGCTATAAATGGCAGTGTAGACGCTGTCATTAGTGCTATTTTGTGCGCCTTCTTCTTCGCTGTCGTGGAAAGAAAAACTAGTAGTATGGATATTATGAAAGCTACACAATATGCTGACATTTAATAATTCTCCTTCAGCTGAGCTCGATAGAAAGTGGTTAACCATTGGGATATCGTGTCTATGTTGTATTGCTGTGCGGCTGGAAATAGCGAAGATGGTGTTGTATTGTTACTTGTAATGATTTCATCTGCCCATTGCTGTGTGGCTTTTGTACCGATTGGTAAAAAATTAACATTAGAGCTAATTTGTACGTCTTTTGTAATGGCATCTGAGAAAATGCATTTTTTGCCTGCTATTTGAGCCTCTATACCAACAACTGGAAGACCTTCGAATAACGATGGAAGCACAAAAATATCTATGCCGCAATAGAAGTCTGGTGTGTTGGTAATCTCTCCTAAGAACAGTACGGACTCTGATAGCTGTTGCTGGGCTACGTATTGCTGTATGTGTTTTTTAAGATTTCCTTCGCCGGCTAGTAGTAGTACGGTGTTTGGTGCCTTCTTGTGTACTTGCGCAAAGATGTCTATTAAGAATTTGTGGTTCTTCTGCGTGTCAAAACGACCTATATGTCCGATTACTAAAGCATTTTGTAATTTCATATTTTTGCGGTACAATAGGCGTCTTTTTTCGTCATTTTTAAACTTATTAATATCTATGGCGTTTGGCACAACTTTAAACGGTTTCTTATGGCCATACAAGAATATTCCAGCCTGGTTGGAACAGGCTAGATTATATGTTGACATAAATTTTAATGGTTTAATAAGTAGGGATTTTGCAGCTCCTTTAAGTGTCCTTTCGGTGTTGGAATTATGACTATGCGCAATTCTTACATGCACTCCATTCTTTTTTGCTATTGCAAAATTAATTGCGCCAATACTGCTCATATGACAATGAATGATTTTATACTCAGGGTGTTGTTTATAGAATTTATCTAATTGGTGGAGATACTTAATCAAACGATGGTCATCGCGTAAGCTAAAGCGGTATATCTTTCCTCCGAGTTTTAGTATTTCGTTGTCGTAAAAAAAAGTGTCTTGGTAGTGAACTAAAAAATCAAATTGAATCTTTGTTCTATCTATGTTTCTATAGATATTCATTATAAATGTTTCTAGCCCGCCCGCTTGCATGTTTGGAACTATATGGAGGATTCGTATGGGATTACTCATTGGTTTTTGCCTCCACGTAAGATTTTTCTATATGTCCAATCACGTAGCGCATTTGGCATTAGGCAAACGACGATATGCGGGGCAACGCTTTTTATGAAATCGATCCTTGAAAAAAAACCAGTATCCATTTGCTCTTTTTTGAAACGTAAAATTGATTTTAGATATGTAATTCCACCTCTGCGGCGATAGAAGTTCTCGTCTATACGCATATAAGTAAGTGGTTCTTGTATATTGTAACATTTTGTTCCATTTTGTATCATACGGGTATATAGGTCATAGTCTTCGCACAAATAATATTCCCTATAGTTCCCGGCTTCTAATACGGCCGTTTTTTTATATAATAGCGATGGGTGGCGAAAAGGACAACGTCTTTTTGCAAAAGCGGTTATGGCTTCATGATTTTCTGGCAATATAACTTTAGACACTATATGGTCCGGGCTGTCTTTAAATTCGTAAACGTTGGAGCCAACAAGACTTATGTTAGGATGTTTTGCAAAAATACTTAATTGCTGCTCTATGCGAGTAGGCACAGAATAATCGTCGGAATCCATTCTGGCTATATATTCGTTGTGGCAGTTTTCGATGCCAATCTTTAGGGCTGGGCCAAGACCAATATTCTTTTCTAATTCTATAATATGGAAGAGTGATGGATTATCTTGTACGAAGTGATCTACAACATTTTCTAACTCAGGGGTGATCTCCCCGTCTTTTACTAGCACGAATTCGGAGGGTTTAACTGTTTGGCTGAGCATGCTATCAATGCTAGTTCTTAGCCAATTTGGATTCTCTTTGAAATATACGCTCATCAGGACAGTGTATTTGGTGTGCGTATTGATTTTTTGAACCATTATTGTGCTCCTTTTTGGCGTAAAACGGTGCCAACGGTACGGAATAAGATTTTGACGTCCAATACGATTCCGCGATTCTCGATATAGAAATATTCAAGTTTGAGGCGTTCGTCATAGTCGCTGTTTTTGTCGCTACGAATGCGCATAGCCCAATAGCCAGTAACGCCGGGTTTGACGGATTGGTATTTTTCGATGTCTTTGGCCTTGCCGCCATGTTCTTTGAGCTCGCCGGGTACGAGCGGACGTGGGCCGACCATGGACATCTGTCCCAGCAGGACATTGACGAATTGTGGAAATTCGTCAATTGAACCATTACGAATGATTTTGCCAACTTTGGTGATGCGGGGGTCATTGTCGAGTTTTTGGTATTCTTCCCATTGGTCGCGATACTTCTTTTGTTCGAGGAGTTTTTCTAGGGATTCGTCGGCATTTGGTATCATGGAACGGTACTTGATAATTTTGAAAGTTTTGCCATTTTTGCCGATGCGCTCTTGGGTATAAAAAATGGGGTGAAAATCACCAGTGCAAATGTAAACTAGTTTGATAATCACGGTGAGTGGTATTAAAATAATCAGTCCCACAAGGCCAATCAAGATATCGCTCAATCGCTTCACGCATGCGTAAATCATGGTGTTCGCTAAAATCCTTACCCCCCCCCCCTGTTATTTGCTTACTTTATATAATTATAGCACGAAAATGCCGCAAGCGACATGGCTTGGCGCGCTAATTTGGTTTGATTATATCATAGATTGCTGGAAATGGGAAGAGGGGATATAGGCACGGTGCAGATAGTTTTGTTGTAGTGCTAATTATATGCTATCATATGTGTAAAATATGGAAAGTGTTTTAAATTTATCTGCAGAGGACGCGCGTAGATTCTTTTTGAATCAGAAGAGCTATTGCAATATTGGGTTGCCTAGTTATTTTGATTTCCAATCGTTATTGGATGCGCTTGCTGAAGATTATATGTCTGCCTTATCTTGTAAGGATGTTACGAAATATGTAAATTGCTTGCGAGGTTTTAGCAAAAGAAGAACGGATGAAGTAAATTGTCAAATATATGCTAATAAAGATGGTGAATTTGCATGGAGACGGCTACAGCTAGTGAACCCAATAGCTTATATCTACTTAGTATTCCTGATGACTGACAGAAAGAACTGGAAGGTTATTGTTGACAGATTCCACGATTTTCAGAAGGATAATAAGATTAAATGTTGTAGCGTGCCTATAAGCATGATGGAAAGCAACAGCAAGTCTGAAAATGTGAGCAATTGGTGGCATGAGAATGAGCAGGAATCAATTAAGCTTGCTATGAGATATACGTATATGTTGATTACGGACATTTCAGATTGTTACAGTTCGATCTATACACACTCTGTTCCATGGGCTTTATACGGACAAGCGTACGCGAAAAAACATAGAGGCGATCATGCGCTTTTAGGCAATCAGATTGACGAGGTGATTCAGAATATATCGTACGCACAGACAAATGGAATTCCTCAGGGTAGCGTTCTGATGGATTTTATAGCTGAAATGGTTTTAGGGTATGCAGATGCATGCTTGTCTGAAGAGTTGAGGCGTGAAAAAATTAACGATTATTACATTTTGAGATATCGTGATGATTATAAGATATTTGCCAACGAAAAAGAGAATGTCGTTAAAATTACGAAATTGCTAGATAGGGTTTTAGCGGAGTTGAGCCTAAAGCTAAACGCAAGCAAGACGGTGATTAGTGACAATATTATATGCGATTCCGTAAAACCTGATAAACTTTCTTGGATGGAAAAAGCAGAGTCTAATACTATTCAAAAGAGGCTACTGAGTATACATAAGTTTTCGAACGATTTTCCAAATTCCGGCAGTATAGAAAAGAGTCTATGTAGGGTTGCTGATAGTATAGAAGAAAATGTGGTGATATTAGCAAATGAAGACCTGGATGCGATTGTTAGTATTTTGGTGGATATAGCATTTAGAAATCCTAGGACTTATCCCATAACGGTCGTTATATTGGGGAAGATTTTGCCAATTCTGAGTAGGCGACGAATCAAAGATCTTTTTGATCAGATTGATAAGAAGTTTAAACGACTCCCTAACACAGAGTTTATGTCTATTTGGCTACAACGTCTAACTATAAAAGTTGGTCTTCGCAGAAAATATGATAGCAGGGTTTGCATGTATGTACAGCAAATTAAAAGTGGGCATAAAAACGCGAAAATGGTTTGGGAATGCAACGGTTTTAGCAAGATTTTTAGAGATAATCCGTTTATTAATCTTGAGCAGATAAAAACGATGCCACAGATTCCGGAAGTTAAGGAGGCGAAACTGTTTTGGCATTATTGACGGTTAATGGTTGCGCTAACCTATGAGTTAGTATTTACGCCTTTTCTTTATTCCGTGGATCATGAAACGCCCTGCTGTCCGTTTTTTGTATGGTGGGCAGCAGGGCGTGGGATTACATTTCTGGCAGATTGGAGATATTGTTATATGGGTTGCCATCAGCTACTGACTTAAGATACTCGATACCATCCTTTGATGTGGCCACGTAGCATTTAGCTCCAGCAACGCCATTTACTCCGCTTGGGCAGGTGTATGCCGCTGATCCGGATTTTACCTTGTTGACTACATACTGTCGCCCGGCATAGTATTTGCTGTCATTTTCGTAGTAATGATAAGTGTCAATAGCTTCGTCTGGATCGCTGTGATTTCCGTCATCTTTAGTAATTCCATAAATATAAATTGTGCTCATTATTAATTCCTCTTATTACTTGATTTAAAAGACGCTCTGTGATAAAATCAAAAACATAGAGTTTGGTTTTATCGCCAGCTCGTTTAGAGTAGACATCCGAATTGAGATTGAATTTGTTTACTGCAACTTCTCGCTATCGGGTGTCTATTTTTGTGGCTTTTTCAACTGATTCATATGTACCTCCTTTTGGCTCGGATTTTTTGAGCCTCTTAATTGTTATACTCCAATTCTATCAGGTATAAGCTGATATTGTCAAGACCCTTTTTTATCTCCTTCTTTTCATAGTCATAGCGTCCGGTTCTAATTTTCCCCATAAGATCATTTAGTATAAAAAAGTTTTTGGCAGTGATGTATCCGCCGTACATACCATTGTTTGGTGCCGTGATTTTGAACCCTTTTTCATTAACGTCCATTTTGAATTCTATGGCTATTTGCTTAGTTTGCTTATTATAATACAGCAATGCCGATCTAGCATTTTTTATCTCGTTTAGCGTATAAAAGGCTGACGGGAAGTTCAGCATGTAATTTTTCGTTATGGTTATTTTGTTTACTATGCGACTAACTGCTTGGTTATTGAATAACTCAAAGCCCTCTAATTCTTCCATGTTGTTTGCTCCTGTATTATTGATTGTATTATATCATACTATTGGTTTATAAACAAAAAGTTAACAATACGCCATGATGTCAACTTTCTATTGTACTTAGTTTTTGTTCGCTATTTGTGCTTTATGATTTCCCGCCCACCACGCCAAATAATAACTAGAAAACAATAATGTTCCTACGCATGCCCCGGCGGTGTCGATCAATACGTCAGAGAATTGTCCAGTACGACCGTCGACAAATGTTTGATGGTACTCGTCAGTCATAGCAAAGAGAAAACATAGGAGGATAGTGGCAGCGCAAGTGAGGAGATATTTTCTACCGCCAAAAATCACGCGACCAAGAATAAGTGAGATAATCGCAAGTACAAAATATACGGTGGCGTGCGCAACTTTGCGCAGCGGTGCATTAATGAGGCTGGCGGCTTTGGCGAGCTTTTCGTCGTCTGGGTGAGAGTCGGTAAGTCCAGCTTCGTTGGTGGCGTCAAGAACTTTGGAGATAAGTTGTTCGGTGACCCCCTTACTCTTGTTATTAGAAGTTTCTGAGTTCATTGCGGAGAACTTAAAAATAGTGGCGCACCAGGCGATTGCGATGACGGATATTATGGCAAGAATGATGAGTTTTGTGCGCTTTCTTTGCATTTTATTCTGTCTTTAATTACTTTTTCATTAGTTTCGGCGCGCTTAATAGTCCAATATTATTAATACGCGTTTGATCGTAGGTAATGGACGTATCATCATTAGACTCCAGAATATTAGCATCTATGGTAGAGGAGATTTTGATTCTTTGCTGGTAAAGATTATTATAACAATCTTTATATAGAATTTCTATTGAGAATATTGCTTCAATGGCCGATACTATGCTCTTCCCCTTTGGTATTATAGAGATAACTTCTGGGTCAAATTTACCCACCATAACTGGTTGTAGGCGTATTGTTGTTGAACTATTTTTATAAATAATTGGCGCAACTTTGACTTTTAAGAAGGGCTTGCTTGGAAGATTGCACATGACATTTGCGATCACTACGTCATACATTTCTCGCATGCCAACATTTTTTAGCTCTAGAATGGCCCCATTTGATGGGTTTAGATTAGTATCCGAGATAGGTATATTCGTTATGATTTTAGATATGTCAGCGCGCCCCGTGTTCTTATTGGCTGTTTTGACTTCTATGAGTGGCAAGACTTCTTTTCGCTTGTCTTCGTGACGAGACTCTTCCTGTTTGTAAATTGTTATTAACACTGCAAAATAACCAGCAACTGCGGCTAATGCCGATGCAAAGTAACCTAAGAATGCACTGGTCCATGCGCTCGGCTCTTGATTAATTATCCCTCTAATGCCTAGTTGAGTGAACCAGTTTGTTCCATCAACAATTATCCATACTGTAGGAAAAACTACTACGATTAACAGTATAAAAACCCATGATCCTTTGATGGGGTTAAAAGAACTAGGATTTGTTCTTTTCTTTTTGTGGTTCATCACAACCTCGTCCGATTCTCTAGCGCCGCCGACAGCGTAATTTGGTCAGCATAGCTAAGATCTACGCCGAGCGGCAGGCCGCGGGCGAGGCGGGTGACTTTGACATCGGGATATTGCTCGTGGAGCATTTTTTGTAATAGCAACGCAGTCGATTCCCCTTCCACGCTGGGGTTGGTGGCGATAATGATTTCTTGTACATTGTCGGGTTCAATCCGGGCTAATAACTCCTTGATATGTAACTGGTCGGCGGTAATGCCATCAATTGGGCTGATTGCGCCGCCAAGTACGTGATAAGTTCCCTTAAATTGTTTGGTTTGTTCCATTGCGTAAATATCTAACGGTTCTTCTACTACGAGGATTGTAGACTTGTCACGCGTCGGATCATTATAAAGCGGAGAAACTTCCTCGTCAGCATCAATTAAGGCAAAAGTCACTGGGCAAGATTTGACGCCATTATGTAGATTAACTAAAGTCTCGGCGATTTCGGTGCTGATACGGGGGCTACTTTTGAACAAATAATAGGCATAGCGTTCGGCGGTGCGAGCGCCCACGCCGGGTAAGTGTCCGAGTGATTCAATTGTATCCTGTAAGGCTTGGGGTAACATAGTATATATTATACATCAAAAAGGGGCTGACAGATAGACTGTAGCCCCAACTTGATACGTAGATTAACGCTTTGAGAACTGCTCTTTCTTGCGAGCGGAGCGTAAACCGTATTTCTTGCGTTCCTTTTCGCGTGGGTCACGCTTGAGGAAGCCAGCTTTCTTGAGCACTGGGCGCAAGTCGGCCATTTCGGTAGTCAATGCTTTGGACAGTGCCAATTTGATCGCATCAACTTGACCAGCTAAGCCACCACCGGCAACGCGAATGCTAACGTCGTAGGCATTCTGCTTCTCAGCGAGAGCGAGTGGGTCGGTGATTTCGGCCAACAAGCTCTTGTTGCCAGAGAGATACTCTAAAGCAGGTTTGTCATTGATGGTGACGTTCCCTTTGCCTTTGTAAAGACGAACGCGAGCAGTGGCTGCTTTGCGACGACCAAGGCCGTAAATGTAAGAATCTTTAGTAGCCATTACTTAATCTCCTTTGGATTTTGGGCCGTGTGGCTATGCTCAGCGCCATCAAAGACGCGGAGGCGAGCCAAACGATCGGCGGCCAATTTGTTCTTGGGCAACATTCCCTTAACGGCGTGTTCAATTGCGACTTTTGGATCTTTTTCGATTACTTCCTCAAGTTTCAATTCTTTGATTCCGCCGGGAAAACCGCTGTGGCTGTAGTATTTCTTATCAACCATTTTGTTGCCAGTAACTTGAATATTCTTGGCGTTGATGACAACAACATAGTCACCGTTATCAACATGTGGGGTGAAAGTTGGTTTGCTCTTACCCATCAGTTTGTCGGCAATAACGACGGCAAGTTTGCCGAGTGGCATGCTACTAGCGTCAATCAAGTACCATTCGCGGTTAATTTCTGAACCTTTTTGACTATAAGTTTTCATTTATTTCCCCTCCTTTTTAGCTTTTGGCGTAGCTGGGGTTAGGTCGATGTTGTCGACAAAACTAATCGTACCCATTTCGGTGTTGTCGCCCTTACGGAAGCCAGCCCGTTCAATACGTAGATAGCCAGAATCGCGTTTGATTTGGGGAGCGATAACATCCATCAGCAAATCGGCGGTCTTGATGTCGTCCAAACGGGCGATAAGTAGACGGCGATTAGCCAGACCACCACGCTTAGCGATGGTGATTAGTTTTTCGGTGTCGCGACGGATTTCTTTGGCGCGGGCCAAAGTGGTCGTAATCGATTGATTCTCGATTAGCGCTTTCATTAGCCCACGTTTGAGCGCTCGTCGCTGGTCGGTTTCGCGGCCGAATTTGCGGCCTTTGTATCCATGACGATGCATTTTATAGTAACTCCGTTAATTTTTCCTTAACTTCGTCCAATGCCTTGCTACCAAAGCCCTTGAGATCTTTGAGATCAACTTCGGACAACGCAACGAGGTCGCGGACGGTCTTGATATCATTGTTGACAAGCGCATTAGCGGTGCGGGCCGATAGACCGAGCTCTTCGATTGGCAAAGCTAGACCAGAATCGTCAGATTCGGATTCGACGCCTGGAGCCGGTGCACTTTCGACGGTGGTACCATTAGCTAAAGCCGTGTATTGATTGACCAAAATTGCATTGGCTTCTTCAAAGGCTTCTTGTGGGGTGATGGTGCCGTCGGTGTCGACAGTGATAGTTAACTGCTGCAAGTTGGTATCTTGACCAACGCGGGTGTTTTCAACTTTGAAACGTACACGTAGTACTGGACTAAAGACAGCGTCAAGCGCAATCATGTCGCTATGAATGCGGTCGTTAGAAGATTTCTCGATTGAAAGGTAACCGCGGCCAGTCTCAATGACGAAGTTCATCTTGAGAGTAAACTCAGGGTCATCAATGTGGCAAATGATTTGGTTAGGATTACCAACCTCAATGCCAGCTGGGAATTTGATATCGCCAGCGGTGACTGCGCCATCTTTGCCAGCATTTTTGCCTTTGAGTTCAAAAGCAATTTCGACTGGCTCGTCAGTATGTGACTTAAGGCGGATGTTCTTGAGGTTGAGCATCACGTCAACGATGTCTTCACGGATACCAGCTACAGGAGCGTATTCGTGGTTGGTGCCTTCAATACTAAATGCAGTGATAGCAGCACCCTTGATGCTAGAGAGCAAAACGCGGCGAATTGAGTTGCCCAAAGTATTGCCGTAGCCATAGAACAATGGACGAATCACAAATTCAGCGCTGTTGTCACCCAACTGGTTGACTTCGGCTAAATTGGCCTCGTGGATAACTTTTGTAGTCATTTTCCTCCTTAGCGTGAGTAGTACTCAACGATTAGTTGTTCATTAATGCCAGCTTCAGCCTCTTCGCGTTTTGGCAAGCCGGTAATTTCAATCTTCATTTTCTTCGGATCAGATTTGAGCCAACTAAGTGGAGTCGTTGCCGCACCGCTGACTACGCTTTCGATGTTCTTGAAATATTCAGATTTTTGCGATTTTGGACGAACTTCCAAAACATCACCTGGTTTGAGGCGGATGGATGGAATGTCAATCCGGCGACCGTTGAGCAAGAAGTGGCCGTGAGATACGAGCTGACGTGCTTGGCGGCGAGTGCCGGCAAAACCAGCGCGATAAACGGCGTTATCGGCGCGACGCTCAAGGTATTGCAAAAGGTTTTCACCAGCAAGACCATCGGCGCGAGCAGCTTCTTTCATCAACTTAGCAAATTGTTTTTCGAGTAAACCGTAAAGACGGCGTACTTTCTGCTTTTCGCGGAGCTGAGTCAAATATAGACTACCACCGCGCACGCGCATGTCGGCGTGTTCGCCAGGAATGCCAGACTTTTTAGCCATGACCTTGTGGGCTTTTGGCGCTAAAGCATAGCCTTCGCGACGACTTTGTTTAACGATTGGAGAAATATCTCGTGCCATTACGGTTTCCTCTCTCCCTTAGGACGCACGCCACCGTGCGCAATTGGGGTAACATCAGTGATACTGTCAATCTTGATACCAACGGACGATACGGCGCGGATGGCGCTGTCGCGACCGAGACCGATGCCACTAACATAGACATCGACGCTGTTTAGGCCGTGTTCACGCTTGGCGACTTCAAGAGCTTTTTCAGCGGCGATTTGGGCGGCATAAGCGGTGCCCTTCTTGCTACCACGGAAGCCGTTGGCGCCAGCTGAGCTGGCCGCAAGTGCGCCACCGGATTTGTCGGTGATCGTGATGATAGTATTGTTGAAGGTAGCTTGAATGTGAACTTGACCAGAAGTTACAACGCGCTTACCTTTTTTGCCTTTGACTTTGGTCTTGGTGACCTGCTCCTCGGCAACAGGAGCATCTAGATTCTTTTCAATCTCTTCTGCCATTTTTATACTCCTATTTCCTAAGTCTTACTTGCTGCCTTTGGTTGGGCACCACCTACAGCAATCGCTTTACCCTTGCGCGTACGTGCATTCGTGCGGGTACGTTGGCCATTGACTGGTAAACCAGCCTTGTGGCGGACGCCTTTGTAGGAGTTAATGTCTTTGAGACGTTTGATATTGTTGGTAACGAGGCGTTTCAGATCGCCCTCGACGGTGCATTTTACACCAATCAAGTCGTTGATTTTCTGAATTTCAGCCTCGGTGAGATCTTTCACCCGAGTGGTAGGCTCAATCTTGGCCTCCGCAAGGATGGCTTTACTCGTTGTGCGACCAACTCCATAAACGTAAGTCAGTGCAATCCACACTTGCTTTTCGTTAGGAATGGTCACGCTAGCAATTCTTGCCATGCTTAACCCTGCCTTTGCTTATTCTTAGGTTTTTTCTTATTGATGACACGTAGTACTCCTTTGCGGCGCACGATGATGTCATCTGGGGAGATTTTTTTAACACTTGCACGTACTTTCACAGTGTCAAAACCCTTTCCGTTACCTGTTGTGAGCCTTAAAACAAGTTGCCGTAGTTTTGCGCACCTCCACGACAAATGCTGTAAAAATCACAACACTTAATATTATTACTGCAAGCGAAAGCTGATTCTACCCTTTGACAGATCGTAAGGGGTTAACTCAACTTCGACCCGGTCTCCCGGCACTAAGCGGATAAAATTTTTGCGCATCCGTCCGCTCATGTGTGCAATGATATTATGGCCGTTCTCAAGCTCCACCCGAAATTGAGTGTTAGGCAAAGACTCAACGACCTTGCCTGTGAGCTTAATAACTTCCTTCTGGCTACTGCTTGAAGAAGCCTTAGCCTTGGTAGCTTGTTTGTGACTAGCCATAAATTACTTTTTCATTTTAGCACAGATTTTTGGGGTTGTAAAGCCTAAAAATCCCTTAATTATCATTCTCGGTGGGTTCTTCCAGAACGGCGCGCACGAATAGGCGATGAGAGAAAGTTTTTTGAGCGAGCCAATAATCGCCAGTACAAGTGATAAGCGTGAGTGAGCCTTGGCCTTCTGTCACTGGTGATAATGCGACGGCCATGTAATTGTTAGCATCGGCGCCGATCTTTTTTGTGATGGTTTCGACGATGCGGTAGTTATATAAGCGACCATCCCCCATTTCGATCTGAATTAAGTCGTCCTGCTGAACGCGTGGGAGTTTACCAAAAACACCGATTTCGTTGACGCCACTATGGCCATCGATTACGACTACACCATTGGTGCCGGGTAGAGCGGATTTATTATACCAGCCAACGTCATATATATTATATGGTGTAGAAAGTTCGCCGGTTGCTTTGACGCCGATTTCCACAATTCTAGCATTACGGATGTCGATACTAGGAATGGAAAAATAACGTGGTTTACCTGGAGCAACGACGTATTCGGTGATTTCCTGTTCGGTAGGTTCATTTTCGTCAATATCTTCATCGATCTCGTTGACTGGTGTGATACCGCTGTTAGCCGTGTGCCGTTCGCTACCCTCCATGCGATTTAAGTAACCGTGTTCCCAAATCGCAACTCTAGCGAAGAAAATCACTAAGAGTAAAACTATAATGCCAAGGATAATGTAGCTAGGGCGAAGATAGATTGGGCGAACTTTGGGAAGGCGTAAAGATGGATCTTGGCTGGAAATGGTTTTTTTGTTTGCTGTTTTGCTTAGTTTTTTCGCTTTGCCCACTTTTGGATTTCCTTTATTATTTATATTCGTCATAAGTAACCATCAGAGCTCGTGAGTTGAGCTGACGGATATTTTCTAGAGCGACGGTGACTACGATAAGTAATCCGGTGCCAGAAATTGATAATCCAAGAGGTGCGCCAGCTAGAACAATGAAGACATAGTCAGTAATGAATGGTAGCATGGCAATAAAGCCGAGAGCGAGCGCGCCAAAGAGGTTGAGGCGATTGATGGTTTTGCCGAGGTACTCGGCAGTTTGCAAGCCTGGTCGAACTCCTTCAATAAAGGTGCCCTGTTTTTGTAAATTGTCGGCAATTTCTTTGGTGTTGAAAATGATGCTAGTGTAGAAGTAAGTGAAGAGTACTACTAGGATAAAATAGACTGTTGGATAGAAGAACCATTGCAAAGTGATGCCGTTCGGATAAAGACTAGCAAAATTTTGTTGCGACGGAGCGGTAAACAATGCCGTAAGAGTATTGCCGAAGCTATTCCCCGGATCGGCAGTTTGGATTAGTTGCCCAATCAAAGCTGGTAAGGACAAGAAAGCTGTGGCAAAAATCACTGGCACTACACCGGCAGCGATGAGTTTGAGTGGCAAAATTGATTTGATACCACCGTAGGCGCTGTTGCCGTGGACGCGTTTGGCATAGTTGATGGTGACGATGCGTTGGGCCTCGTTGAGTTTGACGAGGAAGTAGACAACAATAATGACAGCAATGGCAAAACCGACTATAATCCAGAAGATGACTGGGTTGACTGGTAGATTAAACCAGCCAAATAGTGATAACGAGCCAGCAGATGTGTCAAACAAGGCTGTGCCAAGCGTTGCGAGTGTGGTTGGAAGCTGAGAAATAATGGAGGTGAAGATTATGATAGAAATACCGTTGCCAATTCCCTGTTCAGTGATAAGTTCACCGAACCACATGAGGATGATGGACCCAGCCACCATTGCCGTGATGGAGAGCAACCAATCGGCTGTGGTAGGGATGAATTCTAGCGTGCCAGCGCCAGATACGGACTGGTAAAGAATAAAGATATAGATGATGGACTGGAAGATCGCCATTGGCACCGTGAGGATACGCGTCCACTGGCTAATTTTGCGGCGACCGGTCTCACCGTCTTGAGATAATTCTTCTAGACTGGGGATAGCCTTAGTGATGAGCTGCACAGCAATCTGGGTAGTGATATATGGAGACAAGCCAACCAAAAGAATAGAGAAAGTCGTGAGGCCGCCACCAGAAATTAGGTTGAGAAAACCACCAAAGTCGGACTGAGAAATCAGGGCTTGGATAGCATCTTGGAAGGTCTTGGGCTCGCCAAACGGCACAGGGATATGCGCCAGAAAACGATACATTACCAATAGCCCTAAAACGATAAAAATGCGTTTGAGCATATCTTTATTTTTGAATGACTTGAAAATATTTTTGAAATTCATGAAATTCCCTGATTACTCCGTATGGTATTCATTATAGCATACTATAAGCCAACAAAAAAGATAAATAGTAATTTTCTCAAGGCGCGTTCGCGGTGCTCGTCGTTACGGGGCTGCGCCGCTCTTCCTTGGCCGAGTCTCCGGATTCTTTCGAAAATACTACTTATCTTTTTGTTAACTTTTATTCTGCTTTTTTCTCAGCGATGCGCTGTGGGACGGCGACTTTCGTGAAGTTGCCGCCAGCCTTCTTGATGGCTTCAATTGCAGTTTTGCTGGCGAATTGAGTTTCAAGCTCAACTTTAGCAGTGAGCTCGCCGCGAGAGATAACCTTAACTTTGGCGTATGGGTTTTCAATCAGACCCTTATCAGCCAAAACGAAATTATCAATTTTACCAGTGAGGCCATTTAGACGGTCAGTATAAACCACAGTAGCTTTGTCGTGCAAGCTCTTAAAACCTTTGAGTTTTGGAATAGCTTGCATAATTGCGCGTTGTCCGCCCATGAAGCCAGCTGGCATTTTGCTGTGACCAGTACGGGCTTTTTGACCTTTAGTACCACGTCCAGCAGTTTTACCACGCCCAGCAGAAATACCGCGACCAGCACGAGTAGGGCGAGTATTGCGATTAACTTGTAAATCGTTGTACTTCATTATTTATCCTCCTTCTTTGCGGTGGATTTTTTGGCTTCAGCTTTCTTGTCTGCATTGCCAACCCATTCGCTGCGTGGAACTTGCTGACGCAAGCCTTCAACTACGGCATAGGCAATGTTGACTTTGTTGGTACTACCGAGGCTCTTGGAGATCAAGTTTTTGATGCCCGTGAGACCGATGATGCTTCGGACGACGCCACCAGCAATAATACCAGTACCAGGAGCGGCTGGTTTCATGAGAATGTCGGCGCCAGTAGAACGAGTTTCAACTTCGTGACAGATGGTTTCGCCATCCATGTTGAACTCAATCATATTTTTCTTGGCTTTGGTGGTAGCTTTTTGGACGGCGCTAGTGACGTCGCCACCTTTGGCAATACCGATGCCAATTTTGTTTTTGTGGTTACCCATGGCAACAAGAGCCTTGAAGCGCATGCGACGTCCACCTTTAACGGTGCGGGATACGCGGTCGATATTGATAGTTACGGTGTCAAACTCTTTGGGAGTAGTGTCCATGTTGCGGTTGCGATCGCGGCGACCATTACGGCGAGGCATGGCCTTGCCATTGATGTCTTTGCGAGCGCGAGTAGCAGCCGTCTCGTCGGTCATCTTGAGAGTGCCGGACTTATTGACGACTTTTGCGTTCTTGTCAGCATCAGCCATATTAGAACTCCAATCCTTCCTTGCGGGCGGCGTCTGCTAATGCAGAGAGGCGGCCGGCATATAATTTTGATCCACGGTCGAAAACGACAGTCTTGATTTTAGCCTTTTTGGCTTTGTCGGCGATTTCTTTGCCGATTGCAGCAGCTTTTTCGGTCTTGGTGTCGGTGAGTTTGCTACCTACAGTGGTAGCGTAAGCTAGAGTAGTACTCTTGTCGTCGTCGATGACTTGTGCAGTGATGTGCTGGTTGCTGATGTGTACACTAAGACGTGGGCGTTCAGCAGTGCCATGAATTTTAGCACGAGTGCGATTTGCACGGAACATACTATTCATTATTTCTTACCAGCCTTTCCTGCCTTGCGAAGAATAACTTCGTCGACATATTTAATGCC
>CASXXK010000009.1 GCA_949480205.1 uncultured Candidatus Saccharibacteria bacterium
CGCATTCCCGTAGTTTCGCTTTCCCCCTCCGCTGCCTTAGTACTGTATTAGACATGTAAAAACCATTATAACTATTGACAAAAATGGAGATGTGTGCTAATATTATAGTAAGTTCATGAGAATTTGAGCTTAGTTGTTGGTGTACTAAAACCAGAAGTATCTTAAAAATCAGAGAGGAGAAACGTAGTAATGAGTATTACAGAAAAGAGCGCTATCGTCAGAAACCATGGAAGTCACCTGCAGGTGACTCTGTTGCATGCAACAGAGTCAAAACTTATTTTCGAGGTCTCGGCAGCGGCAAATTGGCAGTTAGCCATGACGCCGGTATCGATACGTGGGATCGAGAGTCAGTTGAATGTGAGAACCAGTGGGACGGTATTGGTTTTGTTGGGGAAGTTGGTTAAAAGAGACCACGAGACGATTTTTCGGGTGATCCCGGAGTTGGTATTGCAGGAATTGTTAGAAGGTAAAGAACCGGAGGCATTAACTTGGCGCAATACGACGATGGCTGATTTGGACATTCTGATCCGTGATTCGTGGTCGGCGGCAAGCCCGTTGCTGAGACCGTATGCCAATGATGCGGCAGTCAAGGCGACTGAGGAGCTTGCTAAGCAGCGGGGTGCAAAGTTTGTGCAGATTGGATACAATGCGGATATGGTTGGCCATTCGAATTGGGGAATTGACCATCTGGTCTATGCGCTCAAGGACGTGGCTGACCCGGAATTTGCGGGGAATTATCTGTATCTGAAACGTTGCACTCGGGAAGTGTATGATTTCACGCATCGCAGAGCTGGGTTGGGCTGGCATAACGTTGCTTTTGCGTGAGTAGCTCTGATTAAAAATTGCCCTGGTCGAGTTCTATGACCAGGGAATTTTTGTGTTTTGGAAAAAGTCGTGTATAATATATGTTATATGGCAAAACGGAGGTCGACGTCCAAGAAGACGTCAAATAAGAAGCGAACAGCGAGTGCGAAAGCGCGAGCCAAAGAAGTTGCACTAGAGCATGAATTGCCCGGTGGTTTTTGGCGACAAATTATGGCAGTATTGATGTTGGTGCTAGCCGTGGTGTTGATTTTTGCATGGTTGGGCGATGGTGGTCCAGTGCTGAACTCTGCGATTGGCTGTTTGTCTTGGCTGATTGGTTACGCACAGTATTTGTTACCTTTCCTTTTGGTGTGGTTGGCGGTGAAGATTTTTCGGAGTGATGACAATCGGCTGCCGGTGGTGATGTGGCTGGCGTCGTTTTTGATGATTTTCTGGGTGGCAGGAATTGCGGGAATCCCGACGATTGGCATGGACGATCCGACCGGTGGAATTGTAGGTGAATGGCTGAATGGCCTAATGACACAGATTGTGAATGCTGGCGTAGCCATCTTTATTTATGTGGTATTGATGTTTGTGACGGCGATTTTTATTTTGCAAACAAATCCATTGACGGTTTTTCGGGGGATTGCGGCGATTTTCCATACCGGTGAGAGTGAGGATAAACGCAATGAGAGGCTGGCGCGTAAAGCTGAAAAGGGTGAAAAAGTTAAGGGTGGTGACTTGGAAATTAAGGTTAACTCTGGGGTAGCCGTGGATGATACACCGGCCAGCGAGCCGATGCCATTGAAGGCACGGTTGGGTGGTAAGCCAGCTAAGGTTGGTAAAGATGCGCCGGCGGCGCCGGAGCCTGAGCGAGCATTGGTGGCAGTGAGTGATCCAAACTGGAAGATGCCGGATATTAATCTGTTAGAAAAGAAGCAATCACCGGCAAATCCGGGTGATATTCAGCAGAATGCACAGATTATTAAGACAACTTTGGGCGAGTTTGGCATTGAAGTGGAGATGGAAGGTGCTAACGTTGGCCCAAGGGTGACGCAGTATACGATGCGGCCGCCACAGGGTGTGAACTTGTCTAAGATTTTGGCGCGTGATAAGGAGTTGGCGTTGAATCTTGCTGTGGATAAGATTAGGATTGAGGCACCGATTCCGGGGACACGTTCGGTGGGTGTGGAATTACCGAATGCGAAGTCGGCTGATGTGCGCTTGCGCGGAGTGTTGGAGAGTAAAGAGTGGAAGAATGCTACCGATCCGCTGACTTTTGCAGTGGGGAAGGACATTTCTGGTAAAGCTGTGGTGGCGAATCTGGCCAAGATGCCACACCTCCTGATTGCTGGTACGACTGGTTCGGGTAAGTCGGTGATGACGAATACATTAATTTCTTCGCTTTTGTATCGAAATGCACCAAGTGACATGAAATTAATCATCGTGGACCCGAAGCAGGTGGAAATGGCACAGTATGATGGGATTCCACATCTGCTTACACCGATTATCACGCAGGTGGATAAGGCTCTTTCTGCGATGCGTTGGGCCGTGAATGAGATGGAAAAACGCTATACCTTGATGGCAGAGGAGCGAGTAAAGAACATCGTGGACTATAATGCTAAGATGGCGAAGCAGGCGGAGAGCGAACAAAAGGAAGGTGAAGAAGGCCACAAAGGTGAACAGATGCCATACATCGTGATTTTGATCGATGAGATGGCGGACTTGATGATGATGGCGGGGAAGGATTTGGAGATGCCAATTGTGCGCATTGCGCAGAAGGGGCGGGCAGCGGGTATTCATCTGGTGCTAGCCACGCAGCGTCCAGAAGTAAAAGTGATTACAGGTTTGATTAAGGCTAACATTCCAGGGCGGATTGCCTTTGCGGTGGGGAGCCAGATTGACTCGCGCGTGATGTTAGACATGACTGGCGCTGAGAAGCTTTTGGGTAAGGGTGACATGCTGATGCTAACTACGGAGATGATGGGTAAACCACGACGAATTCAGGGTGCTTGGGCGAGCGATGATGATGTGGCGAAGTTGGCCGATTTCTTGCGTGAACAACGTGGCCCAGATTATAATGACGAAGTTGTGGCACAGCCAGTACAGATTAAGGGTATGGGGCCATCTGATGGTGGGGCGATTGGTGATTTGGGGCGACGTTATGATCCGAATGATCCAGTGGTGCGCAAGGCGATAGAGATCACTCTGAAAAACGGTAAGTTCTCAACGGCGAGTTTGCAAACTTGGTTGGGCAAGGGACATGGATTTGTGTCGGGTTTGGCGATTTGGTTGGAAGAAATCGGTGTGATTGGGCCAGCAAATGGCCATAAACCACGGGATGTACTGATTAGCTCGATGGATGATTTTGACCAGCTAGCAAATGGTGGTGGCGGAGAATAGTTGACAGGGGTGGGGATTCGTGCTAAACTGGTAGGGAATATTAGCTCAGCGAGCAGGTGAGAGAGCCGTGCTTGCTTTAACCAAAGGAGTTGTAATGAAAAATTACGAACTTACGGTTCTGGTGCACCCAGATTTAGAGATGAACTTAGAACCAGCCACTACCAAAATCAAAGATTTGATTGAGAAGAATGGTGGCAAAATTACCAAAGAGCAAAATGATGGCAAAAAGCGCCTAGCTTATAGCGTCAAAGGTCAGGATTTTGCTGTGTACTATTATTATGAGGTAGAGTTGCCAGCCGAAGCTCCAGCCAAGATTGAGAGTACACTCAATATTACGGATGAAGTCTTGCGCCACTTGCTGGTGACTGTGGACGAGCGCAAATTGAAAGCCGAAGCTAAGCAGGCTGCTCGTCAAGCTCATGCTGCCGAGGCTGAGGAAGCTGAGGAGGAGAAATAGTGCGCGGATTTAGTAAGGCGATCATCGCTGGTAACATTACGCGTGATCCAGAGATGCGCACGACCGGTAGCGGTTCGCAGGTATGTAGCTTTGCGATTGCTGTGAATCGTTCGTTCAAAGATAGCAGCGGCAATCAACAAGATCAAGTGTCTTATCTTGATTGTGTGGCTTGGGGCAAGTCAGCTGAGATTATTTGTCAGTATGTACACAAAGGGTCGGCACTTTTGGTGTCGGGTCGTTTGGAGCAGCGTAGCTGGGAAGACAAGAATTCCGGCCAGAAGCGTTCCCGTACCGAAATTGTGGTGGAAGATTTTTCTTTCATCGGTAACGGTAATGGCGGAAACGGCGGGAGTTACAGCAGTAATCGTGGCGCTAGCAAGAGTGCGGATACTGATATTGACATGGGCAGCGATGTGGTGCCAGATGATGTACCAGATGACCAAATTAACTTGGATGAAATTCCATTTTAACGGGTGGTAAAGAGGAGAAATTATGAGAAAAGTAAAAGTTAACCCAAATTTGTATTTTGATTATCGCGATGTGAAGACTTTGCAACGCTACATTGATATTTATGGTCGGATTGAGCCAATTTCTAAGACTGGTTTGACGGCTAAGCAGCAACGGCAGTTGGCGGTGGCGGTGAAGCGGGCGCGGCATCTGGCTTTGCTTCCATTTGTAGCTAGCAATTAGGCTTGTTATTGGAGCGAGTTACTACGTTAAGGGCTGTGCTGCGCGGGAGTAGGGCGGTAAGCCCAACTCCCTTGCGCGGCTCGCCCTTGCCTTGTACCTCATCTCCACTAATGTCGCCTACAGAATACTAAACTGTAAAGGAAGGAAACTATAGCATGTATGGTCCAACCGATTTAAAGAAAAATGTGTTGATTACGCTGGATGGTCAGCCGTATAAAGTGGTGGAATATTCGCAGAAAGTGATGGGGCGGGGTGGCTCGATTGTGAATGTTAAGGTGAAAAACCTGATGACTGGAGCGCTTTTGCCAAAAACCTTTAAGGGGCAGGAGAAAATTGAGCCAGCCGAAGTAACGACGCGCAAAGTGCAATACCTCTATAAGGATGATGAGAAGTTTTATTTCATGGATCCAGAGACTTTTGAGCAGTACGAACTGAACGCGGATATGGTGGGTGATTCTAAGGATTTTATGCGCGATGGTGACGAAATGGAAATTCAGTTCTATAATGGTACGCCAATTAACTTGGTTTTGCCAAAGAATATTTGGTTAAAGGTGACTTATACCGAAAACGCAGTGAAGGGTGATACGACGAGCTCAGTGCAGAAGGATGCTACTTTGGAAACGGGCGTAGTAGTGAAGGTGCCAGCGTTTATCAAAGAAGGCGATGTAGTATCGATTGATACTGAGACATACGCTTATCGCGAGCGACAGAAATAAGAGGGCTTGTTCTTGCAGCGAATTGCTGCGTCAGAAGTTCCAGTACGCAGAGGCAGGGCGCTAAGCCCAGCCTCTTTGCGTGCTTCACTTCTTCCTTGCACTTCATCTGCAATAACTTCGCCCCAGTCCATCCCCTTTGCGATGCTTGACAAAAGTTCAGATATATAATAGATTAATAATGAGTTCATGAAGGCTGGGCAATAAGGTGTTCCATGGACGTTGGAGGTGGGGCTGCAATGTTGCTGGCTGGCATATTCGGTTTATTTGGCATCATGGGTGTTGTTCTGTGGGGTATGCAGATTAGTTGCATAAAGATTATGCGAAAGATGAATGATGAAATTAAAGCCCTCAAAGGTGAGCGCTGACGAAGAAAGATTATGGAAGATGATTTTGATTGATTTGTCGAGTGCAAATGCAAAAGGCGACCATTTGGTCGCCTTTTCTCAGGGTTAGATAGTAAATTGCCCAGTGGAGAAGATTTCTTCGGCGGGGATGTCTTGGTCGAGTAAATGTTGGATAATGGCACCAGCAACGGCAGAGAGTAGAAGTTTGGCTGTGAGGGAAAGGTTGGGTAGAGGTGCAATTCGTGTGGCTTCCATTTGGCCAAGAGAGTAGGTTTGTCCGGCAAGTTCGCCAAAATATTCGCTGGCAGCCCAAGTGATTTGTCCGGAAGTGGATGTGGTGTGATATTTGATAGTTGTCATATAGATATTATACTACTACATGTCTAATACAGTACTAAGGCAGCGGAGGGGGAAAGCGTGCCAGCGTGTGTCTGGGCCATAGGATGGAGTGACTGCCGTATTAAATACAAGGAGGTAGGCGGTTGCTGCAGTAGAAGATGTATACGTTCCAGCCCGTGATACCCAATAGTCACCATTGATGCCGGCAGATCTGAATGTAGCTTCACTAAGGCCAGGCAGGTTCAAGAAGCCGCTGCGCACGAAGAGTGTTTTATCGATAAGAAAATTGTTGCACTTAACAGATATAGAATTGACTGCCAACTAGTAATGCCGTTACTAGTTGGCAGTTGTAACATGGAGTGTTAGTTGATATACTGAGAGTAATACTAAAATAAGTGGAGACGATGAAGATGGTAGAGATGGATGACTGTGTGATGATTTATGAGACGGGTGCAAAGGCGGTAAAGTTTAACCTGGACGAGGAGACGGAAACGCTATGGGCAACGCGGACGCAGATGGCGGAACTTTTTGACGTGACGCCGCAGAACATTACGATGCACATGAATAATGTTTATAATGAAGGTGAATTAGATAAAGAGCGAACTAGTAAGGAAATGTTACTGGTTCAAAATGAAGGTGGGCGTGAGGTGACGCGTAAAGTCAAAGTTTACAATCTCGATGCAATTATCTCGGTGGGGTATCGAGTGAGCTCGCGTAAGGCAACAGACTTTCGGATTTGGGCGACGAATGTGTTGCATAAATATGTGGTGGATGGTGTGGCGGTAAACGAGGGACGCCTCAAGGAATTATCCAGTAAACGTTTGGAAGAGGTGAGCGGAACGCTGACGATTGTGCAGCGACTTTTGGCGCAGAATAGCTTTTCGGGTGAGGAAGCGAAAGGTGTGTTGGAGGTGATTGCAAACTATGCGCGGACTTTCCGGACGTTAAAAGAGTATGATGAAGGCTTTGTGAAGTTCCAGGGTAAGGTTAGGGCGCGCAAAGTGCTGGAGGCTGGACAGTGCGTGGAGATGATTGATGCTTTGCGCGAGGAAATGCACGCTGGGGAGATGTTTGGTAAATTGCGGGGAGATGAGTTTGAGGGGATTCTGCGGACGATTTATCAGACTTTTGGTGGGGAAGAAGTCTATCCCACGCTGGCAGAGAAGGCGGCGAATTTGCTGTATTTTATTATCAAAGATCATCCATTCTTTGATGGGAATAAGCGGATTGCGGCACTCTTGTTTATTAGTTTTCTTATGATGAATGGCTATCATTTGACCAACGATGGCGAGGTGAAGATTTCTGATCGGGCGCTAGTAGCGATTACGCTAATGATTGCTGAAAGCGAACCGCGTGAAAAAGGTTTGATGACGGCGGTAGTGTGTAAGATTTTGGAGTAGAGTTGGGGTTCGTGCGCAGCGGTGATCTTCGGCCGAGTGATGGTAAATCTTGGTATGCTGGTCAGGGCGGCTATTGGTGGTCATCTCGCGGAGGGGATAATGTTTGGGGTTCGGCTGGTCTAGGTAGTTATCGCTTTGATTTTGGTGTAACTGGAGTAACTCCATCAAACGGCCCTACGTACCGTTATTATGGTTTCTTCCTCCGCTGCCTTAGTACCGTATTAGACATGTAGGAGATGAGTGAAGAACTAAGCAAAAAAGCTTTGCTTAGTTCTTCCGAGTCGACACTATGTCATATAACGTAGTTATGTGACATGTAGAGTGATATAATGTAGATATGAATAATGAAGTGGTTGGTCGCGCCGAATTGAAACTGGCGGGAGCAGTACGGGCGTTTGGTTATGATTTTCGGGGGAAGACAGTGCTCGACATTGGCTCGTCTACGGGTGGGTTCACGGAGCTGGCGCTGCGGCAGGGCGCAGAAAAGGTGATTGCGATTGAAATTGGCACTAAGCAGATGAAAGCGCCGCTGAGGTATGACCAGAGAGTGGAGCTCCATGAAAAAACGGATTTTTTTGAGGTGCGTGGAGTTGATAAGACTGGAAAATTGGTAGTACAACAGGGAGAAAATCTGAGTGAACTTGTAACGGAGTTACAAGTTCAAACCGTGGTGGCTGATGTGTCGTTTGTAAGTTTGAAGGAGATTTTAGCGCACGCTAGGGAAGTTATTAATAAAAAAGCAGATTTTTTGGTAATGCTAAAGCCACAGTTTGAGGCGCGATCAGACCAGCTTAATCGGGGTGTGGTGAAGAATGAGCGAATGCGGCGAGAGATTATTAAAGACTTTGAACGATGGTTGGCGCGGAATGGTTTTGTGGTGGTGAAGAAGCGCGATAATGATGTGACTGGAAAGGTGGGAAAAAACCAGGAGCGGTTTTATTGGCTGAAGATAGTGTAAACTTTTACATATCTAATACAGTACTAAGGCAGCGGAGGGGGAAAGCAAGCCAACAGCTATTTGGACCATCAGATGATCGAACATCACTAGTATTAAATCCAAGATAATAGGCTGAGGCAGAGGTTGCTGATGTATAGACGGCTGCTTGTGATGACCACCACTGGCCAATAGCACCAAGAGTCCAAGATTTACCAACACTCAAAGAAATGAGACCGCTGCGCACGAAGTAATCTGGCCTCGTGCGCAGCGGGTATCTTGTACCAACTGCTGGCAAGTCATGGAGTACTGGAGAAATTAGTTATACTTGGTCATCACGTGGAGCGAACGTACGATCGGATGGTATTGTTACGCCAAGTGCCTATAGTTTAAACTTTGCTACTAGGGTAAATCCGTCCGATGGACCAAATAGTCGTTATCTTGGTATCCCCCTCCGCTGCCTTAGTACTGTATTAGACATGATGAGATGGTGTAAAAATAAAAATCCCGCTTGCGCAGAATAAAAAATAAGCATATAATATTAGCATGAGCTTAATTCATGGAGTGGGCGATTTCTTCGCACTAGATATTGGGACAACTGCCATTCGTTTGGTGCAGCTGTCGGGTGATGCTGGGCATGGCTGGTCATTGCAAAAGTTTGCGTACGTACCAGTGGAACGTAAAGTCTTGGAAGACGGTTCGGCATCTGGTGTACGGCGTTTGGGGGAGACGATTCTTGGTGCCATGCAACAAGCTGGGATTACGACTAAAAATATTGCAGTAGGTATGCCGGCGGTCAAGACTTTTACGACGATCGTAAAAGTAGAGAATCAATCCGAGGCTGAGCTGATGAACACCGTCAAATATCAGCTGGATAAATATATTCCGATGCCACTTGATGAGGCGACAGTGGATTATGTGAGTTTGGGGGTATGCCCGAATGATGCCAGTAAAGTGGAAGTTTTGGTTTCTTCTACGGCGGTGGATTTCGCTGAAGCACGAATGGAATTGATTGAATCTTTTGGTTTAAACGTGATTGCGCAGGAGCCAGAGAGTTTGGCGATGGCGCGAGCTTTGATGCCGCCAGGAGCGCAAGATGCTCGTTTGATTATTGACTTGGGTGAGCGCAGTACAGATATCGTAATGATGTATCGTGGGGTGCCAAGATTGGTGCGTTCAATTCCGGGTGGTTTTGCATTGTTGATTCGGACGGTAGTGTCGGCTTTGACGGTACGTGAGGAACAGGCGCGGCAGTTTATTCTGAAGTTTGGTTTGGCGCAGGACAAAGTGGAAGGTCAAGTATTCAAGGCGCTGGATTCGACGTTGGAGAGCTTTGCTAGTGAGTTGTCGAAATCGATTCGTTTCTTCCAGTCAGAATATATGAATGCACCGGTAGGGGGAATTATCTTGTCTGGTTTTGCGGGGATGATTCCATTTATCGCTGAATATATTGAGGCGAAGACCAATGTTCCAACTACTCAGGGAAATCCATGGCAATTGGTTAAGGTTTCACCAGAGCAACAGCAAGTATTGCGACCCGTGGCTAGTGAGTTTGCTGTGGCAATTGGTTTGGCAGAAAGGAGCAACGACTAATGAAAGAGTGGTTTGAAAACCTAATCGCAAAGATTATCGGTAAGAATGCTGAGCCGAAGGAAAATTTGATTACTACGGTGGCAACGACTTATGAGATTAACTTGGTGCCAGAAGTTAAAGCTCAAATGATTCGGGCGCAGAAGTTACGTAATCTTGTTTTGTTCATTTGTATCATGGTGGCGGTGGTTTCTATTGGCGTAGTGTTGGTGTTGTTTGGCATCAAGTCTGGTCAAGATATCGCGATTCACAATCAAGATAAGCGTCTCGAAACGATGTCGGGGAAATTGCTTGGTTACGAAGAGCTTAGTGATTTGATTACGATTCAAAATCAACTTTCGCGTTTGGATGCGATTGCTGATGAAAAAACAGTTTTGTCGCGCGTATTTGGTGCGCTCGGCGTGATGTTATCGCAAGGGGATGATTTTGTGAAGTTGTCTGAGTTGCGCGTAGATCTAGATAATTATACTCTGCGTATGGAAGGCCAGACCGATGCGCGAGTGGCGCCGTTGATTGACTACCGTGTGTTGGAGGCGTTCAAGAAGAGTGTTGCTTTGACCAAATATGACTATGGTCGCTATGTGGATGTGAATGGTAATGAAATTCCTACATGGTGTATGAATGAGTCAGATGCCGACGGTAATGCCTATCGCGTGGGTGATAGCTACTATGCTTGGTGGGATTTGACCACCGAAGGCTGTGCAGCATTAGCTTTGGGTGAGATGGTGCCAGAGAATTCAAACATCCAACTTTTCTACAATAGCGAGTCGGAAGTTGAAGTAGCGGAGCAGGAGATGAGCTACGAAGATTTGGAGGCTGCTGGGATTAAGGTAGAGGTGGATGAAGAAGGTAATACGACGCTTTCGGATGAAACGGTTGAGATTCGTGACGTGGAAGGTGAAACTAAATATTACCGTATGACTGTGGCACGAGTGAAGGTTTGGCGGACGCCACAATTCACTGAGTGGCATAATGGTGGCTTGATGGAACTTGATGGTGTGGTCTCGGGAATTGAACATTTTGAGAGTGCCTGTACGCATTATAGTGGTCAAATGGTGAGCAGTTCGCCGGTTGCGAAATGGACGTCAACCAATGAGTGTATGATTGCTCCAGATGGTTTGACGGTGACGGATTCATCTAATGGCCGTGATGAGAGCGAGAATTTGGTTTTGAAGTTTACCGCAACGATGAAAGTGGATCCAGCATTCTTTGCCTTCCAGAATAAGCACATGATTGCGATTGGCCCAATGGGGCAGAACGTGACGGACTCTTTTGTCCAGATTGGCAATATCTTTACTCAAGAAGCGCATGAATGTGGTGAAAATGATACTGAATGTTTGACGAATTCAACTAACACGGGAGGGAGTGCACAAAATGGCAGATAACACTAAGAGACCAGCGGAAGCAAAGCGTGAGAAAATTTCCAAGGCACAGCAGTATACTATGCTGGAGGTTTTGGGTGCTTCTATCGTGCTGGGTGCTTGTATCGTGATTGCAATTTTCATGATTAAATACATCAAGTTTAATGCGATGGTGATTGGTGAGAAAAATGAAGCTATTACAGCGTATGACCAGTCTATCCGTAACGTTGGTGTTTGTGTAGACACAGATAATAATGGGCGTTTGAGTGCGGAAGAGTTGGAGAAGTGTAATCCGAATGAGGTTTCTCTGGAAAAAGTGACAAATAGTTTGCGTTATAAGATTTTGACACAGATGGCGCAAAATACAGATTTGGAGTCAGTGGCACGGCAGCGTAACGAGAATTGTTTTGATGAGACGGGCACACGGATTGATTTTAACAAGTTATACGAAGAGTCAACTGACGAGAAGGAAAAGCAACAATATTTGCAATCTTCTAAGATTTGTTCCGCTTTGCGTGTGATTCCAGATGCTTTGCCGGCTTTGAAGAATACTGAAGCTTTGATGGCAAGTCTGAACCAAATCTTTGTACTGGCGGGTTGGGAACCAGAGCGGATTTCTCCGCGGGATGATAGCACAAAGTCCGACATCAGTGGCGTGGATGTGATTCCAGTGACACTGCGAATTGAGGGTGCAGACGATGTAGTATTGGGTGTATTAAATAAGATTGAGCAATCGATTCGGGAGTTTGATATTACTAACGCCACAGTAGAGTGGACTTCTGCCGGGTTGAGCTTGCAAGCTTCGGCGAACGCCTATTATTTGAGCGAACAAGAACCAATTGAAACGATGGTAAAATTGTATGCCTCAAACAAAGCACGTGTGAACGAACGTAGAAATAGCAATGCAAACAAGGAGAGCGAGTAATGAAGCAATCAGATATTTTCACCTTGATTCTAATTGCGGGGATTGGGACTTTGGCGGCGTTTTTCTTGTGCAATGCGATTATGGGCGATCCAGATTTGGCAACGACGGAATATAAGACTCTAAGTAAAGTGATAGAAAACCGATTAGCAACGCCAGATCCAGAGATTTTTAATGGTTATGCTGTAAATCCAACGGTGGAAGTTTATGTGGGAAGCTGTGTGGATATGGATCAGAACGGGATTTTGGATATGGCCGAGTTGATTGCTTGTGGTCGTGAAGAAGCGCCAACTGAAGAAGAAACTGAGGAAACACCAGAAGACACAACAGGAGAATAGGGTGGCATTATTAACTAAGGATGGGCTTGACAGAGTAATTCAACTTCTCGTAAATGAGGGGTTGGTTGATGCTGGTGAAGTTGCAAGCGTACAGCAAGAAGTCGCCCAGACCAAGCAGCCACTGTTGGCAACGCTTTCGAACAAGAAGTTGGTGACCAATGAAATGATTGCACATGCGACGGCGACAGTTATGGGCGTGCCGTATGTGAACTTGCGTGATGTGGAGATGGGGCAGAATGTTCTGAAGCTTTTGCCGTATGATGTGGCGGAGCGGAGCATGGTGGTGCCACTTGGCGAGAGCAATGGCCAAATGGTGGTAGCAATGCTAGACGTGGGGAATGTGCAAGCGGTAGATTATCTATCGACCTTGACTGGGCGCCCAGTGCGAGCTGTGATGTCTTCGAGCGACGGAATTCAATCGGTTTTGAATCAGTATAAGGGCGACTTTACTGGTGTGGCGCAGGCGGTGAAGGTTACTAATCAGGAAGTGGCGCAAAAGGCTGCAAGTGCGAATGTCAAAACGATTACGCAAGATTCACCAATCTCCAAGGCTTTGACTTCGATTTTGGAATTTGCCGTCAAAAGTAAGGCTTCGGATGTGCACATTGAGCCTTTGGAAAATGCCTTGGTAATTCGTTGTCGGATTGATGGTGTGCTGCGCAAGGTGATGGAACTACCCAAAGCAATTGAGCCGGCGTTGGTGTCGCGAATTAAAATTCTGTCGAATTTGAAGATTGACGAACACCGTATCCCGCAGGATGGCCAGTTTGCTGTGATGGTGAGTGACAAAGAAGTGGATTTGCGTATTGCGATTTCTCCGGTGGTGTGGGGTGAGCAAGTGGTGATTCGCTTGCTGGATAAGTCAGGTACAAGTATGGAAATTGAAGCGATGGGTATGACGGGCCGAGCGCTGCGAACGGTTTTGGCGGGAATTAGTCGACCAAATGGTATGATTTTGACTTCTGGCCCAACTGGTTCAGGTAAAAGTACGACTCTGTATGCTTTGATCAAGAAAATCAAAAGTGAGCGGATTAATATTGTGACTCTGGAAGACCCGGTAGAGTACAAGATGGATGGAGTGAATCAGATTCAGGTAAACGTAGATGCTGGCTTGACGTTTGCTTCGGGATTGCGCAGTATTTTGCGTCAGGATCCAGATGTGGTGATGGTGGGAGAGATTCGTGATAGTGAGACGGCAAACTTGGCAGTGCAGGCATCTTTGACGGGGCATTTGGTGTTTTCTACTTTGCACACGAACTCGGCGGCAGGGATTTTGCCGCGGTTGCTGGATATGGGAATTGAGCCGTTCTTGTTGGCGTCGACTTTGAATACAGTGATTGGTCAGCGGTTGGTGCGGCGAGTTTCAGAAAAACGCACTGTAGTGCAAAGTACAGAAATGCAGACTGAAGAAATTAACAATGTAGTGGGTGGCTTGTTACCAAAATCACAGGAGGATGTACCTGAAGTGAGCGAAGATTTGGGCTATGCGGGTTTGCCGTTAGCCAATCAGAACTCTTATACTTTAGTCAAAGGGGTGGACGATCAAGATTCGCCGGGTGGGTATTCGGGTCGAGCTGGTTTGTATGAAGCGATTGACGTTGATGAAGATATTCAGAAATTGATTATTTCGCATGCGACGTCGGCTGAAGTGATGCGGATAGCGAAAGAAAAAGGCACGGTCACAATGCGTCAGGATGGGATGCTAAAAGCACTATCGGGGATAACGACAATGGAAGAGGTTAATCGGGTGGCGAGCGACCTCGCATAATGGTAAAAGTGAAAGGCTTATGGTAAAATAAAGATATGGATAATGGTATGCAAGATACAAATATGACAACACCAACTTCACCGTTTGCGCCAGCGGATATTCCGGATATCAACAGCGTGCCAACATCTGGGGCGATGCCTCCGATGAATGTGAGTATGTCTAGTGCTGGAACTACACCTGCACCTGTGCCAAATCCAGCCATTCCGGCAGCTGATTCTGTGCAAGCGATGCCTACTGCTCCGACTCAGGCGCCAGTGGCAATGGATGTGAGCATGGCCGATATTCCAGAGCCGAAATTAGCGGTAGAGGAAGCGCCCAAAGATTTGACAGCTAAGCCGCCAGTGATTGAAAGTCAGATCCCGAAGGTGGGAGGCGCAAAACCACCGGTGGTGTCGAAACCTGTTGTTGAGGCGAAGAAGCCGGAGGCAAAATCGGTAGCGGGAACTGAAGCGAAGTCCAGTGAAAAGAAGCCTGCGCCGAAGGCGGCTACGAATCCAGCGGTGACCGATGTGGAGGTTGCGGCTACGAGTTTGCCAGCAAATAATTCTGTAGTGCCGAATGGAGTGACGATTGAGATTTTGTTGGATGAATGTTTGCGCCATAGTGCTTCGGACTTACATTTGCAAGCAGGATTGCCACCAGTTTTGCGTATAGACGGAGTTTTGCGACCGTTATCGACTTATCCGGCTTTGGATGATATGGCGATTCAGCAGTTGGTATTCTCGACTTTGGATTCTAACCAAAAGATGATTTTGAAAAAAGATAAAGAATTTGACTATTCTTTTGCTTTTGGGGATTTAGCACGTTTTCGTGTTAACGCATTCTATGAAAAAGGGAATTTGGCGGCGGCTTTTCGTTTGATTCCAAATGTCATTCGTAGCATTGAGGACTTGGGCTTGCCTGGTGTAGTAGGGACTTTTGCCGACCATCCGAATGGTTTGGTGTTGGTGACCGGTCCAACTGGTTCGGGTAAAACTACGACTCTGGCGGCTTTGGTAGACAAAATCAATTCCGAGAAGGCTGTACATATTATTACGATTGAAGATCCGATTGAATTTACGCATCAGTCAAAACGTGCGGTAGTGGCGCAGCGTGAAGTACACTATGATACTTACAGTTTTGCGGCGGCGCTCCGGAGCATTCTGCGTGAAGACCCAGATGTGGTATTGATTGGTGAGATGCGTGACCTAGAGACGATTCAAGCGGCGATTACGGTGGCGGAGACGGGACACTTGGTGTTTGCGACTTTGCATACTAATAGCGCAGCGCAGAGTATTGATCGTATGATTGACGTGTTCCCGGCACATCAGCAACCGCAAGTGCGAGCACAGTTGGCGAACATCTTGGTGGGGATTTGTAGTCAAAGGTTGGTGCCAGCAATTGAGGGTGGACGCGTAGCAGTAACGGAGATTCTAGTAACGAATTCAGCAGTGCGTAGCATTATTCGTGAAGGTAAGACTCATCAGCTGGATATGACGATTCAGACTGGCATGAGTCAGGGAATGCAGACAATGGATCGGGAGTTAGCTAAGTTTGTGAAGAGCGGTGTGATTGCTTATGATGTAGCACGTGAGTATGCAGTAGACATGGCGGAGTTTGACCGGTTAGCAAGAGGTTAGCATGAAGCGATATAACTACAAAGCAAAGGACAAGAAAACTGGGCGCGTAGTTAGCGGTAGCGTGCAAGCTGATAATGAACGTGCGGCTGGTCGGATTTTGATTGACCAGGGGTATTCGCCACAGAAAATCGTGGAAGAGCGTAAGGACGGCTGGTTGGCGCGGTTTCAGAACCGGGTAACTAGCAAGCAGCGTATTATCTTTACGCGGCAGTTTGCGACTTTGATTGGCGCTGGTTTGCCATTGCCAACTGCTTTGCGGATGGTGGCGGAACAGACTGAAGACAAGCCGACTAAGGCGATGATTGAGGACATTTTGGCGCAGGTGGAAGGCGGTAAGACTCTGCGTGAGGCTTTTGGAAGATATCCGCAAGTGTTTAATAAAGTTTATTTATCTTTGATTGCGGCGGGTGAAGCTTCGGGCACGTTGGATATATCATTGCAAAGATTGGCTGAACAGCAGGAAAAAGATGCTGCAATGATTTCTAAGATTCGGGGTGCGATGGTTTATCCAGCGATTGTGCTGTTAGTGATTGTGGTAGTCATTATCTTTATGATGGTGGCGGTGGTGCCGCAAGTGGAAA
The DNA here is from genome assembly GCA_949480205.1 of uncultured Candidatus Saccharibacteria bacterium. GTDB lineage: Bacteria > Patescibacteriota > Saccharimonadia > Saccharimonadales > Saccharimonadaceae > Nanosyncoccus. The sequence continues at coordinate 16,267 of CASXXK010000009.1, forward strand.
GCCTTTACCGTGATTTGGGCGAAGAATTGCCGTGGATGACCAAGATTTTGGTGGGAGCGTCAAATTTTGTCGTGAATTACTGGTGGATGATTCTGGTTATTATCGGATTCCTGGTTTGGTTCTTCTTACAATTCCGCAAGACGGACGTGGGGAAGAAGTGGCTGGCGACGTTTAAGCTAAATGTGCCAGTGTTTAAGGGATTGTTTCTAAGGCTTTATAATGCACGGTTTGTGCGGACGGCACAAATGCTGCTTTCGGCGGGGGTGCCCATGTTGGAGGCGATGACGATTTCTGGCGAGGCAATGAACAACATTGTCTTGGAAGATCAAATTACGCAAGCTGCGACGATGGTGCGTAGCGGTAAACCTTTAAGTGTAGCCTTGAAAGGACGAGATTATATCCTGCCGCTATTGCCGCAGATGTCGGCGACTGGTGAACAGTCAGGTAAAATTGACGAAATGTTGGGTAAGGCAGCGAAAGTCTATGAAGATGAGTTGGATGAGCGTATTGCGGCGATTAGCACGATGATTGAGCCGATTTTGATGGTGGCGTTGGCTTTGGTGGCTGCCGGAATTGTGGGAGCGGTATTGTTCCCGATTTATAGCTTGGTAAGTAAGATTGGTGTGTAAAATTTGCTAGCAAGCATAAAAGGTATGTTATAATAAAAGCAAAATTAAAATAGTTTATTCTAAAAAGGAAAGGATTAATATGATGTCAAATTCGCGAAAGACTACACGCAAAATGGGCACAGGTGATAAGGGTGGTTTTACTATCATTGAGGTGGTCTTGGTTTTAGCAATTGCTGGTTTGATTTTCTTGATGGTATTTATTGCTTTGCCGGCTTTGCAGCGGAGCCAACGTGATACTGAGCGGCGTACGGCTCTGGCAAATGTGGAGAGGGGCATTATGAATTATCAAAACAATAATAATGGTAAATTGCCAAACAGTGGCAAAGTGGATGCCGTGCCAGATGGTCAGTATGAACCAATGGATACGTGGGAATGTTCACGAACCAACCCGAATGCAGCGAAGTGCTTTATTCGTAATTATATGAATGGTGTTAATGCGACTGAGAACGAGTTCATTGATCCACAGGGTTGGGCTTATGGTTTGACGATTGATGATTTGGGTGAGTTGTCGGATGGTGAGTTCACTTTGTCGAATGAGGATTATGATGACTACATGGTATATATCATCAAGAAAGCTAAGTGCGATGGAGAAAAGGCAGTGTCATCTAGGAATGCTCGTGACTACGTAGTGATGTATAAGCTAGAGGGTGCTGGCGTTTATTGCGAAGGCAGTAAGTAGACTAAGGGCTTGTTCTCTCGGACTATTGCGTTGTCAAGAGTTCCGCTTCGCAGGAGACGTACGTTAAGTACGTCTCCTTTGCGGTGCTCACTCTTTCCTAGCACTAGTTCCGAGATAACTAAGCCCAAAGCTGAGTCTAGTTTTTTATGGTGTAGAAAACTTGGCGTTCTTGGTAAGGTGGGTAATACGCTTTTTGGCGAGCACTGTGGCTTGATCACTGGGGCTGCGCCGGGCGCGATTCTTTAGATGAGCAGAGGCGCACCCGTGCGATGGCGAAAAGCGTATTACCTGCTTCACTAGAAAGTTGTGATATAATATGTTTATGGTTGATACAGCGGTTACAATTGCAATTTTGGCGATGATGTTTGTGCTTGGTGCCGTGTTTGGCTCGTTTGCGTGCTGTCAGGCGTGGCGTTGGCGCTATCATGCCGTAAAAAAGAAAGATCTAGGGCAGTGGTCAGTATGTATGCACTGCAAAAAACGCATCAAATGGTACGATAATATTCCGATTTTTTCGTGGCTGATACTGCGAGGGAAGTGCCGCTATTGTCACAAGGAAATTGGTTGGGCAGATTTTTTGTCAGAAATTAGCTTGGCGGTAGCATTTTTAATGATGAGCTGGGCTTATTTGTTGCCGATTTTGACGCAGTGGGATATTTTGGCGTTACATCCGGAGTTCTTGGCGGTACGTTTGGCGATTTTTGTGGTTATCTTGATTTTGTTAGTGGTATTGATGGTGCTGGCGGTCTATGATGCGAAATGGGGTGAATTACCAACGGTTTTGTTGATCTTGGCGATTATTATTGGTGCGATGGTATTTTTGCTAAAGATTTATGAAGTGCGGTTGATGGATGATGTTGACCTGCCTGGATTTTTGTGGAGTGCGCTAGGTGGTGTTTTGATTTTGTCGGGAACGTGTTTTGTAATCTATAAAGCTTCGAAGGAGCGATTGATGGGCGGTGGGGACTGGCTTTTGGCTTTGTCTCTGGCGTTGGCGTTGTCGGATTGGTGGTTGGCATTATGGACGATTTTCCTGGCGAATTTATTGGGGGATATAATTGCGCTTCCAAGCGCGTTGAAGCGTAAGGGGCATGTAGTACATTTTGGGCCGTTTTTGGTGGCGGCATTTGTGATTGTGATGGTACTAGGGAATTGCTTGCCACTACTGATTAAAGTAGGGTTGTAAATGACGGCTACACCAAAGAACTTTGCTTTGAGCAAGAAGGCTGAGATTGTGCTGGCGGGCATATTGGCAGTGTTTTTGGTGGCGGTTTTGACGTTTAAGCTAGGAGAAGTGCCAGCTGGTTTGCACGTGGATGAAGCGGGAATGGCTTATGATGCGATGGCGCTGGCAAAAGACGGCATGGATCGATTTGGCTATCATAATCCAGTATATTTGATTAACTTTGGTGGTGGACAGAATGCCCTATATACTTATTTAGCTTCAATTGTGGTGCGGGTTTTTGGGTTTAGCATTTGGGCGATTCGAATTCCGGCTGTAGTGATGGCGTTGGTGGCAGCGGGGGTGCTTTATGCGTTGATGCGCCGTGCCAAAGGCAAGTTGGCGGCGCTGACAAGTTTAGCACTGATGGCGATTTTGCCGTTTGCGGTGATGCATGCGCGGTGGGGATTGGAATCATACTTGCTATTTCCGATGGTAATTTTGGCGGTGGCGGCCTTATGGTGGGCCTTGAATGAACATAAGATGTGGCAGTTTGTGCTTGCAGGGATTTTGTTGGGCGTTACGCTATATACTTACGCGGTTTCTTATGTGATTTTGCCGATATTCTTGGCAATTGTGATAATCTATGCGTTGGTGACGAAACGTATGCGATGGATGGAACTTGTGGCGTTGGTTGTGCCACTGGGATTGCTGGCGTTGCCGTTAATGTTAATGTTGGCGGTTAATCAAGGTTGGTTGGGTGAAATTTCTACGCCGTTTTTCTCTGTACCTAAGATGTGGTTTTATCGGGGCGGGGAATTTAGCTTGTGGAATATCGGACAGAATCTGCACATTTTGGCAGTGATTTTCGGTTGTGATTTCTTGCGTTACAATGCGAGTGCAAAGTTTGGTACGATGTACTACGTGAGTGTACCGTTGGTGGTTTTGGGAATTGGATTGATGGCGCGGCAGGTAGCCGTGTGGGCAAGGGGTGACAAAACTACGCAGAAAAAGACTAAGGGATTTTCTTTGGACGCAATGATGTTGGCGCTTTTGGTGGCAAGTTTTGGCTGTGCGATGATTATGGCGCAACCAAATATTAATAAAATCAATGCAATTTTTGTGCCGTTGATTTATGCTTTGGTAGTGGCGATCGTGTGGCTATATCGCCGTTGGCGATGGAGTTTGATGGTACTTGGTATAATTTATGCAGTGGGATTTGGGTGCTTTGCGAAATGGTATTTTTGGGAATATCCGGTGGAGACGAGAAACGAGGATTTGTTCGTGTCGATGGAAGGTCTGGCGGAGGCGTTGGATTTTGCTAAGACTAAGACCGATGGTGAGATTGTGGCGCAGGTAGCACCGCAGCAGCCATATATCTATGTTCTGCTAGCTGATGGGATTGAGGCGGAGGAGTTTCGGCGAGATAAGGTCGTAGAGAATAACGGCGTAGTGCGAGTGGGACGATATAATTTTGTGATGAACCCCGAAGCTGAGGTTTTTGTGACCTTGGGTGAGTCGGAGAATTTGCAAGGATTACAACAAAAGCAGTTTGGGGATTTTGTGGTGTATTTTCGCGATTAATGGAGTGCTATAATATGGTTATGCAAGACGAATTATATGTGTCGGATTTGATTACAGATTACTTGGAGCATTTGGAGGTGGAACGCGGACGTTCGACGCGAACTTCGATTAATTACGAACGGTACCTGTTTCGGTTTCTGGACATAGCGGAGGAAATTGCGGGGAAGGATGGGGGTTTGAAGCCGGAGGATATTACACGGGAATTAGTGCGGAAATTCCGGTTGCAGTTGAACCGGATTCAGAATGAACAGGGTGAGGGGCTAAAACCAATTACGCAGGCTTACCATTTGATTGCTCTGCGCGGGTTTTTGAAGTATTTGGCGCAGCGTGAGATAAAATCGATGGATCCGAGTTTGATTGAACTGCCGCATATCGTACGGCCACAGGTGACTTTTTTGCATTTTGATGAGGTAGAGGCATTGTTGAAAGAGATTGATACGAGTACGGAAAGTGGCTTGAGGGATCGGGCAATTATTGAGCTGCTATTTTCAGGTGGATTGCGTGTGTCGGAATTGACAAAGCTAAATCGAGACTCGATTAATTTGCAGCGACGGGAATTTATCGTGCGGGGGAAGGGAAGCAAAGATCGTCCAGTCTTTATTTCGCCATCAGCGGCGGATTGGGTAGAGCAATATTTGAATGCGCGAACAGATACTTTGGCGCCACTCTTTTTGAGTAATAGTAAGCGGACGCAGGCGGTGGATACAAGTGGCGATTATCGACGCTTGACGCCGCGTTCGGTGGAACGGATTGTGCAAAAGTATGCTAAGCTGGCTGGTATCACCAAGCACGTGTCGCCACATACTTTGCGTCATAGTTTTGCGACGGATTTGTTAATGAATGGAGCGGATTTGCGCTCGGTGCAAACGATGTTGGGGCATGCGGATATTTCCACCACGCAAATTTATACACATGTGACGGATCAGCATTTGAAAGAAGTGCATGATCGGTTTCATACGGAAACAACGGAATAGCCTTCTACATGTCTAATACAGTACTAAGGCAGCGGAGGGGGAGACCGTAGTAGCGATCACTTGGTCCACTAGATGCATTAACTACCGCTCCTGAGATAATTAGATGGTAGGCGCTGAGCGCAGTAGTTCCATCGTAGCGCATGCTAGAACCACGTAACGCCCACCAGTAACCATTAATACCAGCATGCCAGAATGTTGCGCTACTGATATTGGCTAAAAGTATTAACCCGCTGCGCACAAAAAAGAAGGTAACCTATTGCTCAATACTGAGCGCATCTACCTTCTAATAGTTAGAGTGTATCGGGAAACTCATATGATGTCAATAATTTTGCAACTGTTTGCTCCTGTTTATTAGGCTGTGGCTTAAGGTTGATCGGTATAATAAAATGATAGTTGTTCATATTGGCGTTTAGTTTAGCATATTTAAATATAAATTACCAAGCACAAGCATGATAAAACTACAAAATTATATCATAGAACAGAGATAAATTTGAATTGAACTAGTAACGCAGTTACTAGTTCAATCGTGCGCAGCGGATGGACTGGGCCAGATGGCGGCAAATATTGGCATGCTGGGCAACGAGGACATTGGCAATCATCACGGACATTCTCTACGGTTACACACGCTTATGCGCTACATTATGGTGCTAATGGCGTATACGCTTCACATGACACTTATCGCTTTTATGCTTTCCCCCTCCGCTGCCTTAGTACTGTATTAGACATAGTGAGATGAGGAAGGTGCCTTGCTGGGTTATTTGGCGGGGTATTTTTTATTTTGGTAAATTATAGTATAATTAGGAAAAGAAAAGGAGTTTTATGGGAAAAGAAAAAGACCTAGTAGAACGTAGTTTGGTAGTGTTGAAGCCAGACTCAGTGCAACGTGGTATTGTGGGCGAGATTATCACGCGGTTTGAGCGTGTGGGCTTGAAAATCGTTGGTCTTAAGATGGTGATGCCAGACGAGGACCAGTATCGGGCGCACTACGAAGATATTGGTCAGATGATTACGCGTCGGGGTGAACAGGCTTTTCGTTATAACTTGAATTACATGATGACTGGTCCAGTGATTGCAATGGTGCTTGAGGGAATTGAGGCGGTGCCATTGGTGCGTAAGATTGTTGGCCCAACTGAGCCAAAATCAGCAGAAATGGGTACAATTCGTGGCGATTACGCGCACATGAGCTTTGGTTATTCCGATGCGAAGGGTGTGGGCGTGCCAAACTTGGTACATGCTAGTGGTAGTAAGGACGAAGCGAAGAAGGAAATCGCTTTGTGGTTTAAGCCAGAAGAGCTGTACGATTATTCTGATTTGAATGAGAAGTACACTCGTTAGAGTGAATCTTTCTGTGACACACCGGGTTTACTAATTTCTCTAAATCTGGTGTCGTCTCCCAAAAAAAGAGCCTATCAGGCTCTTTTTGATTCGATGCGCTACGATTTCTCCATGTCTAATACAGTACTAAGGCAGCGGAGGGGGAAACCATGCCAACGGTTGTTTGGACCATGTGATGGGTAGACACCTGTAGCGTAAAAATCAAGATAGTAGGCACTGGCCAAATTGTTCATTCGTAACGACCAGCCGTAGCCTCCATTGCCAGCGCCCCGAAAAGCACCATCAGTGCCAAGTAGGTTTATCCACCCGCTGCGCACGAAAAACCTTATCTAATATTCTATTAGTTAGGGGTTTAAATATTAAGTAAAATATATAACCAATAATTCCGCCCGTTACGTTTGTTATTAAGTCAGTTATATCTGCTGATCGAAAGCCGTTTATTAAGGGTTGCAACAGCTCAATGGTCAAACTTAACAAGAAACAATAAAAAACGGTCTTTAAAAATTTAGAATTTTCTTTGCCTGTGAGAGGGAATAAAAAGCCGAAAGGAATGGTCATTAAGACGTTTAACCCTACTTGTCTGGCAAAATCTCCCCTCCTGGATAGGACATCTATAAACGGAACTAAATTCATCGGATTGTATGAGTGATTAAATATAAAAGGAAGAGAGGTTATTATTGGCATTAAAGTAAAATATAAAACAAAAGACAAATATACATACATGACCGTATTTATAAATAATATGTTTTTTCCTTTTGATTTCCATTTTTTATAAAATACGAAGGCGTACAATATACCTAATGCTAAAAAATCTATTATATAGTTAATAACTATCCTTTTCCAAATTATGAGTTATATTTATGTAATTATAACATGTTATAATTACCCTATGGCTTGGTAGCTCAATTGGATAGAGCAGCTCCGTCCTAAGGAGAAGGTTGTGGGTTCAACTCCCGCCCGAGTCACCATTTTTGTTTCTTCATGTCTAATACAGTACTAAGGCAGCGGAGGGGGAAACCATAGTAGCGATAATCAGGGCCGCCAGATGGGGCTACTACTGAAGTGGTAAAACCAAAATAATAGCCGCTAGGGATAGTAGTACCATCACTACGGGTTGAGGCTAAGTATGATGACCATTCACCGCCATTGGTGCCGGCAACTCTAAAGGTAGAGCCACTTACTCCAGGTAAATGTATCCACCCGCTGCGCACGAAGTAAAACCAAAGTGCGCAGCGGGTACGTTGGTACGGCTTATGCTGAGCCTCTAAAGTATCCTGGTGGGCGTAGTTATTATTGGACGTCGCGCATGGGGCCATCACCAGATTTTGCTTATCTACTTGATTTTAACGATAATGGGCTAGTACCATCACATCATGGAACATATTATCGTTGGTTCGCTTTCCCCCTCCGCTGCCTTAGTACTGTATTAGATATGTATGCTATAATGTAAATATGAGCACAATGGCATTTGAGGGTCAGCGCGAAGGGGAACAAGTGGAGTTGATTTTTCGGCGACATATGGTGACGATTTGGCGAGGTGTGATTTGGTTGATGATGTGGGCTGTGCTAGGTGCGATACCAATGGTGTTGTGGCGAGACGATCAGAGGATGTTTTTTGTGTGGTTGGGCGCATTATTGGTAGGTGTCTTGGGTTTGTTGTATGGTTATATGTTGTGGCATTTTTCTTATTATTTGGTAACGAATCAGCGCATTCGCCAGGTGCGGCAGAAGGGGCTATTTCGTAAGACGGTGGTGGATTTAGGTCTGGACAAAATTCAGAGCATTAGCTACGAGGTTCCGGGAATCAAAGGGGGAATGTTTGGCTATGGTACGCTTTTAATTCAGACACAGGTGTGCGATATGACAATTAGTATGGTGCGAAAACCAGAAAAGATTTATAATATATTACAAGATTTAGCGGATAAGGCAACAAGATGAGTTTATTTGAGAAGAAACCAACAACCGAGCGAGAAAAAGTAGAACAACGGCGTGAAGAGGTGTTGGCACAGGGGCGGAAGTTCAAATATCCGATGCAGTACGCCAAGCATAAATTGATCATCAATACTGTGCTGGTGGCGGTGATTGCAATTGTCTTGATGGTGGTGGCCGGATGGGCGATGCTCTACAAGGTGCAAGATACTGGAAATATGGTTTATCGAATTACGCAGGTGTTGCCAGTGCCAGTGGCGGAAGTTGATGGTGCTAAAGTGCGATATAGCGATTATCTGATGATTTATCGGAGTAATTTGCAGGCGGCCGAGCAGCAAGGCGGGCAATTGGGTGAGGGGGAAGATGCTGAGATGGTGCGCGAAGGATATAAAGAGGCAGCCATGGAACAGGCGGTAATGTATACTTATGCCTTGAAGTTAGGGCGCGAAATGAACATTACTGTGACGGATGACGAGATTACGCAGGCGTTTGACGAACATCGTAAGGTAGGTGGCGTGGAGCGGAGCGAGGAGAGCTTTCTTAAGATTGTGCGGGATAATTTTGGCATGAACCGGACCGAGTATCGTCGAATGTTGTATTTGACCTTGATGAAGTCAAAAGTGGCGCAAGCGGTGGACACGCATGCACAGGATTTGGTGGGGCAGGTAGATAATTTGATTACGGAGAAGGATGGCGACCTGTGGGCGGTAGCTGATGCTTTGGGTGCCGAGGTAGAATATGAAGCGACTGGGCAGTTGGTGGATAACAAGAACGTGGATGGAGGACGCTCAAATAAAGCAATGACGCTGGAAGTGGGGCAGGTAAGTGATAAGTTTCTGTCTAGTAATGGTGATGGTTATTACTATGTGAAACTGGCCGAGAAGACCGATGATCAGGTGAACTATTCATCGATTAAGATTACGTTCTCAGAGTTTGATTTGCGGGTGGCGAATCTGTATGATGAAGGAAAAGTGAAGGAATATATTACTTTTGGCAATTTGCAGATTGAAGCTGGCGCAGAAGAAACGTCAACGACTGAAGAATAGTGTGCTATAATATAGGCATTGCGGGTATCGTATAACGGCTATTATGTATCCTTCCCAAGGATGAGATTGGAGTCCGACTCTCCATACCCGCACCACACCCTGTGGAAAAGTTGCGCGAATTCTGTCGAGAGGCAGAATGTTTTCTTTTTGATAAAAATATAGTACAATGAAGAAAATAACTTGAACTTGGTGGGCAAAAACTTGTTCATCGAAAATAGGAGGCAAAAAAATGGCAACAGGTGCTGCGGCAAAAAAGACAGCGTCAAAGAAGTCAACTCGGTCAGCTAAAACGACCAGTACAAAGTCAACAAAGACTACAAAATCAGCTAAGACCACTAGCAGTCGTAAGAGTGCGCCAAAGGCAGAAATGCCAGTGATGCGTCGGGCAAAGAGCGTGAGTTGGTTGGCGATTTTGGAATCGCTTGTAGTTGGTTTGTTTGGTGTGCTGCTATTGATCAACCCAGAGGGAATCACTAAGATTATCTTCTATGTGGTAGGTATCTTCTTGATGATTAAAGGTGTGTACAAGATTATTAATTATTTTGCCGTACATGGTAAATATGATTTCTACAATAATGATTTGCTTTATGGCATTGTAGCGTTAGTGTTCGGTGTAATTGCCGTGGTGCTATGGGAGCAACTTGGCCAGGTAATCGGTATTGTGGTGGGGGCTTGGATGATTTACGGTGCTTTGGTTCGTATGAATGCGGCAATCAAGATGCATACGGCTGGAATTAAAGAGTGGTTCTATGTACTTTTGCTTTCGATGGTGATGCTGGCACTTGGTATTTATATGGTGATTAGTGTCGGTGCGGTGTTAGCAATCGTTGGCTGGGCAATGGTGGCTTCAGCGGTGATTGGCATTGTGGATGATTTGATTTTCATTCGTCATTTGGATGCAGTTGCACAATAAAGATAGCTAGAAATACAAAACTCCTGCTTTTATGGCGGGAGTTTTGTATGGGAAATATCAGAAACCCTAGGTGTAATATATAGCTCTCTACATGTCTAATACAGTACTAAGGCAGCGGAGGGGGAAACCATAAAAGCGATTATATGGACCGTCTGACGGATTTATTCCAGTGGAGCCAAGATTAGGATAATAAGCACTAAGTATCAATACTCCGTCAAAGCGTGTGCCTGAACCACGTGACGTCCATTCATAGCCGTTCTGAGCGGCGTTTCTAAGGACGTTCGCTATCTCCTCCATATTAATATACCCGCTGCGCACGAAGTAATCTAGCCTCGTGCGCAGCGGGTTGATAAACCTGCCAGGAGTTGATGAGGCTACTCTTAGGCGTGTTGGTGAGTTTATTTATGATTGGTCGTCAAGAACTTACTATGTTGACACATTTGCATATTATCTTTCTTTTGGAGACGGAGAAATGAGCCCATCATACGCCAATAATCGCTGGTACGCTTTCCCCCTCCGCTGCCTTAGTACTGTATTAGACATGTAGTATGTGATATAATGGGAAGGTGATGCCATTGTAGCTCAGTTGGTAGAGCAGCTCATTCGTAACGAGCAGGTCACAGGTTCGATCCCTGCCAATGGCTCCATTTTTTGTTTAGTTTTGGTAATTAATTTGTTCAGTTTCAATAATTGGGAGACGGACGAGTTCGGTGCTATCGAGGTTGGCGTTATGAAGTTTGATAGCGGAAATTTGGTGATTGTTGTAGGTGGTGTAGTAGAAGACACCTTCATTTAGGTTGTAGCAGGAGCTATAGAGGGTATGTTCGTATTTGCCGTTGCCAAGGTCACAACAACCGTTTTGTTGGTCGACAGAGTGAAGAATGTGGAAGAATTGGCTAACGCTAGAAAGCTCATCATCGGCAGATAGGGAATGGAGTTTGGTGAAGCTAGCTTTGACAAAACGCGAAGCGGAACTAAGGTCACCCGGTAGGCCGATGGCGCCCATGCCACGGCTATAGGTTTGCAGAGGAATATTTGGTGCAAAAGTGTTGACTGGGTTGGTGGCAGAAAGATGCATATAATTGTTTAGCCCAAAGAGCTGTTCATCAAAGGGAGGGTTATTTGTGAGTACGCCAACTGGATTATCATAGACTTTGAGGCCACTAGCGACAGACTCCACTACAATACTGGCACCAGTAGTATCAGAAATCATCCAATGTAGTTCGGCTGCCGGGAGTTGTTCGCTAAAGGAAATATTGCGAAAATTCATTTTGGCGAGTAGGATTTTGGCTTCGGCTACGGTGGCGCACTGGCTCAGGATCCAGTCTAGGAACTCAAATTGAGCGATATTATCTTTGCCATCAACGTGTTCATTATAAATGGCGTTGCCAACAAAATTGAGTCCAGCTACGCCTAAACCTTTTTCGTTGATGCCATCGTAGAGTAGCGGTGTGCCATCGGGGACATAGGCAATGCCGATGATAGCGTAGTGGGAATTAAGTGTGCCGACTTCACGAAAGTTAAAGGGGAAATTGCGGGGGATTATGACGGCTTCTTCGCCATAGGAAAATTCATAGTCGAGATTGCGTCCAAAATAAGTATTTTTGGTTTGATAGGTGGCGGCAGTGCACATGTTGGTTTTCCTTTTGATTTTTGAATTATTTGTATATAGTATAGCACAAACTAAACAATTGCCGAGTAAATACTTTCCGTGAGGACGTCCGGAGCCAGTCGCCAAAATTCGAAGATTTTGGCGACACGTGGCGAGGATGAGGCGGCCTGACCCCGTAACGACGGGGGTCAGGAACGCCGTTTCTCACTGGAAGTATTTACTTGGTGTTTAGATTAGTTTGTTTATTCTGTGTATGGTGTGAATTCAAAATCAAAACCAACGTATTTTGACTGTTTGGCGTCGAGATATTTGACTATGGCTTGGTTGACACTCTTGGAAAGTTCGGTAATGCGACGGTCTCCGGTTTCGGAATCGCCTTGAACTAGGGGTACGATGTAACGTACTTTTGCTTTGACGTTGGTACAGTAACGATCTTTTTTGGCGGTGTTGCTGTTATATACGGAAGTGGCGCGCTGGAATTGGCGGAAGGCTTCGCTGAGAGTCTTGTCGCCACAACTAAGAATCCAGTCAGCGACTTCACGTTCACTCATACTGTAGAGATCGTCCATAGTGAGGTAATCGCGGAGCATCATAGATTTGAGAATGTCGGCGAGGAATTGCATAATAGCGCGGTCGTTGTCGCTGTGATAGACGGCGGAGTAATCCAGAATACTTTTTGTATATTCTTTAGCTATTTCGAGGTCACGGAAGCCAATTTCTTTGATGTCGTTTTCGTTTTTGAGAATAGTAAGATTTTCAGAGAAACGTTTAATTTGCTCAATAGTTAAGGCATCATAGGTAAAATAACCATTGGAGAAAGAATACTCTAGTCTGTCAGCGGCAAGATGAGGCATCTCGTTGTCGGCTAGAGGAAAGAGCTTGTAGTCAGAAACTTCACCCGGCATAATACCGTCACGCTTGAGTTGGCGAGTGATAACGCGTGAATTACGGATAATTTCTCCAGTACGTTCTTCGGTGGACTCTTGAGTTTCGGCATCACCGTTCATGTAGTCGATGGTATGTTTGAATGCGGGGTTAGCAATGTCATGAAGTAGGCCGGCAAGAGTCTGTTTCTTATCATGCGTGAAACGCCAGAGTAGTAGTGCTACACCGATACTATGAGTAAATACGGTGTGGTAATTGCGGTTGTTGTAAACTCCACTGAATGAAGCACCGCAGTCCATGCTAACACCACTTAGCCGTTGAAATTCGGGTGCAGCGATGTATTTGAGCAACCAAGCTGGAAATTCGGGAGAGAGAACTTGCAAATATTCGCGCTGGGCATGGGTGAGCTTGTGTAGACAGCGTTTCTTGCAGGTGAGGATGTTGATAGTTTTTTCGTTGGTCTTGCCTAAGAGGTGAGTATGCTTATGAACGGTAACGGGTTGCGTTGGAGTAGCCTCGGTGACTGTGACAGAGGGGGTTTCGGCCATATCAGGTTCAGCTTCTGTTTCTTCTTCAGTAGGTGTGGTGGGAACTGGGATAGTAGCTTTTTTGCCAGTGGGGCGATCGTAAATTTTAACCCACTCTTGGTCGAGCCAAAATTTAACTTCTTCATAACAAGCTTGGTCAGAAGAAGGCTCTTGTAGCAGATTGATTTCAACTTTTTTGCCACGGTTGAGGTTGCCTACTACAACATAACTGAGCTCGGAAAAGGCACTGGGGCCGATGTAACCGCCAAACCCGTTTTTGTCTTCGTTCATCAGAAAGAAGACATCGGCGCGGTCGAGATTTTGATAATAAGAGCAGTAGATATCAGTGAGGTTTTCGGCATAATCGCCTTCGTTCGAAACGGCTACTGGATAATCGATGACCTCATAACCCCGACCCTCGAAATATCCGCGCCAATAGGCAGCACGTTCTTGTAGTTTGGAACTACCCGCAATAATTAACTTCTTCATCTTATGCGACATTATATAACAGATAAGGGAATTTGACTAGACCCCTTATTGTGGTTGTGATATAATTGGAGCAATGGTACGTGATAAAGATGATGAAGAACAGTCGGTAAAGCCGAAAAAGTTGAATTTTGCCGCAACTTGGAAAGAAGTGATGCGCAAGCAACGCGGTTTAATGGTGGCGATGATTGCATTGTTGATCGTGAGTGTGGTTTTGTTAATTTTTGCTCTGGTAACTTTGCATCCCCAGGGGACAGTAGTGATTGTGGGGTATGGCGATGTTTACGGTGAGATTGCGGGGCTTTCGGGTGGATATCGGCGCGACAGTTGGTTGAATATGTTAGCCTTTCCGCTGCTCGCGATTCTGTTTGGTTTAGTGCACAATTTGTTAGCGCTTCGAATTTATCGTAAATATGGCAAAACTCCGGCTTTGATGTTGATTTTTGTAACAATTTTGCTGGTGCTGGGAACATTTGTGGTGATGTTGCGCTTGCTTGGAGAATGGTAAATGGCCAAATCTAATTTAGACCTTCCAGAAGGGAAGCGCACACGGTTGTATCGGTTTTTTGAGATTCTGCCTGGAGCGTTGAGCTATGGATTGGTAATTCTACTGTTCGTATTGTCTTGGATTAATCCGGTGCTTGGGGCAATTTATCTTTTGGTGGTGGTTGCGACTACTTTTGTGAAGGCAATCGCAACGGCATTTCGGACGATTCAGGGTTACAAGGCCGTGCAGCGGGCGATGCGGGTGGACTGGCAACACCGATTGGCGGATTTGGAAGACCCGCACGCTGCGTTTGAGCGTTTGCATGGGAAACATGAAGAGGGATATGGTTTTGCAGAGCATGTACAGAATTTGTGTTTGCTTTCGGTAGTAGAAGGAAAAAGTGAGCCAAAGCCGAGTGAAATTTATCACGCTACGATTATGGTAGCTTACGATGAGGGGTTAGAGACATTAGTACCTTCGATTGAGGCGGTTAGAAATACAACTTTTCCTAACGAGCGGATTATTTTTGTATTAGGCTACGAAGAGCGGGGTGGTGAAGCCATGGAGCAGACCGCGCAAGCTTTGGCAGAAAAGTTTCGCGGAGTGTTTAAGGACTTTTTGCTGGTAAAGCACCCAGATGGTATAAAAGGCGAGATTGTGGGTAAGGGGCCAAATTTGACCTATGCGGGAGAAAAGTTGACAAAATATGTACAGAAAAACCGGATTCCACTTGAAAATGTGATTGTGACGTCGTTGGATAGCGATAACCGTGTGCACGAGAAGTATTTGGATTATGTGGCTTATGAATTTTTGGTGCGGCCAGATCGGCAGCATTATAGTTATCAGCCAGTATCGTTGTTTACGAATAATATTTGGGAGGCGTCGGCGCCGATGCGGGTGATTGCGATGTCAAATTCGTTTTTTAATGTAGTTTCAACGATGCGCCCGCACTTATTGAAGAATTTTGCTTCACATTCGCAGCCGTTGGCGGCGCTTGTCGGCATGGATTTTTGGAGTAAGCGGACGATTGTAGAGGACGGCCATCAGTATTGGCGGTCGTTGTTTTACTTTGAAGGTAAATATGCCGTGGTGCCGATTCGAGTGCCGATTTACCAGGACGCCGTGATGTCGGATACGTTTAAGTCGACTCTAAAAGCACAATTTGTACAACTTAGACGGTGGGATTACGGTGCAAGTGATGTACCATATGTGGGGGTTAGGCTGTTTAGTAAAAATCGTCAAATGCCATTTTTGCCATTGTTTATAAAATTCTGGCGGTTGTTGGATGGACACGTGACGCTGGCGATTATGGCGCCGATTGTGGCATTTGGTGGTTGGGTACCGATGTTGATGAATTTGCGTTCGCGTGGGGCAGTGGCATTTAATTTGCCGAATGTGGTAGGAATTATTCAGACGGTGGCGGCGATTGGGATTCTGGTGACGATTTTTATGTCTTTGAAGATGTTACCAAAGCGTCCCGAGAAATATAATAGTAAACGTACGATTATGATGGTAGTGCAGTGGATTTTGTCGCCAGTTATTGCAATTGTCTATCAGAGTGCGGCAGCGTTTTATGCTCAAACGCGTTTGATGTTGGGAAAATACATGGAAAAATTTGACGTTACGAAGAAAGTCGTCAAGGGCTGACAGGGGTAGAGCCTTGACTTTTTGGGAATAAGCGTTATACTAGGGCTACGAGGTATAAGAAAAGATACTCCTCTGTTTTTTTGGTAGTTAAACAAAAGACAGGGCAACATCCTCTCGTTTGAGGGGTCAATTATTTATTCGCTGATGTTTGAGAGAAAAGCGAATAGACGAAAATTAATAATTTAGGAGGTGTATGCATATGAAACAACGTATGCGGGCTAGTTTAGCCATGTTTTTGGCGCTGGTCATGATGCTGACATTGATCCCCTCGACGGGAGTGATGGCAGCGGAACCAAACGGTAGCGGCATAGAAGTTGCTAACACAGAAGTAAGCAGCACCAATGCGAAGGTACCTTCGCTGAGAAGTCTTTTCTCAGCGACATACTATTCGGAGCATAACCCGGATGTGAAGGCAGCATATGGCGATAATGAAAACTTGCTATACCGTCATTATCTTTATTATGGTCTGAAGGAAGGGCGCGACATCAGTCCGATTTTGGATGTGCGAGCCTATCGAGCCGGAAACCCGGATTTGGATGCTGCTTTTGGCGACGATTGGAAGGCTTACGTGGTGCATTTTTTGCAGTACGGAATCTTTGAAAATGCGGCTGGACAGCGGTCGTCCAAAGGGATTAAGTTTAATCCGGTAAAATTCCTGAATGAACATCCGGAAGCGTGGCGGACTACTGGTGGTGATTTGATTAAGGTAGTGGAATACTACATTGATCAGGGCATGCCGGTAGGAAGTTGGGTAAACACTCCGGAAGATGAACAGCGTACAGTGCAGTCTGACAATAGTTCGTCTACAAGCAATAGCTCAACGTCGGGCACTACGCCGGATAATGGTGGAGGATCCACTAAACCGACAGTGCCGACTGAACCGGGCGTATCGGATAACGATCCGGTGAAACCCGTTGACCCTGTTGAGCCAATTGAGCCGGTAGAACCCGTGGACCCGGTAGTACCGGAGCATGAGCATACTCGGGGTTCGTTTGATGCAGATGGAAACTGCAAGGTTGAAGGTTGTGATTATACTTTGGCAGATTTGCAGAAAGCCTGCAAATTGCCGCATAGTGCAATTGCAATTGGACAGACTTGTCCGGGATGTGGAGCTCCGGGAACGAAAGAACCGGAAGAAGAGCACACAAGAGATTCTGTGCATGATAAGAATACGTTCGATGAGAACGGAGACTGCATGCTGGGGTGTGATCTGACGCTGGCAGAGTTTCAGGAGAGTTGTCCGGATAAGGACAATCATAGTAATATTCCGTCCACAGAAAAATGTGAAGTTTGTGGAGCTTCAGGAACGAAGGTGGAAACTCCGGTAGATCCGCCGAAACATGAGCACAGTTGGGCTGCAGTTTGGACTAATGACGCTGATGCGCATTGGCATGAGTGTGAAGCGGCTGACTGTGATGTGGTGGCGAATGCCGACAAGGATGGCTATGCTGTGCATACGTTTGGCGAATGGGATGTGACTAAAGAGCCTACAACGGAAGACGTTGGCTCTAAAATTAGAACTTGCACGGTATGTAGCTACGAAGAAACGGAAGAAATTCCGAAATTGGAAGTAACTGATCCTGAACCTCCGCAGCACACAGCTGATTCGGAGCACACCAAAGAATCGTTTGATGATAACGGTAGTTGCAAGGAAGGTTGCAATCTGACTTTGGAAGCGTTCCAGAATGCTTGCCAGAGCGAAGAGCATGAGACCTTGAAGGCTACGGGCGGAGAATGCTCGGTTTGCGGCAAGGTGATAGAGCAGGAGGAAAAACCTTTTGTTTGTCCGAAAGCAGATAGCCATGATGCACTGCACGATGGTGTAGCTTGCGACGGTGAAGGCTGCGATTACGTGGGCGAAGCTGAGCATAATTTTGAGGACGGGGCGTGTATTGGTTGCGATGCGACTTGTACGCCGGAAACTTGTCCGGAAAAAGAAAATCACGCCAACATTTTGACTACGGCAAAGTGTGATGTGTGCGGTGGCGCAGGAACCAAGGTGGAAGAACCGATACCGCCGGCGCATACTAAAGAGTCTGACCATGTTTTGGCGGATTTTGAGGATGGAGTTTGTAAAGAGAATTGTGGCTTAACGCTGGCGGAGTTTCAGCAGAATTGCACGGAGCACAATGACCTACATCAGGGCCAAATTTGCACAAACTGTGGAACCGAGGGGACAGTGGAGCATAAGTTTGAGAATGGGAGTTGTGCTTGTGGCGCGACTTGTACCGAAGAAACTTGTCCAAACAAAGATAACCACGCTGCAGTAGCTTGTAGTGAGGGTTGTGGGATTTGTCCTTATATTGCACCGGCGCACAGCTACAATTCTGGTAATCCTGAATGCATAAGATGTGGCAAGGAATGCACGCATAACTTTGGCGATGATGGAAATGGCAGTGAATGCGCATGGTGCCATATGCACAATAACGCTTACTGCAATAGTGATTTTCATGATCATTGTAATGCGGATCCCAATGCTCATTGCCCGAATGATTGGTGCGAGCGGCCGGCAGCGGATCATAGTTGGAATGTGGAAACTGGTAGTTGCCGCGATTGTGGTGCTGCTTGCCCGAATACAGATAATCACGTTGAAGGAGAGGCTTGTGGAACTTGTGGTCACACGAAGCCACAATCGGAGCCGTCATGCACGGACGAGAGTCATGCGCAGTTAGCTTGTGGTGCTCAGTGCGATAAATGTGATTTTGTAGGTGAGCACAATTATGGAGATGACGGCGAATGTACAAAATGTCATCTGGTGAAGCCAACAGAAGGGGAATCTGGCGGACAGGATGACAGTGACGATCCTACGAATAATGGCAACAGTGGCACGGGCGGTGGTAGTAATACTGATAATGCAGACGGGATTCCGGCAACTCAGAGTCTGCCGGATGCTTTGCCGGTAGAACCGGTGAGTGGTGTTCCCGATACTATCCCGGATCCCGATTCTGAGCCCAAAGGGAATCATGATGAGTTTGATGACGATCCGGAGGAGGAAGATGAAGAACCGGAATTGGAAAATGCCGATTCAGCTGCGGATGAAGCTGACAATGTCGGCGAATAACCCAATAACAGTTTAATACTGATCATATAGATATATACCTCGTAAATTTAAACGACCGGCAATTGTCGGTCGTTTTTAATGGTATTGCTTTTCTTTGCAACAATGAGTATACTAGAGAGACGAGGTATGGGGGAACTGAGAGGACATTAGGAGGTAGATAATTAAGCATGAAAACTAAATATGGGAAGCCCTGGTGGGCGAATTGTTTAGCGGTGACTTTGGTTTTGGCACTGATGTTGGTTTTGATGCCGACGGTTACTGCGCAGGCAGCACCGGCCGATACGGCGGTGACGGAAAGTACAGAAGGTACAGATGTGGAAGATACGGCGGTTAAGACTGCGACCAAGCTTGACAAGGAAACGGTTTTGGCATTGAAAAGTATCTTCTCGCTTGACTATTATGCCAAGTGTAACCCGGATGTGTTGCAGGTCTTCGGCTATAACGAGGCAGCAATATTCCAACACTTTTTGGACTACGGCTTAGAGGAGGGGCGTGTAGTTAGTCCGATTGTAAATTTGCAGGCGTATCGTGATGCCAGCCCGGACTTGGTGGAAGTCTACGGCGATGACTGGAAGGGTTTGGCTGGGCATTTCGTAACATACGGAATTTATGAAACCGCCAATGGCGACCGTCCGTCGAACGGAGTTTTGTTTAATCCGGTAACGTATTTGCAGGAGCATCCGGAAGCGGAGCTGGCGACCGGGGGCGATGTGCTGAAGGCGGCAGAACTGTTCATTGACGAAGGCATGCCGGCTGGAGAATGGGCAGATGAGACTATAGTGGCCGTAATGCAGGCAGAGAGCTACGAAGAAGTACAGAATATCCTGACTGAAGCTGAAGTCTCCAGAGATGTTGAAGGTAATTGGAAGCCCGAAGCAACTGAAAGTAACGGGAACAATTCTTCAACTATGACTACGCCTTCAGAGCCGACTATTACGCCGCCGCAATTAATTGATCCGCCCGTATTGCCGGAAACACCTGATACGCCGGATGGGCCTGACGAACCGGAAGTTCCGGAAGTTCCCGAACCGCCCGTGATACCGGATCCGCCGGAGCCGGTTTGTGGGGAAGACCACGCAGCGTTGCGTTGTGGTGAGGCTTGCGGTTCTTGCGACTATGTCGCTCCGGATCATGAATATGAGAGCGGCTATTGTGTCAAATGTGGTATATCGAGGGTGCAGGCGACCTGTCAGCATAATTTCGTGAATGGCACGTGCGTGAAGGGTGGAAATACGCAGGGTTGCGGTTTCCATGATCCCAACTATGTCAATCATGAGCATGAATACGGTGATGACGGATATTGTAAGCTGTGCAAGGAGCGAAACCCGGAATTGCCGCCCGAAGAAGTTGAAGGCGAACCGGAGGTAGTACCTCCGACACCGCAGGAGCCGATTCCTACGGTGTCGGGAGGAGATGCTATTGCTGCGTGATGTAATGTTGTGGTGATAGTTTTGTAACCCGTAGTTTGTTTTTTGTAAAACCATACCTCTAAAACTAGCAGTTGGTGAAAGCCAGCTGCTTTTTAAATGGGATTATGCTGCAAAAATCTTGGTTTTATGTTAGAATAAGTGAAGGTGGAAGTGTGTCCGAGTGGTTTAAGGAGCACGCTTGGAAAGCGTGTGTGCGGGCAACCGTACCGGAGGTTCGAATCCTCTCGCTTCCGCCAAAATGCAGACAAGGGAGCTTGCTCGCTTGGCGGCATTTTGAAGGTAGCACAGAGGAAGAATTTCCTCTCGCTTCCGCCAGGAAGTAAAATCATCATGCTGTAGGTATGGTGATTTTACTTTTCTCTACATATCCTAATACAGTACTAAGGCAGCGGAGGGGGAAAGCGAAACTACGGGAATGCGAATA
>CASXXK010000010.1 GCA_949480205.1 uncultured Candidatus Saccharibacteria bacterium
ATCGTTATGTTGGTCGCCCCCTCCGCTGCCTTAGTACTGTATTAGACATGTGGAGATGGTCAATTAATATATTGCCAAAATTGTCCGTCTGGCGTGTCAAGGACAGTGAGATTATATTTCTTTAGTTCATCACGCAGTTTATCGGATTCAGCAAAATCCTTTTTAGCACGAGCTATTGAACGTTCATTTAGCAACGGGAGTATGAGTTTATCTGTGTTTCTTAAATTCTTTAAATAGATATTTTGATTCTTGATTAGATTATCACAAAAAGTGTTTATTGATTTATTATATGTATTCATGACTGTATTGATATTTTTTACGAATTTCTTCATATAAAGTGTGTTGTTTTTTTCTTGCCCTCCAAATAGTCCTAACCCAAATATGTTTTCAATAAATATCCAAAAGAATATGTTTGTGGATTTCGCTCCATCAATTAGAGCAAAAACTTTAGCAGAATTTAAATCATCATTTAATCCTTCAAGTATTTCCGATACACTAACACTATACTCTTCCGCCTGCGCATGAGTTTCCTGTTTTTCTTCTTGATAGCACCTTGCTACTCGGTTTCGCCAATTTAACCTACGTACGCGTGCGGCCTCAAGACCTTCGATGCTAAAATCGCGTTCAGAACGATAATGCCCTTGCAAAACCCACATTTTAAAGTCAAGCGGTGAATAACCTTTCTCTTTGAGCTCAGAAAGTGTATAGCTATTGCCAAGGCTTTTTGATAATTTTTGGCCTTCACTGGTCAGATGATTACAATGCAGCCAATATCTTGAGAGCTGCTTATCAAAGGCTGCTTCACTTTGAGCGATTTCATTTGTATGGTGTACTGGTATGTGATCAACACCTCCAGTATGAATATCAATTGGCTCGCCTAATTCTGTGTGGATAATCGTAGAGCATTCAAGATGCCAGCCAGGGTAGCCTGGGCGGCCAAGAAAATCCCAACGCATGTCGTGTTTCTCGCCAGATCGAATAAACTTCCAGAGGGCAAAATCGGACGGATTACGTTTTTCGCTACTAAACTCTACTCGAGCACCAGCTTTTAGATTTTCTAGATTGAGCCGAGCAAAATCAGCATAATGTGAAAACTTGCTCGTATCATAATAGATTCCATCTTGTGTCTCATAGGCATAGCCTTTGTCAATCAAAGTCTGTACCAGCTTCAAATCCTGCGGAATATAATCCGTAGCTTTAGCAATCACATTTGGCGGGGTAAGATTTAGAGCTTTGTAATCTCGCAAAAATAAGCCAGCATAATATTCAGCAACTTCCCAAACGCTTTTGCCACTTTGGCGGGCGCCCTTTTCTAGCTTGTCTTCGCCTTCATCGCCGTCAGAAGTGAGGTGGCCAACGTCAGTCAGATTGAGCACGCGATACGGAGTATAGCCGTTCAACTTCAATGTACGAATTAGCAAATCCCAATAGACATACGCGGCGAAATTACCGATATGTGGTGCGCTATAAACCGTCGGTCCACAAGTATAGATTGTAACTCGCTTTGGATCTTGTGGTTTGAACTCTTCGATTTTGCGCGTAAGCGTATTATAAAGTCTCATTTTACTCATATCTATAACCCCTTTTCTCTTATAATGCGTTTCAGCTCGATCAATAGCTTACTGCGTTTTTGTGCTGAAACATCATGATGGCCAATTACGCTCACAAAACGTACATTAGGGTTGGCAGTTGCGACCTTTTTAAGGTTGGAGCGCATTACAAGTGGATCAAAATGTCCATGAATAATGAGCGTCGGGATTCTTATTTTGCTATAAGTTTTGTAATTGCGTGGGTTAAGAATGATATTATCCATAGAACGATCAAAAGCGGGAGTTTTAATATAGCGACTGCTAAAGCTACTAAATCGCTGTACAAAATTAGCCACTACCTCAATAGCTGGTTCATCTTTGGCGAGTTTATAGAGCGAACCGTAGGATTTGGTATAGACCTTATCTGGAAGCTTGGCAAGTTCTTCTGACATCAAAACGGGTGGTGATACCAAGATGAGTCCAGCAAGTTCAAAATCGGATTGAAAGTTAACGGCAAAATCTGCCGCAATTAGCGAACCCATGGAATGCCCCACTAGCACAATTGGACTAGTGATTTTGAGCTTCTTGAATGAATTCTCGAGTGCCTTTTCATAATCAAGATAATCATAATCTAGCCAACTTGATTGTAGAGATTTGCCGAAGCCTAGTAGATCTAGCGCCACCAAACGCACGCCTTTCAGATCGGGATTAGCCGAAAATTGACGAATCGTAGTTCGCCAAGTATCTGATGTGGCAGAAATCCCATGCAAGAATATCACTGTTAGCCGAGGATTCTTGGCCTTATTGTCGATAGCGACTTTAAGCCGGATTGGACGCCGTAAAAAACGGTGCCAAACGCGCGTGCGCCAGTTATAAAATTTGCTCAGCGCACGAGGCATTAGGGTTGCTCCGTTTCGGCTTGCTCAATAGCAGCCTGTTCTAATAATTGCGGTAAAATCTTAATTACGTCAGCAACCACATCGGTATACTCAATATCGTAAGTTCGGAATCCAGCTGCAAATGGATGTCCGCCACCACCAAAATATCCAGCAATTTGGTCAGCAATTGGCTGGCTGGTACGAATTTTACCGGTAACTTTGCCATCTGGATAAGTTTTGACAGCAATCGCGACGATTACGCCTTCAACTAGGCGCATTTCTTCTAGGATTAGAACGTTAGGATTGTATTCGTCGGAATACTGTTGGATTTCTTCAAACGGAATATGAATTGTGGCAAGCTGGTTATCTAATGAGTATTCAATGCGTTTAATCAAATCGGCTTTATAATCCAAAATGCGCGGAGACTTTTTCATAAAATCTCGGCGACGCTCTTCTAGATCGGCAGGGCTAACACCAAGGTCGATTAATCCTGCCATAGTGCGCATCGTATCAGCAGTGACTGAGGCGCTCACGAGTCCAAGCGTGTCTGAAGAAATGCCCGCATAAATGGCCTCTGCTGCAGCTAGTGGTATTGGCAATTTCTGGTCAATAGCAATTTTGTAAATTAGCTCAGTGCAGGCAGGTAAAGTCTCAATAATGGATTCATGCGGAAAATCCAAATCGTCTTCGGTCTCGTGGTGGTCTAAGACCAAAACTGGTTTACTATATAAAGAATTGCGAATTGCGGTGTCGTCAAGTAGTTTCGACAATAGCACACTTGCGGCCGTATCAACAATAATGTAGCCGTCAGCCTTATAATCGAATTCATTTGTCACCCGCGACCAATCTGGAAAATAACGCAGATACTTGGGGATGTCAACTGGACAATAGAGACTATTTTCAGTATCTTGCAATAGATAATCTAAGGCAATGGCTGAACCAAGAGAGTCGCCATCAGGGTTCTCTGCTTGGATAATACAAATGCGATTTTTGCCATTCAAAAAAGTCGTAAACTTGTCATACATAATACCATTATATCATCGTCCAGCGCAAGAAACAACTCACCTTTCGCTGGTGGCGCTCTCCTCATCTAAAGATTCGGACCCGCGCCAGCCTAATGATTAGGCTCAAGATAAGTTATTTCTTGCGCTTATTACTTGGTTGTTTATTTGGAAAAGCCTTTTCCAAACGATTATTAAGTTTCTTCTTGACTTTTTTATTATTACTAGCGAGAACTTTTTGTGCGCGATGAGAAATTTCTTCTGTGGCGTCGGCTTGAGTAATGTCGGCCGTGATACGCACACCAAACATCAGCCATAATGACAAAGCAATATCGCAAATCAACCAAGCAAACAAAATTGCTGCCACTACCAGCAGAATCGGTGAGTATAGACCATCAAACAGACCATAAAAGAACGGCGTAGTGACTTCAACGATAAGAATCCCGGCCAGACCAAAAGATAGGATTGAGCTCATACAAATACGACCGTTGATATTGATGGCTTTTTCGGAATAGTCCCACCAACGCACGTGGAATAATTTTTCCATGATAAAGCTCGCACTGTATTCAAGCACGGCACCCCCGACCAAGGCAACACAGAAAATTGCTAGGGGATTTTCGGTTTGATTAAGCAAAAGCGAGATTGTGACTGCACCTGTACCGTATATCGGGCAAATTGGTCCAACTAAGAAACCACGATTGATAAATTTTTTGTGGTTGATTAGACTAATGCAGACTTCCATTAACCATCCGGCAAAAGAGTAAAACATAAAGAGTAAAAACCAAATTGCAACTTTTTCAAGCATCATCTACCTCAATTTTTCCAATTAAATTTGCGCTTTCATTCTCAGGTAAAGTTTCCACGTTTTTGAGTTTGCGTTCAATTTGACGTGAGGCGGTCTCGGCATCACTAATTTTGTTAGCAGTTTCTTGAAGCTTTTTCTTGGTAGCTGCAAGTAAATCCCCAAACTTGGAAAATTGAGACTTAACTGCGCCGAGAGTTTGCCAGACTTCAGCGGAACGCTTTTCAATTGCGACGCTTCGAAATCCCATAGTGAGGCCTGATAAAATCATTGGTAGCGTGGAGGGGGAGGCCAGTGCGACGTTATATTTTTGACGAATTTCATCCGAAAGACCAACGATGCGTAGGATTTCGGCATACAAGCTTTCGGTTGGCACAAACATTACGCCAAAGTCAGTTGTGGCTGGTGGGTCGAGATATTTGGTGGAAATTTTCTTTGCCTGCTCTTTAACGTCGGTAGCCAGAGCCTTACGAAACTGTTCAATTTCGGATTTTTCACCATGATCATAAGCATCAATTAGGCGCGCGTAATTTTCGACTGGAAATTTGGAGTCGATTGGCAAGAACACTACCTCTTCTTCCCTACCCGGCATTTTGATAGCAAACTCAACCCGGTCACTGCTGCCTGCTTTAGTAATGACATTTTCTTGATATTGATCGGGTGAAAGACAGTCAGAAATAATATTGCCGAGCTGAACTTCACCGTAAATTCCTCGGGTCTTGACACCCTCCATGACTTTCTTCAGGTCACCCACGCCATGCGCCAAATTACGCATCTCGCCTAGGCCTTGATAAACTTGAGTAAGTTGCCCAGAGATAGCCTTAAAACTTTCGTTAAATCGTTGCTCGACGGATTTTTGAAGTTTCTCGTCGACAGTTTGGCGCATTTCTTCAAGTTTTTTGGAGTTATCGTCCTGGAGACTTTTGACACGATTGTCAACCGTGCGCTGAATGCCCTGTAAATTATCGGAAATCTCCTTGCGATTTTCACGAAACTCACCTTCGATTTTTGGAGCAAGCTTGTCAAGCTCACCTTCAACTCGAATTAAGCGCTCTTCTAAGCGCGAGGTGTCGATTCGGGCTACTGGCTTATGCACTAGCAAAAGTAGGAGCAAGACAATAATAACTACACCGAACATGACCAGAACGATATTCATAAGAGTATTATAACACATTTCTGCGTATGATTGTCTACATGTCTAATACAGTACTAAGGCAGCGGAGGGGGAAAGCATTATAACGATAAGTGGGCCCAGCTGATGGGTAAGCACCATTGTTATTAAGACTGAGATGATAAGCCATAGTTGAGATATTTGGCGTATCGCTATCTGCTCGTGATGACCACCAATATCCAACCGAGCCAGGATTCCAGAGTGCGCCATTAATTGGAGGAAGAGTCCCGCTGCGCACAAAAAGAGGTGGCTGGCCTGCCTAATCCAAGGCTGGCTGCCACCTCATTACGGTGATTGTATCAGATTTCTTTAGACAAATCAAGTAGTTGATGTTGTTTACTGATTACCAGAAGGTGCCTAATATTTTTCGAGAGTCTTAATTGCCGCGACAGTTCATTGATGCATTTAGTCTGATGAAGTTTGGTACGACGTAAGTCTACAATTATGTTCGCAGACTGTTTTGAGGCGCGGCGTAATGTGTCTTGGATTGTATATTTCCCCTCACCTTTAGGGGATTTCATTTCCCAGGCAATTCCTAACATTTTAATATCAGCTGTATGCTCGCGTTTATTCTTACTAAGTGGAATGAGTTCAACTTTGTATCCAAGATTTAGTAGAAAGTTTACCGTCTTCTGTTCGTGCGGCTGTAGAATTACGCCATTAGTGATGTATAGGCCTTGTTTATGCTTAACGCTACTGGACTTTTGGGGCATAGTTTTCTTCATTGCTCAAGCCTAGCATAGTTTCTTCAAAATTACCAAGCACAAGCATGATAAAACTACAAAATTACATCATGAAACAGAGATAAATTTGAATTGAACTAGTAACGGCGTTACTAGTTCAATCGTGCGCAGCGGATATATCCATCTGCCTAATATTGCTGGTACTTCTAGAAACGCTGGTATTGATGCTGATTATTGGTCGTCGCGGGGTGATGCCCCTATTTCCGCATATCACCTTTCTTTCAACGCTACAGGTGTCTACCCATCACATGGTCCAAACAACCGTTGGCATGGTTTCCCCCTCCGCTGCCTTAGTACTGTATTAGACATGAAGAGAAAAAGAAAGGCAAATAGACTGTTTTTGCTATTCTACCTCGAAACTTTCACTTTTTAGGTCGCAATAATATCTGCCGCTCTTTGCCGTAAACTTTAATACGCAATAGTCTGGGTCAGTTCTACCACCTTTATAGAATAAAGTATCGCCCTTCCGCCAAAGTCTATTTTTTGTTGCTTGGTCAGTCAGAACTTCCATTTCGCCAATTAGCATTACGCCTTCATATTTAATTAGTCCTTTATGATAGAAATAAATGCTAGCATTAGGGTTTTGAAGATATTGCTGAGTACGCATCGCAGAAGTATTGGTAGAAAAGTAAAACTCCCTTAAGCCGTTGTGGTGGCGTGGCTTCAACATTGCTTTAATATTAGGAAAGCCGTTTTCGTCTACCGAGCCAATAAAACTTACTTTGCGTTTATTTATGAATCTTTCTAGTCGTTTCAAGTTCATGCTCAACCTATATCTTTTTAATTGGGTGACGAATGACGGTCTTTAATTTAGTAATATCGCACTTTCTTGGATCGCTGAGATAGATTTCGTGATGGTAACGTGGGTTCTTGATATCTAATTCATAGCCACTCCTTGCCATAAACTCGTGCATTTTCGCAACCGTTGCTGGTTCATTGTCGTAACTTCCAATATGTAGACACTGGACGCATAGGTTTTCGTCATAAGTTATGAACTCTACCTTCGAGAAATCTTGTTTTTTCTTTTGAGCAGCTTCAGCTAACGCCCAGTCAAAATCAGCTTTCGTGACAAAGTCTGGCAAACGAATTACAGATATAAAATTAAGATCTTCTTTGCAAGAATAATCTATGCCATTATCATTGCCGCTCTGCCACCAAAAACCTTCCAGTGGCGGGACGACAAAATCAAAATAGCCGTCAATTTTATGGTCACCCATTTTACTCATTTTAATCGTATAGGCAATACCGTAAAGTAAACCGATAGTATTCTTATATTCACTATTTTCATCGTTCGGGTCACCTTTGCCGCGCACGGCGATATAGTTCATTTTGGGGACCTCTATGATGCTTGGTTTGTCTTTTGGTAAATAGAACTCTTTGTATTCTTTTTTATAATCGAATGCCATATACTACCTCGTGCTGCCGTCAGAATAATAGATTTCAGTATCTTCTAGATAATTATAGTGCTCCTTGAGCTGGGCTTTAATTTTTGAGTCGTCAAAACTGCTGATTTTGAGCATCTTCCTCGCTACGCTACTTGGGAACATTCGCTTGATGGATGGAGCATATTCTGTGCCGTCTTTTGGAATTTCGTATTTTACTACTTCGTCAGCATCTTTTTTGAAATAAAACTTATACGGCATTGAACCGCCCGTGCCAACACGGATTTTATTATTCTCATCTACATAGAAACTTTCGTCTAAAATCCACATATAGGCATAACGATATTCATTATCTTCAGTAATCCCGAAACCTTCATAATCGGCAAAGGCTTGATAATCTTTTTCGGTCGTTTTGTGAGGGCTATTGTCATGATCTAATAGATATTGAACGGCGATATCGTAAAGTTGATCGCTACCGCTGATAAATTTTGTGCGGGTAGCGAAACGTAACATCAGTAAAGTAAAAAGTAAAATAGCGCTAAATATAAGTAGGTAGTTCTTCTTTTTCATCTTATACTAACAATTTTTTTAATTCTTCTTTTACGTACCTTAAATCACTGTTCGTTAGTAGCGGAATGAGGTTTTGGATTTCTTCTATACTTTTATCCCACCACCTGAACTGCTCTAGAAGTTCAATTAGCTCATCATCGAATCGTTTTCGTAAGATTTGAGCGGGGTTACCGATGACGACCGTGTAGGGTTCGATATCTTTTCGCACTACTGTATTTGCACCAATAATTACTCCATCGCCAACTTTTACTCCAGGGAGAAACGTCACATTTTGCCCAATCCAAACATCGTTACCAATTACCGTGTCACCCTTCAATCCCATTTCTGTTTCTGGCGGCGTGTCCTGTTCCCAACCCTCCAAGGTGTAAAACGGAAAGGTCGTTACGGCATTTCTTTGATGATTTGCTCCGTTCATAATAAACTCGACACCGGCAGCGATTTGGCAAAACTTACCGATGATTAGCTTATCGCCATTGAAATCGTAATGATGAGAGACATGGCTCTCGAAGTTATCGTCCGCAATGTAAGTAAAGTCGCCTACGATAATATTAGGATTTTGAATAGTTGGTTTGGCATAAATTTCCTTTTCATAACCAGCAATAGGGTGAATCTGATTTGGATTAGGAGTCGATGCGTTATTCATAATATAATGGCAAATTTTGTTTAGTCTTTATCTTATTGTATCATAGAACTTCGTTCTAGAAATAACTGCGTCAGCTCAGAGAAAATGTCATTTGACATTTTCTCGTTCGCGATCCTTGTTATATCATCCATTTAAATCAGCTACGCAAAAGCGCAGCAACCTAAGGTGCTGCGCTCCCAGTAATCTAGATTACTCATCACTAGGCACTTTTTTGAATAATCTTGCCTGTAATTTTCGCGTTTTTCACTTCTACAACACAAGCCTCAATCTGCTGCGTAATTCCAAACAATGTATCTTGCTTGTAGTAATATGCCATAATCGGAATGTAGCTCGCCGCACGCTCCAGAATCATTAAACTATACTCCGGGATATGCGTGGAGCAAAAGATTAGCGGACGATTAAAACGTACTGCAAGCCGCACAATCTCCGTCAATCCTACTGTAGAAGCGAGCACTACTACGGCTGAGATTTCCGAAAAAACTTCGCCATATTCCTTGTCTGTGCTATCTGCATGCAGCCAGTGCAAATCTTGTTGGAAACTTGATGGTATGTCTGCACGTTGAGGCACATAGCTGGCCGCAACACAAATGTTACCGGTGTTGTAGAATGTGTTTTTAATAGTAACAATAAGATTACTGTCAAAAGAACTCAAAAGTATACGGTTTACCATATTCTGGACTCCTTTGCTAAGAATAATGTACTTCCAGTCTGTCATTATAGCATAAGTTCAACGAAAAAGAGACCCCGTAGGGTCTCTTTCCGCAAGAAAAGTGTGTTATTTCGTATTTCGCTTCTCGATGATTTCGGCAGCCACGTTTGGTGGTACTTCCTCGTAGGCTGAGAGCTCCATAGAACTGGCAGCACGACCTTGTGACATTGAACGCAGGTCGGAGGTGTAGCCAAAGAGGTTGGCCAATGGGCAAAACGCCTTGATTAGCTTAGCGCCACCACTAAGATCTTCCATACTGTCAATACGACCACGGCGAGAGTTAATGTCGCCGATAACATCACCCATGAACTCCTCTGGGGTAGTGATTTCTATTTTCATGATCGGCTCAAGCAGGACTGGTTTCGCTTTCTTGATACCCTCACGGGTAGCCAGGCTACCAGCAAGCTTGAAGGCAAGCTCGTTAGAGTCGACATCGTGGTAGCTACCATCATAAAGTGTAGCTTTGACATCTACGACTGGGTAGCCGGCAATCACACCGCCAGCAAGGGTTTCTTCGATACCCTTTTGGACTGGTTTGCGGAATTCCTGAGGCACCACGCCGCCTTTGATTTGATCGATAAATTCAAAGCCTTTGCCTGGTTCGTTTGGCTCAAATTTCACCCAAACATCACCATATTGACCGCTACCACCGGATTGTTTGATGTGTTTACCTTGAGCTTCGGCCGTGCCACGAATGGTTTCACGGTAAGCGACTTGAGGTGCGCCAGTGTTGGTCTCTACGCCATGTTCCTTTTGCAAACGATCAATTGCGATTTCGATATGTAACTCGCCCATACCAGAGATAATGGTTTGGCCAGTTTCTTCGTCGGTATGAACGCGCAAGGTTGGGTCCTCTTCGACGAGCTTCTGCAAACCAATACCCATTTTTTCTTGGTCGGATTTGGTCTTTGGCTCGACGGCGACGGATACTGGTGGATCTGGGAAAGTAATGTCTTCTAGATGAATCGGATGTGCTGGGTCACAAATCGTAGTACCAGTGGTGACATTCTTCATACCGACCACAGCGGCGATATCACCGGCTGCGATTTCGGTAATTTCTTCGCGCTTATCGGCGAACATACGGACAATGCGGCCGATGCGTTCCTTATCGCCAGTAGTAGCATTAAGTACAGTGTCACCAGATTTGATTTTACCGGCATAAACACGGATGAAGATTAACTTACCTACGAATGGGTCGGTAGCAATCTTGAAAGCCAAGGCCGTCAATGGCTCTTTGTCGTCAGCTTTGCGGACGACTTCATTGCCGGTTTTAGGATCAATGCCAACGGTTTGACCTTGATCACGATCAAGTGGAGATGGCAAATAGTCAGTCACAAGGTCGAGGACTTTCTCGACAATCACACCGCGACCATCACCACCAGTAACTAGGAAGAAATCACCGTCGAGTACGCGCTTACGCAAAGCTGCTTTGAGCTCAACTTCAGTGATGGCTTCTTCGCCTTGATTGAAGAATTTCTCCATCAAAGCTTCGTCAGCTTGTACAGCTTCTTCAACCAACATCGAGCGCGCGTTCTTGGCCTTCTCTAGCATATCAGCTGGAATTTCTCCAACAGTCAACTCATGATCAGCGTAATCCTTGTAGGTGTAGGCCTTCATGTCAATCAAGTCAACTACGCCGCAGATATCTTTTTCGAAGCCGATGGGCAAGTGAATCGCAACGGCATTCTTAGACAAGCGTTTGTGAATACTATCAAGAGATTTGTAGAAATCACCACCAATTTGGTTGATTTTGTTGATAAAACAGATGCGTGGCACGCCATATTTGGTAGCCTGGCGCCATACAGTCTCAGATTGAGCTTCTACGCCCATCTTACCGTCGAAAACAACAACCGCACCGTCGAGCACGCGCAATGAGCGCTCCACCTCGGCAGTAAAGTCGATGTGGCCCGGAGTATCGATAATGTTGATTTTGTGATCTTTCCAGTAGACCGTAACTGCAGCAGAAGTAATCGTGATGCCGCGTTCCTTTTCTTGCTCCATCCAGTCGGTAGTAGCACCACCGGTACCGCCTTTCACGAGGTCAATCTTGTGTTTGAGACCGGTGCGATAGAGAATCGCCTCGGACGTAGTGGTCTTGCCCGCATCGATGTGGGCAATAATTCCGATATTGCGGAACTTTGATAGATCTTTGACTTCACCTGCCATAAGTTCGTTTTCCTTTTATTATTACTTTCTCCCAAGCGCACATATAGCCCGCTTGCAGACATTAAAAATAGACTTTTCTTAATTTTAGCATAAAAGTTGCAATTTTGGTAGGGGGATTTTACGGCTAAGATAAGGAAACCCAGCTACAAATGTAGCTGGGTCCATAGAACTAACGGTTAGTTCTCGGAAGAATCATCTTCTGCATCTGTAGCAGAATAGCTATCGCCAAAATAATACTTCTGATAGCGTATTTGGCAATCGTTACGCAGGTCAGTTTCATGGCGCTGCTGCAATAGCTGAAGACTTTCGACCGAAAGGTCTGTGTCAATTTCCGGAACAAACTGCGTGTCGGCAAGCTTGGTTGGAAATGGCAAGACGAAATAAATCTCGTGTACGTTCGGATTATCAGCGAGCGACTCGTCTACGATAATATCAGAGGCGTGCGCATCGCGCCATGCCTGCAGTTCCGGAAACTCCAGTATCCAACACTTAACCACCATCGCACTGGCAACGTGTGGCATGCATAAGAGAAATTCCCGTTCATTGCGGCGATGTACGAAGTGAACGCAAATCTTATCACCTTTTGAAGGTGATGACTGTACTGCCCATGGTAAGCTACGCAAAAAAGTATTATCCTGCGCTAAAACTGGATATTCCGGACACGAGTCCAGGAACTGAGCAACAAAACCATTATATCGGCGCAAGCGCTCATACTTTGGTACAATCCAAGTCAGGTCGTGATTGTCGTGGATACAAAAGGCGCTGACGCTGGCTGTGACCGTATTAGGCTTATATGCTTCCTGCATTTCCGATAAAGTAACCGGCTGGACTAAGCGCCGATTGCGCTGGTGTAGACGCGCCCCATCTTGTGCGGCACTCCGCAGACGGTTGATATTCTTCTGTAACTCCTCATACTTTTCGTCGCTTTCCCTGATTCTCTGTTGCATTTCCGAACGTTCCTTATCCCATTGTTCCTTGAGCGTCTCTATCTCTTGTTCGTGCTCTGCCTGAAGCTTTGCGATGCGGTTCTCATAGTTTTGAACCATCAGCCTGTGCTCCTGCTCTTTCTCCGCTATGAGCATTTCGTATTCTTTCTTCAATCTTAATCTTCCCTCCTAACTGAAAAAGTGCCTAGTTTTGTGTCTACTTTTCCATAATACAACAGATTACGTTAAATGTCAACTAGGCGGGCGGGTGCTTATCTGTACTAAGTAAATACAGTCGTCGTTTGGCTCGTGTCAGTGCGACATAGATCAGCCGTTGTTGGTCGGCAATTTCAGCTGCACGCGTATCACCAAATAATTCGAAGATTGTAGCATGCGGATGGGCGTTCTGTACGATTTCATGATCAAGTTCAAGCAGGATTACTACGTTAGACTCTAGACCTTTGGACTTGTGCATAGTCATACAGCGTACCCGACGGTCAAATTCCGCTGAAGTCATGATCTTCTGCTCGACACTGAGTTGGCGCAACGCGGAAACAAAAATCTCGAGCGTAATACCATCAAACGAGGTAAAATTATGACGATGCAATAGCATAACATTCTGGCGCGCATGACGCCGTACGATTTTGATGACTGTTTTGAGCAGACGGGCGGCACTGATGGGGATTTTTTCTGGCGAAATGGTACCATGAGCAGCTTGACTCAGTGCTAACAGGATTTGTCCGTCGCCCAAGCAGTCTTCCTGCAAATCACTAACGTCGAAACGCGTTTGGTTGGGGTTGAGATGGTATATTTTGCCATTCTTGCGGCTAAATGCCTTGGCCGGAGTGGCCTGGGCGTCATAGTTATTTAGCATATAGCGGTTAGCCTGTTCAACAATACGGCGAGCACTCCGATAATTAGTGGCTAACGGAATATTAACAACATCTTCAGGAAAATACTCTGCAAAATTAATAAAGTAGTTTACATCTGAGCCTGCGAAACGGTTGATAGCTTGCCAATCATCACCAACGCAGAAGAGATGAGCGTGGGGCGCAAGCTGGCGCATGGCTTGAACCAGAGCAAAGAAAAGATAGGAAAAATCCTGATATTCATCGATGAGAATATATTTGAGCGGCGCTACCCGTTGGCACAGGACTTCATGACGGGTTGTAGACGAAAGTAGTTCGGTGGCAGTAGCCATCAAGAGATTAAAATCGGTTTTGGGTGAACGCAAAGTGGCAAGATATTTTTGATATACTTGGAGCGAAACCTGATGAAACCGCACGTTCTTGACGAAATCCGCTTGACTTGAGTACTTGTTGCAATATTCGGCAACTTTTGCTTCTAAATTTTTGAGGCCGGTGCGGCCAGGATAGTATTGGCCAGCGCGCGTAATAAAATTGCTGACAATGCTAAGCATTTCTTGCCGTTCTTTAGGTGACAGTTTGAGGCGTAGTTCACTAAGCGTCTGTCGCAAAAGCTTTACAATTAGAATGTCGTGTTCTTCGCTGCTAATAATTACGGGACGTTCGCCAGCAAGTTTCATGAGGTCGAGAGCAAACTTATGAAAAGTTGAAGCAATAGAAATTTTAACGCCTAGCCTGCCATCCTTTTCGAGACACGATGTCGCGCCAGCCCGACGTTGCGGGTGTCGCGCATCTTCATCCTCGGCCGTGGCCTCCGGAGATTCCCGAAAAAGAGATAGGCTAGACGCTGGACTTGCTAAGGCCACCTCTTGTTTTCTTATGAGAACATCCGCAGCTAGTGGACGAATCTTTGATTCGGACACACGTGGCGAGGTTGAGGCGGCTCGACCCCGTGACGACAGGGGTCGAGAACGCCGTGTCTCAGAAGAAAATGAGAGGTGGCTTTTAGTGAGTTCTGCTAGGCCAATACCATCTATTTTTACTTCCGCGATGCGCTGGTTGACTTCAGCCGCGGCGGTACGATTGAACATGAAAATAGCGATTTCGTCTAAGTTTGCCAGACCATGCGCCACCAAATAGGCAACTTTAGCCACAATCACCCGTGTCTTACCCGAACCCGCACGCGCCGTAACTAAAGTATTCTTGTGATTGTCGATTGCGGCGCGAACCTGATCGTCATCTAGAGTATATGGCTCGCCAAATAGCGTTACGTGTTCACGAAACCAAATGCTTGCGTTAGTGATATTATCCAAGAGCTAAAGCCTTTCTGGGTGGGTGCGGAGGCTGCTGCCGAGCATGCAGTGCGCGAGTCCCGTGAAGACGGGCACGAGCGACACGTCACCCAGGAAAGATCTTTTGCTCTTGAAATATATCATTGGTCTACTGCAGTTTCTTTCGCAGGATTTCTTGCGCTGAGCTTGGGTTGGCTTTACCCTTAGATTCTTTCATCACCTGCCCCACCAGGAAGCCCAGCACTCTTTCTTGTCCGGCTTTATAATCAGCCTGCGCTTGCTGGGTCTCCGGTTTAGCGAGTACAGCATCAACAATCGTTTCCAGCGCTCCTAAATCGTTTTCTTGTATCACGCCGAGCTCTTTGGCAATTGTGCGGGTATCTTTGTAATGCATCTCAGGATCGAAGAACTTTAAGAAGACTTCCTTCATACCGGTGCTCGACAGCTCATTTTTACCATTCATCTCTACCAAGTCAATCAGTTGTTGTTTGCCGGGCAGTTCGTCGTTGAGCAAACTAGTGTTTTCTTCGGCTAATAACACCGAGGAGAACAAGTTGGCAACTTTTTTGATAGTCTGATTATCTTCTAGCTCGGCTAGTTTACGCATCAACTGGGGGTAATCCAGCAGAACTTCAACCAAATCTTTGGGTAGAATTTCAGCAAACTTTTGACGATACCACATCGGCATCTTGGGCAAATTAGCACGTTCTTGTTCTACCATCTCAGCGCTAAGTCGGATTGGCGAAATATCTGGCTCCGGCATATAACGATAATCGGCAGCACCTTCTTTGCTGCGTTGGCCGGTGGTCTCACCCGTAGCATCATTCCAGCCTCGAGTCTCTTGAACGACCTGTTCGCCTTTTTCGAGTAGCTTGGTTTGGCGTTTAATCTCGTATTCTACGACGCGCTCCACACTGCGGAAGGAGTTAAGATTCTTCACTTCCGCTTTGGTGCCTAGCTGATTGCTGCCTTCAGGAGCAACACTGATGTTTACGTCGAAGCGCATGTTACCATTGTAAAGGTCGCCATAAGTTACGCCAGCGTAAGTCATTACCCGCCAGAGTTCTTTAGTATAATCACGGGCATGTTCGGCACTATGAATGTCCGGCATAGATACAATCTCAATCAATGGCGTGCCGGCGCGGTTGAGGTCAATTAAGCTATAGCTACTCTCGTGTGTGGACTTACCTGCATCCTCTTCGAGATGCGCATGCTCTACTCGCACTTTAGTACCGTCAGGAAGTTCAACGTAACCTTCGCCGATAATCGGATGAAAAAGCTGCGTGATTTGATAGCCTTTGGGCAAATCGGGGTAATAATAGTGCTTGCGATCAAAACGACTTTTGAGGTTGATTGCGGAATTGAGCGCCAGGCCAGCGCGAATTGCAAACGGAATTGCCTCTCGGTTGAGCCGTGGCAACATACCTGGCAATCCGTAATCTACTGGAGAGACGCAGGAGTTTGGCTCTTTGCCACGAGCGTCATTGTCAACTTCGGAAAACAGCTTGGTCTTAGTGCAGAGCTGTACGTGGCACTCAATACCAATTGTAGGAAGATATTTTGTCATTAGATTGCCCCCAAATCTTTGAGCGCTTGGCGAAAGGCCGCCAAAGCGCGGTTGGCTTGGCCATAATCAACTTCGAAATCATCGTCATGGGCGATTTGATTACGCATCCTGTGTGCAGCCCAGACGGCACTGGGTTTCTCAAATTTATCCGCTACACGCTTAAGACATTCACCCATGGTCTTCCCTGGCAAGTTTAGCTCATTTAGTGCACGATCTAGCAGCTTATCAGCATTAATCACCGACATACTATACGTACGCGGGTCGTCCCGCACTAGTCCATTCTCAATTTTGAGCCAGCGAGTCTGATATTCTTCAACATCAAAAGTGTGACTGTGGCGTCCGGTAAGAGTCATGGCGAGCAGCGCCAAAATCCCAACGGCAACAATCGCAATTACCAAGAAAATTACTGGTGAACTCATATTATGCCTCCTCCATTTCTGCGGCAAATTTAATTAAGCTTTGATCACTACGTCGCGGGCCAACCAACTGCAAACCCAAATCTAGCCCCTCAGCCGTCTTGCCGGCCGGAATCGCCAGCCCCGGTACGCCCGCCAGGTTCAGTGGAACTGACATCACATCTTCAAGATACATCGCCACGGGGTCATTGACTTTTTCTCCCAGCTTGAAGGCGGGGCTAGGGCTGACTGGAGTGAGAATAAAATCGCATTTCTCAAAAGCCTGCTTGTATTCGTCAATAATCAGCGTACGCGCCTTGGCTGCTTTGAGATAATAAGCATCATAAAATCCAGAACTTAGCACGAAGTTGCCAATCATGATCCGACGCTTGTTCTCAGGCATGAAACCTTCATCCCTGGTGTTGCCATAGAGCTCACCCAGGTGAGCTGACTTGTCGCTGCGATAACCGTAGCGAATGCCATCATGTCGCGAAAGATTACTCGAAACTTCGGCTGGAGTGATAATATAATATACCGCCAAAGCATATTTGAGTGCTGGCATCTCGAGATCGACAATTTCGTGCCCCTTAGATTGTAGCAATTCAATCTTCCGTTGTAGAGCCTGACGGATTTCTGGCGCCACGGCGTCATTGTCAAAATCTTTAATAATACCAATTTTCTTCGGTCCATCTGCGACCGCTGCTTGGCCATAATAATCTGGCAAGCTGGTCATATCGTAGTCATCTTGACCAGCACAAATCTGCATGAGCAAGTCCAAATCTGCGGTATTTTGCGTGAAAAACCCGACGCAATCCAGTGAAGACGTCATCGCTACCACACCGTAGCGACTAATCGTGCCGTAAGTTGGCTTGAAGCCATAAACTCCGTTGAAGCTGGCTGGTTGCCGAATCGAACCACCCGTATCCGTGCCGAGCGCAAACGGCACAATATCAAGCGCCGTCGCTACCGCTGAACCACCAGAACTACCACCAGCCACGCGCTCCAGGTCTTTGGAGTTCTTGGTGGGGCCGTAATAAGAGTTTTCGGTACTCGACCCGTGCGCAAAGGCATCGAGGTTGGTGCGACCAATCATAATTGCTCCCTCTGCTTCCAATTTCTTGACCGCCGTAGCTGTAACTGGGCTAGCAAAGCCATTCAGAATCAAAGCTGATGCCGTAGTCTCGCCATCTTGACTAAGGAAGTTATCTTTGAGTGCATAAGGTACGCCCGCTAAGCGCCCCACGTTCTCGCCTTTGGCAATGCGTGCATCAATTTCTTTGGCGCGCTCAATTGCAGCGTCGTTAATCCAGGTGAAAATCTGGTAATCAGCTTGATACTGATGCGCCTTGTCCAGCGCCGCTTGCACTAAGCTGACCGCACTAATTTCTCTACTCGCAGTTTTCATAAATTATAATACCTTTGGAACTTTGATTTGATAATCGCGCACTTCTTTGGTCAGCGCCAGCAACTGCTCGCGATTCGCCTCTTGCGGCTGAATCTCATCCGCCCGCCACACATTTTCCATTTCAAAAACTTGATAAGTTGGCTCGATGCCTTCGGTGTCAAGCTCATCAAGTTGCGAAATGTAGCCGATGATTGATTGCAAATCCCCTTCGAGCGCGCGACTCTGCTCTGGGCTGAGTGCAAAATTTGACAGCTTAGCCAAATGCCCAATAGTTTCCTGATTAACTTCCATGTTTCTATTATACTACAGACGAGGTCGGACTTAGAGATTTTCTGCAATTTCAGGAAATAAGTCATAAACGTTATACTCAAGCATATCATCTATTTCAGCTTTGAGTTTAAGTATGGCCAGAATGCAGTTTTGAGTTCCTTCCCAGGTGCCATGGCGACTCAGCACGTCAACAATCCGTTTATCAATCGTCATCACCTTATATTTACACATCAGGTCACAGAGAATGACGATTTTTTCGCTCAGGGTGTAGGCATGCCGAGGTAGAAAATCAAATATCAACCTCTCGCTCACAGGGTCAGGCGGAGTGCTAAGAATGCAGGCGGGATCGTTCTCGGGATAAGAATGCACTAGGCAAATATTGCAATATTCTTCTGGAAAACCCTGCTCTTTTAGATAATTATAACCATTTATGATATGCTCGCTACCTGGGCCGATGAGGCGACCGACATCGTGCAGGTAGCCCAAGGTACGTACCTTGTCGACATCTAGTTCAAAGCCCTTTTCTTTGAGGGCGCCAGCAATCGTAGCAGCGGCATCGCCCACACAGATGATATGCCGAAGAGAGCTAAATTCGGGATCAGGTGAAATCTGTCGGAGTAGCCTGAGGACGGATTGACTATTTGGCGTCATGAACAATTTCTTCCTGTCGCTCAATAAAATCGATTGCT
This sequence comes from uncultured Candidatus Saccharibacteria bacterium, assembly GCA_949480205.1. Lineage (GTDB taxonomy): Bacteria > Patescibacteriota > Saccharimonadia > Saccharimonadales > Saccharimonadaceae > Nanosyncoccus. Next base: position 19,005 of record CASXXK010000010.1, read on the forward strand.
TTTTGCCGGGCTTCAATTTCGTGCCAGAGTTGACGCTTGCGCGTGGTGAGCATGGCAAGGCGCTCGGCTTCAGTGCTAGCTCCATGACGATAGAGACGTGAATATTGGCGAATTTCTTTGGGACGGAAACCGGCCTGCTTCATGCCTAATAATATTCTAGCCAGTTCCACTTGATGAGCCTCCAGAACGCGACGATGATGCTGATCGCGGTGCACATGGGGGATGAGGCCTTGATTACAGAGACGGCTTAGCGTATATTTTGGCACGTTCAGAACTTCACTAGCTTCTTTTACTGTGTATTTTAATTCAGACATATATCTATTATATATCAAAGTTATCAACTAGTGCATTTTTTGCTTTTTGTACCAGTTGATGTCTATTCTTGCCCCTGTTAATATTCTATGTAAGTGGTACAATTTTGCATTTTTGCATCACTTACATGTCTAATACAGTACTAAGGCAGCGGAGGGGGAAAGCGACGAAACGTGCATCGGGGCCATTAGATGAATGGACCGCCGTGGTAAAGTTGAGATAGTAAGCGCTGAGCACAGCAGCACCGTCGTAGCGCTTATCCGCTCCGCGTGATGACCACCAATCCCCACTAAGGGCAGCATGCCAAAACTTACCATCAGACGGACCAAGAATCCCGCTGCGCACGAAGTAAATCCACTGTGCGCAGCGGGTATCTCCATCCAGGTGATGGTAGATCTTTGGGCGCTGGATTCAATGGTCATTGGTGGTCGTCATATGCCGTTACTTATACATCCAACAGTTACGCTAATTCTTATGTGCTCTATTTTAACGTTTCCAGCACTTATTCATCACATGACCCAGGCACACGTTGGCATGGTTTCCCCCTCCGCTGCCTTAGTACTGTATTAGACATGTAGGAGATAAAGACACAAACTGGTCATAGTATCGCAACATCTTATCTGGGTCAGTACCCCAACTATTGCCCATAAAGTAATCACAGAACTCTTCCCGCGCGCGGCAAATTTCTTTTAAGCGACTAGTCTGGTCAACAGCGCATTCAATCGTCAAGTCAAACAATTCTAGCGCACGATTAAAGGCTGCATTGAAGCGTTTTTCGTTCTTGCCATACCATTTCAGCGAGCGCGAGACCTCGCTGCCAAGATTTCCCATCTGCAAGCAAAACGGCATCGCGGCCCAACCACCGTTAGCGAGTTCCCGATGCTGACAGTTCACTGTATCCATTTTTGCACGATTTCCGTAATTTGCTGGCATAATGCGGGATCTTCTACGCTGCGACTGCGGTTACCCTGTCTTGGACGCACATTAATCATGGAGTCAAATTCCACAAAATCTTCGCCATCATCTTCAAACCAGAGGTTAATCCCCCAAACATCATCTTGGCGCGAGCCATCTTCTAGCAGCATTCTCTCCAAATCAGCATGTAGGTCGGCATCAATCGCAAGCAGGCCGCGTTCTACATCCACTACACCTTTTACCATTGCCTCGTCAAAAACTACTTCAGAGGTAGCCAAATCCTCTTTTTTTATCGGGTCGTGTAGAATCTTCATAAGTCCATTATAGCACGTGCGCAGCGGGTATTTTGACTTAGCCAATGATGCTGGCGTTTTGCGAGGTGGTGCTTTTGGCAGTAATAGTCAATCTTCTCGTGGTAATAGTGACACCACGATCTTTTACTTAACCTTTAGCGATATTGTATATACATCTTTTAGCAGTTTTCGCCGATTCGCTTTCCCCCTCCGCTGCCTTAGTACTGTATTAGATATGTAGAGGCTATTCGCATTTTTCCAGTAGTTCCGCCACAGAGTCAACAACCCGAGCAGGATTGGCAACTTCTAAAACTTCGGGTGCAGAATTACGCATGGCATAACCGTTATATTCTTTAATCATAGCAAGGTCGTTTGTATCGTCACCAACTGTAATCACCCTCTCGTGCGGAAGACTCTGGCATAATCGGCGAATTGCATTGTATTTGCCCGCATTGATTGACATAATATCTACGAAGGCGTGATATGCTTCAGGATTTTCAATCCACTTTATGCCCGACATAGTTGAATCGCGTGCGATGAAACCTTGCACTTTATCTGAAAAGCTAGGATCAATTTCCGCCATCACACGCTGCGCGGCTGCTAAGTCTGGTGCCCAACAACGTATTTTTGTCACACTCTGGTTAAGTTTCTCCCATTCTGTAGAATCATGATAGAACACAAATGTAATATTATCATCTGCCAGCTTAGTAATAATACGATTGACAATTTCTTGAGCCACGGTCAATGAAATTGTCTCTTCAAACATAATATCGCCATGTTTGTCCATGCAAGTTGCACCATTATCAAAAATTACATAATCTAGATAATCGCCGTATTCTGGCCATGCTCGCTTGAGGCTTGCTTGATTGCGGCCTGTAGCAAGGCAGAATAGGTTACCTGTTTGGCGAAATCTTTTAATATGCTCTAAATTTTTGGCAAACGTTGCATCATCAGAATATGGATGAAGAGTGTTATCGAAATCACTAACTACTATCATGTAGTTATTATACCTGTTATTTGCGCGTTTTTGAGATTTTTTATTAGTCTGCTAAAAAAGAACAGCCCCCACAGGAGCTGTTCTTTTGCTATTTGTGCGAGATTTTACATCTCCGCCACGTCTTCGGCGCTAGGCCCACTGGCCATATCGGCAGTCTCAGCTAGCTCTTCGTCCTCTTGTTTCAGAGTAACTTCGAGTGGCTTGACGCCTGTACCGACTGGGATCTTGCGGCCAATAATCACGTTCTCTTTCAAGCCGTTCAAGTGGTCAACGCGACCATTAATGGCGGCGTTAATCAAGACGCGAGTCGTATCCTGGAAGGATGCTGCCGACAAGAACGAGTCAGACCAGATGGATACCTTGGTAATACCCAGGAGCAAGTTCTCATAGGTTGCTGGTTCTTTGCCAGCCGCTTCAAGACGCTTGTTCTCGGCAATAATCGCTGCCTTCGAGACAATATCACCTGAGACAAAGGTAGAATCACCAGCTTCATCAATCATCACGCGACTAAACATCTGACGTACGATGATTTCAAGGTGTTTGGCAGAAATCTCGTGACCTTGCGCAGCGTAAACCGAGATCACGTCGTTCATGATGTAGCGGGCAGTTTCTTCGGCACCCTTGTACTTCAAGAGGTCTTGGAGGTTCAAAGAACCAGTGGTTAAGCGGTCACCAGCTTGGACACGGTCGCCAGACTTCACTAGAACTTCAGCATCGCCTGGGATCTCAATACGTACAGCACCACCGGCATTAGCTACCACGACAATCGCATCTTTGGTCAATTGGGCATTACCATCAACTGGTGAGATTAGAGGCTCTTTACCTTTGCCCTTATCGGCCAAGACATCACCGGCTTGCACGCTAGCACCATCTTTGACGGTTGCTTTGCGGCCGTCCAGGTCAAAGCGCATGGTTTCACCGGTCTCTGGGGTAATTTGGACAATATATTTATTGTTGTCTTCCCAAACTTCCACTACACCAGCAGCTGGAGTAATGTAAGCTTGACCCTTTGGTGAACGGGCTTCAAGCAACTCTTCCACACGTGGAAGACCACGAGCGATGGCGCCTGAACCTGCCACACCGGAGCCGTGCTTCGTATCGAGGGTTAGCTGCGTACCAGGCTCACCGAGAGATTGTGCCGCGATCACGCCAACTGGTTGATGTGCTTCCACGAGTTCTCGGGTAGACATATCCACACCATAAGCTTTGCGTGGTACGCCACTGATAGCAGTAGTCGTCAAAACGGATTGAATCTTTACACTATCAATGTCGTCGTCGTTCTCAATTTGCTCAGCAATTTCCTGGCTGATTAGCTGATCGGCGTCAATGTAGCCTGGCACTGGTTCCGCCGTATAGCGGCCAGCAATCCGAGCGGCAAAGCCAATACCGGTGTATTCACTTTCTGATTTATAGACAGCAAAGCCAGGATCGGCAGCTTCTTCTTCGGTGGTGAACACGTCTTGCGCCACATCCACCAAGCGGCGGGTGAGGTAACCAGAGTCGGCGGTACGGAGAGCCGTAGACACCTGACCTTGACGTGCACCCCGGGTGGCGATAAAGGATTCTAGGGTGTTCAAGCCCTTCTTGTAGCTTGACTTAACTGGAAGCTCAATTTCGTTGTTGTTGATATCCACCATGATACCAATTTCGGCCGAAGCGAGTTTGATGTTGGAAATGCTACCACGAGCACCGGAGTTCACCATCACTGCGATATCGGTATCCATCTCAGCGAGTTTACTCTTCAAGAAGTCAGAAATCTTCTTGTCGATGTCGCGCCAGTTAGCAACGGTCAAGTTGTAGCGTTCGTCTTCCGTTACCAAACCCTGATCGAATTGCTCTTGAATCAAGGCTGTCTTGGCGTCACCTTCAGCGATGAAATCATCAATTTCCGGATAGGTCGGGTAGTCATCCTTAGCTGTAGACACTGAAGCAATCGTCTCATACTCGAAAGCGAGGTTCTTCACTGCGTCAGCAGTTTTCACCATAGTGTCAGCACCAAAGTCATCGAAGATATTGGCCATCACACGCTTGAGCTGTTTGCTGGTCTGCACGGAGTTATCATAAGGATACTCTTTTGGCAGAACTTCGTTAAAGATCACGCGGCCAAGTGTAGTATTGCGGATTTCGCCCTTTGCAAACACACGAATTGGCGTCTGCAAAGCAATCAATCCCTGGTCATAAGCCATTTCGGCTTCGTAAACGGAACTAAACGGCTTCACTTCCTTGGATTCGGTACCCGGCTTGTCGTAAGTCAGGTAGTAAATACCCAAGACCACGTCCTGATAAATTGCAAGTACCGGAGCGCCGTCAGCTGGCTTAAGCAAGTTCTTGCCGGCCGACATTAGTTCGGCAGCTTCTGCCTGAGCAGCATCAGAGAGTGGCAAGTGTACTGCCATTTGGTCACCATCGTAGTCGGCGTTAAAGCCTGAGGCTACGAGTGGATGCAATTGAATAGCTTTACCGTCAATCAACTTCGGCTGGAAAGCCTGCACCGAGAGACGGTGAAGTGATGGTGCACGGTTGAGCAAGACATATTTGCCTTTGATACACTCGTCCAAACCGTCCCAGACCACAGCCTCACCAGCGTCAATCATGCGTGTAGCTGAGCGGATATTAGCGGCATGCTCATTCGCAATCAACCAAGAAATCACAAATGGTTTAAAGAGTTCAAGCGCCATCTGCTTTGGCAGACCACATTCGTTAAGCTTGAGTTCTGGACCAACCACGATTACAGAGCGGCCAGAGTAGTCTACGCGCTTACCCAACAAGTTTTGGCGGAAGCGTCCCTGTTTACCTTTGAGCAGGTCAGAGATACTTTTGAGCTTGCGTCGACCGTTTTGTGCGCTAGCACTGCGGCTACCGTGTACGGCTGAGTTATCAATTAAAGCATCTACCGCCTCCTGCAACATGCGCATTTCGTTGTGACAAATCACAGCTGGAGCATTCAACTCGAGCAGCTTGCGCAAACGGTTGTTACGGTTGATTACGCGACGATAAAGGTCGTTCAAGTCAGAGGTGGCAAAGCGGCCGCCAGGCAAAGCTAGCATTGGGCGTAGATCTGGTGGAATCACTGGTACCACGGTCATAACGAGGTCGACTGGCTTGATGCCAGCAGCTTCCATACCCTCAAGCACCTTCAAGCGCTTCATTACACGCTTTTGCTTTTGGCCTTTTGACGTCTCTGCTTCTTCACGAAGTTCAGAAATCATGGTCTTGAGGTCAATCTCATCCAATAATTTCTTGATGGCAGTAGCGCCCATCTCAACTTCAATGAGATCTTCGTAATCTTCCGGCAAGTTGCGATATTCCTGCTCGCTGATGACGGCACCCTTTTGCATCTTTTCTAATGCGCTTTTCTTGGCAAGATAATCAGTCTCTAATGCTTCAGATTCTTTAGCTTGTTCGTCAGCTAAAGCTGTGATGTTGGCATTAGCGTCCTTCGCCATTTCCTCGTAGCGCAAGCGGATGGCTTCGCGAGCAGCCGTAGTCTCAGCTTCAAGATCGGCCAAAGTTTGCGCAATCTTTTCGTCTTGAGCACCAACAATCAAGTAAGAGGCAAAGTAAACCACTTTCTCAATATTTTTGACGGTCAAGTTAAGCAAGACGCTGAGCGCACTTGGCGTACCGCGCATAAACCAGATGTGTGCTGCTGGCGCAGCTAGAGTAATGTGACCCATGCGTTCGCGACGAGCAATGCTTTTGGTAACCAAATTCCCTTCTTTGTCCACTGCGGCTTCACGAGAACGAACACCCTTGAGTTTAGAATCATGTGGGTTAATATCTTTGACTGGGCCAAAGATACGTTCACAGAACAAACCATCACGTTCTGGTTTTTGAGTACGATAATTAATCGTCTCTGGCTTCAAGACTTCACCATAGCTCCAGTTCAGAATGTCTTCTTTACTGGCAACACTCAAACGAATTGAGTCAAAGTCATTGGCGCTGATAAAATTGTCCATCCAAGCCATTTTACAACTCCTCTCCGAGGTCAAGGTCGGCATCATCTTCTGCAGAGCTGATATCCTCATCTTCGGCCTCTGTTATTTCTATCCCCTCATCGTCCAGCATTTCTTTGGCTTCTTCGTCATCCAAATCTACCAAAGTGTCTTCAAAGTTTTGATTTCCGTGCTGGGCGTAAATCAAACGATCATCATGTTGTTTTTCAATTTCGCGGGAAGTCTTTTCGATGACTTCGCCAGCGTCAGTGGATTCACCGTGATCAAGCAAGTCGACTTTCAAACCAAGCCCCTGGAATTCTTTCACCAAGACGTTGAAACCTTCTGGGAGTTTTGGCCCTTCAATTGGTTCACGCTTAATAATGGATTCGTAGGCTTTAGCACGTCCGTAAACGTCGTCAGACTTGATTGTGAGCATTTCCTGCAAGGTAGTAGCTGCACCGTAAGCTTCGAGGGCCCACACCTCCATTTCTCCGAAACGCTGACCACCGTTTTGTGCTTTACCACCAAGTGGCTGCTGAGTCACGGTAGTGTAAGGACCAGTGGAGCGAGCGTGAATCTTGTCTTCCACCATATGGTGAAGCTTAAGCATGTGCATCACACCGACAGAAGTACGTTCGTTGAATGGTTCACCGGTCAAACCGTCATAGAGTTGAACGCGGCCATCACGGGAGAATCCAGCTTTTTCGAGCTGCTCAGAGATTGTCTCATCGCTTACGCCGTTAAACGGTGGTGTAGCGACCTTGTAACCCAAAGCCCGTGCGGCCATACCAAGGTGAATTTCAAAGAGCTGACCAAGGTTCATACGGCTTGGCACGCCCATTGGGGAGAGCAAGACGTCAATTGGTGTACCGTCTTCCATAAATGGCATATCCTCAACTGGGAGGATGCGACTCACCACACCTTTGTTACCATGGCGACCAGCAATTTTGTCACCTACGCTAATCTTGCGCATCTCGGCGACGTAGATCTTGATTTGCATCAAGACGCCAGCCTTGAGTTCATGACCTTGTTCACGAGCGTAGACTCGGACGCCGACCACTTTACCCATAGACGAACCATTCATGCGTACAGATGTATCACGGACGTCTTTGGCCTTTTCGCCGAAGATTGCACGGAGCAAGCGCTCCTCAGAGCTGAGTTCCTGTTCACCCTTTGGTGTAATCTTACCTACCAAGATATCACCAGGCATCACCTCAGAACCGACTACAACAATACCATCCTCACCTAGGTGGCGCAAGCTTTTCTCAGGTACGTTTGGAATATCGCGGGTAACCTGCTCTGGGCCGAGCTTAGTCTCGCGTACTTCCACGTCAAAGTCTTTAATGTTGATTGAGGTGAGTTTATCGTCCTCTACCAAGCGTGAAGAAATCACGATGGCGTCGTCCATGTTGTAACCACGCCATGGCATGAAGGCTACGAGCAAGTCTTTACCTAGAGCCAATTCACCATCAGTGACAGAAGCGCCTTCAATTAGGATGTCGCCCTTCTTCACTTTTTGGCCACGGACCACCTTAACGCGTTGGTTGTAACAGCGGTCGTCATTGGTTTTCTCAAAGTGTTCGACTTTGTATTCTTTCTCACCGTCTTTGTATTTAACAACTACACTTACGCCGTCAGCTTTGGTGACTTCACCAGCAGCTTCGGCTACTACCACCTGAGAGGTGTTCATTGCCACTACGTGCTCGATACCCGTACCTACAATCGGTGCGTCATTCTTGAGCAATGGCACTGCCTGTTTCTGCATGGCGCAGGCCATCAAAGAGCGGTCAACACGGTTCTTCTCCACAAATGGAATTAGGCTAGCTGAAGTACCAAGAATTTCTTTGTGCGCCGCATCAATGTGCGTCACAAGGTTGGAGGCTACCTGAGTCGGGCGCCCTTTCACACGGGCAGACACCCAATCTTCAGCAAATTCACCCTTGTCGTTCAACTTCACAGAAGCGTCGGCAATAATCATGTCGTTTTCGGTATCAGCGTCAACGTAAACCACTTCATCGGTGACTTTACCGTTCTTTACCACACGATATGGTGCTTCAATGAAACCATATTCGTTAATGCGAGCATAAGTTGCCAAGTTCAACACCAAGCCCACGTTACCACCTTCTGGGGTCTCTACCGTACAAATACGACCATAGTGAGTGGGGTGAGCATCACGCACGTCAAAGCCGGCGCGTTCACGAGTCAAACCACCAGGACCCATTGATGACAGACGGCGCTTATGTGCCAATTCGGAGTATCCGTTGACTTCGTCCATCAACTGAGACAGCTGAGAGCTAGAGAAGAATTCCTTAACAGCAGCCACTACTGGGCGCGAGTTCAAAAGTTGTGATGGTGTTACTTCTTCTGGCGATACCATCGACATGCGGTCAAGAATGTTACGCTGCAAGCGAAGCATACCCAAGCGGAACTGGCGTTGTACTAATTCGCCCACCAGCTTCACGCGACGGTTACTGAGTGAGTCAATATCATCCGGTGCTTCTTGCGTATTATTAAGGCGAATAATCTCACTGATAATCGCAATCAAATCTTTCATTTGCAAAGTGCGGTGTGCGGCATCGTTTGGCGTATCGTAGCCTAAACGGCGATTCAACTTAAACCGGCCCACACGGGAGCAGTCGTAGCGGCGATAATCAAAGAAAGCTCGCTCAATCATAGATTTAGCGTTCTCTACGGTAGCCAAGTCACCTGGACGCAAGCGGCGATAAACTTCCAGCAAAGCTGCAGATTGACCGCTGGCAGTGTCTTTCTCGAGGGTAGCATTGATGTAGCTGATTGGGCCATTATCTACCTCGGCAAACTTGTCGCGAATTTCTTCGTCCTTAGCAATGCCCAATGCCTTCAAGAAAGTGGTTACCGGAATCTTACGACGACGGTCAATCTTGACGTTGATACAGCCGCTAGCGGTAGTCTCAAACTCTAGCCAAGCACCACGACCCGGGATTACCTTGGCGCCATAATAGCGTTTGCCGTTCATTTCGTCGGCAGTAAAGAATACACCGGCCGAGCGAATCAATTGTGAAACCACAACCCGTTCTGTGCCGTTAATGATGAAGGTGGCACGGTCGGTCATCCAAGGATAATCACCGAAGTAGATATCCTGCTCTTTAACTTCGCCGGTTACTTTGTTGGTCAGCTCAACTTGTACGTGCAATGGCGCAGCGTAAGTTGAAAGGTTATATTTGGCAGTTTTTTCGTCTTCTGCCGGAGCCTTAAAGTAATAATCCTTAAAGCGTAGGGACAATTTCTGTCCGGTATAGTCATCGATTGGGTTCAATTCATTGAACACCTCACGTAGACCTGATTTTACGAAATCCTCCCAGCTATCCTTCTGATGAGCGATCAGATCTGGAATGGGGAGAGCTTGGTCGCCTTCGGTGAAAAACACCCGGCTACCATCAGCAGCATTAGTTGCTTTACTCACAGTTTCCTCTCTTTTAGTGGTTAATAATCTTTAGCGCCGAAGATTACTGTGATATTTTGTGCACGTGGCCCGCAATTCCAGCGCATACCAAAAAATCACTCACTACTTCTTACGGTCTATTTTAGCGCAAATTCGACAAAAATGCAATATCTAAAACCAAAAAATCGCCTTCCCATGGGCGACTTTTTGAACATATAAGCTCTCAACTTATCGTTGGCTCGCAGTTAGCCATATGTTCTTTCGAACTGTTTTTAGTATAACTCATGCTCAGAAAAATAACAAGAGCTTTTTACGAGATTTTTTCATTTTAAGTGCATAAGATTGTAGGCAAGATGGTGCTCTGATTTTTAGAATATCGGCAATTTCGTGATATTTCGATATATAGTAAAGGCTCTTCATCTAGTAGCTTTTTGCGCCTTTTTCTCAAACCAACACAAAATGCGGTAGCTGGTAGTCTTAAGGTTACCAGCTACCGAGGACTTTTCCGTCGCTTAACATGCTATTGACAAAATACTATATTGTGTGCTAGAATAAAATAGATAACTTATTGATTGGGGGTTCTTGATAAGTAACTTGCACATTAACCCCTAGGTACCAGAAAGGAGAGGATCATGAAGAAGTTCCATCTATTAGTAGCCTGTATCATGTTGACGCTGTTCACTGGATGCGCCGCCAGTAATGAAGCGGTCGCAAAACCCGACAACAGCATACCGCCTGCATCTGAGGAGCAAAGCATCGCCAATGTTCCAAACGACGAACAGGAAATCCAGCCTGCGTATGAGTATACAGTTGCAGAGGTTTGTGCCGGTCTTCGGGAAGACAAAGGAGATTGGAAAGAGCGCTACGAAAGGCCGTACTTTTCCTGGGTCACTGTCGATGGTGAGGATTATTACTATCGGCATACTTACCCCAGCAATGAGTGGAGCGTTAGCGAAGTAGTAGATTATTATCGTGAACACTACTATTATTGGGGCGATGACCCGACGGCGCCTTACGGAGAATGTACCAAGTTTTATCTTTGGACTCCGGATTATGAGCATCGGTTCGTTGCAAATACCGAGGAACATTGGCTCTATATCGATGGCATCAAATCTGCTCCATTAGACTCTACTTCCTACTCTATGGATCCAAAAGATCTGGTTGAGGCTTTTCAGAGCAGAGAGTGGGACGGTATAACCCGTAGGTATTCAGATGATTTCTCAACCTATGCAACCGTCGTGCCGCAGTATGGCGTCTTGGAGTATAGGTATTATATTGAATATCTTTCTACAGAAAGAGACCCTGATAGTCTGGCTTACACTGGCTATCTCGATTCAATACCCTGGTGGGAAGATGAGACAAATGAATACGATGCTATTGCGATGTATGGCTCTGCTTACACTAATGACGGCGGGTTAAACACTCCCAGTACTTACGGCTACGGCAGCTATGACGACAGTGGCAGTAGCGGAAGTCGTGGTTCGACCGCTTGGGCTATTGCCTATGTTGACGTTCCGTGGGACAAGCAGGATAAGCTATGGGCGGTTCGGAGCGCTGGCGATGTTTATCCGGACACCTATTTCGGCGAAAGTGCTTCGTATGCTCTCTATGCAGGGCGTACGTCGGACGGACTTTATGCTATTACAGATAGCGGCGTAGAACTCTGGCGGGCTGGACGCCTGCGCCAGACCTGGAGCCTAAAAATGACACCCGATAGCTATCTCTCTACAAACCAGTATTATTCGGATAGTATCGTTGTTTATGCAGACGGCAGGCTATACGAACTGTTTGATGATGGTGAAGTCGGCATCATTGTCGACAATATCGTCAGCGTCAACCTTGGGTATGTTGATACATTCTGTGGCTTTACTTTATCAAAGGATGGTACGCTTCGGATATGCGGCTTACGTGGTAGCAGCAATATGATCTCTGCAGAAATTGCTACAAACGTTGTAGCAGCCGATTTGTCAGATGAGCTTTTGGTGCTTTATACTGACGACTCCGGTAAAACCTATGCAATTTATGATTTTCTTGGTTCGGATGCTGGTATGGTAGCCTTGTGTCAAAGCGACAATTATAAAGTTGCTTGCCTGGGTGAAGGCTCCATTGAGCATTTTAAGGAGCTCTGCGCGACCTACCATCTCGAGCATGATGGCAACCGCTTACAGGAACAGTTTATCGAGGAGGTGGCTGCCAAGTATCTTGCAACTATATCAGGAGATGAAGATTAGCATATATCTCCTCGGTGTGTCGCGGATAGCCATTATATCTAGGGAATTCCCCGCCAATCGGTCGGGGAATTTTTTATATTTTGCACGCATAGTAAAGTTTCACTGGCGCTTAGCCAGTGGGATTTGAATGTAGAAACGCCCCTCAAAGAGGAGCGTTTCACCTAACGTTCGACTTAGCCCATCATACCTCGGATGGTCTCAGTTGTTGTTGCAGAATGCTGATAACGGTTTTCCCGCCGACGTTCTTGCAGTTACAAATCACATGTTCGTCGGAGCTTTCCTCGCCACGTTTCATTACGCCCAAAAAGAGCCGAGTGTCCACTTTTGACTTCACAGTGGCCGTGATCCGTTGAATTACGCCAATATCGGCTGACAACGGATTCATTGGACGAACATCAAACTCGATGTGATCCGAATAGACAGCAGCCCTAAAAATACAGTGTGCCTTACTTTTGCCGTTAAAAATCCGCCGCAAAGTCGCCCGACTGAAGTCATGATAACATTCGGTTAGTCCCAATCTGTAGGACCCCAGCCATGTTTCCGCTTCTGCCTCATTCAAACTGCCGACCACAATGTAGTACGGGCTCCATAGTGCCGTGTTATCATCGGGCACACGCAGTTCTATGAGCGGCTCAGTACCAGCGGGGACTACATAGTTTCGACGAATCTTAACCGCTGCAGCTGCCTGACGATTCCTGCGCGCCATTCCTGTAAGCACCTCTGTGCTCTGTACAACGTCGCGTACAGAGCAGAACAGCCTGTTCTCATAAGTAGTATATGGTCCGAGTTTTGAGAGGATCTGGTCGTGATCCAGACTCGGATCATCTTTGATTTCTCGCCAAGTGATAGGACGACCGCGTTCAATGGATTTTTTCTGCAGGCGGCCAAGCCATTCCTCTTTGGTTAAATCCGAACGGTCCTTGGTAATACCGGGTCGCAAGACGATAGCTTTACTATCAGCGAAATAAGCCAGTGACATACAATGCACCTTCCTTTTTAATATTCTTGCAGAGCAACGGTTGCTATTATAGCATAATCATTTGATTTTTGGAAGGGTTTTATTGGTTTCTATTGACTTTTTTAAGCATGTGTGCTATAATGGTACAGATACACCGTATTGCACCTTAAATTTACGGATTTTTCCATAAGGTGTAGTTTATAAACATAGGAGGGGTTATATGTTAAAAAGACAAATTGATCATCTTAATGCGGCGAGCAACTGGTTATTGATTATCGTAGGTAGCATAACTTACGCAATGGTCAACCGACTTATCACCATCTGGAGACTCGGTGAGCCGGGCGATGCCTATGCATTAACAATCGGATTATGCATCCTTACCCTGCTGCCGCTCTGTCTCTGTGTCATGGTTGGTTTTCCCTTAAAGTGGCTGCTGGCCAAAGTCTGCCCGGGATACAAGTCGTGCTACATTAAGGATTCCAGCACCACGGACGATGCCATAATGGACGGCATAAAAAGCATCAGTGCAGTAGTGCTCTTCGGCATAATGCTATGTTATCGCCAGAGCGCAGGACAGTTCGAGTTCATCTGCAACGTGGTCATTTGGGTAGAATTGTTCTACGTGGTAATTGTATTTTTGACCGCCGTAAGCGATGTTTGTGCCACAATTCACGAAGCTATTAAGCTCTATGTGGCGCAACTCGAGCCGCGGCTTGAGTTGCTGGAAAACAAGAATTAATCCGTATTTTCCACAAAAAAGGGACTGCTTTCGAGCCGTCCCTTACTTTATTCTAAAATTAGATATCTAGGTCGTCTAAATCAGCTAGTTCGGCACGGGTCTTCTCAGCTAATTCATTCTCGGCTGCACCGCCATCCATAGGGGCTTCGCCCTCTAATTCTTGATCGGCCAACTCGCCCACAGCTTCTGCTTCGGCACGAGTCTCAGCCGCTGGTTTGGCCACGCGTGGCTCGCCGCCTTCGACATCATCAGTATTAACCACCTTGAGGTTGTAGCGAGCGCCATTCTTGGTGCCAAGTACGCGCAGCAAAGTCCGAATACTCTGTGCAGTAGCGCCCCGTTTACCGATGACACGACCAACATCTTCTGGATCTACGCTCAAGCTCAATAAAACACCGCGTTCGTCGATTTCGCGTTCGACAACAACTTTATCTGGGTTGTTAACTAGGGTTTTTACGATATATTCTACAAATTGTTGGTCAATGGTTGCCATAAGCTCTCCAGTTATGTTATGTATTTATATAAAATTATATCACAAGCGCAAAAAAAAGTGATAAAAATAGCTCAAAAAAGCACCCCTAAGGATGCTTTTAAGAATTCTACTCTGCGCTTTCAGCGACAGGTTCTTCGGCTGGAGCCTCTTCCTTTGGCTGGTTCTTGCGCAATTTATCGGCGTGCTTTGCCTTGGCTTGCTTCTGTGGAGCTTCTTTGTACCATTTTGGCATTTTGATGCCTTCTTTTTTCAAGACCATAGCTACACGGCTAGATGGCTGTGCGCCATGCTCAAGGTAGAATTCCACCTTTTCTTTGTCCAAGACGGTTTTCTTGGTCTCGGGATTGTAGTTGCCGACCTCGGCTACAACACGACCCGAAAGTGGGTGGCGCTGCGCTTCTTGGACGA
>CASXXK010000011.1 GCA_949480205.1 uncultured Candidatus Saccharibacteria bacterium
ATCGTTATGTTGGTCGCCCCCTCCGCTGCCTTAGTACTGTATTAGACATGTGGAGGATATGTGAAGAAAGCTTGTGTAGAATTAGATAGCGTGGTATAATGAGGCTAATGGGGTATTAGCTCAGTTGGCTAGAGCGCTTCAATGGCATTGAAGAGGTCATGAGTTCGAGTCTCATATACTCCACCATTGACAGAATATGAAATATCTTTTGTAATAAATTGCAGAAGATATTTTTTGTTTGGTATGCATTTTGATATAATGACTCTATGGACAATCTTAAGTCTCAAATTCTTGCTTATACTCCGTATACCGAGCGCGAAGCGTCTGACAAGGCTCTGATTTTGTGTTGTCTAGAAAAGTTTCCTGATGTATTAACGCGAGAAAATTCAATTTGTCATTTTACGGTGTCTAATTGGATTATAAACTCAAGTCACACTAAGGCGTTGATGATTTACCATAATATCGAACAAATGTGGATGTGGACGGGTGGTCACGCTGATGGCGAGAGCGATTTGTTGAAAGTTGCTCTGCGTGAGGCTGAGGAAGAAACTGGGCTTAGACGTGTGTTTCCTATTAGCCGTGAGATTTTTAGCCTGGAAGTCTTTGCTGTTCCTCCGCACGTGCGTAAGGGGAAGTTTGTTAGCTCGCATTTGCATTTGAACTGTAGCTTTTTGTTGGAGGCCGATGGGCAGGAGTTGTTACATGTTAAGCCCGACGAGAATAGCGGTGTTCGGTGGGTGGATTTTGAAGAGGTTCTGAGTGGCATTGATAAGGGTGTAATGTCTCCGCATTATAAGAATTTAATTAAGAAATGCTCTGAGGTGTAGCACTCCGAATCGCTTGAATTTTATAGGACTATTTACTCCTACCTCCATAATCTCAATGATGGGTGATGGTTTACGCGCTGCTGCGCGCCGGTCTATGCTTATTTCTTGACACCTATTTTAATTCTTTCTTTTTATCGTCATATCCTATTTGCATTGTAATACTTGGAGTATTGTCTAAGTCAAGTAATTCGTTTGAAGTCGCCCAGAAAACTCTTGACTTGGAGTCCACTCCAACAGTTATAATTAGAATAAATATAAGCAGGAGTAATACATGAAAGATGTAATTTTATGGACTGGTGCAGGGCAGATCGGTATGGCGATTGCTCGGCGCATCGGGTCAGGCAAAAAGATTATTATCGGCGATAAAAGCATAGTTAATGCTGAGGCTATCGCTAAAATTATGGCCGAAGCCGGTTTTGATGTAGAATGGATGGAGTGTGATATTTCCTCGCGAGAATCTATCGTAAATCTGATCAAAAAAGGTCAAGAATATGGTGAGATCGCTGCACTCATCAATGCAGCTGGTGTTTCTCCCAGTCAAGCACCAATTGAGGCTATTCTGAAAGTTGACTTATACGGCACAGCAGTCTTGCTAGAAGAAGTTGGCAAAGTCATTAAACGCGATGGAGTCGGGGTGACAATTTCTAGTCAATCTGGCCATCGCATGAAACAACTTACACCAGAAGAAGATCGCCTGCTTGCGACTACTGAAACGGAAAAGTTGCTAGATTTGGATATTTTGAAACCGGAAAATATTAAGGATACTCTACATGCTTATCAACTAGCCAAGCGCTGTAACGAAAAGCGCGTAATGTTTGAGGCTTGCCGTTGGGGTGAACGCGGCGCGCGAATTAACTCTATTTCTCCAGGGATTATTATTACTCCGCTAGCCCTAGATGAGATTAACGGTCCACGCGGTGACTTTTATAAAAATATGTTTGCGAATTGCCCAGCTGGTCGCCCTGGCACGGCTGATGAAGTGGCAAATGTTGCCGAATTATTGATGACGGAACGCGGTATGTTTATCACTGGCAGTGATTTCTTGATTGACGGTGGCGCAACGGCATCATATTTCTATGGCAAACTACAACCTAGTGAGGATTAAGTTGTGAAAAACGGTGAAGTTGCGAAACAGATTGGTCTGTCGGAAGATACCTTGCGTTTTTATGAAAAAGAAAAACTGATGGGCGAAGTTCCACGCGTGAACGGTATTCGTGATTATTCTGAGGCTAATCTTCGGCGGATTCAATTTGTCAAATGTTTGCGTGATGCTGAAGTGTCCATTGAAGCGATTCGGGAATATATTAGGCTCTACGATCAGGGCGAACAGACTATTCCAGCGCGTTTAGGACTATTGGAAGAACAGCGCAAGATTTTGGAGGAGAGATTAAACAAAGCTAAACTTGCTTACGATAAAATTACCCACAAAATAAAACTACACGAGAAAGGAGTAAATTAATCATGCGCACATGGATAATTACTGGAGTATCTTCTGGTTTTGGCTATGAGATTACGAAGCAACTACTAGCAAAAGATGAACGAGTAATCGGCACAATTCTGAAAGAATCCGACCGCGAGAAAATCAGTGATTTTCTGCAAAATACCAATTTTGAGGCTCCAATTTTAGATGTCACCGATATTACGCGCACTCAAAAAATCGTGGATGAAGTAGCAGAAAAATACGGTCGTATTGATGTAATCGTTTCTAATGCTGGGTATGGTTTATTTGGGGCGGCAGAAGAATTATCAATGCCAGAGGCAGAGAAAATCATTGCCACTAATCTAACTGGTTCCATTGCGTTTATTAAGGCGGTTTTGCCACATATGCGTAAGCAGGGTGGCGGTCGGATTATTCAGATTTCGTCTTATGGTGGACAAGTCGCTTATCCATCAAACAGTTTATATCATGCAACCAAGTTTGGGATTGAGGGCTTTTGCGAATCACTTGCACAAGAAGTTGCGAAATATAATATCGGTGTCACTATTGTAGAACCAGGTGGAGCGCGCACTGAGTTTCGTTATAGTTCGGCACATGTAGCTAATCTGATGCCGGAATATGAGCATGTACATGATTTTCTTAACATGCTGGATAAGAGCAAAGGTTTAGCGCCGGGCGATCCGGCAAAGATGGCGAGTCGGATAATTGAGTCAGCTAACCAAAATCCAGCACCTCTGCGCATAGTATTAGGATCCCAAGCCCTAAAGGCTACTATTGAGCGGCTAGAGGAACGCGTGGCAGATTATAAAACTCAGACTGAACTCGCTGCATCAACTGATTTCGTAGAGGAGTCTGAATGGAAAAGTGGCTTATCGGATTTGGGGCCTTAATCATAGCCGTATTAGGTATTACAGTGGCAGCATTACTGCGAGGGTCCAACCAAATAACTGAGAATAACGCAACTATATCAAATCAAGAGGATAACAAGATGGCAGAAACTAATCAAAATAATAACAAAAGTCTAGTTGTTTATTTCTCGCGCACTGGTGAAAATTATGGGGTGGGAGAAATCTCAGTCGGCAATACGGCAATGATGGCAGATTATATTGCCGAATATACTAGTGCAGACAAGTTTGAAATTGTGTCGGTTAAACCTTATCCCAATAACTACCAAGAAACCGTTGATATCGCCACTGAAGAACGTAATAGTAATGCGCGCCCAGAATATGTCGGTGATATTGATATTGCATATTACGATATAATTTTCCTCGGCTATCCAATTTGGTGGAGTGATATGCCGATGATTGTTTATAGCTTTTTAGATAATCACGATTTCTCTGGTAAAATGGTGATTCCATTTAATACACATGAAGGCTCTGGCAGTAGTGGCACTTATCAGAAATTGCAAAGTGAATTATCTGGTGCGACTGTGCGTGATGGTTTGGCGCTTTCTGGCTCTACCGCGCGCACTGATAGCGGTAAGCGACAAACCTTAAATTGGTTAAAAGATTTAGGGTTTTAATCATAATCAAAGGAGATAAAGCAATGAAGAAACAAACCGCAGGCCGTGACAATCTCGGAACGCTCGCGCCAAAGTTCGCCGAGTTGAATGACGATGTATTGTTCGGCGAGATCTGGTCGCGTGAAGATAAACTATCCGCTAGGGATCGCAGTATGATTACTATCGCTGCGCTGATGGCGCAAGGTTTATATCCGCAAGTAAAATCCCATCTGATTTTAGGAAAAGAACACGGCTTGACGAAAGATGAAATCGTAGAAATCGTCACTCAACTTGCCTTTTATTGTGGCTGGGCGAAGGCTTGGAGTGTCTTTCCGCTGGTGGAAGAAGTTTATAGTGAAGAAAATTAAGGAGTTATAAAATGGATAAAGCATATTTTGATAAATTAAATGTATTTGGCGAAGGTCAGCCGAACGAAGCTTTTGCGCAGTATTTTAGCGGGCAAAGTTTTTTGAATATGCTAGCGAAGACTGGTGATGGCATTGGATTTGCAAATGTGACTTTTGAGCCAGGCTGCCGCAACAACTGGCATATTCATAAAGCCGACAAAGGTGGTGGACAAGTCTTACTTTGTATTGCTGGCGAGGGCTGGTACCAAGAAGAGGGTAAATCGGCACAGAGTTTGAAACCGGGCGATGTTGTAGTAATTCCGGCAAATGTCAAACATTGGCACGGCGCGAAAAAAGATAGCTGGTTCTCGCATATTGCCGTAGAAGTGCCAGGAGAAAATGCCAGCAACGAGTGGTGTGAACCAGTAAGCGATGAAGAATACAATGAATTGGGAGAAAACTAAATGAAGTGTGTCAAACTTAATAACGGTGTTACTGGTCGTGGTATTAAAAACTCTGACATTATTAAGCCGGTAGAATATGAAGTGAATGGCATTAAAGTATCGGCGAATCTCTATCTGCCGCCAAACTTTGACGACAATAAGAAATATCTCGGCATTACAGTCGCCCATCCGAACGGTGGCTGTAAGGAACAAGTCGCCGGGCTGTACGCGCAGAAGTTGGCAGAGTTGGGATATGTGGCGATTGCGGCCGATGCGCGCTATCAGGGCGCTTCAGAGGGTGAACCGCGCCTGCGTGATTATCCGGAGAACCGTATAGAGGATGTCAGTGGAATGGTGGATTACCTGATTTCCTTGCCGTATGTTGACAGCGAGCGCATCGGCGCGCTAGGTATTTGTGGTGGCGGTGGTTATACTTTAGCCTGCGCTCAGACCGACAAGCGAATAAAGGCAGTAGCGACTTTATCAATGTTTAACTCAGGTCGCGTGCGCCGCAATGGTTTCTTGGATAAAGATATCGCTGGCATTGCTGGTCGCTTGGAACGCGCCGCCGAGGCACATAGCCTAGAACTTCAAGGCGAGGTAAAATACGAAGGTTTCTTGCCTCCGCACGAAAACGATGATGAACTCCGTGCTAAAATGTCAGAACTTCCAGAAAACTCACTCTACCGTGACGGGATTGAGTATTACGGTATTACGCACAAGCACCCTAATGCTACCGGGAGTTATACGACTGAATCGTTTATGAAGTTGATGGCTTTTGATGTGGAGGATCGGATGGATTTACTCACGCAGCCACTATTAATGATTGTCGGTAGTGAGGCGGACACTAAATATATGTCCGAGGACGCGTTTAAGAAAGCTGTAAACGCGTCAGAGAAAGAACTGTTTGAAGTAGCCGGCGCAAGTCATATTCGCACTTACTGGGTGCCAGAATATGTGGAAGAAATCGTAAAGAAATTAAACAATTTTTATAGCAAATATCTTTAGGAGGTAAAATGAGCAAAAAGTTAATCAGTGGAATTATTGGCGCAGTAGTTGTAGTTGCGATACTCGGACTAGGCGCGCTCTTCTTATATAATCGTAATTCCGATTCAGAAAACAATAATGATAACAACGGTAATGGAGAAAATACTCAAGTGGAAAATAATACAACTAGCAAGGCGGACGGCAAAATCCTAGTCGCTTATTATTCAGCGAGTGGTAATACCGAGAATGTCGCGAAGAAAATTGCCGCTAACCTTGGCGCAGATACTTTTGAGATCGTGCCGCAAGAAGTCTATACCAGTGAAGATTTAGACTGGACAGCGGACGGTTCGCGCGTCAATCGTGAACACGAAGACGAGAGCCTGCGCGATATTGCGCTAGTGGAAACCACTCCAGCAAACTGGGCCTCATACGACACTGTCCTAATCGGCTACCCGATTTGGTGGGCGATTGCGGCTTGGCCGGTAAATAACTTTGTGAAGGATAATGACTTCTCTGGTAAAACCGTAATTCCGTTCGCGACTTCTACTTCTTCTAGTCTAGGGCAAAGCGGTGAATTATTGAAAGATATGGCAAATGGTGGTAATTGGCAGACTGGTCGGCGATTCAGTTCGCGCCCATCCGATAGTGATGTTAAAGATTTTACTGATAAAATCTAAATAGCCCTAGATATAAAACAAGCAGTGCTTCTCCTTACACTGCTTGTTTTTCTTTATATTTTCCTCACATCCTCCACGCGCATTACTGCCCAAATCTGCCCTCTTGCGCCCAATACGACCCGGTCTTGCCCTTTCTCTACGTCTTGCACGGCATAGTAAACATCGTCGTATTGTTTAAGGTGCCGTCCGTCATAATCCACTAGACGCAATGGTCGGACATTTTCGCCTTTATGAAAGATCAGCGGCTTATTTGCCGTCTGTGCCGGTTTGGTAGCCGTAGTGGAATTAGATATCATCATCGCTTTCGGACAGGCATAGCGCGCTCCTACTGCGTCTAAATTGAGATAGTGTGTGCCGGTGGTGAGTGGTTGCCAATTCGCGTCATTGACGAGGTTTTGTGCCGCATTTTTTACAAGGCCAGTGTGTCCATATTGTCCGGATTTATAAGAGAAGATTGCGCCGTCCATTTTGGTGCATTTCACCTAGCCGAGTTTCTGGATGAGGCAATCCACCATTTTGTCGCCGTTGTACGGTCCGTAGTCGGGGTACGGCGCATAATTCATGCGAATCCCAGTTGCTAGAAACCAATAATAGCCACCGTAACCAAAATCTCTTAAGGTTGCTCCATCAATTCCGGAAAGGTTTGTGTACCCGCTGCCTTAGTACTGTATTAGAATATGTAGAGATGTGCTTTTACGCTTGTGTCGCACCATCAACCGAGACGATTGCTCCGGTAACGTAGCTAGCGAGGTAGCTAGCGAGGAAGAGAAAGACGTTGGCGATTTCTTCTGGTTCGCCAGGGCGACCAAGTGGAATGCCGGCCGAAACGCGGGCTACCATATCATCGGGCAGGCTTGCGAGCATGTCGGTTTTGGTAACGCCGGGAGCAACAGCGTTAACGCGTATACCGTCTTTGCCCAGTTCTCGAGCTAAAGATTTCGTGAGTCCGTTAACGGCAAATTTGGAAGCTGGGTAGCCACAGCCAGCGGCTTGACCATAGATACTAACCATGGAGCTAGTGTTGATGATGCAACCACCACCTTGTTCGCGCATGTATGGGGCTACAGCTTTACTGCAGTTGAATAGGGCTTTAACGTTGAGGTCCATAATTTTGTCGAAATCTTCTGGTTTATAGTCATATAGTGATTCACGGGCAGAAATACCGGCATTATTGGCTAAAATATCGATTTTGCCATACTCTTTGAAGATCTTTTGGAAAGTTTGCTCAACACTGGCGTAGTCACTAAGATTGGGCGCAAGACCAAAAACTGGATAATCTGGGTGTTCGGTCTTTATTTTTGCGACAGCAGCATCGGCGGTTTCTTGTCGCGAGCCAAAAAGGACAACTGTGGCACCTTGCTCAAGAAATTTATATACAATGGCTAGGCCAATTCCGCGTGTACCGCCAGTGACTACGGCGACTTTATTTTCTAATAAGCCTTGAATAACCATATCGTGTTGTGCCTCCAACTGTCTAATAAATCTATATCTATTATAGCATCAAAAGCCAAACTTGGTGTGTTTTTGGCCAGTGGCGGTATCGTAGTAGACATTGAAACGTTGCTCGGTGAGTTCAAGCGCAAGCGACCAAATCGTATCTTCGTTGTAAACGTAGTGTGATTGACGCAGAATCCGCCAGAGGTCGGTAAACTGGAAATTGGGCATTTGCTCGCGAATGAGATAACTGGCTTCTTGGTAGCGCAAGAAAGAGTCGGTGCGCGGGTTGGCGCGTAGTGCTTGGTCGAT
Organism: uncultured Candidatus Saccharibacteria bacterium; assembly: GCA_949480205.1. Taxonomy (GTDB): domain Bacteria; phylum Patescibacteriota; class Saccharimonadia; order Saccharimonadales; family Saccharimonadaceae; genus Nanosyncoccus. Next base: position 7,967 of record CASXXK010000011.1, read on the forward strand.
ATGTTGTAGTTTGGGCGAAAGACAATGGTTAGTATGAATGAGGATTCCGCTGGCGTCGGGGCGGATAATCTCGTAGCTACGGCTGGAATGCTCAATTACGGCAAGATTGCCCGTGGCGTCGGCGATTAAAAAATTTTTAGGAACGGCACACGGCATTTTGGCAAAGACGTTGAGGGCTTGGCGGGTGGTTTTACAATGTTCGGCAACATAACGAATAAGATGTGACGGGGTGAGGCCATAGTTCCATTTGTCGATTTTGGACGCGGTTAGACCAATATAAAGTCCGTATTCATTGATGGCATCTTCGGCATAAACTTTGCGGCTGCGGCGGCCAACGTGGCGTCCCCAGACTGATTCATCGGAAAAAGCAATATAGCGGTTGACGCCTTTGATGTCGAGGTCGTAACGTTCAAAGAACTCGCGAGCCTCTGGTAGCCAGTCGTAGTTACGTCCGACGAAAACTTTGTCATTTTCGTGAATTGCAAAGATAGTACAGGCGTCGATATAGTGGTGTTGATGTGCGCGGCGACGTTGGGAATCTACAGGTGCAGCCAGATCTTCGTATAGTAGATACTGTGGATCTTGATGGAGGATTTCGGCTGCGGCAAGTTTTTCTTGAACAAGCTCGGGGTAAAATTTTTCGTAAATTTTGAGTTGGCGGCGCAGAGTGTCGGCATTAGTGTGGCGAAAAAAGTTGTGCCGAAACTCTTTGAGCCGGAGCCCATAATATTCGCCAAATTCTTTTCTGGTGCCACGGAACTGAATCATATGTTTATATTATAGCATAACTATAATGTGTTATAATTAGACTTAAATATGGTCAAGTCAAAAACGAAACCGGTTGTGGTAAAAGAGGCAAAGTTTGCAGAAGGCTTATGCTTCAAAAAACTATTTTTTGTGTTCTTGGTGGGGTCGGTCATTGGTTCGATTTATGAAGAGATTTTGTTTATGGTGCAACATTATATGGCGACAGGCCAAATTGAGCATGCTTTGCGCCGCGGTGTAATTTATGGCCCATTTAACGTAATTTATGGTTTTGGTGCGGTGGTACTGGTATATCTTTTGTTGCGTAAGCCTTTGAAGAATTGGCAAATTTTTGTCTATTCAGCGGTACTCGGTGGCGTGGTGGAATATTTAGTGAGTTGGCTACAAGAGGTGTTTACACATACGACGTCGTGGGATTATAGCCAATTGTTTTTGAATATCAATGGCCGGACAACGATTCCTATTATGCTCGTGTGGGGTGTGCTGGGCTGGCTATTGGTGAAAGTGGTATATCCGCCAGTATCGCATTTGATTGAACAGATTCCAGTCAAAATTGGTGATCGGATTTATGTGGTGTTGGCAGTTTTGATGGCGTTGGATATGTTGATTTCTTGGACGGCAATTATTCGACAAACTTTGCGGCATAATAATATTCCACCATTTACGCCAGTGGGAGAGTTTTGTGATAGTTATTATAATGATGATTTTTTGCGACATTACTTTCCTAATATGGCACATCCGGATAAAGAGCCATGAGCATTTTGGGGTTAGTTTTGTTGTTATACGCTGGGATTTTGTTTTTGCGTGGCAATGCGGCGCTCAAGCAGAATCAAATTCGATTGGTTCCTCGAAAAGCACTACCTAAAGTTGCAATTTTGATTGCAGCGCGGGATGAAAGTAAGGTTATTGAAGGTCTGTTGAAGAGTATTCAGCGACAGACCATAAAAGTTTCTCCAGAGGATGTTTATGTGATTGTGGAAACGCTGAGCGATCCAACGGTAAAAATTTGTCGACAATATCATAATACGGTGATTCTACGAGAGGATTTGACCAAGCAGCGCAAAGGATATGCTTTGGACGAAGCGGTAAAACAAATCTTGGCCAAAGGTAAACATTATGATGCGTACTTTATTTTTGATGCGGATAATATTTTGACTAAAAACTATTTGGAAGAAATGTTAAAAATTTATGCTGAAGGATATGAGATTGCGACAGGATATCGTAATTCTAAAAACGGTAATGCAAATGTGATTGCAGCTGTGTCGAGTCTAACTTTTTCAATGATTAATGTGATGAGCAACCGCAAACGGGCGGAGCATGGGGCAAATATTATTTTCTCAGGCACAGGCTATTATATTGCTGGGGACTTGATTGAAGAGTGGCAGGGTTGGCCATTTGTAAGCTTGACGGAGGATTATGAATTGTCACTTTATGCAACTTTGCATGGATTGACGACGTATTATAACGAGAAGGCAGTGTTTTTTGACGAACAGCCAACTAGCTATCGTCAAACCGTAGCGCAGCGTGTGCGTTGGATTAAAGGGTATTTCACGGCGCGTCAAAAGTATATACCACTAATTAAAGCGAAGAAACATGGAGATAACTATGGAAGTTTGGTTAAGGAGCGTATTGGAGTGCGTCCGGCGATTTTTGCAATTCTGGGGCTAGTGGTGATTATTATTGGTACGGTGGTTGAGCTTTGTCTAATGAGTAAGGCTTTGGAGATTCTGGCGGCGATTCCTGGGATTTTGATGGGAATTTATATGATTTTGATGTTGGTAACCGTAGAGATGATTCGACATGAAAAACTAGATTTAACCACAAAGAGTAAAATAAAAGCTATATTGTTTAACCCATTGTATTTGGTGACTTATATTCCCTGTGCACTGAAAGCGTTGTTGAAAAAAAGATGTGGGCTGGACCAAGATTAAGCATGGGGATTAGCCGGTATTTTGGCTGGAGCAAGTGGAACGAAGCGTAATTTGCTGGCGAGTTCGGTGGGTGCGTCGACAAATTTAAACTCGGATAGCTGCTCGTTGATGAGTTCACTACTTACGTCGTAATAGAGCTTATAAACACTATCAACCGAACCAATAACGGCATTTTGCATATTGTAGCCGAGTTTGGTGGCAGCGGATTTAACGGAAATTTCACCGGGCCCTTCAATTTCAATGTAGGTTGGAATCCAAGGCCAGGTATCAATGGTAATTTCGACGTCATCAAGTTCCCAAGTCTCACGATAAGAATCCTCATCGGATTTGGCACGAAGGCCACATGCTTTGAGGATTGCAATAGTATCTTCATAGTTGCTGACTTCGACATTGATTTCTTCAGTGCCGGTAAGCGTATCATTGTGATGGTTTTTGTAGGTGAGGACAATGCGATTTCCCTCGTCGCGGACACGCGCAAAAGCGTGGTTACTGTGTAGATCAAACACAATGCGGCGCATCAAAATTTCTGGTTGGATTAATTTGCCACCAAGTGCCTTTAGTTTGCTGCGGATTTCGTTCTTATCAACTTCCAAGAATGTAGCTTCGATTTCTAAGTTCATTATTTCCCTTTCTTAATTACGTAATTCAATACCTACAGTTGGTTCGTTGGGGCAGGTTTGTAAAACTTTAGCCATAGCATCGTGCTCGGCCTGTGTGACCCAGAGACTATATTTGTATTTGACGGAGATTTGACGCGCAACATATTGGCAACGAAAGGCCTTGTTGGCAGGGAGCCAGGTGGCGGCGTCGCCGTCGGATTTGCCTTGGTTGGCTTTGCTGTCTACGGCTAGTAGGTTGAGTGGGTCAGTAGCAATTTGGTAGCGAGTTTCTTCGTCGAAGTATTGGGCCCCTTTTTGCCAAGCGTCAGAGAGCGCTACGACGTGGTCGATTTGGACGCCGCTAGAGAGGTCGGATTTTTGGTGGAAAACTAAATGTGAACCGGTGTAGGGTTCGTCAAATTCTCCGCTAATAACTGTACAATTATCTTCAGCCAGCATTGCGGTTTTACCCAACTCGCGTTTAATAATACGCTGACGCAGGCTACAGCCATCGATATTAGGCCAGCCGCTGTAAAAAGCCGTGCGCTCGTAACCAGTTTTGGGGGCGCGGCCTTTAATTTCGAGTTGATCGAGGATATTAGTGGCTAGGAGTTCTGGGTTGACCTCAACTCCGTTTGTAGCAATTGTAGTGTTCGCCTCGGCTTCGGCTTGCTGTTCGTAACTGCCGGGGTGAGCAATAACAATGCCAACCAAGCCAGCGATGGTGGTACAGACGGCAACAAGGCGACGGGCGCGATAACGACGAATGGTCATAGTTTTATTATACGTCGAGTTGGAGTTTTGCGCCACGTTGATAAGAAAAATAGCCCCGATTTGGGGCTATTCGGTGCAGGAAGTTAATTATTTCTTCTTTTTGTCTTTAGGCAAGGTGGCTTTTGGATTGATGAGGTAGTAAAGACCGCATAGTGCGTCAATTACGCCGACAGCAATAATACCAGTGTAGACTGTGTAGGTCTGTCCAGGTTTAGCATTGGCATAAGAAGCATAGGAAATTAGTGCGCCCACGATGGCAATAGCAGCACCGATGCCGAGGTTGATAAGGCCTTTTTTGCGCCCAGCCTTGATGAGTTCGGTTTGTTCAGTTTGCTCGGCTTCATTTAAGGTTGTGAGTCCTTGCTCGAAGTTCTTGCAAAAATCTTTCATGTCGGCTGCGCTATAACTGGCGACGATATTTTCACCTTCACTACCCATAACAACGAGTTTGGCGTTGAGGCTAACAGTGAGGTTTTGCTCGGGGTTGTTGATAGCCCATTTGCCGGCACGATTTTCGGCAGGAGATGCATCGTAGCCGAGCTCGTCGAGGAGCTTCTTAGCTTGGTCGACCACGGCTTTGCGTGTGGTGTAATAGGTTGGTTCTTCAGATTGTCCGTTTTTCTCGTAGGCTAATTTGTATTTGATATCAGTATCAACTGGCTTAATCGTAGCTTTGAGCTCGTGAGTTTTGCCGTCGCTGGTCTTAACTTCGAGTAGATATGAGCTGTTCTCTTGATTTTCAAGAGCTTTGGTCTTGATGGCAGTGGCACAATCTTTAATGTACTCGGTTGCATCCTTTTTGGTGGTGAAGCTGGTGGCAGATTCAAAATCGCCCAGCTGAAAAATGGTGAGATATTTCATTTTGATTCCCTTTTCTAATTAGTTTGATTATAGCATAATCATGGTAATATGGGAATTATTCTTGGTCGATACGGCTGGCAGTATCTGCTTCACTATGATTAAGAATGGCATCTTCAATCATGGAGCCGAGGTTCGTGATTGGATTATAGGTGGGGAAATTCTCGGTCAATACGACCATAATATAATGGTGATTTTGTTCGGGAAAGACGATAAAAGTAGCGTCATTATAAATCGACCAGTAGTTGCCGGTATAGTTCCAGCCAACTTTGTCGTAGACTTCAGCAACATCGAAACCGGAAGGTAGCCCTTGGCGCCAATTGTAGGTGGTGGCAGGTTGGTTAAGCATAGAATCTTGGATGGCATCCCAAGCTTCGGAGCTGAGGTCCGGATGTTGCCAATAGAGCTTCATTAATTCGGTAAGGTCGGCTGCACTAGAATAAAGGCCCGCACTGGATGTATTCTGCAAATTGAGTTCGGCAGCTAGAGCTTCGGCTCTAGTGAAGCGGTTGGTATCGCTTCGCATCGGATCGGCACAGGTATTGTAAGATTCGCGAATCATTAAATCAAGGCAGTTACCTAAGGTTAGTGGTCCTGAATGAAAGGCGTCATTGGCAGTTGTGAAATAATCGTCGGTATTCTCTAGCTCAAGTTCAATTTGACGATAGCCGTCATAGACGAAAAATAGTTTATAGATAGAGGCAGTATTAAAAACGCGGTCGGCGTTATATGTGGCAGCAACTTGGCTATTGTCTAAGTCGTAAATCATCAGGCCGACATTGCCTGGTGCTGTTGCTAGCCAGGCGTCAACCGTTGGCTGCAAGTCGATGAATTCTGGTATGATTGGCGTACTATCGGGTTCTTCGTTAGCGTCTGGACTATTTTGAGTATTTTCGGTCGATGTTTCGGCTTCACTGGAGGTGTTATGATGAATAAAAGTTTTGATAATGACCCCGCCAACTAGAGTAATAGCAAAGGCTGTGATGAAAATCAGTATAAGGCGTAGCCAGTTTTTACTAATTGCACGTCCCATTATTGTTGAGACCTCGCTTGATTAAGTCGCTCAATGAAACTGGCTGCGGATTCGGTGTCCATGAGCTGAGTTTGCATCTTGTCGTCGTAGATTGTAGGAACGATGCGAGTTTGGATTAGCTGGTTATTGAAGAAATAGTGGATAAGGATAAGGCTGCGGGTGGTACCAGGCCACCAAACTTGGTCGAAGAAGAGGTTACCTAATCCGTAATAGATTACTCCGTCACCATAAAGCTCATAAGTTTGGGGTTGATGGGCTGCTGTGCCCACTACGACGTCAGCGCCAAGGTTGATAATCTCACGGAAGAGGCCAATCTGATCCCCAGCAGCTGAGTTGGCATAATCACAAGTGCGGTCTTCGACTTCGCTAGCGTAGTTATTGCATTCATAATATTGAACATCAACAATAACGGTATCACCTCGTTCCTTGGCTGCAGAAATGTCGGCACGAGCCTTTTCGGTAGTATAGAAGTTGGCGCCGGGGGTGTTGTCCAAAGTATATCCACCAGTGGAGAGATTGTATGCTAGAAAGGTGATATTGTTGCCCTTCTGGTTAATCTTTAGCGGTATGGCGGCGAGTTCGGCTGTGGCGCCTCCACCGACGGTTTGAATGCCAAGTTCGGCGTATTTGTCTAGCGTGTCAAGTGCTGCCTGATCACCGCAATCTTGGTTGTGATTTCCGCTGAGTTCCACGATGTCGAGGCCAATGCTAGTTAGTGCGTCAACCATTGCTGGAGTAGAGCAGATATTACGATCGGTGGCGGCAGTGCTAAAGGACGACTCATTACTGGTATGGGTTAGATCGAAACTGCTGAGGAAGTCACCGATATTTTTGGCAAAGTAGCTAGCATCGCCCACCTCGCGTAGTTTTATATTCATGCCGCGTGAGAGTGCGGTAACGCCAGTTTGGGCAAAGGTTAGCAAGGTATCTTTGGTGGGAAAAACAGATAGTTGTGGTTTAACAAGTGTTGCAATTTTCGCAACGTCTTCAGAATTTCCTTCAAGCACAAGATATTCAAAAACGGCGCCAGAATCTAGGGTGTCAAGATAGTAGTTATTGTCTACGGACAGTAGCTTCTGTTGTGGCGTGAGTTCAAGAACGGAAATTAACTCGTAGTCGTTAAGCTCGCTTGCTTCAATGTTGCTAAGTGGATTATAAAAATCGGTTACTGGGACTTTGACGTCATAGAGTAATTCGGTGTTAGCTGTTTCTAAGGCGTGGGTAGTTTTGGTGGAAACTTTTACATCGTGTCTTAAATCGAGCTCATTTGCTTCTAGGGCGGCATTGACTAGTTGTTGCTGCTCGGCTGTGATATTTTCAGCAAAGGTCACCTCTCCTAGTTGAGCAAAGATCCCAGTGCCGTTATACCATTGAATACCCAGAATAATCGCTGCTGCAACGAGAACGATTGCAATAATGCTGCCAAATATTTTTCCAAACTTATGCTTATGCATCCACCTCCTCTTTATATATTGATTATAACACGGATTCGTGATAAAATCAGGATAAGTTAAATTAATATAAAAAGTTAAACAAAAATGATTTTAAGTATAGTTCTATTAATTGCGGGATTTATCCTCTTGATTAAAGGTGCAGATGTTTTTGTGGATGGAGCATCCAGCACTGCCAGTAACTTTAAAATTTCCAAGATGCTGATTGGGCTAACGATTGTGGCTTTTGGTACAAGTGCGCCGGAGTTTGCAGTGTCGATGTCGGCATTGGCTTCGGGAAGTACAGATATGGTGTTGGGCAACGTAATGGGTAGCTGTATTCTGAATATTTTGCTGATTCTGGGGATTGCAGCCTTGATTCGTCCAATTAAAATTAAGAGTAATACGGTCAAGAAAGAATTGCCGCTTTGTATGTTGATATCGACGTTGCTTGCGGTGCTGTTTTTGGACATAAGCCTAGGTAATGGCGAGGTAAACCAGATTACGCGGGCCGATGCTATTGTAATTTTGTTATTCTTCACGGTATTTTTGTATTACCTTATTACATTAGCTAAGCATAAGCGCGAAACCACCGAAACCGAAAAGCCAAAGTACAAATTAGGAAAATCCTTGTTGTTGGTTGGCTTGGGTTTGGTGGGTATTATTGTGGGTGGTAGTAAATAGTGCTTCAAGTATTGCGAGCGCCATCGGGATGAGCGAGCGAGTGATTTCTCTAACAGTGGTTGCTTTTGGCACAAGCTTGCCAGAGCTAGTAACGACTATTGTAGCAGCGCGTAAGAACGAACAAGATTTGGTGGTAGGTAATATTATTGGTAGTAATATTTTTAATATTTGCGTAGTTCTGGGTATCCCGGTGGCAATTTTCGGCACAATTACACCAGCTAGTTTCCAGATGTTAGATGTGATAATGCTAGTTGCTTCAGCTGCACTATTGTTTGTCTTTTCGGTTTCTACCAAACGTATCAATCGTGTTGAAGGCGCAATGATGTTGGCACTGTTCGCCACTTATTATACGATTATTCTGATAGCGTAGCGGTTAAAATAAGGCGATGTGTGGCATCTTGGTTGGGCAATGGCTCGCCTGCGCATGTCATGATGATGATTGTGTCGGAGTCGGCAGCGGAAAGGATTGCTTGCATATTAATGATGGATTTATCGACGATTTCGCTTGAATTGATGTAGTAGCTTTTGCCATCATAGATGAAGGTTTCGCCGATTTGGGTTTGGTTTAGTTTTTTGAAAACAGTGGAAGAGTGTCCAATAATGAGGGTCTTATTAGGATTAGGGTTGTAGGATCCGGCAATGTTGTCAGGAGCGATGAGTTGACGGTCGGTTAGTTGTAACGGTTCGACTGGCGTGGCTAGCGCAATACTTGGAATGCTGAGTTCGGGGTAGCTGAGAGCTTCGATAGATTGTGCTGGTTGAAAGCCCATATAAAAATAAATTGGTAGCATAATCAAAAAGAATCCGACGACAAAGACGCGAATAGCGCGTCGCGACCAACAAAATGGGTTGAGACTACATGTACCTTCCATACTTATGTTTATTATAGCACAGGCGGTATGAAAAGATAAAATTAATTAGACGATTCTGTAGGCGTAAGATTAATGGTGATAGTTGTGCCAAAGCCCACGCGGGATTTTACTTGGACGCGTTCGCCCGATAAGAGTGTGCAAATTGGTTTAGAAAGAATTGTATTGACGTCAGTGATACGAATTTGGTTCTTGCGTACGGAGATTGTGATTTCTCCGCCCTTAGCATGGCTGAGGGCGGAATTGAGTTGAGCTTCTAGTTCGGCTTTTAGGGCTTCGGGGTCGTTGGTGGTTTGGGTGGTATCAGGAAAATCTAGGCTGAGTTTAACTTGGCTATTTTCAGCTATAGGCAAGAACTTGCGGTAAATTTCGTTGATGATAATGGAAAGACGTTGCATATTGAATATTTAAGCTAGAATTAACATGGTTCCAAGTACGAGACAGGCTACGATGACACGATAGCGACCAAAAGTTTGCAGGGTGTGGGGTTTTTTGAGATAGCGCAGAAGATAGTGTAAGGCAAAGAGACCAACGATGAATGCGATTAAATTTGATAATGTGAGGATGCCAATATTGGTAGCAAAATAAGTACGCCCAGTGCTGGACAAAAACATTTTTAGGCAAACGCCACACATAATCGGGATTGAGGCTAGAAAAGAATATTCAGCCGAAGATTCCGAATCTAGACCAACTAAGCGCCCAGCGATAATCGTGGTGCCAGAGCGGGAGGTTCCTGGTATGAGAGCGAAAATTTGCGAAAGACCGATACAGAGCGCACGTGCAGGGGCAAGGTGATTCTCGTTTTTGAGTTCGGACAGATGTGGTAATCGATCGATAAACATCATAATTAGACCAACTACACCCATGGCGATACTGACAGTAATAAGTGAGGAGAAAAAACCGTTACTTTCAATAATATCTGACAATATTAGGCCAGCGAGTCCAGCTGGGATTGAAGTAATAACGATGTTGATGGCGAGCTTGTAATTGCGGTTTTGGAACACATCCTTAATGATGCGCCAAATGCGTTTGCGGAAGTAGATTAGTAAAGCTAGGAGTGTACCCAGGTTGATAAATTCTAGAAAAAGGTGAAAGCTATCACTTGATTGAATATTGAAGATATGCTGCGCGATTTCTAGATGCCCAGATGATGATACTGGAATGAACTCGGTAATTCCCTGAATGAAACCTAAAAGTATTGCCTCAAAAATATTCATGAGCTTATTATAGCATGATTACTTGGTTTTGAGCAGAATCTTTTTGAGACGTTCAATGATAGGCTTTACTTGTTCTAAGTTAAGGAAATAGCCAGCGATAATGTAGGCAATCAATGAGCCTGCAGTGATGACGCAGAACTTTGGAAAGACCATGAAAATTGAATCATCACTGGCCATGAATGGAAAGAACTTAGTGAGCGAATAGGCCACGCAACCCGTGATGGCGGTAGCAAAAACTATACGGAGAGTGTTTTTCCAAAACTTTTGGTCGAGAAGTTGGTGATGAGAACGTTTTTGCAGTAGAACTATTAGAATGATTACTTCTAGCGCGGTACCGACGGATTGTGCCCAGCCAAGGCCTTCGACGCCGCAGCCGAGTAATGAGAGGATAATCGCGAGAATGATTGTGAGCCCGACTGTGGCAATTGAAACGTAGAATGGGGTTTTGGTATCTTGGTGAGCGTAAAATCCGCGAGCAGCAATATGGAAGATTGAATTAGCGATGATAGAAATGATAAGTGTGGCGAGCACTGAGGAGATTAATGGATCGCCGCCATTTTTAATGAAACTGACCACATAACCGCGGGCAAAGAAAGCGATAACCGCAACTGGCAAGGCAATCCAGATAATCGTACTCAGCGCGGTGCGGAAGGTTTGGCGATATTTAGCCTCTTTACCTTCGCCAAGCTCTTCGGTGAGTTGAGGAAAGAAGGCCGTAGAAATGGCAACACCAACAAGATTCACCGGCATTTGTGAAAGGCTGTAGGCTTGGTTGTATGAGCGTAGTGCGCCAGCTCCCATGCGCGAGGAAAGGTTGGTGGTGACTAAAGTGTTGACATAGTCAATTCCCTGATCAAGTGAGCGTGCCGGTAAGAGTTTAAGTACAGAGCGAAAACCTTGGTTTTTCCAATTAATTTTGAATTCATAATCAAAACCTAGACCAAAGAGACCAACCAGGCTAACAATAACTTGTAAAACTGCGCCAAAGACAACGCCAAGAGCGACCCCCATGATGCCGCCTTCAAAGATTTGCCAACCAAAGAGATTAATTCCGCCCGTAAACCAGACGATACCAATCAAGATGCCAACATTATATAAAGCGGGAGCAAGCGCATAGAAAATGAATCGTCCTAGTGCTTGTTGAATACTGGAGAGAATAGTAGAGATCGAGAAAAGAAACGGATTGATAGCAATGACGCGCATCATGTTGATAGCGAGAATAGTGCCGGATTCGTCTAGCCCTGGACCAACGATATAGCGTACTAATGGATCGGCGAAAATCATAATTAAAACCGAAGCGATTAAAGTCATGATGGCCATGAGATTAAGTAGGCTAGAACTTAACTCCCAGGCGGACTTTTTGTTGCCAGTAGAAAGGCGTTGATTAAAAACCGGAATAAAACTAACGGCGAGAGCGCCAGAGGTGAGTAGGAAGAAGAGAAAGTCTGGAATCGTGAAGGCCGCCGTATAGGCATCGATGCCGGTGGGGTAGGTATCAAGGTAGTAAGAGTTTAGTAGGCGGTCACGAAAGATTCCTAGTAGTGCGGAAATAAGAGTGGAGCTAGCCAGGACAACTGCAGCAAAACGGATGGGCAATTTGCGATTAGCTAAACTTACGACGGAACGAAAATGAAATCGCTTTTTGGGGCGGGTAGAAGTATCAGGTGTGGTTGGATTTTCTTCAACCATTAGAGTTCAGTAGCTCCGCCGAGATAAGGTTGTAATACAGCGGGGACTTTGAGCTTGCCATCTGGCTCAGCGTAGTTTTCAATGACGGCCACCATGGTGCGAGCGAGAGATATAGCAGTGCCGTTGAGCGTATGTAGAACTTCAATTTCGCCATTTTCGCGGCGGACACGAATGTTGAGACTGCGGGCTTGAAAATCAGTACAGTTAGAACAACTCGTGAGTTCCTGATATTTTTGGTTGACTGGTGACCAATATTCAATGTCGTATTTTTTGGCAGCTGGAGCGCCAAGATCACCGGCAGCGATATTGATAACGCGGTAAGGAATGCCAATTTCTTGCCAAATTTCTTCCTCGATTTCTCGGATTTGTTCATGAATGTCTTTAGATTGTTCGGGTAGACAAAACACGTACATTTCCAGTTTGTTGAACTGGTGCACACGGAATAGCCCACGCGTGTATTTGCCGTATGTTCCAGCTTCTTTGCGGAAGCAGGCAGAATATCCAGCATAGCAAAGCGGTAAATCCTTTTCGTCAATAATCTCATCCATATGGTAGCCAGTAAGTGGCATTTCGGCAGTGGCAATCATGGCGAGGTCTTCGCCTTCGATATAATATTCGTCACTCTGTTCGCTGCTGCGTGGATTAAAACCACAACCTTCTAGAATTTTCCCCGAAACCATATCGGGCACGGTCATATAATGAAAACCATGTTCGGTGACTTTTTTGAGACCAAATTGCAAAAGAGCGTTTTCGAGTAGGGCTAGTCCGTCCTTAAGGTAGTAGAATTTGGCTCCGGCAACTTTGGCGCCACGTTCAAAATCAAGCCAACCGCGGCTAGTGGCATAGTCTAGATGATCGACGCCAGTAGCTTTCTTTCCACCCCAACTACTAATTTCGACGCTGCATTCTTCCCCACCTAGCGGCACGTCATCAAAAATGATGTTGGGTATTTGTTTGATACTATCGGAAAGTTGCTGTTCAATTTCGGCCAAATTTGGTTCTTTTTGGGCAAGCTCCTCTTTGATGGCTTTCCCTTGAGCGATGAGTTCGGCACTAGGTTTGCCGCCTTTCATCTGGCCAGCAATTTCATTACGCTTGCGACGCAATGCTTCGACTTCTTGGAGAGTGGCTTTGCGCTGGTCGTCAAGCTTGAGTAATTCAGGGATATTAACTTGATAACCCTTTTCGCGGGCGGATTTTTCGACTAAGGCTTGATTTTCACGAATAAAATTAATATCTAACATAATAATAGTATAGCACAGTTATTTTGATTGTGTGGTGCGACTACCAGCCGCCACCGCCTACACCACCGCCCCCACCGCCAGAGAATCCACCACCGCCACCACCAGAGAAGCCAGAACTGGAGTTGCTGGTGGTAGAATGAGTAGTGCTAGTGGCAATCGAGCTGCTGGCTGCCAGCATAGCGGCGCTGAAGTCACGTGCGGAGAAAGCGCCAACACCAAAGTACCAAACTGGTTCGCTAACGTCTTTGTATTCGTAGTAACGGCTAAGCTCTTCGAGCCAGCTTTTTTCTAATTTAAATATTACGGCATAGGGTAGAAGTTTTTCGTAAAGGTTAACGATGCCTTGATGTGAAGTATCGGCGCCCTCGACGCTCTGCAGAAACTCAATGCGTTCTTTTTCGGCCATTTTGATGTAGAGTTTGAGCCCGTCGAGATATTTAGAATACAGTAAACCTTTTTCTGTCATAGTAAAGAATGGACTGAGTTTGGAGCTAATGAAGATACTGGCAATAAGTATTACCCACGGCAAAACCGCCATAATGATCATTAGGGGTGTGCCGCCAAGCGAGATACGGTAGCTGACGCCACTATCAAGTAGGAAGACATCGGCAAAGATACTGGCAAAAGCGCAGATTGAAGCAATTGCGACCAAGGTGCCACAGGGATTTTTAGCGGTGGGTTCCACGGAGCTTTTGGTGGATTTTTTAGGATTAGACTCAAGCAGTCCCTTTTTGCGTAGAGCATCACGTACTTGGCGTGCGAAGTCTTGTCCTAGTTTGATGAGGCTGTTGGTGGCGGTGTGAGATTTAACTTCGATATCGTCACCAACACTGATACTACTTTTGCCTCCAGCGAGGATGCGGAGCATAGTGACTTGCTCGGTGGATAAATCGACTGACTTAACGCGTACGCGCCACATGGTTTTGGTTTTGCCGCGCTTGCTTTTGCTTTCGAGTTTACGGATTTCGATTTTACCTTTGACGGCAAGCTCCATCAGAGTGGCGACCTTACTATTACCAAGAGAGCCACTTTTGATATAATTTTCAGCCATTTCGGCAACAGTGAAACCTTGAGGTGGAGCATACTCAGGTTTCACGAATAACCCTTGGTAGTATTCGCGTTTAGCCTTGGATTGTTGGTAACAAACAAAGAAAGCGATAAAGATAGCAGTAGCAATGACGAGTTCGATTACAACGGCAATGAGAATCGTGTAATCATAGGCTTGTCCTGGTACTGCAAAAGTATCTGGTTTAAATTCGACATCAAAAGTTAAGTTTTCGTGTGCGCTGAGCTTACCTGTGGTAAAGGTGAGGCCGTCGTTTGATTTGGTTATTTTGCAACGGCTTTGGTCGCTAGCGCCGTAGCGTCCGATATAGCACCAGGCATCACCGGTGAAGGCGGCAGCGATATCTTGATCTTCAAAATGCAAATTGACTGTTACGTTTTCGAAGCGTTGTTGCCAATCGTTGCCATTGGTATCCCAGTACAACTCTTGCCATTTTTTGCCGTCTTCGTCGAATTTGGTAATAACATTGCGGAATTCGTATTCAAGTTTATAGGTGTGCTCGCCATGGACGTAAGTGTCGGCGTCACCAAGATAAACTTTAAAATAGCCATCCCCGCCTTCGACGCTATGCGGGCGTTCAGCTTTGCCATTATGCCAGACGTTAATCTCAAGATAATCGTCACTCACCATGGTAAGATTTTGTCCGTTTTGATTAGTATAAGGAATGACGCGGGTGATGCCATGATTTTGATTGCTGCTGGGGAAAACGGCGGTGAATTCTTCGACGACACGTAAACGGCTAGTGTTGTCTTCGGCTTTGCTGAGATAAAAGTCGGCCTGGTAGTTCTTAAAATAGAAATTATTAGCATAGGTTGCTGCCTGGGCACTAAAAACAGGCAAAAAAGCTTGACAAATCAAGGTAAGTATGATACAATAGAAAGATAGGGTGAAGATTTTTGGCTTTTTGAGATGTTTTCGCATATTATTCCTTTACTTGTTTGATGGTGTTTTTGATAGTATTGATTGACTTTTGCAACTGGATGCCTTCGGCTTCAGTGAGTGATAGCTCTAGTCGGCGGATAACACCTTCGTGCCCAACTATGGCTGGAAAACCGTAATAGACGTCGTTACAATCATCCAATGTCGAAACTGGCAACACGCGACGCTCGTCGCTCAGAATGCAGTTGATGAGGCGCACGGTACAGGCACCGATGCCGTAGTGCGTGGCGCCCTTTTTCTCGATGATTTTGTAAGCTTCTTCACGGGCGAAATCTTCAATTTGTTGACGTTTGTCAGTGGATAAAATTTGCGTGAGTAGTTCCCCGCCAACGTTAGCACTACTCCAGAGCGTAAACTCGCTGTCGCCGTGCTCGCCGATTTGGTAGGCGTGGACGGATTTGGGATGAATGCATAGCTCCTCGGCAATTTGGAAACGTAGCCGGGCGGAGTCAAGAATGGTGCCGGTGCCAATGACGCGCTCGCTTGGTAGACCAGAGTATTGCCAGGTGAGATACGTAAGCGCATCCATCGGATTGGAGACAACGATGAAGATACCATCAAAACCGGAGGCCATGACTTTGTCGACGATTTCATGCAAGATTATGGCGTTTTTTTGCAGTAAGTCTGTACGAGTCTCGCCGGGTTTCTGGTTAGCACCCGCTGTAATGACACAAATGTCACAATCTTCGGCGTCATCGTAACTTCCGGCTTTGATTTTGAGCCAAGATGGAGCAACCGTCAGCGCATCGTTGAGATCGAGTGCTTCCCCTTCGGCATCGTCGGTGTCGATATCGGTTAATATTAATTCTTTTACTGAGGTACGCTGGTTGATTAATGCAAATGCGATACTTGCACCAACATTGCCAGTCCCTACAATCATTACCCTACCACTCATATTATTACGATTGTAGCATAATTTCTTGGTGTTGTGGGGGTTTTATGATAAAATGAAAATAGGTATGGCACTGTGGCGGAGTGGTGACGCAGCGGTCTGCAAAACCGCGTACACCGGTTCAATTCCGGTCGGTGCCTCCATTTTTTGTGAGATAATTATCCAGATATTCTAACCATTCGGTGGCATTTTCCTCTTGAAATAATTGCCGTAAGAAATCTACCGTGAAGTTGTGGCGAGTCTCCGCCTCATGCTTACCCCATCCGGTAAGCATGAGGTCTTTTAGGTGAAGGAGTTTTTCGAAAAAGTGATCAACGCTAGTTTCGGAGGCATTGCTAATGATATAGCTTTTTAGGTTATAATTTGTGTTTGGTGAGTTTTCTTTTTGAAAGAATGGTCGGTGGTGTGCGATGCCGTATTGATAAGTACGCAAGATGCCATGTACGCCTAATCCATCGCACATGTCGGCGTCAGAGACGATTTGGCCTTCCAGAGTTTGTGGTTTAATATTTTGTAGGCGTTTGCTGTAGCCCAGATGTTGGATTTCGGTGCAAATTTGGTCTTGCGTAGTCAAGTCAAGACCAGCCTCTTGCATGATCCGTTGAGCATTGGGGAGACTCGTGTAGGCTTTGTGCCCAAAAAGTTTATAGTCATCAGCGTCGTGCAGAAGAGCGATAATCGTGACAAGATTGATGTCGGCCTGTTCTTGCTGAGCAAACTTGAGAGCAAGTGTTAGGACGCGGTCGATATGGTCTACGCCGTGGCCGGTTTTATCTTGACTAAGCAGCTCTATGACTTTTTGTTTGATGATGCCGATTTGATGCTCCATGATTTTGATTATAGCAGAATTATTTTGCTAAACATCATTTCTACATAGTCTAATACAGTACTAAGGCAGCGGAGGGGGAAACCAAACCAACGCCCGCCCGGG
>CASXXK010000012.1 GCA_949480205.1 uncultured Candidatus Saccharibacteria bacterium
ATTGTTACCTCGGTTTCCCCCTCCGCTGCCTTAGTACTGTATTAGATATGTAGAGATAATTTGGCAGGCTTCCTATTCTAGCACGGCCTTAATGCGACGGACGCCAGCGCTGGAAGATTCTTCTTTGGTAATCTTGAACTTACCAAGCTCGCCCGTATGGGCAACATGGGGGCCACCACAAATCTCACACGAAATATCGCCAATCGTATATACGGTTACCCTATCCGGGTAGCGGTCGCGAAAACTGCCGTGCGCATGCAGAGTATCAAAAGCATAATCCTTGTCATATTTAGCAAAAACCACTGGCAGGTCTTGTTGAATCCAATCATTAACGCGAGCTTCCACTTTGGCAAGCTCTTCGGAGGTTAACTTATGATCAATATTAAAATCAAACCGCAGGCGCTCGGGGGTGAGATTGCTACCCTTTTGCGAGATTGTGGGGTCGATTTCTTGTTGCAGGGCCGCGAGCAAAAGGTGGCAGGCAGTGTGATATTTGACAGTTTGGTCACTCGTGTCGGAAAGTCCGCCCTTAAACATGCCCTTGGAGGCAGTTTTGCTGCGCTCGCGCTGCTCATTCAAAGCTGCTTCAAACTCATCCTGATAGTTCTCAGATAGCTTGAGACCCATTTTGTAGACTTCTTCCACACTTAGCTCGAGTGGGAAACCGTAAGTATCTTGCAACTTAAATAGCTCTTGACCATCAATAATGTCATCGGTTTGAGCAATCTTTTGCAGCTCCTTAACACCTTTGTTGATAGTCTTGCGGAAGGCAGCCTCTTCTTTGGTGAGCACATCGAGCACGCCCGCCCGATTAGGCAAAATATCATCAGAAAGTTCGGTGTAATTTTCGGCAATCACTGGAATAATTTGGGCGAGAAATTCTTGGCCAATACCGAGGTCGAGCGCCTTGAGTACGGCGCGGCGTACTAGCCGCCTGAGAGCATAGCCTTGAGCCTTGTTGGACGGAACAAGGCCTTGCGCCGCCAAGAGATAAGCTCCACGCAAATGATCGGCGATAATGCGCATTTCGTCCGTATTATTGTCGTAATTTTTGTGGGAAATTTCCTCAAGTTTAGCAATGATTGGCGCCATCAAAGAGATTTTGAAGACATCGAAGCTACCAATTGAGGCTGCGGCGAGACGTTCCAGACCACCACCAAAGTCGACATTCTTGTGCTCCAGCTCTGAGAAGGTACCGTCTTCATTGCGCTTGTACTGCATGAAGACTTGGTTACCAATTTCCATAAAGCGGGCACCATCACTGGCCGGATGAGCTTGACCATACTTCGCAACATCCTGTTTGTCTTCACCAAAATCGTAGAAGACCTCGGAATCAGGGCCACAAGGGTCGCCCAAAGGCGTGGTTTCAATACCACCACCGCGACTCCACCAGTTTTCTTTGTCATCATAGAAGAAAATTCGTTCACCGGGTTTGATTCCCCGCTGGTCGCCGTTTGCCGCGCTACCGATTTCGGCAATTTTGGCTTCCACGCCGGCTTTCTTAAAAACTTCTTGCCAAATTTCGGCGGCTTCGGTGTCTTTGGGGATACCGTATTTTTCGTTACCAATAAAACAAGTGACATAAATCCGCTCCGGATCGAGACCGATTTCTTTAGTGAGAAATTCAAAATAGTTTTCGATTTGCTCTTTCTTGAAATAATCGCCCAGCGACCAGTTCCCTAACATCTCAAAAACCGTGGTGTGACGCGGATCGCCCACGTCTTCAATATCTTGCAAACGCATGCTCGGCTGCGAATCCGTGAGTCGAGTGCCTTCGGGATGAGGCTGACCAAGCAAATACGGCAAAAGTGGCTGCATACCAGAACCAGTAAACAAAGTTGTAGGGTCATTCTCGAGCACAAGCGGAGCGGGCGGGATGACTTTGTGACCATGTTTAACTTGAAAATCTAAAAATTTTTGACGGATTTCGTTTGCATTCATAGGGTATATTATAGCATATAATAGATAAGGCATTCAAAGATCGGCACCCCCGCGGCGAGATAAAGGCAGCGGAGGGGGAAACCATGCCAACGGTTATTCGGGCCGTTCGACGGGTAGACGGCAGTATTGAAGTTGAGGTTGTACGCAGTAGTAGTGGCATCAGCACGCGACGACCAATAGTCAGCATTGATGCCAGCGTTCCTCAAAGTACCAGCAGTATTAGGTAAGTTGACATACCCGCTGCGCACGAAAATCCGGTATCGCTTCGGAAGTATGTCGTAATTATCAATACCCACCCAACCCGCAGAAGAACCTGGAATACGAGCATAAGATAAGAATAGGCCATTGAAAGAAGCGACCTTAAATGATTTGGGCCGTAGCCCAAAAGTAACAAACCTCTGAATTCTCTTAGTAATTGAAGAGGGGCGCTTCACGATCTTTAACGGAGAGCTACGGGCGAGCGGAGGAGTGAACTCAGGCTGCCTTGAGGTCCCATGGATTTTGCATCCACAGGTTTTATTCTATCATAGTTACTCAGCAATAATACCACCACCTAGGCAAACTTCGCCGTCGTAAAATACGACCGATTGACCCGCCGCGGGACGCTTAATGGATGAGGCAAAAATAACGGTGGCCGGCTGGTAGGCGGACATTGTTATTTTGGCTTCAATTAATGGTGCCCGGTGGCGCAAGCGCACTTGAATTTGACCATCAGCCGGCAGGTCCGTACGCAAGTGGAGATTTTCCAACTTGAGCTCGCTAGCCCATAGGTTAGCATCGTTCAAATTGTGTGAAACATAAACAATGTTTGCAGCGAGGTCCTTCTTGACAACATAGTACGGCAAACCGCCACCCAAATAAAGCCCGTGGCGCTGCCCGATTGTATAGAAAATAGCACCATCGTGGTAACCAAGAACATTTTCCGTCTCTAATTCACGAATTTCTCCCGGCTTAGCCTCAAGGTACTCTTGAAGAAAATCTTTCATACCAACTTCGCCCACGAAACACACTCCCATGGATTCTTTTTTGGTGGCTATATCGAGACCTTTCTCGGCAGCAAGTGCCTTAACTGCAGGCTTGGTCATGCCGCCAACTGGAAAAATTGTCCTAGCAGTAGCTTTATTGCTCATACGATAGAGAAAATAAGTTTGAT
Source organism: uncultured Candidatus Saccharibacteria bacterium (assembly GCA_949480205.1). Taxonomy (GTDB): domain Bacteria; phylum Patescibacteriota; class Saccharimonadia; order Saccharimonadales; family Saccharimonadaceae; genus Nanosyncoccus. Next base: position 3,095 of record CASXXK010000012.1, read on the forward strand.
CCTTATTTTCGTCGACAGCACGCAATAAATTTTTACCGTCAGTTTGCGCATAATGGCCGGTGGCGATGAAGTCGGCGCCCCGTGCCATGGCCTGTTCGTAAAAGAGTTTAAATTTGATTTCTTCATTGCACATCACATCCGGGTTAGGTGTGCGCCCTTTTTGGAACTCATCCAGCATATAATCCACGACTTTTTGCTTATAATCGGCCTCAAAATCCCAAACTTCAAAATCAAGATCGAGTTGCACAGCAACACGCTTGGCATCCGCTAAATCTTCGGCCCAAGGACACTTCATGCCTGGAAGGTCTTTGGACCAATTTTTCATATAAACACCCGTGACATCATAGCCTTGCTCCCTGAGCAAAACAGCCGAAACGGATGAATCGACGCCACCAGACATACCGAGGAAGACTTTAGGCATGATTACCCCCTAAAGATTCGCTATCATTTGTATCAAGAAACCCAGTCGAACGCCCGTCTTTACGGGGTTCTCCTTCTTCGCAGTCAGCTGACTGCTCTTTTAGTTTCTTGTCACAAATGCTCGCGAATCCTAATCGTGCATATTCAAGCCTGACGGTTTCGATGATGATGGTGGCGGCTTGCTGAATTTGCTCTATAGTATTGGTACTGCCAAGCGAAATACGGAGCGAACCAGCAATCTCGGCATCACTGAGACCAATCGCTGCCAGCACATGAGATTTGGTTCCCTTATTGGCGGCACAAGCTGCACCGGTGGAGACCAAAATCCCTTGTGCCTCAAGCTTATAAATCAGGCGTTCGGCGTCTATCCCGGGAAAACAAACTGGTATGAAGTTCGCTAATTGATGCTTAGGGTTACCCAGAAAAATTGGTTGCGGTATTAGCGTATTTTGTTTATGCTTGACAAAGTTATCATTCTGTGCTACAATGGAGACGTCCGAATGCATTTCGGAAAGGTTTTTGGTGGCTTGACGTAGTATTTGAGCCATTTTTTGATACTCTTTGCGATGATAAGCTAAATGTGTTTTGGATTCGGTGGCGGCGGTAGCAAAACCAACCACACCTGGAACATTTTCGGTGCCAGAGCGCAAGCCACGCTCTTGCCCACCACCAACGGTCAGCGGAGTAAGTTTAACGCCATGCGCAATATAAAGTGCTCCTACACCCTTGGGGCCACCACATTTAGCAGCATTTAGCGTTAACAAATCTACCCCTAGACGCGCTACGCTAATATCTATCAAACTTAATGCCTGGGAAGCGTCGGTATGGAAATAAAGCGGCGTAGTAATTCCCCGTTGCAAGCGTTCCTGCCGGGTCTGACGAATGATTTCTACAACATCGGCCAAAGGCTGAATTGTGCCCAGCTCATTATTGGCGAGCGATATCGAAATAAAGTCGACATCATCGGTAAGTTTTTGGCGCAAATCTTCTAACTGAATTAGCCCGGTTTTGTCAACGGAAATTAAATCATAATCTCTTGTTTTAGCAGCTGCCAAAACAGCAGTGTGCTCAGTGGCAAGCACAAGAGATTTATTTTGGTGGGCGGTAAAAGCCAGGTTGATAGACTCAGTGGCACCCGCCGTCATCACAAGATCTATACCTTTTGCGCCGATACAGTGTGCGATTTGATCTTTGGCAGCCTCATAAGCTTCACGTACGCGCTTGGCTGGGAGATATGGTGCTGAAGGATTGAAAAAATCCTCCGTAAAATACGGGAGCATAGCATCTAAGGCCTTAGTACTAACTGGTGTAGCAGCGGCGTGATCAAGGTAAATCATGCCATATATTATATCATACTATCGTCCCTATGTACATTACACGAACGGCAAACATAAACCGACAATCAATAAAATTACCCCAGGAAGAAGTAACGAGGTGATAAAAACTTTATTAGCGAGCATTTCTAATTCTACACATCCGTCATAATATTTCTTGGCGTGATAGGCGTGAATAATATTATTAACTATTGCAACAATAATAGCCAAGCTTATGACTACAGAGCAAAGGAACGTTAGAGCAATAACACGATACACCGTGGCGTTAGTATCGCCGTATAACAAGTAAAGCAGTTTTTGTAGCGGATTAGCAACAGGTAAAGCAGTAGCTGTCAAGGCGGTAACAGCTATAGTGTGAGAATCATAGTAACAGACGCCAGGGGAGTAATTGTTGCATTGATATACCCTAACTGCTTCCACGACGAGAGCAACAATAACCCAGGCTAATAATATGATAGCGAGGATAACGTTAATTTTAGCCCAGCGATGTAACTTTTTCCGCATGGCGACGATTTGCTGGTTATCCATATATTTCTATGATACTACTATTTTGCGTGAGCGTAGAGCTTTTGCTTGATAATATGAAGATAGACTTTGGTAGCTTGGCGGAAGTTTTCTAGCTCAGCGCCCTCCAACTGAATATATTTGCCGGCAGAGATTTTCTTATAAATACCCGAAGGGCGCACTTCGTAGCGTACCGTAACTTGATGCGTGTGTTGGTTCTGATCAAGCCAATCTTCATGCCAAATCCAGATATTCTCGCGGTCATGGAAGAATTCACGACGATGACCATCGGGCACTGGGCCAAAAATTGTGCTACCGAGCTTAGATTCGGCATTAATCAACTCGGCGCGGCTAGGGCGGCGTCGGGCGCGCTGAGCGGTAGTGCTGATTTTCCGAGTGGCCCGCTGCAAAATTTTGCGGGTTTTCTTGGTTCTTATCGATTTGTTACCTACAATCTTGCTGCCAGCGCGAGAGATAGCTGCACTATGCGCACGGATCTGCACCTTAGTTCCATCAAGAAGAATCTGCGGTTCATTGCTAGTTGATGTGGAATCAGATTGATTGGTAGTCTTATGGGCAGGTTGATGAATGGCTTTAACTACAGCGCGGCGTAGAGCCTTAGCTTTGGCTGGACGCAATAAGTTCGCCTGAACGCGATAATATAGTGGTTGCTTAGGTGCCTTGACGCCCTTGGAAGTAATAGGGGTAATTTGCGGATTAGAGAGTAACTGCTCGGATTGCAAAACTTCTTCTGCTATGGTAGCAACGTTGACTAAACTCTCCGTTGCTTGGCTAATCGCCGCCAAATCTGCATCCGCAACGGGTTTTGCTTCATTGACTAGCTTATCGTAAGGTTTTATGATTTTGGCTTTGTAAGTCTTTTGAGGCCCTAAACTGACGCACGGCATGTTTCTATCTCCTGCGCAACGCCCATAAGTTCACGATAGATTTCCAATGACGATGGGGTAGAAAAACTATAAGCTCCGGCTTGAGCCATATCGGTAAAATCAGATTTGAAAAATGTTTCTCGCATTTTGAGTTGTTTGCTCCACTATATTTGCTTCTGCCACACCCAATTTTTCCGCGAGATATGTAGCGATTGTTTTGACATATCCTGGTTTGTTTATTGTACCACGGAATGGAACTGGAGTCAAGAAGGGAGCGTCGGTTTCTAAGACCATTTTTTCTAGTGGAGGTAAAGGATTGGTGGTATAGGTGCAGAGGCCATTGACACCAATCGAGAATCCACGTTCTACTGCTTGCTTTAGCTCGCGTTTGCTGCCAGTGAAACTATGCACAACGCCGCGGGTTTTGGGGAAATTGTCAAGCACAGCAAAAACATCCGTAAAGGCTTCGCGGATATGTAATGAAACGGGAAGATTGAGATCGAGTGCCAATTGTAGCATCTGTTCAAAAAGGTGGATTTGGGCGGAGCGGTCATAGCCGTCGTAATGGTAGTCAAGGCCGATTTCGCCAATAGCCACAGGCAAAGGACATTTTGTCTTCTTTTCTTGAGGCGCGTTCGCGACGCCTGCCGTTGCAGGGTCGCGCCGCTCTTCCTCGTCGTAACTCCGGATCCTCTCGAAAAGAAACAAAATATCCTCATCCAGCTGCCGAATGGCGCCGGAAAATTCGGGGTGGATGCCGTAAGTCCAATAAACATTTTCGTGATTAGACGCAAAATCGCAAGCATTAAGAGAATCCTGATGGTCAGTGCCAATGCAAATAATTTTCTGCACGCCATCTTGATGAGCTTCTTGCAAAAATTCTTCCGCCTGTTCGGGTGTAAACCATTCGCGGTCATGAAGGTGGCAATGAGTATCAATTAGCATACATCTATTATAGCATTACATGTCTAATACAGTACTAAGGCAGCGGAGGGAGAGACCGTAGAAGCGACCGCTAACCCCAGACGAGTTGACATTAACATGAAATTCAAAATAATATGCTGACGTTATGGCGCTAGCATATGATACCCAATACTCAGCATTACGTCCTAATGCTCTAAGCGTATTGGATTCTACGCCCGGCAAATTGACAAACCCGCTGCGCACGAAGTAATTTGGTCTCGTGCGCAGCGGGTATATTATCCCAACCGACGGTAAGTCCTGGAACGCTGGTATTCTCGGACACTGGTGGACATCTCGGTCTTATTCTAATATTACCGCCACTTACTACCTTGGTTTTTATGCTAGTGATGTTTACCCGTCAAACAGTAGCTATCGCTACTACGGTTTCCCCCTCCGCTGCCTTAGTACTGTATTAGACATGTAGGAGATGAAGCTAAGTAAACTGTCTTAAATCAGGGATATCTTTATCCATGGGGACTCGCGAAATAAAGTCAGCTATACTGCTCCCTAACTCGTTTTTTGGAATTAAGAACCCGCCGCTCGCACCGTTATTAGTATACCCCGACAGCCCAGGCAGCGCTTCAATCATTTCTTTGTTGCAAATTTTGGGTATGTTATATTCTACCCACATTTGATCGTCGTGCTCATAATCTGGCTCTACGCTAATAGTCAAAGCATGACCCCGATCGCGCACCATCATCATGACATTATTATCGGCAGCAATAATATCAGTATAACCAACGTCGAGGCTGTCTGGAATAGAATCAAAAATGTCTTGCGAGAAAGGTGAAACCTCGCCACGCATTACAATTGGATAGCCATATGCGTTTTCTTTCTCAGCAATTGGCGGTACAGCCTGCAGGATACCTTCATTGTTCATAATATAGCTATGATAAGCATGCAGGAGCTCGTTGACGCTCTGTGAGTGATCTGTCAACTGTCCCAAATTACCACGCAATAGCTTATAACCAACACAGGCGTCTTTAACTTCCTCCACAAAATCTGGACGAATATTCGTTAACTCATCACGATACAGCTTTTTGATAACCCCAAGACCGTAATTGCTAAGCGCAAAATGTTCCTCACCACGCCGAAAGAAAGCATCCGTATGTTGAGATACCCAGTCGCCAAAACCAAAGTCGCGATTAATACGGTCAAAATCAAATCGAAAATCCTTGAAGGTACGATAAGTTGACTCTACATAATCCATACGACTAGTTTCATCATAATCGTCTTCAGGACGAGGCGCGGCCCGCATTAGCTCACGTTTGATGCGTAAGTCAGTTTTGAAAAAATTTTTAATAGCCTGTAGTTCGGGAGAAGTGTCTGTTTCGTTCTGTTCGATAGTGGTTGTAGACTCGTCAGCTGCCAATAGAGATTTTCTGAGCGTTACTGAATCTTCAGTAACGCTGGCGCCAGCGTTACTGAATCTTCAGTAACGCTGGCGCCAGCGAACGGCACTTCGGACAAGTCATCAAAAGAAGTTTCGGAGCTATTCGGATTGAGTGCCGCCACTTCATCCCATTCCGTGGCGGATGTCTCCATTCGCTCCGTTGATGCTTCGGCAACAGAGCGATTTTTTGAAAAGAAACGATTGAAAGGATTTTTGAAACTCATAGTCTTAGTATAGCACAAAGTTGCCCGCCGAATGGCGGGCAACCACTTCTAGGCGCGACTTTCGCGTTTGCGCTTAATCGGGTCAAGTTGTCGCTTGCGTAGGCGGAGAGACTTAGGTGTGACTTCGAGCAGTTCATCATCTAACAAGAAATCGATACATTGTTCCAAAGAATATTGCGTGTACGGAGTAAGCTGAATCGCGCCGTCACTAGCGTGCGTACGCATGTTGGTGAGCTGCTTTTCTTTACAGACATTGATATCGAGGTCGTCCTTTTTGTTGCTAAGGCCTACAATCATCCCCTGGTACACCGGTACTCCAGGCGGGATAAAGAGAATACCCCGAGCCTGGGCAGCATCAAGCGCATAAGCCGTACTGGTGCCAGGTTCAAAAGCAATCAAGGCGCCATTACGTTCAGGCTTGTACTTCCCTTCTACTGGACGGTAGCCGTTCGGCAGAGTAGACATAATCGCTGTACCCTTGGTGGCGGTGAGCAAGTTATTGCGCAAGCCAATCAAAGCAGCGGTAGTGATTCCATAAACAAAGCGCGTAGCGCCGGTGCTAGTCAGTTCTTGGCTCTTAAGTTCAGCTTTGCGTACACCGAGTTCCTGACTAACTGCACCAACAAATTCTGGCTCAACTTCAATAGTTAGTTCCTCAACTGGTTCGCACTTTTTACCATCAACTTCTTTATAAACCACTTCTGGACGACCAGTTTCAAGCTCGTAACCCTCACGACGCATAGTCTCAATCAGTACTGAGAGGTGCAGCTCGCCGCGGCCTGAGACCTTGTATCCTAAGCCATCCGGCACAATTTTGAGTGCGATGTTCGTCTCCAACTCACGCTCCAGACGCTCAGCAATCTGGCGTGAAGTAGTAAATTCCCCCTCTTGCCCTTTGAGTGGTGAAGTGTTTGGTCCAATGTAAATGCTTAGAGTAGGCGCCTCAAGTTCGATAGTAGGCAAGGCTTCGGGATTATCACCCGTAGCGATGGTATCACCAATATTAGCCTGGGCAATGCCCGATACCGCCACAATATCACCAGCTTCTGCTTCGGAGACTTCTTCTCGCCCGAGACCTTTGTAGACAAAAATCTTATCGATCTTGGCACGGCTATTCTGGAGCTCACCAGTTTCGACGTCAGTATGCATCACCGTCACAGTCTCACCTTTTTTGAGTTTGCCACGGAAAATTTTGCCAATAGCGTATTTACCAAGGTAATTGTCGGCCGCCAAAGCCGCCACCAAAAGTTGCGCGCCCTTGGAAGCATCTTCATCAATCTTCGGCGCCGGAATATCATTGATGATTGACTCAAAAATTACATGTAAGTCATCATCCAAATCAGTGGTCTTGCCGGCCTTGCCATCACGGGCAATCGCATAATAAATTGGATAGTTCAGCTGACTCTCGTCGCTTGCAAGCTCCAGGAAGAGATCAGCGATCTCACTCTCGACTTCATCAATCCGAGCGGCTGGTTTGTCAATTTTGTTGATAATTACCACTGGCTTAAGATGGAGAGAAAGAGCCTTTTGCAATACAAATTTGGTCTGTGGCATCGGACCTTCTTGTGCATCTACCACTAGCAAAACTCCATCCGCCATGTTCAGCGTACGCTCCACCTCACCAGAAAAGTCAGCGTGGCCCGGAGTGTCAATGATATTGATTTTGTAATCATTGTAGTAGACCGAAGTCTGTTTGGCGGTGATGGTAATTCCCCGCTCGTGCTCCTGATCCATGGAATCCATAATCAGAGTCTGCGACATTTCGGCTTGATTTTCACGAAAAGTATGCGACTGCTTGAGCAGACCGTCAACAAGTGTAGTTTTACCATGGTCGACGTGGGCGATAATTGCAATATTGCGAATGTTTTGAGTCATAAAATTTTCTCTTTAATTTTGGCTAATATTTCTGGCTCTGCGTGTCTAGGTTTTGAAGAAAATATGATTCAGCACTTCAAAAACTGGGCAAGCAGGGCTTACTTATATTTATTGTAGCACACCTTATCAAAAAAGTCAAGGTTAAACCCTGACTTTTTTGAATCCCAATCTAGTAATTCTCAGCTAGGCGTTCAAAGAAGGCTTGAGGATGAGCGCAGACTGGGCAAACTTCAGGAGCCTTCTCGCCAGTAAAGACATAACCACAGTTGCGACATTTCCACACCGTAACGCCTTCACCCTTGAAGACAACGTCGTGCTCAACTTCGTTGTGAAGCTTGAGATAGCGTTCCTCGTGGGATTTTTCGATTGCAGCAACTTGCTCAAATTTGATGGCGATTTCGTCATAACCTTCTTCACGAGCGGTCTTAGCAAAATCTTCGTACATCGTGGTCCACTCGTAGTTTTCGCCTTTGGCTGCCTCTTCAAGATTGGTTGCAGTATCGGCAACTGCACCACCATGCAAAAGCTTGTACCACATTTTAGCGTGTTCTTTTTCGTTGTGAGCGGTTTCATCAAAGATGGCGGAAATTTGTTCGTAACCGTCTTTTTTAGCACGTGACGAGAAATAACCATATTTAGTGGCTGCTTGCGATTCGCCAGCAAAGGCTGCCTCAAGGTTTTTCCAAGTTTGACTGGACTTTTCTAATTCTTTAGCCATACTACTCCTTTATTTTACTCTTATTATTGTAGCATGGTTTAGCTAATGATAAAAGGCTGGACTACAAGCGACCGTTATTTTCGCAAGTGCCGAGGTTAGTCCAGCAATTAGCTGTAATCCAATAATATTTGAGCAGGCTTTCGTCGTCCGTGCCCGTCAGCTCCACTTCGTATTGTGGATAAGGAAAGAACGTATCGGCAGGGTCAAGGCGAGATTCTACTCGACGCAGCAGCTGATTGGCGCGGCCAGTGGAGTCAACACTGACTTGAACGTTTTCGAACGGTATGATATCGCCGCTGGCATTCCGGAGAGTGACAGCAAAATCAGTAACCGTGTCGCCATAAGGCAACGAAACAATCAGTATGGCGTTACCGCCAGCATCAAAACTGAGGGGGCTAGTGGAAGTGCCAAGAGTGAGCGTACAAGCAAATTCACTGTGCGTGCACTGAACGCGGTAAGGTGTATTGGCTATAGGTACGCCACTGGAAGTTTTGTCAGAATTGCCAGCTAGGCTAATATCATTCTGCGACAACGCCGTTACGGCGCTACCATCACTAGCATCGCTGGGCAGCAGAACCATCGTACTATAATTTAGGCTGGTGCTATTGTTAAAATCATCAATGCTGAAATTTGCAGGAGTTTTGAGTAAAGTTAGGGAAATTGTGGGTGGAGTGGTAGACTGATTGGCTTCGGCTAGTGTGCCATTATGATTAAGATTCTTGAACTCGGTGCCGTTGATTTCGGAATACCAACGGAACTCGATCGTTTTGACCTGAGAGAGCGACGTGGCGCCAATACCAAGTGGCACAACCCGAGTACGAGTATCTGAGGTCAAAGTAGAGCGATAGTCAGACACAATGTTCGAAAGAATGGTACAAGTATAAGCCTGGTCGGAGTTATTACTATTGCTTTCCTGGATCAAAACCTCACCTTCATAATCGTAGCCGAGATATTCCTTCAACTTGAAATCATCACAATCACCGCCAAAAAGCGTATCGAAACCGCAACTATTGAGGTTGCCACCATTATTCATACATTGATAATAACGGTTGACGGCAATTTTTGCATCTTCAACACCAGCGAGAGCGGAATCGTAAGCCGACTGCGAAAGATCATCGTTACTGCTTTGTTTGGATTCTGAAAGAATAATACGAATAAAACTTAGGGTGATGACGCCGAAAAGAATAGTCGCAAAAATCACAACATAAAGTGAAGCTACGCCTTTTTTGGTAGAACTATAAGTGTTTAACTTCATAATATATATTATACTCCTGCCGTACGGGCGGCGAAATTAAATTTGTTGATGGCGCAATAATTGAATTCGGAACCGAGATTATTAATGCTGCTTGTATCGCCGATTGGCTCGCCGTCGTCTTCTACGTCAATTTGTGTACCAAGGGAACAGTAATCACCGCTACGCATGATGTCAACATTGCCTCGTAGAGTTGCCAGGATGAAGGTTCCAGACATATAAGTGCGCAAAGTGACTGAGTCTTGGCTAATTGGAAAAATTGTAAATTCGTATAGAGTTAAATCGAGATCGAATGCGTTAAGCATGCCTTCCGTAGGAGTTGGAGTAGGGTTGCGCAGCGGGATGTCCGCAGTGGAATGTGCCAAGGTGGTAATATCGATAGTCATATTGGAACTAAAGTTGGAGGTATAATCATTATTCATGACTGCAGAGCACACGCGATAATTGCGATCTTCTACACGCATCAACCGTGGAGCTTCTGTAGTCACGACATCACCAGCAAAGTTAAGGTAACGTAACTTGAGCGCATGGCTTTGTTCAGAAGTTTCGCTATAATAAGTGTTCCAGATATAAGAATAGTAGCCTGTACAGAAAATACCGTTGTATTGTTCACCCGTGTCTTCATTTTGGCTGGCATGAAAAATGTAACCAAAAGCATGATCGTTGATACAAGCGTCAACATTATTGGGGGCAAGACTATTGCATAGGCTGGTTGTATCAACGGACGGAGCTGTATTAATCGCAGAAGTGAACTCATCAATCAAACCGCGGCCTACACTGTTGACGGCTTTAATAGTCATACCTTTTTGATAAATCGAGACGATATTGCTTGTGATAATTGCGATTGTAATTAATAGAACACCGATAAAGGCTAGGGTGAGCGAAAGTTCCACCATGGTAAAGCCTGACTTGGTTTTGGTATATATTTTTTGTCTCATCTTACATTCTCCGGATTATATAAACGGATCACCGTGTCAAGTGCCGTAGGCGAGGTTGTGCTCGGGCCATACCAGCAGGATTCAATATAGAAATCATAATATTGTGGATCGGTATTGCCATCAGTGACCGCGACCACCCAAATACCTTCAGCAGCTTGAATGCGGTCATAGATAATTCCACCGTCTGTAAACTGCGATACCGAGTCGCCAGTTTCACCCAAACGGTTGGTAGTATAAATAATACGTGCGTTAAGCGGCGCAGCAACGAAAACTTCGGGGTTGGTGCGGGCACTAACATAGGAAATTCCGACATCGGCGCTACCGAGAGCGTCAAGGCTGCTGAGGTTGCGCGTATTAAGAATAAAAGCATTATTACGGCTAAGTATCGTGCCACTGGTTGTGGTTTCGTAAACACGCTCACAACCCGTAGCGTGAAGTTCTCCACCAGTGTCACTATTATTGACGGTATCAGCTAAATCCAATAACCCACTTTCTTTAGCCTGAGTTGGAGTGATTGCGTTACTCACGATGGTATTCCAAAGTTGTTCGTACTGTTGATATTTTTCGCCTGGACGATAGGACGGATCAGTCAACGAAGGTAGGGTTTTCTCTGAAATATATGAGCTATGGATAAAACGTAGAGCTTCAGCCTGTGCATTAAGCTCATTACGTGCAGTTACTACCTCTAAAGCATTCTCGGCCGAGTTGACACCAGTGTTCATCATGGCGATTGATAGGATTGCAACCAGACAAAAGACTGCCAGTGCAAACATGACTTCAATAATCGTATCGCCACGCTTGGCGGAAGTATAGCCTAATGTTGACATCGCGATTCCTCCGGATTATCGGGTACGATGTTGACGGCAGAGGTATTACGACCATCGGCGCCGATCCGCACATCACGCACAATGTTGCTGTTTTCGGATTGTACACAGAAATCAACGTCTGCGCTAGTGGAAAAACTGAGCGGGTTATCTTTGATTGCGATAGCGAAACTACTACTAGCACTGGTATCTTCTGGCTCACAATGTTCTTTAATATTGAACTGTTCGGGCGTAAACGCGGTATGCACTGTGCCTGAAGTGGGCGAACGCGAAATAATTAATGTTCCCCGGAATGGCTTGTTTGAAGTGTCACGGATTTTGGCTCCCCAGAGTGGCACATAGGTATCTAAGGTAGACGAGACCTCGTCGGCATCGGTGGTATTGCCGCAAAAAAGGCGCGCGTTAACTCGACCGAGTTCATCAATAAAGCCACCCGCCGTGTCAGGAATTTGCACATCCCCGACCAGCGTGGCGGTATAAATCGTATTGTCCTGATCTTGACCCTCATCGTCACTGGGCGACTCCAAACCAAATACGATAATCTTGCCATAAATAGCAGAATCGTTAGAATTACCCGATCCTAAAGTTTCTGGACTAATAACTTCGGCGTAAATCTGACGGAAAAACTCAGCAAACGAACGTACTGAATCGTTATAACGCTGCCTAGCGATGTTGGAATAAGTTCCACCAAGTACGCCCACCAACAGGAGTCCGGTGATAGCCAAGAAAATGCTAACTTCGATTAGCGTAAAGCCCTTTCGCGTCTTGCTCATAGTTCTATTTTACCATAAGTTGTTTTAATGCCAAAGAGGAAAGCCATCCACTGCGCAAAGTTGCTCATTTCCTCGGTGTTCTTAATTGTCGTGGTGGGGCGAGCGTCATGCTTATGTTTGGCTTGCTCGGAGTTGGCAGGAAGATAAACCATGGTTTCTCCAGCCAGCATTTTGTTTTGATATTTACGCGCCGCTAGCTCTTGATATTCTGCAGATAGATAATAATCATTCTCTAATTCCAAAGTCTCGACTTCTAGTTCCAGAAGGGCTTTTTCGCGTTGATGGTTCATGAGTTCTTGCGCCAAACTCCAGTTGCGCGACATTGAGGAAATTGACCCCCAAGTCCAGATGAGACAAAAGATAAAAGCAATAATCAAAACTACGTTATCAAAAATTAGCAAGTCATGCTTGATCCAATACCCAGTCTTGCGCGCTCGAGTTTTTATCCCACTCATGGTTATATTATAGCACAAAGTATGATATAATAAGGAGCCTGAGCGAAAAATTATGCTTGCATAATTTTTCCGAAGCGACGCAATTATTTCTAAGTCGAAGACTTATGATATAATGTCTTCATACATGGGGATGTAGCTCAGGGGTTAGAGCAGGCGGCTCATAACCGCTTGGTCGTTGGTTCGAACCCAACCATCCCCACCACCGAAATAGCCGAGAGGCTATTTTTGTTTAGATAACCTGCGGACGACCGCGTTTGCGCTTGCGAAGACGTAAAATCACCCAAAGGATAATTAGAAAAATAAAGAAGACCGCGGCACCCGCTAACCAAATAGGGCAAAGAATGAGAATTTGATCATAAGTATAAGTTTGGTCAAGAAAAGCAATTGTTTGTGTGACTTTGAACACTCCAAGTTGCGGCGCGCCCTCCCAGGTAATGGCGCTACTTCGTTGAGTTTCTGGCAAAATCATGGGCGTGGCTTTTGCAATGAAATTACCGTTTTCGTCTACCGAGTCAGCACTCAGAACTTCGCGATTTGTGAAAAAATCAGTAATTTTAAGTGTATGCGTAAGGCGAAAATCCACATTACCATCGTTTTTGACTGTGGCGCGAGCCGTAAACGGCGAACTAAGCAGAAAATTTGGCAGACTATGACTCATCAGGACGCCACCGACATGCTCTTCCCCTTCAACATGGGCATAAATCAGTGAAGCTAGCTGACTAATAATGCGTACACCAGCGTCACTCGACATACTATCGCGCGTTTCTACGATAATGGCCGCATACTGACCACCACCAGGAACGTTCTCTGGCACGGTAATCTTAAAACTAACGTCTTGAGACGCGCCTGGCTCTAGTTGAAACGATTCTTGCGGGAAAGTAATCCAGTTGTGCAGTTTGGTGTAGGAGTTCTCGGTATTAAAATCTGGATCGTAGTTCTCGTTGAGAACTTGGTAAGGCTTAGTGGAAACCGTGAACGTAAAAGGGAGTCGTCCAACATTTTGTACCGTAACTTGGCCGTAGACCACTTTGCCAGGTGACAGTTCGATTTCTTGATCGGCAGGTTTGATTTGAATAACAATATCGCCAGCCTCCAAAGCTGAGGCAGGCGATATCTGGCCAAGAGAAAAAGTCATGGCGAAAAACAGGATTGCTAAAATTTTGGCAGTTTTCTTAAGCATTATATGCTTATTATAGCACTTATTCTTTGACTGCGGCAGTAACTGTCACATCAGTAGCGTAAATTCCCTGTGGAACACGATCGGTAACTGAGACGCCAATTTCAAAGTGGTGCCAAGTGCTCTCATCCGCCAACTGCGTACCTGTACCGTTGTCATTTACGGTACTGTCAAAGAAGACTTGTGGAACCGTAGCAACAGCAGTATAGCCTTCAGTTTGGCCGGCCTTGCGGATACCCCAACCAACTTTACCTGAGACAATCTCGCTACGAGCCGGGATAAAGTAGCTTTCGGTCTCAACTTCCTTCAATTCCGGTTCTTCGGCGCTCAAAGAAATTGTATATGGCATAGCACTGCGTACTTGCACATTAAACTGACCCGTTCGAACCATGTCTGGATACATCACAATAGTTGAACCACCATTAGCGGCGTCGAGCGAAAGTACGGTGTCGACGTAGACGCAGACGTTAGTACTTCCGGTAACTTCCTGCTGAGTGTAACCAGTAGTATTCTGATCAATTACTTCGTCTGGATCCGCCGCAACGCCGGCCGGTCGACAAGTAGCCGAATCAGCATAAGTTGTAAGTGGGGTGAACGCAATAGCTGCGCCAATGAAGACACCGGTCAAGACCAGTAACTTCTGGATAATCTTTTCCATTTTGTGTTTCCTGTTTTAAATTTTTATGTTTATACATGACTTTTGTGACTCTATAATACATGATGTTTATGGTTTTTGCAAGACTTTTATGGTAAAATTATTGTAATTTTTACAACACATAGATAGGACTTGTGGATTTTGGGATTTTTGCTATAATAAGTGTATCATTGTTTGCCTTTGCACCTGTGGTGGAATTGGTAGACACGCTACCTTGAGGTGGTAGTGGCGATTTTAAGCTGTGCTAGTTCGAGTCTAGTCAGGTGCACCAAACAATGACATCTTGATAACACCTTTGGGTGTTATTTTAGTTTGAAGATGATAGAATTATGATATGGATTTTGTTCCACGGGTACTAAAGGCAGCCTGAGTTCACTCCTCCGCTAGCCAGCAGTCCTCAAAAATAAAGATCGTGAAGTTCTCCTCTAAGTATCTCAGAGGAATACTAGAGGCTAGCTATCGGGCAACTAAGGTTACCTGTTCAAAAATGAACTTCTGGACCTGCAGCTTAGTTCGCTATAGTTGCTAGTGTTATTTTCTTCGGGGCGATTTGATTAAGCTTTTGAGGGGTAACGTTCGTGCGCAGCGGGAACCTCAATCCAGCCGATGGTAAGTCTTGGAACGCTGGCATCAACGGTTACTGGTGGTCGTCGCGTGGCTCTAGTACGCGGTATGATGGCGTCGCTACGCCTAGCGCTTACAACCTCAACTTCAATGCTACGGGAGTGGGTCCGTCGAATGGCCCGAATAACCGTTACAACGGTTTCTCCCTCCGCTGCTTTTTTGACGCCGCGGTTCGGTGCCGATCTTTTGAAAAAGCAAACCCCGCTGAAGCGGGGGTGTTTTTAACAAACTTATATCTAGACTAAATTAGAAAAATATGCTATACTAGTACCAAGTACATTTAAAATATGACAAGGGGGTAGCAATATGATTAATAATTATATAGTGCCATTTATAGAGTTGCTGGCGTCAGGCGATGTCAGTTTTATGGATGTTAGTATAGTTCAACAGGTCTATGAGCGTCGAAAAGTAGCAGAATATGTTATGAACTATTTCGAAGTGGTGCGGCGTAACAAAGAGATGCCTGAAATCAAAGTCAGATATTATCGCGCTATAGCCACGTTGTTGAGAGATCCGGACTACAGACGTGTACTGTTATACTTGCCGTTATCCGACTTAAAAGGTGCACCTGATTTTTTTCAGGAAGCTTATTTGGATGCTTGGTATAAGCTATTACATGTTCGCGACGTGCGTGAAAACTTCTATGAGGGAGATTCCTTTGAGGTTGATGCAAGACCCGGAGGCGAGATGGAGCGAGTGATAAAATGCCTACATCTCACGCCATGGCTAATAGAGGCAGGATATATTAATTATCATGACTTGACCGACATCTTAGACGTAAATCCGGATAACGAAGTGCTAATAAGAAGCCTTGCTAATACTTTGAGTTTTATATCCGATCAACGTTTACTATCAACAAACGAGATAGACACTTTGCGCGATATAACCACAGAGGTATCACAACGCAAAAGAGTTATGCCGTTATTCGTCTCTGAAAAACGCCGTGCATGGCTAAAAACACGCAAGAATCAGTTTACCGAGCAAACTTTACTAACGCCAAAAGCAACGCTTGAGGGGCCGTTTTCGACGAATTTACCAGCATTAACCAATGACCTTGAGAAGATTCAGACGAAGCTCGAACCACGAGAAATAGTCCTCGTGGGAGGCTCACGTCTGAAGGGTTATGGCGTGGCTGGTTCCGACCTTGATGTTTTTAACTTGGAGAGATTAGGAATCAATACGGAAATGTACGCAGGCAGTCCGCACGCGGCGCACCTGTACTTTAACTCTATCTGGATTGGGGGAGATAGGGTGACGAACTTGCTAGAAGTCGCAGCGGATAAAACGAAAGCTTATTATGGTGCACCTAATCGGCGTATGTCGATTGAACGCCTTGAAAGCGACTTGCTACAATACCGTTTACTACACAAAGGTTATCAGAGGTTCACCGGGAGTTGTAATTCCCTGGCAAAAGGCTATCCTGATCTTGACGGTGATTGCCCATTTTATGATGAAGACTATCGCAGGATTGCTACTGAGCTTTTTGTAAAGTATGTGTTTATCCCCAAAACAATAAAAACAGCCCGCGATTAGCGGGCTGTAAGTTTTACATATTTTATATAAGTTGCTTGATTCTATAAGACACGGCTACCTGTCATACTTCTGATTCCGCCTTTTTCACCATTCAATTCACCCCAGTCAATCTGCGTACCAAGCTGCCATAAAGCGGCGAAATACTGCGATTCCACATCGGAGGTTACGGTGTCGTGCTTCACGAAGTTCAAGACATACTTCACCAAATTCTGCTCGAGCCGAATATAGTTACTGGAAACGTTAGTCTTGATTTTCTTCAGCATCAGCTCACGGTTCTTTACCCCGATCATCGCCGGCAGCCCCGGTTTTTCCAGAGTATTACGAATCGTGTTAGCATCATAAGCCATAGCCGCAGCAATCTGAACGCCAGTACCACGGAAAACACGATTAATGGCATCCACCAGCACATCTCCAGCATCATGCAACTGAGAGGCATCCGGCGGAGCAACCATACTCATACCAGCTCCAGCCATACCGCCACCCAGCGCAGCAAGCAACATTGATGGATCTGTATAAGCGGCACGAAAGGCCTGATACCAGCTATCAAGTGCACGATAGCTATCGATGATCGCCGGCCAGAATGTATCACGAATGCGACCCAAGAACTCTCTTCTCCGGCCATCTGTAACAAAAGATCCGTCTAAGCCGTCAATTGCGGCGAAAATTTCACTGTAGTTACGCCGGATTAAAGATTTACGTAGAGAGAAAAACATGGGGTCAACCTGCTCCTCCGTCTCATCCGCATACTGCTCCATAGCCTTCGCTAATTTTTCCGGAATATCATAAAGTCCAGCAACGTCCGCCAGAGCCGCACGGATAGCAGCAATATAAGACGAGTCGTCAATCTTCAGCACTCCGCCACTCTTCAGCGAATTTAACCAAGATTCATCGTTCGGAACAGGCTGAAGTAAAGCCTCAAACTGCTGTTGAACGATTGCGCGGTCGTTTACTGTCGGCGGGGTAACTGTGGCAGGCTGTTCAGGTTTCGACTCTGAAGCGTTAAGCTCCGCAATCATAGTCTTAGCCTTAGCCAGTTTCATCCCGGCAGCAGTCAATTCACTCGCTTCCAGAACTGCCAGCTCCTTAATACTCTCTACGCCAAGCTCATTGACAATTTTTGCGATTGTCGCCTGATCTGCGCCATACTTGCTCAGCGTTTCGTAAACTTCTTTGTTGCCGATCACACCCGATTCGGGTTTCTTAATTGTTGAAACCGGAGAACCACCTTCTTCTACTACTCCTGTAGCTCCTGCTACTTCTTCACTTGTTACTACTGTTTTCTTTTCTTCACTCATGGCCATATCCTCCTTATATTTTTTGAGCTAATTTTATCTAGCTCTGTAGGACCAATTGAAAGCATCATTAAAGGTAAATTAGTGTATTTCTGTAAAACATCCGCAACAAAAGCAAATAAATCTGCATCATTCAAGCCATCCTCTATAAGATGGTTTTTGATTTCCGGTTCTGCCTTAGTTTTTAAATAATCGACATAATCTTCGTTAGCCGATGTGGAATTTTTATAAGCCACACAAATTGGCCAAATATGACTATTTTTGATAATTTGATCAAACCAAGTCAGGCAAAGACCGTCCATGGGAGTTTCTTTACAACATTCCAGAGCATAATTGAAAAGGTTAAGATCTAAAGCGCCAGCTCGGACCATACCTTGCCAGCGATTAGTATCTTTGTGACTACCCGGCAGCATTGCTTCTGTAAACTTTGCATCATAAGTTGGTATTGGGCCAGCTCCGTGACGAATTTCATAAGCACGGTGCACGGCAAAATTAATTATCCTACCACTATAACCCGCCGAGCGCAGCATTTCATTAGTAAACTTTGGCAATGTACGAATTGCGCTAACGTGAGGTTTTAATCCCACGTTAGCGTCCGTCAAAACTCCGTGCGAGCACTCGACAATAGCAGTGCCGCTTTGCGCAAGAGCCTCGTGCAAATCCATAAAACTCAATTTCTTGCCTATCATTACAAACAACTCCAGACAGTATTGCAGGTAGCCGTCATCCATAAGCAAGCTAAGGTTTTCTCCAGCTAATTCAACATCTTCAGGCAAAAATAAGTCTTCAGATACATTCTGATATTTTGCCCGATAGTATTCGCATTGTCGTTGCAGTTTCCGTTTGATAATAGCCGAATCCTGCAACTCCGATGCCCGAAGCGTCATTTGCTCACCCTGTTCGTTAAACATACGGCAGGCACGACCAACACCAGTGCCAATTGTGCCACGCGGATTTTCACCAAGCAGTAACTCTTCAAGCTGCGAAGAAATCTTATGAAAGGGTGTCGCGCAAATGCAGTTCGGGTCGATTTTGATCAGCATAAACGGGTCGGCAATGCCTAATCGTTTTAATGCCTCCGATTCCTTATGCAAGCCCACGGGCGAAATAATCATTTGCTCGGAACAAAATGTCGGAATTCCTTCCAGAGTGCCACAGCCCCATTGCGAAAAATTAAAACTTTCCTTATAAGATGTACGTACTCCATGGGAACCCTGAGCTCCCCCACGTTTGATGATGAGGTTAACCTCATCATCTTGCGCGCAAGACAAAGCATACACTATGCCACCCTTTCCGCCATCTCCTGGACCGAAATCGGTGATTACATAGACTTTATCCAATTTTACACCCCCTTGTGTCTTTAAAACCATTTTTTAATTCTTGAATTCCCGATCTTACAAATACCTGATCTCATCCTCCGCGGATTCGTCCGTTTTAGTCTCAGTAGCAGCATCTGCGTCAGATTTGCTTGCCGAAATAGGCCAAATATCCCCCTTTTTGGCAAAAATATCGCCCTTCTGAGGAACAGGATGCGGCAATGCATGACGTAATTTCGCCTGCGCGCCGATATCAATCCCGGAGAGTTGGCGCACCAAATTAAGGTTGTTGCCAAGATGATCGCCCAAATTGCCCACATCAAGCGTGCCTTCAGTTAAACCGATAATGGCTGAAATCACTGCCGGCAATTGACGAGTGGAATTGAGAGTAATCACTGAGCCTTCACCGCAAAGTTGGCGCCAGAAATCGTACGTGTCTTCGTAGCCTTTGACGACCAGAATAAACTGATGTGTTTTCTTTTTTAATTCCTCAATCATTCTTTCGATTGTGGGAATCTGGCTCATATTCTCCAATTCATTATTGAAGATTTCTGCACCAAAGATACGCTTAATTTCCTCACGGCTAATCCGCTTGTGGCACGTAGCATCAGTAACAACAAAATGATAGCCTTTCAAACCAATCCTGTTTGTGTATGCATCTGTTAAATATGCACGCGCAAACATAGCATACTGCGGGTCTTCCGGAGCATCACCGCCATCACGTTGTGGTGCCATTTCTTTCAGGTAATTCACGATTTTGGCCGCTTCCATTTCAAACTGAGGGCGACACATCACGAATTTGTCGGAGACATCACCAAAAATACCCAAACAAAGCTGCGGATCATGTCCCGGTAAAACCTTGGAAACGGCCTTATATAAATCGGGTAAAACTGCCATTTCCGTATCAACTTCTCCACCCATCGAACCGGTAGTATCGCAGCTGACTTCAATGTCCACCGGACAGCCAACTGTGGCCATCCATTGTTTCTGGTACGGGTCCAAACGGATTAGAGAGCGCCGTACCGGCTCTACAGCCGGATCAACAATCTCACTCAAACGCCCAGTGTCACGGGCGCGTTGTTCCGCTTTTCTGGTAACATCCGTACTCGACGTCACGCCGTAATCACGACGCGCTGTACGATAATCATCCTCTGAAAAAGTCCTGTGTCCCATTGCTTATTCCTCCTTGTTTTCTTCAATAGTTTTCCATCTGCTGGTGTCCTGAGCACGATAAGTGAAGGGGTGGTACTGAATTCCCCAAAGCTCATTCACAAGCGAATAGAGTTCAGTATGTGCATCCTTACAGGTTACACGACCTTTGGTTGCAAAATCGCTCAGCAGTTGATAATACTTCTGCTCAGCGGGGCTATTCTCGACGACCGTCCATTCCTGCATAAACTTCGCTATAGCCATAACATAAGTATTTGCGACAACGTCGGCGGTGGCTCCAGCATGATTGTAATAAATCAGCCGATGCCTTTCCGGGCCAACTAAATAGTCCCCCGGCGAGAAGTTAGCATACCGTACAATTGGATTATCTCCAGATGCAGCCAGCAGCTCATAAAAGCTATAGATTTTGAGGAATCTCCCCAAAATCCAGACACTCGAACGAGCGTCAATCTCGGTCTGATTGCGCAATTTTGATAGCGGTATCAGCTTATTAAAATCTACGTCAACAGTCTCCAAGACGTTAATACGTCGGTCTTGTTGGGTTGATTCCAAGAAAGAAGATTTTAGGTTCGCAAACAGCCAATCATAATGGGCGTTATCCTGTCCTAATTCTTCCTGCATTGCTGCTACCTGAGCCGTGAATGCGCGCAAAACGTTAAACCAGCTTGCTTCTTCTGCAAGAAGGTCGCCGTCTTCAAACGTTTTGGCTACTTTGATGACTACATTCTTTTCGCCATCATGCCCGAGATAGATACGAAACTTAGAGGCTTCTCCAATCAGATCACCTACTTCATAGTTTCGGACTTTCAAAGATATCACTTCCTTTCCGTAGTAAAATCAAGATTTCAAACAACTAGACATTGCCAAAATTAGGCATCTTGCAATGTCTATGCTTCTCATAATAGCACAGATTTTAGATTTTGTCAATCCAAAATCCCCACCCCTGCAAATCCAGAGGTGGGGATCCGTACCTAAATATATTCTAGTGCGTGCTTACCTTAAGCAGCTTTTTTCTTCAAAGTCAAGAAACCGTTGCGTGGGTTCTCGTTAACTTCACGATCAGCTGGCAAGTCGCATGGGGTGCCTTTGCTACCTTCAGCAGTCTTGGTGAAGAAATAAATCGTCTGTGGTTTGCCGCCGCGCAAAGTAACTTCTTTCTTGTGCAGATAGTAGGTAACGCCTTTACTGTTGGTATGTTCGTAGGCCATGAGGTCCCTCCTTAAGTTATTATAT
>CASXXK010000013.1 GCA_949480205.1 uncultured Candidatus Saccharibacteria bacterium
TTTTGCATACTCTACACTCTTTCTGTTTAGTTTTTGTTTGAATTCGCTGAGCTGCCGTCTCGCAGAATCATCACTCGCACTGATGATTACGGCTGCCTGCTTCCCGTGAATTCCACTACACGAGAGTGCGGGCTTTGCGCTCTTTGCGCTTTCTGATTATGATTATAATCCAGACAATTACAACTGTCAACAATAAAATAAGTAAAACGATAACGAAAATTGGCATGATGAAGACCAGGTGGGTTTCGGTCTTAACGGTGTCAGCACCGGAAACTCGAAATTCTACCTGGAAAATGCCTAGAAGTGGCGGATTTTCCCAATTAATATCAACGTGATACTCGGTGTCTGGAAAAGTTGCAATTGTTCCCTGATCAGTATACAGCTCTTTGCCAAAAATCGTCTTGGCTGTATAAGTATAATATGCGTCAAAGTCAGTATTACCAGTATTCTTAATCGTAGCCTTGGCTGTGAGTGGTCCACTCAGCGCGAAACGGTCAAAACCATACTCATAAACCTCAGCGGTTTGTTCAGTGTTGCCAATGGTGCGGCCAGAAACTACCATGCCAGCCTGAGAGATGGTCTGCACGCCAGTACCAGTAGTGGTGCTACCAATAGTTTGCGCCCAAATCACAGCATATTGTGCACCACCAGGAACATCTTCTGGAACTTCAATTCGATAGCGGATCGTCTGGGTTTCGCCGGGCTCAATAGAGAATTCAGCTTCCTTAGCATAAGCCCCGTCCTCACCAAGAATTGTAATCCAGCGAGAGATTTGTGTATATGACGTAGATGCGGATTCAGAGAAGTCGAGCTCATAATCTTCGCCTTTTATCACATATGGTGAGGCGTAGACTCGATAACGGAAAGCCTTGGTACCAATGTTTTTGACTTCCATAGCACAGCCTTCATCAACGTTCTTGGGACACTTATCGGCTTTGCCTTCCAGGACGTCTCCACCCATCAAGGTGACATTGACTGCGGTCGGAGATAACTGTAACCAAGTTTCTGGCGTAGCTTCTTCTGCGTGCGCAGTTTGCGGTATCCCCACTACTCCTGCCACCGTTAATATAGCAACGAGGATGGTGTTAATTATCTTTTTCATTTTAACCTCCTAACTCCACTTAGTAGTGATTATCGACGATCTTGCTTGCGTGCACGAATCCGGGCAACAATCCAGAAAATCGCACAGAAAATCAAAGCAATAATGATGAAGAGGAACCAAATTGGGCAAAGGAAGACAACTTTTTCTACTGTAGAGGTTTGATCGAAAATAGTAACGGTTTGTTTGACGCGGAAAATTCCAAGGTGTGGCGCATTGGGCCAGGTGACAGTATTAAAACGGCGAGTTTCTGGCAAGATAGTTAGCTTGGTAGGGTTTTCTTCATTAGTGTAAACTTCTTCATCGCCAAACAAAGGATAAACTTGTAGCACGTAGGTCGCATCAGTATGGGTGTTACCCGTATTTTCAACAACAGACGTTGCAGCGACAGGAGGATTAAAACGGAAAGATGGGACTTTATTTTCTAGGATAGCACCGGTTTTGCGTGTGCGACCCTGAACATTAGAATAGAGTAACATACCAACACGACGAGAAACAGCTACACCAGAACCAGAAGCCGCATCATCCTTTGGGCTAATCTCGGCGTAAAGCATAGCGTATTGACCGCCTTCTGGGACGTCTGCTGGAACTGTAATAGTATATGCAACTTCAACTTCGCCATTAGGCTCTACTGTGCCCTTGTCGGTTGACAGTTTGACCCATTCCACAATGTCGCTGTATTTACCTGTACTCTCGTAGTCTGGGCTATAATTCTCATCTACAACATAATATGGGGTGACCCCAGCAGCAAAATCGAAGGTCTTGGACCCAGTATTCTGGACCTTAAACACTCCAGTATATGTTTCTCCAGGTTTAAGATCGCCAATATCGTTGCGAGCAGGTGACATTTGGATGCGATACTCCGGAATATCTTCGGCAAAAGTAGCAACACTACCAGAAACGGCAAATACAATCGCTAAAAATGCACCCAACAAAATCTTACTAAATTTTCGAAAAACTTTCATTAACCTCCTTATTTCCTCTTATTATATAGCACGAGTATTTAGAAATCAACCCAAAAGCACAAGAAAATTCCCGCCCCTGCGAGAGGACGGGAATTACGAATCTAATAGCTAGATTATTTTACAGCAGCCGTAAAGACAACCGTACCAGTGTAAGTGCCTTCTGGGATGCTTGAGTCAGCAGCGACACCGAAAGTAACGGTGGTCGTAGCGTCAGCCTTAGCAGCACCCTCTTCGGTTGGAGCTGGAGTAATTGCAGCGGTGTTGCCGTCAGATACAATCATTGTATCGGTGGTTGGCATCTGAGTGAAGGTAGCGCCGCCATCAAGGTTGTAACCCCAACCAGCGGTACCTTTAGCAGGAGCAGCGTTTGGAATATCAATACCAGAGTCACCCTTCATGACGCCTTCGTTCAAAGCACGCATAGAGAGCGTGTAGCCCATCACATCGTTGGTTTCAACCTTAGCATCGATAGCACCAGTAGCAACATCACCATTGATCTTGATTTCGCCAAGGTTCAAGATGTTGCCTTGCTGAGTCCAGGTGCTGGTAGTATCGGAAGCAGCCTTGTCGAGCGTAAGGTTGATGCTGCCACCAACTTTAACTTGAACTTGAGCTTGTTCGATATCAGAGCTAGCAGCATAAGAACTCAATGGCATAGCAGCTACACCGAGACCTGCTACCACACCCAATACTGCGATAGCTTTTGACATTTTGGACATAAATTCTCCTTTATTTTGTATGTTTATTTATATTGTTTGTTTATGACCTTTGTAATTGTTATTATATAGGACGGTTATGCTTAAGTCAATATATTTTTGCGCATTTTTGAATGATTTTTGTGCTGTTTTTCCACAGCATGTTACTGTTTTAACTCCAAAATCTCTTTCAAATACTTCCCTGTCGGCGTATCCGAGCGCTTGGCGAGTTGTTCTGGAGTTCCCTCAGCTACCACTTGTCCACCATGCAAACCACCTTCGGGGCCCATATCAATAATCCAGTCGGCACACTTAATGACGTGCAGGTTGTGTTCAATAATAATCATTGAGTTACCGCCATCTACTAATTTCCCAAGGATATTTAGTAATCGTTTAACATCATCGGTGTGCAACCCAGTAGTCGGCTCATCTAAAATGTAGAGGGTCTTGCCTGTACTGCGGCGCGAGAGCTCGGTTGCGAGTTTAATACGTTGCGCCTCACCGCCAGAGAAAGTCGTAGCTGGCTGACCAAGTTTAATATATCCTAGACCTACTTCTTGAATTGTCTTGAGCTTGGGCAGGATTGCGGGAATGTTTTCAAAGAATTCTACCGCCTCATCGATTGTCATATCTAACACTTCGGCGATATCTTTACCCTTATACTTCACTTCTAGGGCTTCACGATTGTAGCGCTTACCATGGCAAGTTGGACAAGTCACATAAACATCTGGCAGGAAGTGCATTTCGATTTTGTTCACCCCATCACCCTGACAGGTCTCACAACGCCCACCCTTAACATTAAAGCTAAACCGGCCAGCCTTATAGCCGCGCAGTTCAGCCTCAGGCTGCTTAGCAAACAATTCACGAATCTGGTTGAACACGCCCGTGTAAGTGGCAGCATTGGAGCGCGGGGTGCGCCCAATTGGCGACTGATCGATCACAATTGCTTTGTCGAGATACTTAATCCCCTCAATTTTATCGTGCGCTCCTGGCACAGTTTGTGCGCGATGTAGGCGGGCTAGAAGTTCGTTGGCCAAGATATCATTGACTAAAGTTGATTTACCCGAACCAGAGACGCCAGAAACCACTGTCATCACACCTAACGGGAAATGAACATCAATATTTTTAAGGTTGTTCTCGCGTGCGCCATAAACCACCAGTTCTTGATCTTTCTTGGGTGTACGTCGCTTTTTGGGTACTGGGATATTTAGTTTGCCTGAGAGATATTTACCAGTGAGCGAATCGTCGTTGGCCGCTACTTCGTCTGGCGTACCGGCCGCCATTAAACGACCGCCATTTTTACCTGCACCAGGGCCAATATCAATGATATAATCCGATTCGCGCATCGTATCTTCATCGTGTTCTACCACTAGCACGGTATTCTTGAGGTCGCGTAAATGCTTGAGTGTAGAAATTAGCTTATCATTATCGCGTTGATGTAGACCGATGCTTGGCTCGTCCAGCACGTAAAGTACACCCTGCAAACCAGAGCCAATCTGCGTTGCTAAGCGGATACGCTGAGCTTCACCACCAGAAAGCGTGTTCGCAGCACGTCCAAGCTCAAGATACCCCAAACCAACATCCTGCATAAATTGCACTCGTTCGCGAATTTCTTTCAAAATCGGCCCAGCAATCATTGCTTCACTCTCAGAAAACTCCAGATCGCCGTTCAAGACTTCAAGCGTAGCATCCACATCCAAGTTGCACATATCTACAATACTAAGCCCATGCACCGTGACGGCCAGCACTACCGGCTTGAGGCGGGCGCCGTGGCAGGTTTGACACTCGTGCACACGCATAAACCGCTCGATATCTTTCTTAATGAATTCGGATTCGGACTCACGGTGACGACGTTCTAATGTTGGAATTACACCTTCATAAGTAGATTGGTAAGTGGCACCATCACCCCATTTGCCATGACCGCCTACGGCAACTTTATACTTTTCGTCACCCGTGCCGTAAAGGATTTTTTGAATCGCATCTTCAGAAAGGTCACGGATTGGCACATGCACCGAGAAGCCATGTTTTTCGCCTACAGCAGTGAGACGCTTGAGCCACCAGGATTCCTGCGTGATGCGGTTGAATGGCCGAATACCACCTTCAGCAATGGTTAGGTTAGGATTCAAGACTAGTGTCGGGTCAATTTCCATCCGCGTGCCAAGACCAGTACAAGTGGGGCAGGCACCTTGTGGAGCGTTGAAAGAAAAGAGACGTGGCTCCAATTCGGGGATTAGTTCGTCAGGATGCAGTTCACAAGCATAGCGCTGGGAATAAGTTAGAATTTCCGTGTCGTCAATTCCGTGCGCCTCAATCGTTGTACTATTATCATTTATCTTCAATAACTTAATAATTCCCTGACCAAGCTCCAATGCTTGCTCGATCGAACTGGAGATTCGACTGAGTAGGTCTGGACTTAGAATAAACCGGTCAACCACAATTTCAATGTCGTGACGGTCATTTTTATTGAGCTCGGGAAACTCATCCAAGGCATATACGATTCCATCCACGCGCACCCGCGAAAAGCCCTTGGCTTGATACTGCTCGGAGACATGCATGAAACTACCTTTTTTCTGGCTCACGATTGGGGCAAGCAACATCAGCTTGCTTCCTAGTGGCAGCTTCATAACCTCATTTATAATATCTTCCACGCTCCGACGCGAAACTTCGCGGTGGCAAATCGGGCAATGCGGCACACCTACACGCGCAAAAAGTAACCGCAGATAATCATAAACCTCAGTCACAGTAGCTACGGTTGAGCGGGGGTTGCGGCTAGTGGATTTTTGGTCAATCGAAATCGCTGGTGAAAGCCCAGAGATACTATCTACATCCGGCTTATCCATCACGCCCAAGAACATACGTGCATAGCTGGACAGACTTTCGACGTACCGGCGCTGACCTTCGGCATAAATCGTATCAAAAGCCAGACTCGATTTACCGCTACCCGAAAGCCCAGTAATCACAACTAGTTTGTCGCGCGGAATGTCGACGTCAAGATCTTTTAGATTGTGCTGCCGCGCACCGCGGACTTTAATGTAGTTGTCGTTCATCGCTATATATTATACAGCAAAATTTAAGTTTTATCAATAATCCCCAGGTTGCAGACTCTCATACCAAAGCATCAATTCTTCCACCAAATAAGCACAATCTTCTACCGTCTTGCCGCCCCAAGGCTTGTCAGCGGCGAGATCTTTTTGAATAGTCGTAAGTTCGGCCATAAATTTGGGAGCCTGACGATTTAGGCGCTCTAGGCGATATTTCTCCCACTTTTCAACCTCGTCAGTTGCCAGGCTTTCGGGATAATTTTTCGCCTTATAGTGTAGCAACAATTCCGGCAAGCGTTCGTCCGCAAAAGGCGGGTGGAAATCCGCCAAATCATTTGCATCATTATTACGCACAACTTCACACAGTTTGCGATCTTGGTCATTCATAAAACCATCGTAAAGCGCCGATTCTGGATCCACCGCAGGCGGGAATTCAGAACGGCTACCAATAATTTTCTGAACTCGTTCCACAAAGTCTGGGTGTGCACGCAGAGATTTCAGGTTTTCCTCAATTTGAGTCTGAGTGAGTTTAATCTTCTCCCAGCCATGATCTTTTTCTAGTACCCCTAGCGGCGCTACAGCCGGACAATGGTTGTATTGCAAAGTCTTAACGATAGGAGAGAAATCGATTTTAGCCTTCTTCGGATCTTTCTTTTGCCAGGTGGCGCCGTATTTTTCGATGTAAGTTCCGTCGCTCTCAGCTTGAAGCAATTCATCGAGGTTATAACGCAAGTCAAACACCAGCAGATTGTCATTTTTGGCCACCGCAAGCGGATATGCCACTGTGGTCTTGTCAAACTCTGACGGATAGCGTCCGCAAGCATAAACAAAAGGCTTGGGATTTTGCAAATTCACCAGCTGCTGCACCGCACGTTTGCCACGCAGTCCATAGAGAAAGTCGAACAGTTGCGGCTGTTTTTGCTTGACCAACTTTGTAACTTCAATTAGCGCCACAACATCCGCCAAGGCGTCATGCGCATGTTCATGCGAAATACCATTCAATTTAGTTAAGAGCTCGAGACGATTGGTGGCTTTGCCGTCGGGCGTCATTGGCCATTCAATGCCCTCAGGGCGCAGCGCACGCGTCAGCCGCACGACATCCAGCATATCCCACCGACTCCGACTATCTTTCCACTGCCACTCATAGGCATCGTAAAAATTGCGCCACAGCGTTGCGCGAATAAATTCGTCGTCAAACCGCACAGAGTTATAACCTAAGATTGTAGTGCCAGGCGTGGCAACTTCATGAATAAAAAACTCACAGAATTCGCGCTCACTCATGCCGTCTTGCTTAGTAGACTGCGGCGTAATGCCAGTCACCATGATTGCCCCCGGGCTCGGCAAGGTATCGTCAGAGAGTTCCACCAAAATATTGGCCGGCTCACCAATCGGATTAAACTCTGCGTCCGTGCGTTGACCCGCAAATTGCATGATTCGATCGGTGCGCGGATTTAACCCTGAAGTCTCCAAATCGTAGAAATAAAAACTCTCCCGCATGTCACCATTATAGCATAAGAAAACCTGCCATTTTACTGGCAGGTCCCTCAATTAATGTCCAACTACCTTCTGCTGCCGCCTAATGGTCCTTCCACAAGACAAGCGCACGCGGCGATTCTCGCCTTCGCCGACCATTGTAAGCCGGACACGGTTGTCATCAGGATAATCCAGCAGTCGTCGCAAAAATTGATTCTCGCTAATCTGCCGCCAAGCAATCTCCCGATCACGCGGATCCTCCAGACGGTTGATTTGTTCTTCCACACTTAAGCCCCTTGCAAGCCTTTGGTTCAGATCAATGATCTTCGCCGTAGTCTGGGCGTGGCTCCGAAATCCATCCAGAAGCGCCTCTGCTCGCGCCAAGCTATCCTCGTATGCCCGCTTAGCGATGCGTACACGCTGACGATCCAGCGCCAACTTTGTTGAGTGTTCAATCGGCGTAATGGTTGCCGCCGTGTTCATGCTCAAGCTTGTCACGTGCGTGGGTTGAGCGTCCAAATCCAGCCACTCAATGTCATCTTCTTTTGCGCTCGGCATCGATTGTAAAGCCCTCTGAAGCTGCTTTGCGGTAATAACCCATTTTATGTCCGGGTTTTTACGCCGCGCTTCGCGCAGAGGTTTACGTTCATCGGGCGGATAATTAAGGTATTCGCCATACTCCGCGCACCGCAACAGCGCTCTGTAGTAGAACATCGCCGTAAATATGAACGCCGATATCGCCAATAAATCCGCTATTGCCGACTCATCATCGCTCATGAAGAACTGCACTGCGCCGTCGTACGACTCCCAGAAGAACATAACGAAGACAACTGTAGCCATAACCACGGAAAACGCCTGTGTCATGATCTTGACGTAGCACTTATCGTGCAGATAGTAGCCGAGAAAAGCGGCTACTATTGCCCCAAATGGGGCAACCAAAAACCAAAAATTAAATGTATGCATAGTATAACCCTCCCTTATACTTATAATATAGTGTACTTGGTAGTATTTTTTGAGTTGCTATAAGGTGATATTACTGCCTTATACTTCCATTGTATCACAGAACCTCAAAAAAGTCAAGGCCTTTATGCTTATTTTGGCATTTCTGGCAAGCATTTTGGTCAGCTGTAAAGTTTATGCTTTTGGAGTAGTCTGTTGGAGAAAAATATTGATTTCCGTGGCAGCAGCGGCGCCGTCCCCTGAGGCGGTAACCACTTGACGCACCATGCCCGAACGCACATCGCCAGCAGCAAATAGACCAGCAATGGCGGTTTCGTGCGGAGTGGCGGAGCGGTGCAAAAGTTGCGAATTAGGCTTGCCCATAGCTACGACCCGTTTAGCCAAGCCGGTATTTAAGTAACCGGCGGCATCGAAGAGATCAAGCTCGCGCGCAACTTCAAATTTGAGCAGTTTCCAATTTTTGTCCACAATTTTTTGCTGGGCAAGCGGACGAAGAAAATCGGTAGCTGGCTGCTTGCCAATGAAGACAAAAATGTAATCGTATGTATCGAGCAGCTCTCGCACGGGCTCGAGATGCTCGCGGATGGTGATATTTGATTGGCGCTCTATCTCGCGCCGGATGGCGGCGTCAGCTTTGAGGGCAGAATGAGTAATGAGGTCGAGATGCTGCACGAGGGGCGCGAGATAGAGCGCCTCCTGGGCGGCGGCGTTGCCGCCGCCCAACACGGCAACCTGCTTGCCTTTCGCGAAAGCGCCATCGCAAAGCGCGCAGTACGAAACTGGTGGTGCGACTTCGAACCCCAATTCTTTGGGTGCCGAACCAGTAGCCACCAACACACTGCGCGCGCGGACTGGTTCACCATCAATCATTAACTCAAAACCAGCTCCGCAGATTGCCGTCGCGGCGCCAGCCGCGGCTTTGCCCGAAAGTGGGCCAATCTTGGTACATTCACCATATTCTAGTTTAGCGCCAGCCGATTTAGCCTGCTGATGAAATCTTTCAGCTAACTTAGCGCCACTGCCCTCGTATCCTGGATAATTGGCAATTTTGGCAGTTTGATTAAGTTCCCCACCAAAAGCGCGCCGTTCAAAAACTTTGACCGTTCGCCCCGCACGTGCAAGATAGAGCGCCGCCGTCAGGGCCGCTGGGCCACCACCGATAATTGCCGTATCTAACATTAAATTTCGCTTCCGTAGACCGCGTAGCTAAGCTGTAGTCTAATCAAATAAAGCTCGTCATTTAGCTTGGCCATTTCTTCATCTTTTTCCAGTGCCCAGACTACAAACTTGAGCGGTGAATTATATCCACCACAAAGCTCCTGTGTGTCGCCATAAGCTAGCTCGCCAGAGATTGTCAACTGACGCACTCCGCCTAGTTTCATGCCAACAATACCCTGCAACCAGCCTTCAATCATGCTAGAACTACCAATCATCGGGATACCCAAGCTAGTTGGATTGTCGTCATCATTAAATGACGAACTGAAGATGCTACCATCAGCGCACCAACCGATATAATAGGCCATATAATCCGTATCGCCTTCAGCGAGCGTCTTGCCAGTACCAGCCTTGAGGTCATCAATTTTGAGGCCAGCAGCATTGGCGTTGGCTGAATTATAGGATTTGACTTGCGACTTGTAACCAATAAAGTCCTGGAAATACTTGTCCGAGAGGACGGTAGCTCGTGCTTCCATTTCCTGGCCTTTGGCGGTATATTCGGCCGAAAGCTGGTTGATATATTCTTCGTTGCTATTATCATTAGGATTACTTAATACCACGGCAACATAAGTTAACAAAGTACCACCAATTAAGACTACGGCCGCCGTAATAATCGCAATCCGTTGCCATAAACTAGTTTTGAGTGATTTTTCGTCCATTTTCCTCCTTAAATAACCGTAGCGCCAACTGCAGATACGTCTTTAGCAATTTTATCCATTATAGCAGAGATTTCAGCAGCGCTCAAAGTCTGGCTGGGGCTAGAGAATTTAAGATGGAACGATAAATTCTTGGTTGCGCTATCCGTAGGCTGATAGATTGATACTGGCGTTATATCGAAATAAAGATTTTGTTGGCTCAAACTATCGTGCAACACTGTGTCAATTCGACCAAATGGGGCGTCGCCGGCGACTTTGAGTGTGAGGTCGCGTTCGACGGACGGGAATTTGGAAAGCTGTACTTGAGCTTGCAGCTCACGCGGAGCGATAGCGATTTTATCAAGATTAATCTCGGCAGCGGAGATTACTGGGTCAAGCTTAAATTGGCGCAACACGCTCGCCTTAACTTCGCCAAAGGCGCCGATATTCTGGCCATCCAAGAAGAGTTCTGCCGAACGCTTAGGTTCAAGATATGGGTGGTGACCAGCGGTTTCAGATGAAAGTACCGCATATTCAACGGGAATATTGAGCTCAGCAAACATGGCCAGGATTTGCGCCTTGAGCGTGTAGAAATCACTGGTAGCCACAATGCCAAGATGCGTTTTGGTGACCGGGGTGCCTTCGTCAGTCAGACCATAACTCTTGCGTGAAATTTGATTCATCTCATACAAAGTAAAATCTTTATGACCGGCTTTGAGGTTCTCGCGAACCTTATCCAGCAAACTCGGAGCAATCTCTGAGCGGAAGCATTGCAAATCTGGCGAAATTGAGTTAACAATTTGATAACAGTCCTCGGGATCTTGCCCAACCTTAGCAATCAAATCACGGTGCACGAATGAATAAGTGAGGAGCTCGTTCATCCGCAGACGACCAGACAAAATTTCGCGCAGTTCCTGTTTGAGTTTGACCATGGCGTCAACTTCTGGCTCAAGGAATGGCTTGGTGGGCAGACTTAGCGGAATATTGTCATAGCCTAGTAAGCGACCGACTTCCTCGATTACGTCCTCGGCGATGTGGATATCGGTACGCCAGGCGGGAGAAGTTACTTTCAGCATAGTAGTACTGCCACAGCTTCCTCCTCGAGGCGCGTTCGCGACGACTGCCGTTGCAGGGTCGCGCCGCTCTTCCTCGTCGTAACTCCGGATCCTCTCGGATGAAGCTGTTGCCGCCCCTTCCACGTTGAAACCAACATTCTCCAAAGTTTTAATAATGGTATCCGTATCATATGCCGTACCTAGCAAATTGTTCACTTGTTCTGTTGTAATTTTTACAACAGTTTCAGGGATCTTGCTTGGGTATTCATCTATAACGCTTTCTGGAGAAATCCCTAGGCGATGCAAAGCCTCTTCCAACACTGGTAAAGTAATTGCAGCCGGTTGCCCTTTGGTAAAGCGCGTGATGGCCTCCGAGAAAATACCGTGTGCCATTTGAGTTTTGCGCAAACGGTAGAGCGAAAAAGTAGCGCTCTCAAGCACGACTCGTGTTGTACTGGCATCAATTTCGGTGTTTTTGCCGCCCATGGCTCCAGCCAAAGCTACTGGCACATTGTTGGACGTGATTAAAATATCATCTGGCGTACAGGCAATCGTTTTACCATCAAGCAATTGTAGTGTTTCCCCATCCTCGGCGGCGCGTACGACAATCTTGGGGGTCTCACTGCCACCAACCTGTACCAACTTATCATAATCAAAAGCATGCAAAGGCTGACCAGTTTCTAGCATCAAAACGTTAGTTAGGTCCACCATCGGATCAATCGAACGCATACCGGCTTTGGCCAAGAATACCGCAGTCGAAGTGAGATATTTGCTAGGCTCATGCCCCGGCAAATCAAATACGGCACAAGAATAGCGCGGACAAAGCTCGCTATCGGCAATTTCTACCGTAAGTTTTGCAGAATTTGGTAGAGTTTTTGCCGATAATTCCCTAAAAACCTCTGGCTCTTCAAATTTAATACCCAAAATTCCAGCCACTTCGCGAGCAAAACCAATCAAACCGAAGCAATCTGGACGGTGAGTGAGGGATTTATTTTCTACATCAAGGATGAGGTCATTTAACGCGAAGACATCCGCCAACGCATCGCCTGGCTGAGCAGTTTTTGGGTCAATTTCGGCGATTGCCTTGTGCTCTGTATCAAAGCCAAGTTCATCCGCGCCAGCCAACATGCCATTGGACTCATACCCACGCAATTTGCGTACACTAAGCTTAAAATTTTCATTACCGTAGGTCTCTGGCACGATACTGCCTGGCGTAATCCAGACCGCCAGCATGCCAGCATGAACATTGGGCGCACCACAAACAACTTGCACTAAACCATTTTCGAGTTGATTGAAATCTTCATTATGAACACCAGCATCAATCTGACATAAATGA
Source organism: uncultured Candidatus Saccharibacteria bacterium (assembly GCA_949480205.1). Classification (GTDB taxonomy): domain Bacteria; phylum Patescibacteriota; class Saccharimonadia; order Saccharimonadales; family Saccharimonadaceae; genus Nanosyncoccus. The sequence goes on from CASXXK010000013.1 coordinate 12,475, forward strand.
AGATGCGTGTCTGGGATAGGTTCACAATTCACGACTTTTGCCACGTAGCACCCACGGTAGCGCGGAGCAAGGTCGATTACCTCCTCAACCTCAACGAGACGTGAGCCGATAAGATTAATTAGTTCCTGATCAGAAATTGATTCCGGAACCCGAACATAGGATTTAATAGCATTTAGCGAGATACGCATTAGAATTCCTCCAAGAAGTCAAGTTTACCTGATTCAAAGTAGCGAACATCGTTCAAGCCATACTTCAACATTGCTAGACGATCGATTCCACCACCCCAGGCGAAACCGTGATACGTCTCCGGATCAATTCCGGCAATTTTGAGCACATTTGGATGAATCATACCACAACCAAGCATTTCTAACCAATCTCCGCCTTTACCGCCGAGGCTGGCTGGTTTCTCAATTAATAACTCTGCTGAGGGCTCAGTGAACGGAAAGTATCCGGGCTGAGTTTTGATTTTGAGCTTTTGCCCATAATACGCCTCAAAGAAATGTTTGAGTACGCCAAACATCTGCCCCATGGTGGCGTCTTTCGAAACAAAAACACCTTCACACTGATAAAAAGTGTGCTCGTGCGTCGTGTCTACGTCTTCGTTACGAAAAACCCGGCCAGGTATGACTACAGCAATCTGCCCACCATGTTCCAATTTGGACTTATATTTTTTGAGTGCACGATGTTGCATTGTGGAAGTGTGCGCTGGAGGAATAAAACCTTCTGCAGTGCGAAAAGTATCGTATCCATCTCGTGCGGGATGGCCGATGGGAAAGTTAAGACTATCAAACATATGGAATTCGTCATCTAGTTGGCGTGACTCCATCACATCAAAACCCATCGCGGAATATACTTGAATAACACGATCCAGCTCGGTCATTAATGGGTGTTTGGTGCCACGCTTAACTGTAGGAATGGGCTGGTTAGGCGCCGTGGGCGCGGATATATCTAGAGCCTCCACGGTAGAGTTCTCGGCTTCAGCCTCGGCTTGTTCAATGGCCGCCAGAAGCTTTTGTTTTTTCTGATTCATAGTGCGACCAAATTCGCCGCGCTCTTCGGGCGGTAAGGTTTTGATTTTAGCATACTCCGAGTTTAAAGCTTTAAGCTCGGCCCGCAATTTTTCTACGTCTGACATATATATATTATAGCACGTAATCTAGAGGAAGAGGATACTAATCAGAGAGATGATTGCCAAGATAATCAACACAATCCAAACCCAAGTAAACTTACCGGTCTTTTTCGTTCCCTCAACATATGCCGAATCTTCTTCGAAATCTGGATCATTACGCCGTTCCATACTTTGAGTACGAGCACGCAAATCAGAGCTAATCCGACGGTTTAATTCCGAGTTATTTTCCAAATCTTTTGACACCATAATTCCCATGATATATCCTTTAGTAATCCCTTATGTTTAACTTCATGCTTACAATTGTAGCATGAATGTGTTACAATGAGTTCAATATTATCTTAAGGAGGTAAAAATGGCAAACCAAAAGCCAAAGAAGGTCGCAAAGAAACCTTCTACCAAACCAGAGGCCAAGAAAGAAGCCCTCGTGACACCAGCCGTCCAGACCACGTGCGCCGAGCCTTCTCTTAAAGGTTTCTTCGCTCGCAAGTGCGACAAGGACGAAAACGTCTTAACAATTTTCAAATCACCACGCATCTGGGGTGCTCTGCTTGGTGAGTTGATTGGTACTATGCTCATCGTGATGCTTCTGCTATCTTTGGGTATTTTATCTGGCGGGATGAATCCGTTATACATGTTCTTTGCTGTTATTGGTATATATACCGCAGTGGTGGCTCTTTCGAGCGCCAACTTGAACCCATTAATTACTGTTGGCATGATGGCAACACGTCGTATGTCAGCGATTCGTGGAGTTCTATATATCCTAGCCCAAGTACTTGGTGCCTGGCTAGCATTGATTGTTCTTAACGCATTCCGTTTGGGTGGTATGTCAACACTTGAGTTGCCGATGATGGACGAAGTTACCGGTGAGACCTTCTGGTCAGTAGCTTTGGTCGAGTTGCTTGGCGCAATTATCATTGCGTTCTGCTTTGCTCGCGCTTTGCGTTATGCTCGCAAGAGCCCACTAACCTTTGCAATGACTGTTTCCAGCGGTTTGGCATTGGCCGTTATCGTAGGGATTGTAATTAGCCAAGGGTTCTTCGGCATTGCTAATGGTTTCATGTTCAACCCAGCAGCCGCTTTGATGTACCAAATTCTGCCAACTACCGCTGATGGCTTTGGCGAATTGGCCAGCATGGCTGGTTTGGCTCTAGCCGCTTACATAGTCTTCCCAATGATTGGTGGTGTAATTGGTTTCTACATCTCTGATGTTACAACCAAACTCGCAGCCGGCGGTTATGCCTGCGACGATTACGACTGCCCTTGCAAAAAATAAATAAGCAGCGGTAGTTTCCAGTGGCGCTCCATTAGGGGCGCCACTTTTTGTGTGATATGTTATAATAGACTTATGGCTAAAAACATACAAACTTCATTTAAGCATACGATGCCAGCGTGTCTTCGCGTCTTGCTTTCAGTGATCTTCTTGGCCGCAATGTCGGTTTTGTTCACCTGGTTTATTGAGTACCGTCATCGTATGGGAGATACTGCAGCGACTTGGGAATGGGCAACATCGCACGCCTTGGTTTTCTGGTACAACTGCGTTCTAATGTTCTTGATACTGAGTTTGATTGTATCGATTTTTTGGCGAACTTTCTTGGGTACGGGCGTAACTTTTGCCTTAATTAGTATCGTTACTTACATCAGCATGGAAAAATATAAGGCACGGCAGGCGCCATTGCTGCCTGAGGATTTCCAAATGGCAGCCAATGTCGGTGAAGTTGCCGGCTTTGTTGATGTTTGGGGCATAGTCCGTTTAGTGCTGGGCGTAATTTTTATTCTAATCGGTAGCGCCTTGTTGGAATATTATGTGCGTCGTGCGCTTGGGCGTGAGGCAAAAACTTTACCCTGGTGGCAGCGCTGGTCAATTATTCCTCGTATTACTTTTACTTTATTGTCAGCGGTAGGATTACTGATGACAACCGACTTCATCATTCATCATCAGCAGCACGGCGATGATGAAATCGACTGGTTGGATACCTCCTTTATTGGCTGGGGGCAAGCTGAAAACTATCGCGAAAATGGCTTCCTGATTGGGTTTATTTATAATCTTGGGCGCTTGGAAATGGCTGAACCAGAAGATTATAGTCAAGAAAAAATCGCTGACATCAAGGCGACTTACAACCAGAAAAAAGATTCCGACACAGGCCGAAAAAGCCTAGGTGATGTAGTGGACAATTTAATTATAATTTTGGATGAGACGTTTTACGATCCAGAATTATTGACGGAATTGTATCCTCACTCAGGAGGAGATCCGTTACCGAATTTGCGGAAGGTATTTGCCGAATATCCAAGTGGCTATATGTATTCGCCAGAATATGGTGGCGGTACAGCTAATGTGGAGTTTGAAGTTTTCACGGGTTTGTCCAACTACTGGGCTAATAGCACACAATATATTAATACAGTGGCGAAGCTGCCAAGTCTAGCCAGTGCTGCAAGTTGGGCACTAGGTAATGGGTTCAGTACTACGGCGATCCACGCTTTTGACGGCAGCGTTTACAAGCGCAATATTGTATATCCCAAAATTGGCTTTGAAGAATTTATTGACGCCAACAAAATGGATTATCATGAATATGAGAATGGCATAGGCCAGATGAGTGATAGTGCCGTATACAAACAAATTTTGGATGTGATAAATGATGGTGCCGAAAAACATATGGTTGGTGTCGCTACTATGCAAAATCATACGCCTTACGATGGGGCGCATTACCCGCAGCTTGACTATCAAATGACTGGGTATTTCAAGAATGAACAATTAGAGAATAGTATTCAGAGCTTACATTATGCGGACGAGTATCTCGGTGACTTTCTGGAGGAACTGGATAAATTAGATGAGAAGACGGTGGTTCTATGGTTTGGCGACCATGCATCGGGTATTATTAATGCTTATATTACTTCAGAAAAGAAGACTGAGCGTGATCTCGCGCATCTTACACCGTACTTCATTTATGCGAACTTCGATATTGAAAACGAATTGAGCACCGTCAGCGAAGTCAAAAAGCAGAATCAGGAGTTAAAGCTCAATATTACAACGAAGAATGTTGATTTGCCAACTACCACGCCGAACTGCTTAACTAACACGATGTATAATTTACTAAAAATTGAAAAGCCTACTCTAATGTATGTTTTGGATGAAGTGTGTGAAACTTCGCCAATCTTAGCCCTAGCCTACCTTGAAGAAGAAACGCCGGAGGATACGCCGGCTCTAAAGGCTTACGAGTTAATCAATTATGATTTATTGAGCGGCAAACGCTATTGGGCTGAAGATTAGTTAGAAGCAAAACTAGTCTTTAGGAAACAGTGGAGTTTCTGGGCGCTGGATTGCACCATCTACACCAAAAATCTGATAAATGCTAGCGGAGGTATCGGGCAAGAACGGCTCTAGCAATTGTGCTGCGTGCACTAGTTTTATTACCAAATCATGCAAAACGGTTTGTAGCCGTGCGGTTTCACCATTCTTGGCTAGTTCCCATGGTTTTGACTGATCAATTTCTTTATTAAGTTCACGAATTTGTGACCAAATATAATCGAAAGCTTTAGAAAATTCAAAGTTCCCCATCAATGTGATATATTCAGGGCCTAAGTCCTTACAGTCTCCAGTGACAATTCCGCTAATCTCATTTTTGCTACAAAGTGTGGCTAGGCGTTGTACCAAATTACCCAAGTCATTTGCGAGTTCATTATTGTAAGCTTCATCATATTTCTCCCAGGTGAAGTCTGAGTCAACAAAAGTATCGATGTGCCGCGAAAAATAGTAACGAAAGGCTTCCAAACCATGGCGCTCCACAACCTCCATTGGGTCAACCACATTGCCAAGACTCTTGCTCATTTTTTGACCATTGCTCAGCACGTGTCCATGCGAAACTAGCGTTTGCGGTAGGGGTAGACCAAGACCCAACAAAATAGCTGGCCAAGTGATAGCATGGAAACGCAAGATATCTTTGCCCACAAACTGCGCTGTAGCTGGCCAAAACTCAGAAATATCCTGATCGGGGTATCCCAGAATAGTAATATAATTTGATAGGGCGTCAAGCCAGACGTACATCACTTGTGATTCGTCGCCCGGCACAGGCACACCCCAGCTTAACTGCTTCTTTGGACGAGAGATGGAGATATCAGGCGTATCTTCTAGCAAATTGAGCATTTCTTGCTTGCGAAATTCTGGCAAAATTGCCATCTTACCGTTTTCAATCTGCTCCCGGATTTCGTCTTTGAAATCAGAAATACGTAAGTAGTAATTCTTTTCCGTCAAACGTTCATAGGGCTTCTGATGATCTGGACAGACACCGTTAGTTTCGTCGTATTCTTTTTGTGTAATAAAACGCTCACAGCCTTCGCAATACCAACCGTCGTACTCGGCAGCATAAATATGTGGGGTAAGTTTCTGCCAAATCTCCTGACAGCGGCGCACATGCTCTGGGTCAGTTGTGCGGATTACATCAGTATAACTAATATTCAGTTTCTGCACAAAATCTTGAAACTTTTGTGAGTTCTGAGCGGCGTATTCTTCTACAGGAAGGTTGTTTTTTTGTGCCGTACTATAAACTTTGTTGCCATGTTCGTCTGTACCGACCTGAAAACGCACTTCGTCTCCCAGCATGCGGCGAAACCGCGCGTAAGCATCCGACAACAGGTAGTCCATCGCATGCCCGATATGAGGATTACCATTAACGTAAGGGATTGCGGTACAAATATAAACTTTTGACATAACAATATAATTATAGCACAAAAAACAGGCTACTAGAATAGCCTGTTTTTAAAGTTTAGTCTACTGAACAGGTGTAGCCAACCGATTCGTACAGACTACGCACAGCATCGAGGCTAACTGAAGAATCACTGTTACCGACGCCATACATAAAGGTCGCGGCGTCTGATTCGGTGAAAGTGTCACGACCAGAGAGGACTTCAATATCTAAATTGCCACCATTAACATTGTAATTAATAGCGAAAGCGTTGTCGATTGCCGCAAACAAGTCGGCCTGTTCTGCAGCAAAGGCAGACTGAGCAGTATTGGCGGCCGCCTCGTCAGCAAAACGCATGGCGTAATCCATAGACAAAGCTCGAAGTTCGTTGTTCGTGTAGCTGGCAACCATAGTTTCGGTGCCCATAGCTGGAGATTCTACTCCAGCATAACCAGCAAAATCTGTCTCGCGTGAGCAAGTCAACATTTCGATACGCGCATTAGCTTCTTCGTTGCCAGTTTGTGGCACGTAAACAATCTTGGGGTTATTCTTTGCATTAAAGAAGAGCACGGCAAAAACGATTGTGGTTATCAACAAAATACACGAAACTAGGCCTAGTACTAGTACCAGTGGACTAACTTTTGCCTTCGCTTTTGGCGGAACTGCTGGTTGGAAGGCAGGATTTGGAGCCATGTTTGAAGTGGTGGTTGGCTCTGGCGTTGGAGCTGGAGCGGATTGTGCAAAAGGATTATATGGCGCTGGAGCAGGTTCAGCAACTGGCGTACCCGTAGTCGCTGAATCAGCCATCATACCAGGCTGACCACCATCTATTGGTGGAACAGAAGTAACGCTACCAATGGAACCGGGCACCGGAGCAGCTGGGATTAACGGCTCATCAACTGGAGACGTCATTACTGCTTCTGGAGCGGTAGACCCAAGCTGATTCAAGTCCATCACGCCTTCGCCCGTGCTAGCAGCCAAGCCAGCTGAGGTTAAATTATCCTGAGCTGAGGCCAAACCGTCAGCCATATTAAGCCCACCATTGTTTAGTGGCTCATTGCCAACCCCTGGTATGCCTGGGTTTGGATTTAGATTATTGTCTTCGGGGTTCATGTTTGCCTCCCTTTTTGCTCGTTTTCTTTGTGCGTTATGTTAATACAATTTGTTACTATTTTAACGCTTATGCTCAGGTTTATCAAGCCTTTTTCGCAAAATCACCTAATTCTTGCCAATCCCACAAGTCTAAATCTTGTGCTCGCGCGGCCGGATTAATGCTGCAATCTTTCAAGATTCGCTCCCAGTCGGTTTTAGAATACTGCATATCCGCCAGATTGGCGCTAAGTTTCTTGCGTGGATTCGAAAAACCCCGACTGGCCAATATCAGTGCACTAGCTGGAATTTGCGGCTCCGGCAAAGGTCTCAAGATCAATACTTGACTATCAACCTTTGGTGGAGGCGCAAATTCCTCAGCCTTCACCACTGGGCCTAATTCTACTTCTGCTTGATTTTGCACGAAAAGTGACAACAAACTATGATCTCCTGGTTCAGCCGCAATTCGTTCGGCCACTTCTTTTTGCATCAAAAGCACAATGCGCTCCGGCAGTGGCCGAGTGGACAAAAGTAATCGCACAATTGGCGAAGTGATATAGTACGGAATGTTCCCCACCGCCACATATGGCCGATCGCCAACCAGCTCATCAATTTTGGTTTGCAAGATATCGGCATGCACAACGCGCAAATTCTTCCCCGGAAAAGACTTAGGCAAGTTAGTAGCTAATCGTTCATCGTATTCCACGGCAATGACTTCCGAAAAACGGCGCAACAAACTAGACGTAAGTGTGCCTAACCCTGGTCCAATCTCCAAACAAATTGCGTCTTTTGTAACCTCAGAAGAGGCCAGGTTAGCAATTTCATCCAAAATATCACGATTTTTGAGCCAATGTTGACCAAGTGATTTATTGTTTTTCATATTTTAATACCAATAGGTAACTTTGTTGATTGTGCCATTCTTGGAAGTACAAGTGCCCAAACATTGCCAGAAGTTCATCGCCTGTTGCCAACCGCCATAGCGGCCTTTGATATAATCGATCATCCACCGGATTTGCGTCACTGGGTTAGTTTCCCAGTCGTCACCCTTGGTGGCCATCTTATTGCCCGGCAAAGCCTGAGGAATACCATAGGCGCCAGATCTGGCATTAGTAGCATTATAGCGACAGCCAGATTCATGATAAATCAAATCTAGCGCCACTTGCAAATCCTCTTCGGCCACGCCTGCCTCGCGCGCCCAATTGGCGCATTGCGTGCGTTCGGGTGGAATTTCAGCTTTAGCTCCCACCAATACAATTTCAGGCACAGGCTCAAGCGTTACCTCTTCCGACACCAGCTCGCGTGAAACCTCAACATTGTTCTCAAATTTTATTTCGTATAGACTCACGCGCCGCCCATCTGCCCCAGCTTGTTCTAGCTGACGTTCGCCCTTGGGCAAAGTATAGTCATAACGTGTCTCTGTAGAATATGCGATTGGCTCCTCAATCGTCAAAGTGCGGCCACCATTACGCTCCACAGAGTAAGTTGAGACCGCTCCAGCTTCGAGGAAGTTCTGATTAACTTTGGTAGTGATTTTATCACCATCATACACCGTGAGCCCCGCCTCACGCACAATGGTTTTTGGGTCGTAACTAGCTGTCATCACGTACCGCCGATTCATTCCATCAATCACTAAAGCTGGACGAGCTCGGTAAATATTAATATTATAATCATCGCTATCGATCGTTGCTTCTAGAGCTGGCTCAACCAAATCTACATCATTGACGGCAATTTCCGCTCGTTCCAGCACGTCTTTCACAGTAGGAGCAGCGGTTTTGACAGTGAGATATGCCCCATCATCATAGATTGTGACAAAATGCATCGCTTCATCAGTCGATTCGTCTTCAGCAAAAGCCGTGCTAGGTCTTAGAAAATAGCTAGCTGTCAAAAACACGCCGATTAGCGCAATCAAGGCTAAGCAGCAAAAATCTCTGATTTTTGATTGCAATTTTATCATTGCACCCCTATTATAGCAAAGATTCTGCTATCTGTCAAGCCTTTTATGCTTATTAACCCTCAAAAACAGGGACATCATCCGGGAAAGGGTCAAAATCAGAGCCTAAATCACTATTAAATCCGCCAAATTCCCCGTCGGGATCGCCGCCAAACACGCCCGGAGCGCCAGCGTCGACGTTACTAATCTCAACGTCAAATTCTCCTGATTCGCCAAAACCACCCGATCCGTACGGGTTGTAGCCTAGTTCCAGCAAGAACTGAGAGGGAGCATTATAGGTGCGGCCGCCGAAAGCATAGCGCGAACTAGCAAATGTTAGAAATAAATCTTTCATGGCGCGCGTCATGCCAACATAAGCCAAACGACGTTCTTCTTCTAATTCCTCTTCCGAATCAGCGGCGCGACTACTGGGGAAAAGCCCTTCCTCTAGGCCAACAATAAAGACTACTGGAAACTCTAGACCTTTAGCGGCGTGCAATGTCATCATAGAAACGGAGTTTTTGTCGGAAGACTCGTCGGCCGAACTCAGCAGAGCGGCGTCGGCAAGAAATTCGTCAATCGAAGCATAGGCGCTGGCATTGCTGGCTAGAACCTCCAAGTTTTGCATACGCTCAGCGCCTTCAGGAGTTTCACTGTGTACTAAATGTGTAAAATCAAAATATTTTACGGCCTGCTCAACAATTTCTTCGGGTGATACCAGGGCGGTAGCGCCAGCCATGATTTCCGCTCCTGCTGCACCAAGTGCCTCGGTAAGGTCAGTTTCTTGCGTGCGTTCTTGATACTGCTCAATGAAATTAGCCACGCGTAGTAAAGATACTTTAGCACGCGAGCTAAGGACCTCCGCGGCCTGACGTAAGGTCATTGCAGGATTAGCATCCAAAAAACTGAAGATTTTCTCAACCGACGAGGCGCCTACACCTGGCAAAACATTCTTGGCTAGACGCTCCAGACTAACGCGATCACGCGGATTAACCAAGAGTTTGAGGATTGCCAGGACATCCTTCACCTCTTTACGGTCATAAAAACGCACACCACCAATAATTTTATATGGTATACGTTGCGCCATGAAGGCTTTTTCAAAGGCATAAGATTGTGCATTAGTGCGATAGAGAATGGCAAAATCACTATAGTCGCGGCCAGGCTTCATGCGCATGATTTGCCGTGCGACATAATTAGCCTCACCGGCCTCATCCATTAAGCCTTCCACCGTAATCGGATCACCCTTGCCGGCTTCTGTAAATAATGTCTTGCTGGTGCGAGTTTTGTTCTGATTGATAATTTGCTGTGAGGCGGCCAAAATGTTGCCCGTACTACGGTAATTTTGCTCCAACTTAATGACTTTGGCGCCCGGGAAATCGCGTTCAAAGTTAAGGATGTTCGTAAAATCGGCCCCCCGCCAAGAATAAATTGATTGCCAGTCGTCGCCCACCACGCAAATATTGCGCTCATCATTAACCAAATATTTGATTAGGCGATATTGCACGGCGTTGGTGTCCTGATACTCGTCAATCAAAATATGACGGAATTTTTGCTGCCACTTCTGGCGGATTTCAGGATTGTTTTGCAACAAATCCGCTGTTTTGAGTAGAAGATCGTCAAAGTCAAGCGCATCGGCGGCCTGTTTTTCTTGATTATAGCGTGCAAAGACTTCCGCCGCCTGTTTTTGATTGGGGTAGAAAGCCTCTTTGCGCGCATCGGCGGGCGACATGCCTACCGTCTGCCAATGTGAGATCTGCGCATGGACAATCTTGGCGGTGCAACTTTTATCTTTGGTGAGTTTCATCTCGCGCAGGAGACGACGAATTAGGGTGAGCTGGTCATCCGAATCGTAAATTGTAAAATTGCGCGAAATCCTCGCCGCGGCGTGCTCGATACGTAAGAGACGTACGCAGATACCATGAAATGTGCCCATGTATGGCATGAACGAGCGTGGCACCGTAGCATTCTCACGCTGGTGCTCTAGTAATCCCCATAGCCGTTGGCGCATTTCATTGGCGGCTTTATTGGTAAAAGTGACAGCTAGGATTTGGTCGGGGCGCGTGCCGTGTGCAATCAAGTTGGCAATTCGATGAGTTAAGACTTTGGTTTTGCCCGAGCCGGCGCCAGCTAAAACTAACACTGGGCCAGTCAAAGTTTCGACCGCCTCACGCTGTGCCGGGTTTAAACCTCCTAGAATTGCGTCCATTCTATGATTATAGCACGCCGCGGACAGATACGCCAGAGATGTTACTTAGCAGTGGCCTTGAGCCGAGCATCAATCTCGTCGCGGATAGCCTGCATAAAATCGTTATAGGTGCCACCAATCTCCTTTTGACTCATAAACTTGTCCCCGACATAGATTGAAGGCGTCCACTGCAGGTCGGCTTTGTCAGCTAGCCCCATATCGAAGGCTATTTTCTGCGTTACAGCTTCGCTTTGCATGTCTTGATGGAATTTTTCCAGGTCACCCTTGTTATTGGTGGCCGTCATGAAATACCGGTCAAGGTATTCTGGCATGTCAGCCGTCTTAGCATAGAACCATTCATTCTGATTGGCGAAGAGAGTTTCTTTCATTTCTGCCCAATAGCCTTGTATGGCGGCAGCATTAGCGGCAGCGGCGGTGATTACGCCGTTCTGGTGATATGGCATGATGTAAGTACGAAACACGAGCGCAACTTGGTCACCATATTCAGAAAGAATCTCATTAATGTATGGGTTCATCGCAGCACAGTGTTCGCATTGATAGTCGGCGTATTCGTAGAGAACGACACGAGCATTAGATTTTCCCTTGATGTTCTCTGGAAGGTTGCCAGAGAACTCGTTAGCTGGAATGATTTTGGCTAAATCGTACTCACTATAGTCTATCGTGTCAGTAATATTGCTAATTTCCGACAAGCTAGGCACGGTAATAGCCGAAGCTTCTTCCTCTGCGGCTTGTTCGGCCAAAATCTGCGCACGATGCTGCTGCCAAATCGACGCACCAATCAGCCCACCAAAGATTACAACAATAATCGCTATAATAATTCCCGTTCGCTTATTCATAGTTATTATTATAGCATGCACGAGGTTTTGTGGTAAAATAAAGCTAAATCTTCGTGGCCTGACAGGGTGTGGCGCAGTTGGTAGCGCGCGCGGTTCGGGACTGCGAGGTCGTGAGTTCAAATCTCATCACCCTGACCACAAGATTTGAGTGTAAAAAATCCGAGTTTAGCTCGGTTTTTTTGTTGTTTTCAATATACTCCCTACATGTCTAATACAGTACTAAGGCAGCGGAGGGGGAAACCGACGTAACGATT
>CASXXK010000014.1 GCA_949480205.1 uncultured Candidatus Saccharibacteria bacterium
ACACAACTTTTTCCCCTTTAATTTACCCCCCCCCCCAGCAAATTCAGGTGATAAAATGCTTGTCTTCTGCAGACATGTAGTTTATAATTAAACACATGGTTAAGTCGAAAAAAGAAGCAAAAGTCAAAACTACTGGACGTACCCTGCGTTATTATTGGCAGGAAGTCAAGAAATATAAGTGGTACTCACTGGGGATGTTTATTTCTACGCCAATCGTGGTGTTTATCCGGGCAATTTTGGCGCCATTGATTTTTGCGGATTTAATTGAGAAGGCTTCTCTGGGTTTGCCAGCCGCAGAAATGCTCCGTATGGCGGCGGTGGAAATTATTGGCTTCTTTGCTCTGTATGTCTTTAATAAAGTCGTGCTAGAGGAGTTACGGCTCTACTGGTGCTGGAAAATGGAAGTTTTGGCGATGTACGATCTCGCCGTGAACTGTTTTACCGTTGTCAACGACCAGTCGATGCAGTTCCATAATGACCGTTTTTCTGGTTCCCTAGTGTCGCAGACAAACAAATTCGTCTGGGCATTTGAGCGCTTGGTGGACACGGTAATTTGGGATTTGTGGCCTACTCTAGCATATATCATTATGGTGATTATCGTCTTGGCGCCGCAAGTGCCATGGTTTGCGGCCGGAATTGTTGGTTTTGTGGCGATTTATGCGCTGGTTTCTGGGCTATCATTCAAGAAAATCGCCCATCTGAGCGATAACGCCGCAGCGGCCGAAACCAAGCAAACCGGACAGCTGGCGGATTCAATTTCCAACATTATCTCAGTCAAATCCTATGCCCATGAAGCGCATGAGCGCCGTCGCTACGCTAACTTCTCCCGTGCTACTCTAGACGCCAATTACAAGCAAATGCACGCGACGATTAAGCGCGACGTCGAATTTAACGGGGTACAAATCGGGATTACGGCGCTGATTTTGGTCTTCTTGGTGTTTGGGCGCGAGTGGCTAGGGATTTCTATCGCCACCTTGGTGCTAATTGTCAACTATGCGCAGACCATTCAGGGCGAACTTTGGAATATCAACTCGATTTTTAAGAATATCAACCGTGTATTTGGCGATGCGCACGAAATGACGATTATCCTGGACATGGTAGACGACGTGGTGGATGCGCCAAACGCAAGCGAGTTGATGCTAACACAAGCCTCAGTGAAATTTGACTATATCGACTTTAAACACAAAGATGCTAAAGATGCGATTTTTCAGGATTTTACGCTTGAGGTGCAGCCCGGTGAGCGGATCGGTCTGGTGGGAGTGTCGGGTTCTGGCAAAACTACTTTAACTAAGTTACTGTTGCGGTTTGCCGATGTGGATGCGGGACAAATTACAATTTCCGACCAGAATATCAAAGACATAACGCAACGTTCCCTGCGCGAGGGTATCGCTTACGTACCACAAGAAACTTCGCTGTTTCACCGTTCGATTGCGGAAAATATCGCCTACGGTAAATTAGATGCCACGCCGGAGGAGATTCGGCGTGCAGCTGAACTTGCGAATGCGCACGAGTTTATCAAAGACCTGCCAGACGGCTACGATACCCTGGTGGGAGAACGTGGCATTAAGTTGTCTGGCGGTCAGCGACAGCGGATCGCGATTGCCCGGGCAATATTGAAAGATGCACCAATTTTGGTGCTGGACGAGGCGACCTCAGCACTAGATTCGGAAAGCGAGGCTTTGATTCAGGATGCTTTGAATACCTTAATGCAGGGGCGGACCAGTATCGTGATTGCTCACCGGCTTTCGACGGTCGCCAGCCTGGACCGCATTGTAGTACTAGAAGGTGGCAAAATTGTGGAGCAGGGCACGCACCACCAATTACTTGGCAAATCACATGGAGTCTATAACCATCTCTGGAGCCGCCAGAGTGGCGCGTTCATGGAAGAGGAATAGCCTTCAGCAGACTTTTTATCATACTAATGCTTGCTTTTTGTGATGGCTTTCTATAGTATGAGAGGTAGAGTGGCCAAGGCGCCAAGACATCAACTTTAACATAACTGCAGAAAGGAGTGATATGACTTTTGCGATGCATGTCGGTCGACTATGCTTTATAGTCGAAATTACCCTCGCTAAGAACTAGCAAGGGTAACAAAAGAATTATACCTTTATTCTACTACCTTGCGAAAAGCATGTCAAGTCTTGGCTACTCTAAAAAATCCCCTACAAGGGGATTTTTTAGCATACTTAGTAATACCCTATTGTTCGTTCCAGCGCTTGATAGCATCAGCAATCACTTGCTTGGCTTCATCTACACCAAAGAAGCCCTTCACTACGGTAGAGCCTGGTTTCTTCAAATCTTTGTAGTGGTTGAAGTGGAACTCGATTTGCTTGATTAGTTGTTTTGGTAAATCTTCCAAAGTTTGAATGGCATCGCCGTTGTTGCGATCGTCAGCTGGAACAGCGATGATTTTGTCATCAACTTCGTCATCATCGACAAATTTCATCACGCCAAGAATACGAGCTTTCATGAAAGTGCCAGTTGTCAACTGTAATGGAGTTACCACCATAACATCCAACTCATCGCCATCCTCGTCGAGCGTTTGAGGAATAAAACCGTAGTTGGCAGGTTTAGCAAAAAGATCTGGCTCGATGCGATCAATCTCAAAAGCACCGCCTTCCATATTACGACGATACTCAATTTTCTGTGTACTACCGACCGGGATTTCAATCACGACATTGATTTCGCCGTTTTCATAATCCCCTGGGGTCAAGACTTTATTAAAATCTGCCATAAAAACTCCTTGTTTACTATTTAATTATAGCACAATCAAGGTCGGACAGACAAAAAGCAAGCCCCACCGAAGTGGGGTCGTACTTATTTGCTTGCTCTTTCAATACACTGGGATAGTTTAGTGGCAACAAGCGTAAAAATTAGGATGCCTGCTAAAATAAAACCGATTGATATCAGACCCAGAGTAAGTGTCATTCTGATATCAACTTCGCAATCCGGTGTTACAACCACAAACTTAGCCACGGTGTTGCCATCGATGCAAGCTGACAACGTCGATGCGCCATTGCCGGCCCACCAATCCTGACGCCCCACACTATAAATCCCCATCGCAACGTGGGTAATATGTTCGTTGAAGCCATCTTCAAAGTAGTCTACGAGCGAACCATTGGGGAGCATAACCTGACTCGGTCTGGAATCAATCGTCATTACCTGTAGTCCAGCACTACGCATAAACGTTGTCTGTTCGACTACCGCATCATAGTCCATAGCACCAGCGTCGGCAGTTACGGCCGTTAAGCGAATTTCAACGACGTCGCCATAGTTAGCGGCGATGGCACCATGATACCATGCACCGTTGCCTTCATCGGTGAGGATGCGGCCTTCCAGCACATAACTCACCCCCTGCACCGGATACAGATCTGACGCACTAATCCATTCTTTGTCAATGTTTTCTGCCATCATAGCACATCTTGCGGATTCATTGAATCCTTCCACTGCAGCGGCACCAGCCAAGAATGCCAAAACCCATCCGGCGGCCATGATAATGCCTCCGATTGCCTTGCAAATCATTCTGGCAGTTGCAGCTTTCGACCAAATTCTTCTCTCTTCCATAGTTTTCCTCCTTTTTACACTACTACATGAAAGATTGAGTTGCAATTTGAGAGCATGCCAAAGAACTAACGACAAAGATGCCCTTCTTTTGCCATTGTATCACAGATTTGCGAATTTGTCAATACTTATACCAGCTATTTGGCGTTATGGTCATAGCTACTGGGTACGCCAAAGATTCTCTCCTGCCGGACATCTTCGGGAAGATAGCTCTTGTCGAGATGAAAACCGGCCTCCCACTTCTGCCCTTCGCCAAAACCAAGATCTTTCATCAGTTTAGTTGGGGCATTACGTAACCAAGTTGGCACCGGGCTGCCCATGCTCTTGGCTGCCACTGCTTGCGCTCGTGTCCAACCGTCATAGGTTTCGCGGTTCTTTTTGGCTTTGGCCAGCACCACCGCTACATGACTGAGAATAATCCCACCCTCGGGCATACCCACACGCTCAATCGCCTGAAAACAGCTGACAGCGAGGTTCAATGCACCATTCCCGGCCAGGCCGATATCCTCGCTAGCAAAAATCACCATACGCCGGGCAATAAACTTGGGGTCTTCCCCGCTTTGCACCATGCGCGCCAAATAGTACAGCGTAGCGTCTACATCTGAGCCACGCATCGACTTGATAAATGCCGAAATATTGTCATAATGATAATCACCAGATTTATCGTAGAGTGGCATCTTCTTGCCCACGGCAGTCTCGACGACACTTTTATCGACGTTTTTGGCCAAGCTGAGAGCCAGTTCCAAATCGCCCAAAGCCGAACGCGCATCGCCCGCACTTAAATCGGCGATATATTCGATAGCCTCATCGGTCACTCGATCTTCAGCCTTCTCGGCCTGGAGGGCGCGCCGGAGGACTGTAACAATATCAGGTTTTTTCAGTGCCGATACTACCACTACACGCGAGCGCGAAAGCAAGGGCGAAATCACCTCAAAACTGGGGTTCTCGGTAGTGGCACCAATCAAAATAATCAAGCCAGATTCGACATGCGGCAGAAAGGCATCTTGCTGCGCCTTGTTGAAGCGATGAATTTCGTCCACAAACAGCACCGTGCGAATTTTGAGATTCCAGTTGGTCTTGGCACGTTCCACTACTTCTTCAACGTCTTTTTTATGGGCGGTGACGGCCGAAAGTTCGACAAAGTCTGCCTGGAACTCGTGCGCTAGAATCCGTGCCAATGTAGTTTTGCCTGTACCCGGAGGTCCCCAAAAAATCAGGTTAACGAGCTCGGCTTTTTTGACAATCTCAGTGAGAATTTTGCCTTCGCCAATAATTTCGTCTTGCCCAATCACCTCATCTAAGCTCTGCGGACGCATCCGTTCTGCCAAGGGAACACGGTTCATATGGTACTATTATAACACATCCGAAGATAGGGCTACTGGTAGCCATTACTTTCATTGTAGCACAGCATAAGAATTTTGTCAAGACTTATCGAGAATCTTGGTGATTTCGTAGACTGGAGGGAGAATAGCTGGAAGATTCTCAATTTTAGTAGCCCAAACGAGCGGATTACTTGATAAAAAGCGGGCAAGTTTGATTTCTTTGGCACCAACCCGGCCTTGCAAATCTGGGCAGAGCGCACTTTCAATTGAGTCCCAGCGATAAGTCAGGCTGGGGTTAAGCTCTACACCTGTGGTGTCGCGCAAGAGATTAGTCTCTTCGCCGTTGGCGCGGGCAAGATTAAGAGTGAACCAAGTCGAAACCAAATCGTTTGCTAAGCCCTGGTCGAGCGCTGATAGAGCTTGTTGCAGAATGGTGAAATGTTCGGGACTGGGAACTTGTTCGGCGACACGGTCGAGGCGTTTCAACAAAGTGCCAGCCAGCTCGAGACGCGAGACGTCAGTCAAAATTCCGCCATAAAACCGCAGCATTTTGGCGCTGGTAAGCGTACCAAGGTTGGCTCTACCCTGGTGAATTACGACGTCCGCCATCGAGAAAAGTTCGATTCCCCCGGCCAGACGCGACTTCGCCTTGCGTACACCACGCGCTAGCACGGCAATCTTCCCCTCTGGTGCGAGGAGATTCAGAATACGATCCGATTCACCATAATTAGTCCGACGCAACACAATTGCGTGCGTACGCAAATCACTCGGCATGAGGCTCTTGACCCGCCGAATTAGCAAGGCGTTGTTTAAAATCATCCAGGCTAAGCGGCGTAGCGGGAGTTTGATTCTCTTGGATTGTTGGCTGAGCAGGCAAGGAAGGGGTTGGCGCGACTGGTTCAGAAACGGGAGCCGGAGTAGACGCAGCAATAGCAGCTTCCGCTGCCGCCCGGGCAACCCCAGCCAGGGCATCCTGGATAGCAGTATAGATATCGTCTGGAGTCATTTTGGCTTTGTCGAGCACGCGCACTACGCCGTAATGTTCGAGATTGCGGTGCGACAAGTCTAGCGACGAAATCAGAATTACTGGCACCTTGGCCGTATCAGGATAAGAAATCATTTCGTTGAGAAAGGCAAAACCGTCGGGGCCAGTCAGCATTACATCAAGAAGGATTACATCTGGCAGGCGATTGTTCACGGCTTCCATTGCACTAACGCCATCGTTAAAAACGGCAATTTCGTTTGGCTCTTGAGCAACGCCAGCAACAGCCGCAGCAATACAATCGGCCATAATTGGTTCATCTTCAATGATATAAATTAAACTCATTTTCCTCCTTAAAATGGCAACGCGGCCTGCTTAGAAATTGGCAAATCGATATAGAAGCTAGTGCCATCACGATGGCGAATGGCTCCCAGCTTGGCATGCAGATGCGTGGCAAATTGAGCAGAAATGTAAAGACCGAGGCCAGAACTGCCTGGACGCATAGCAATGGCCGTTGGCTGGATAAGTTGGCCGGTTTGCAAATCATGCCAAATTTTGACAGGCAAGGCCGGACCAAAGTCGCGTACGCTTACCCGGATACGACCTTGATGATCGGAAACTGAGAGCCGACTAGAGCTCTGCGCATCGGAGTAGCGCACGGCATTGACGCAGAAGTTATATATTATACTATATAAGAGTTCACGGTTTGTGGCGGCTAGGCGCGTTTTGTTGGAATAAGTCGCTTTAAGGCTGCGCTGTTCAAACTGGAAAAGTGGCAAAATTTCGTGCAAAACTGACTCACAGACACCACGTACACTGACGGGCTCGGTGGTAAAAAGTCCGTCTTCGAGGCGAGCGATTTTAGATAAATCATTTACCTGGCGTAGCGCACGCTCAGAAACTTCTACTAGCTGGTTTTGCAAACGTTGCTTGGTTGTGATATCAGACGCCACGCCGAGCGCTAACGTGAGCTGACGAATCAGACAGAGTGGCGCTTTCAACTCGTGCGCCGCCACCAAAATACCACTTACCTCCATGGACATGAGTCCATTATAGCATTTATTCTACAAAAGTCACAGTGTCGAGTAGACGATAGTATTCGTCCGAGAAAATAGCTGCGTCGGTTTGCAACATGACGGTTTTGTCGCGCAATTTAAAGATTGTAACCGTACCGCGAATATTATTGGGTAAATCTCCCGTGTAGACATTCGCTACGGTACTGCCAACATTGCGTGTGACCACCTCAAGTTTGCCCGTGCGCACTAGGTTGTCATAGGTGCGGGTGACATTATCAAAAGCTTGATCGCGAATAATAACGCGCAGAGCATTAACTGTACTAGCGCTCACTGGTTGGACTTCACCTGGATTGAGGTAAGCCTCATAGTCCCCGCCACTAGAAGCATCTTTGGATACATAAACATTCCAAGTTTTGGGATATTCAAAACTGAGGCTACCGTAATCGGCTGGACCCATAAAACTCTTGTAGGGATATTTCTCGCGTTCGGTAAATTCATCCTCGAGCTTGGTGGTGTTTTCGGCTACTGCCATAGCCACCGCGGCATCTATCTGGCCTTCAATATCAGTTTTGACGTTATCCCACTCAATATATTTCCAAATAAACAAGCCGATGAAAACCATCGCTAGGATACTAACAACAATTAAGATAATCGTCTCAATCAAATTGCGATTAGCTTTGGGTGCAACTGGGGCAGACGCAGGACTAGGAGTGGATGACACCACCGAACCACCAAAATTTGGTGCCGTGCCAGGAGCACTAGGACCAAAAGGCTGTGGGGCAACCGGAGCGACAATACTGCCAGGATTAGTTGGTTGATCTTGCATATGGTTTTATTATAGCTTATTTCGTAAAATCCGCCAAGACTTCGACTTGATTTTTGAGTTCAGTAAGGTCGTGTTCGATTTCTTTTGCTAATTCGCTAGCAGATTTATATTTAGTGACAGCCTGATCAAGCGTAAACTCATCACCATAGAACCACTCCACTGCTTGATCGAGTTCAGAAATTTTAGTTGATATTGTCTTATTAGCGGCTTGTGACATTTTTCACCTCTGTAGTTATAATTTTATCAGATGTTGTAATTTTTACAACATTTCCAGGAGAAAGCTTACCGGTAACTATGGCATAACCACACTGAAGGATATTTTCTGGGTTGAGCAAGTTTAGAATCTTATTGGATTCACGGACGTGCTGCAGGCCAAGCTCAATCCGATGCAGGACTTTTTGACTAAGGCGCTGTGTCGTCGTACGGTTAGCCAAGAATGCGGCATCAATACGGTCGAGAATTTGCTGCCGGGCGCGTTCAATATTTAGCCGAACTTGGTGACGCATCATGGCCCGATCGGGAACCAAGCGCTCGGCGGCATTGGACGGCGTAGAGGCACGTACATCGGCTGCAAGATCGGCCAGACTCTCGTCAATTTCATGACCAATCCCAGTAATAACTGGGATACGGCTGGCCGCAATCGCTCGCGCTAACTGTTCGTCATTAAAGGCTGCAAGGTCATCTGCGCTACCGCCGCCGCGCAAGATTGCGATTACCTCAACTTTGCCCTGCTGATTAAAGTAGTCTAAGGCACGAATTATTTGTGCTGGCGCGTCTAGACCCTGAACTTGCGTGTTGATGGTATATATATTAATACCACCCCACCGGTTAGCTAAAATTTTGAGAAAGTCGATGTAGCCCGCGGCACCTGTAGAAGAAATCACACCAATTTTGCTCAGATTAGCGGGCAAAGGACGTTTTTTGGCGGGATCAAAAATCCCTTCAGCGGTTAGCTTACGCTTCAGCGCGTCAAAACTCTTCTTGATGTTCCCCTCTCCCAGGGGGAGAATATTGCGTACCGTGAGCGAAAACTTGCCCCAGCGGGTGAGTTTGGGCGTAGCGCAAACCCGTACGCGCATACCGTCGCTCAGTGCTACCCCCAATTGGTCAAGGGCAATGAAGCAATTGACGCTAGTATCGCCTTCTTTTAGGTCGAAGAAAACCCATTTTCCCTGATTTACCTTGAAACTAGCAACTTCCCCCTCGACGATAATGCCAGTAAAGGCATACTCAAGCGTTTGATTACAAACTTCAACAAATTGCGAAACGGTAAAAATCGGTTTAGGATTCATGCTCGATTTCGGCTTTTTCTTTGCGACCAATCTTGGAAATCGAGTGTTGATAGAAGCCGTAACCACTAACAATCGTACTGCCCAGGACGATGACGCGCGTCATCAAGACCACCAGCGCTGCCAGGCCGGCATCCACGCCCAGGCTAGCCATAATTCCAACCATACCAAGCTCGTACAAACCATATGGCACAATCGCACCCATCACTGAGCCAATGGCTTCGCCAATCATAATTTGTGGCAAGATTTCGGGATGACCAAGGCTGGCTGCCACAATCCAATAAGTAGCAATTTCGAGAAAACTATAAACAATTCCCCACAGAGCTGGTCGCACTAGCATCTTAATATTATGGCGAGCAGTCATCAGGTCGCCGTGGATGTCTCCCAGATATTTATCTACAACTTCGCGTTGCAGCACGTTGGTTTTGTGTCCAAAAGTAACGGTTTTGACTAACCAGTTGATGAAGCTGGTAGCGGTTTTAGCAAACCAATCAATGCGTTTTTTGCTACTAGCAATTGCGACGATCAAGGCAATACCAGCGATGATGCCTACGCTCAGAATAGCCGTACAACCAATTACCCAACTACCAGTGGCGGGGACACTGCCAAAAATTAACAGAGCGATGATGGCTACAATTGTTTGCAACTGGTTGGCGCAGATTGTGATTACGTAGCGCAAAACATACATAAAGCTCGATTGACCAGGCGTAGCACCAAAGGGTTTGAGCCGCCAAGTGATATAGCCTAAGCCACCCAGGCCGCCAGCTGGCACAGCATGGTTAACAAAGTTAAGTTCCAACGAAACTTGCATCAATGTCCAGGCGGAAACTTTTTGGGCATCCTTTTTAGCGCGCATGTAGGAAAAGAACATTTGCCCACAACAGAAATACATAAATAACTGTTCTGGAATCAACAGCAAAAGCACTAAAATATTGGTCTCGCCAATATGAGCAATAGCCTCCTTGATATCATCGAAGTTACTATAGATGACATAAATTAGTAAAATAAAGGTTAAAATCGTCAAAATCGTACGAAAAGAAAGTTTGAATTTGGGTTTGTCTTTACTCATAATCGCATTATAGCATAGTTTTATGCTATAATAATGACAATATGAAATATCTTGCCGTGCTGGGGCGCCAGCCTAAAATTTCCTTGGCTGAACTAGAAAGTCTGTTTGTTAATGTTCGCCCAATAGGGACAGAACTGGCGGAATTTGAGAGTGATAAAACTCCTGACATCCGGCGATTGGGCGGTACACAAAAAATATCGGCAAAAATTGATGGGAGTTTTCAAGATTTTCTAAAAAGTTTGCCGATGGCGGGCAAACTCACGATTGGCGTGTCCGATTATTCTCGCGATGCAACTGCTTTCAGAGCACAAGGTGAAGCGCTCAAAATTAAGCGTATTCTGGCAAAGCTTGGCCATAGCGTGCGCGTAGTCCCAAATAAAACCGCCGCGTTATCAAGCGCAACTAGTTTTCATAACCGCTTGTTTGCGGAGAACAAAATCGAGTTAATCAA
This sequence comes from uncultured Candidatus Saccharibacteria bacterium, assembly GCA_949480205.1. GTDB lineage: Bacteria > Patescibacteriota > Saccharimonadia > Saccharimonadales > Saccharimonadaceae > Nanosyncoccus. The sequence continues at coordinate 10,517 of CASXXK010000014.1, forward strand.
AATTGGAAAAGATTTTTACCGGGTGATTGGTGTGCAAAATATTGATGCTTATGTTAAGCGCGACCAAGCGCGACCCGCACGCGACGCTAAAGTGGGAATGCTGCCGCCAAAGTTAGCGCAAATCTTGATTAATCTTTGTGGCGATTTACCCGCTGGAACCCGGCTGCTGGATCCATTTTGCGGCACTGGCGTAGTGTTGCAGGAAGCGATGCTGATGGGATATACGCCCTATGGCACTGATTTGAGCGAACGGATGGTGGAATATAGCCGCAAGAACCTTGAATGGTTGCAGGAGGCGATGTCTGCAACCATTGTCCGGGGAGGTGCGGAGGCTACGGCCGAGCATGCAGCGCGCGAAGCCCGTAACGACGGGCCTGAGCGAAGCGACCCCGGACAAAGTGTTGCGGATATCGCCATCGCAGTTACTCAAGGCGATGCAACCAATTTCCAGTGGCAACCGCCGATTAATGCAGTGGCTTGCGAGGGCTACCTAGGGCGACCAATGTCGTTACCACCGGCTGAGATAAAATTAAAACAGGAAAAACAGGAATGTGGAAGCATCGTTCTAGGTTTTTTGAAAAATCTAGCCAGCCAGATTCAGAAAGGAACTCCGGTAGTAATAGCCGTACCGGCTTGGCTACGTCCAAATGGCGAATATGAACGCCTAAATTTGCTTGACGAAATTAAAAATCTGGGCTATAATGTAAAGAGTTTTAGAAATCTGGGACAAAAAGATTTGTTGTATCATCGAGAACAGCAAGTCGTGGCCAGAGAAATAATAGTTTTAAGGAAGAAATAGCATGTCACATGTCAAAGCTGGCGGTACCGCCAAAAACATTCACAACAATGCCGGCCAACGCTTGGGCGTCAAGCGTTTCGGTGGACAGCAAGTGCGTAATGGCGAGGTTTTGGTTCGCCAGACTGGCGCTACTAAGATTGCTGGTCCAGGCACTTACATGAGCCGCAACTTCACAATTCACGCTGCCAAGGATGGCGTTGTGACGTTTGTGAAGACTAAAAAATGCCATTTTTCTGGCAAAAGTGTACCTCGCGTACGTGTAGAAGTACGCTAAGAGCACAGTGTTAAAGGCCTCCCAAACCTGGGAGGCCTTTTGTTGTGCAACAAAATCTGATTTCCTCAAATTTCTGCACTGATGTCAAAAAGACGAATGTACTTACGACACAACTTCATGACTGGCGCCATTTCGGCTGTAGTTTCATTGCGAGGGCAAGTTTGGAAGACTACCGGTATTAAATCAAGGGCCAACATAATATCTTGTTGCATTGAATCGTGTTTGTGAACCGTACAAACATCATACATACCAACAAGGTGTTGTGCTGGTTTCGGCCCATAAGCCAAATTAATATATTCCATCTTACACTTACAGAATTTACGCCTCGCAATGCGTAAAGTTTTGAGCGTCTCTTTGACAGCCTTGCTGGAACTGTTCCTTGAACTAAGTTCTTGATGCTGCTGAAACAACAAACGTTCGTAGAACATGGTTTCAAGAATGTCAGCAGCGAGACGAAAGTCAGCTACTAAATCCTGAGTAATGAGTGGTTGAACTACCTCAAACGGCAATCCTTGCGGGCAATTACGATTAGCAAAACAGTGATGCTCAGCAGCAACTTTAAACAACGATTCTACCCACGCCCGACTACGAAAACCATTCCGCCGCTGCAAAATTTCTTCACCAGAGCAACGAAACTGGGAAATTACTTCGTAGAGGGTGCCAAAATACTCGAGAACACAGTTGTCTGTTAGGTCACGTTGAGCGATTACATTTACATCTAATCCCAACTTAGCACCTCTTTTCTAAATATATTCTGAGGTATAACCCTCCTCTTTCTATTTTATCACACATTGCTCAAAAAGTCAATACGCTAATGCTAAAAAGGTGTGTTATAATGTTAACATGAGCAAGATTTTGATTATTGGGAACGTGCTGAAAGACGTCTACATTAAGCTCGACGAACGTCAGAATGATTTTGAAGTTGACGAGCATGGAATTAGCTGGTTGGAGCTGGGCTTCAACGGGGCGGCGCATAGTTTCTTTAAGCGCACTAGCGTGTTTGGTGGCGCAGCAGTTTCCTTATCAACCTTGCACAACTTGGGTGTGGACGCGGCAATTTTAAATTCTAAGACCGAGATGAAATCTGGTGACATTACTTGGTCGGATGATCCAGCAGACTATCGCTATATTTTTTCACACAAGGGTGGAATTACTTATTTTGTACCTAGTGGTCGCAAGGCGACAGACTGGGCCATGCCCAAGGGCACACCAGAATGGATTTTGATTGATCGCTCTACAAATGTTTCCGAGCGCTTAGTGGACGAACTCAAAAATTTCCTGAAATTCTCAAGTGGAACCAAGTTGGCCGTACACGTCGCCAAGCGGCAGACTCCTGTAAGCCAGCGATTGGCAGAAATGGCCGATATCCTCTTTGTGGAAGACGAGCCGCCGGTGCATGTGGAGGAAAAAATTGTCGACAAAATCGAGCTTGACCAACCGCATACTCAGTTGGTGTGCCATATTAGCCCGCGCAAGATCGTGTTTGGCGAAGCTGAGGAAAGCTGGAATCTGGATCGAGCGGACATGATGACGCATTTGACTGTATACTCTACGATCGTGGCGACAATTTTGGGCGTCGTAACCGCGGGCGGAAGCCCAGCGGATGCTCTGCTTTGGGCCAAGATTAACGCCGAGCAAGCCAGCCTTGAGGGTTCGCTTTCAGCAGAGAAGCTACAAGAGCTAGCCAAGGCCGAGCTAGAAAAACGAGCTAATTTGCGCCTGATTACCCGTTCACTGATGACTTCCGGTAAGGGTATTATGGCGCTGGATGAATCAAACAAGAGCCTAGCTAAACGTCTCGAAAAGTTTCAGATCACTAACAACGTTCACCATCGGCGTGAGTTTTATCAAATCATGATTACTTCTCCTGGCGTACGTGAAGCTATTAGTGGCGTAATTTTATCCGATGAAAACCGGGAACAGAAGTTGTCTAATGGCCGTTCGTTGTTGGAATATGTGACGGATTTAGGAATTATTCCTGGCATTAAGGCTGATTTGGGGCTGATGCCGCTTCGTGGCAGCGATGAAACCCATACGCTAGGCAAGGATGGTCTAGCAGAAAGATTGCGCGATTATTATAGTATGGGTTTCCGCTTTGCAAAATGGCGTGCGGCATTCCGGATTGCCAAAGATGAGCCGGGTTTTATTGCAGTGCAAACCAATGCTGACGAGCTAGCAAATTTTGCTAAAGAATGCCAATTGGCGGGCCTGGTGCCAGTGGTGGAGACCGATATTTTGAGTGATGGCGATTATTCCGTAGAACAATCGGCGGAGGCGACAGCAAAGATATTGACTACCGTGTTTGAAAAATTGGAACAGCGCCATATTGATTTGGCGGGTTGTTTGCTTAAATGTAGCATGATTAATAGTGGCCGTATGGCTGAGGTTAAGGCTGAGCCGGACGAAGTTGGCATGGCGACAGCCGCAATTCTGCGCCACGTGGTACCAAAATTCTTGGCTGGAGTATTACTACTTAGTGGTGGCGCAGAGCCAAAAACTGCCACTCGGAATTTGACCGCCGTGATGCAAAATTCCCCATTTCCTTGGCCGGTAACTTATGCTTTTTCGCGTGCGCTAGAAGAACCCGTGTTAGCCACTTGGAAGGGCGAAACGGAGAATATTAAGGCTGCCCAGGCGGCGCTCGGACGGCACCTAGCAGCCAACACTGACGCCTTGCATTATCTTAAGCTTGAAGCCCGTAATAATGGTGGCTTGCAGAATATTGACGTCTTGGACTGGTCATAACTACTAAAGCTATTGACTTTTTATACTATGTGTGCTATAATTAGGGTGTGGGGTTTAGTTTTGGTGCCCCGCCAGGTAGATTGAAAAATAGATTTCAGGAGGGATGAAAATGAAAAGTCAAAATGAGGCCAACAATAGCGCTTTGCGCAAAGAAAATCCAATACTCTACCAAGTATTTCGGAAGCTGGATAAGTCGGCGGCGTTTATAAATGCCAACATAGTCGAGAATGAAAGTGGCGTGGAAATCCATTATGTTATGGATGACGGAAAGGTAGCCTCTGCGTCTTACGCTTTCAGTGATGCCGGGGCAGAGTCGGTGCGAGGAGATTTGGCTATTACGGCTGGAGCGCGACGCGACCAACATGAACACCTATTTCGGGAGCTGAAGGATATTATTAAACAAAGAGGCGCCACGATGGAATTGTGTGATTTTTATGTTGAGATGGTCATTGATGGCCAGATACAGCGCTACGCCTATTCCATTACCGGCTATGCTGAGTTTCGGCGAGCTTTAGAAATTTGATTTTCCGTATTTAATCTATGTCGTCTAAGAACTTTGTCATGGCAAAGTCTGTGCAGTTTATGCACAGACTTTTTTCTTGCAAAATGTAGCAGATCTAAATTATTCCGCTTTCTCAGCAGGAGCAGCTTCAGCAGCTGGAGCATCAGCGCCTTCTGCGGCTTTTTGATCTTCGGCGTCACGGGCAGCAGCTTCGGCTACGGGATCGTAAACGTTAGCAATCACCGTGGTAACTTCAAGCTCTTTATCGGCAAGCTCTACACCTTTTGGCAAAACAAGATCAGCGATAGTAAGCTTATCTTCTGTGCCAGCGAGTTTAGAACCATCAATCGTCAATTCTTCTGGCAAGTCAGACGGTTTCGCTTTGACTTCGATTTCTTCCAGCACAGGCATAATCACATAATGCAACTTAGCTGCGTCGGAACTGTCAAAGTCAACTACACGAATTGGAGTAGTGGCTTCCACAACCTCATCGGCTGAAATGGCCTGAAATTCAACGTTCATAATGCGGCGACTCACTGGATCAACGGAAATATTCTTAACGATTGCGAGCTGTGGCTTGCCAGCAATCAAAAGTTCGACTGGCGAGTGGTAGCCAGCTTCAAGTAAGACCTTCTCGGTAGTATTGTAAGCGGAAGCACCCAATACTGGCTCATCCCCGCCGTAGACTACGGATGGAATTTGACCAGCGGCACGCAAAGCTTTAAGCTTCTTGCCTTGAGCCGTACGACTTTCCAAAGTTAGTTGGTTAGACATAAAATTTAACTCCTTTTTCTATTCTCTATCTTTGCTATCTATCTTATCACAAATCTTCTAATCCGTCTACCCCTGGGAGAGCTTGACCGGAAAGCAGTTCAAGTGCTGCGCCGCCACCAGTGGAGACTAGCGAAAAGCGTAATTCTGGGTCTTCGGCACACAGGTTCTCTACGAACCCGGCAGTGTCGCCGCCACAAATTACTGAAGTAATATCTTGGTTTTCGCCCAGCAATTTCGCAACAATCGTAGAAGAAGTCGCATAGGCGGCGTCTTCTACTTTACCTAGAACACCGTTCCAGAGTACGGTTTTGGCGGGTTGCAAAAGCTCGGCCAACTTGGAGGTAGAGACTGGCCCGATATCCAGCTTGGCACCATCGCTGTCTTCGTCAAAATCTTCGGCTACAATAACTTTAACATCAGTGGACTGATAGCCATCAGCCGCAATTTTGCCGCCAACGTAAATCGTATCGGCTAAATTGCGGAATTTATCTATCAGTGGTTGCTTGTCGGCAACTTTGGCGCCACCAATTATCACCACGAAAGGATGCTCTGGATTTGCAGTAATTTGGGTAAGCGTCTTGACTTCTTTTTCGAGCAGGAGGCCAGCTACAGCGGGGATAATATGCGTAATTGCGTCAGTGGAAGCATGTGCTCGATGCACTACCGCGAAACCATCCTGCACAAAAAGTTCTGCATGCGTGGAGTCAACGATTTCCCGCGCATATTCCTCAGAGTTAGCCTCCTCTTCAGCAGAAAAACGGAGGTTTTCGAGTAGAAGAATACCGCCATTAGGCAAGTCTTCGACCGCCATTTCAACTTCTGGCCCCGAAACGTCATCAACGAAGTTAACGACTGTGCCTGGCAATAATTCAGCCAGTTTTTCAGCAACAATACCTAGTGAAAATGATTTATCACGATGACCATCGGGGCGACCGAGATGTGACATGAGGATGATTTTGGCCGCCTGGTGCTCAAGTAGATATTTTATTGTTGGTAAGCTAGCTCGAATGCGCAAATCGTTGGCGATTTGCTGCTGCTGGTCGCCAGACTGATTGATAACGACCGTCTCATGTTCAAGCTCGCCAGCTTCAATTGGCACCAGTGGCACGTTATAATCGGTGCGTACCAAAATTATTTTATCCTCGACGTCAACGTCGCGAATCGTCTTCTTAAAAAACATTTACCTCCTTAAAATATATGCTAAATCTCGCGCAATTTAATCGTGTCGGTTCCGGCGACATCACGATCGCCGGAAACCACGACTACGCGTAGTCTGTCGTGACCCTCTGCGAGCTGTAAATAGCCCGAATCCTTGAGTTCGTGTGCCAAATCAATACCGCAGTTGACAGAATATGGGCGAACGAAGGCTGAGTTAGCATAAGCCAGGGCGAGTTGGTTGGCCACGCGTTGGTCGCCGGTAACCGTAATAATTGGCAAATTGGGCCGTTGAGAAGCCATTGCGCGTGCTGTGGCGCCAGAGGCAGTTTGACAAATAATTGCGTCAGCTTCTAGACGCTCAGCCAAACCTGCGGCAGCTTCGGAAAGCGCATCGTAATTAGGGTTGTCACCCCGTGGATCTTCGGGGATTGGTGCTACCACTGAATGGTTTTGAGTGTATAGGATAATCTTTTTCAGCTCTTTGACAGTTTCAAGCGGATATTTGCCATTAGTGGTTTCATCAGAAAGCATCACCACATCCGCACCTTGAATCACGGCATTGGCTACATCGCTCACTTCGGCGCGAGTCGGGATTGGGCTATCCACCATCGAACCCATAGTCTGTGTTGCCACGATGCAAATCTTAGCGTGTTTGCGGCAGAGGTTAACCAACTTGCGCTGTACGATTGGCACGATTTCGGCACCAGCCTCATAGGCCATATCACCACGCGCCACCATGATGGCATCACTAGCTTCAACAATCTTTTCAAGATGTGCGTCGTCCTCAACGGCTTTCTTAGTTTCGATTTTAGCAATAATCTTAGCATTAGACCCCTTCGAATGGAGCAAATTGCGCAACTGTTCGATATCCTCAGCGCATTGCACAAATGAAAGTGCGACATAATCGAAATCGCGGCTAATTCCCCACTCGATGTCAGCCAAATCTTTTGGTGTTAGAATATCACCGCCAAAGTCGGTGTCGGGTAGGTTGAGACCTTTATTGCTCATCACAAAACCAGAGTTCTCAGCCACTAGCTTGATGGCGGTGTCTGAAAGAATATCGGTGACGTGGGTGCGAATTTTGCCATCAAAGATATAAATCGGCTCACCAACTTTGACTTTTTCCGCCAAATTGTATTGGATTGGTAGATTTAGACTACCATCGTGTTCTTTGATAGCATAATCAAGGATAATCTCATCGCCTTCATTGATATCGAGGTGATTATTTTGAATTTGGCCAAGACGGATTTTTGGACCCTGCAAATCCTGCAAAATCGTGATTGCGCGGCCTTTTTTCTCGGCAGCCTGACGAATCCAACCAATGAACTCGTCCATTTTTTCGTAAGTACCATGGGAAAAATTAAGACGGCAGCCGTTAACACCGGCCATAATGATTTGTTCGATTTTTTCAGCACTGTCGACGGCTGGGCCAATCGTAGCCAAGATTTTTGTGCGTTTAAATAGTTTACTCATATGAGTTATATTATAACACACGCTTCCATAATCATATTTCTTATGGTAAAATATTAACATGAACAAGAAGTCAGCCAAGAAAAAATGCCAGCATGTTTTGGGATGGCCAGAATGGGCCTTGATTGGGATTGTGGTTTGCTCGACGTTGTTGATTATTTTGGCGCTCTGCACAGGATTCTTTAAAACTCCCCAAGAAAAAGCCGAAGCCGAACTCGAAAAAATTGCAGATGCATACTATACCGAGTATCTCTATCCACGTTTGTTGGGCAATCTAGACAATGACCCCAAGGCAGTCTTGCAAGTGTATTATGAGGTAGGCGTGCCAACGACATACTTGCGCCAGTTGCTGTATTTTAATGACGGCAAATATGCTAAATCTACAAAATACTTTGACCGTTTAGGGTGCGATACTAATGCAACTGGGGTCAGGTTCTACCCAGTGGAGCCTTATGGTCCACGTGATTACACTGCAGATTACGTCTGGAACTGTCAGGAAGGCGATTTTAAGAAATAATTATTAGTTGACGAAAGACGTGACTTTTGGTAAAATAGAATCACGGCCTCTTAGTATAACGGTTAGTACATCGGGTTTTCATCCCGGCAACGCGGGTTCGATTCCCGCAGAGGTCACCATTGACAGAATTACAAAAATATGTTATAGTATATCATCCGAGAGGGTGGTATACTTTTTTGACGTTTAAAGACCGCCAGGATCGCGGCGGTCTTTAGGATTGGTTCTGGTTTTAGCAAAGTTAGGTCATGCTTACCAGAGTCAGATCAAGCGGTTTAGGCAAAGATTGGGGTATTTCTTCCATCTGCCAAACTTCACTGTCGGCAGTGTGCCATTCCATCATATGCATCCGCATATCGGCGGCGTAAAACGCCTTCTTCCCAAGTAAAGCAGCAATTTGTGTGGTCAGTGCTTCACTTAAATAGTACCGACGCGCAGGCACAACAATGTCCACATTGGCGAAAACTTCCTTGCCGGCGGCTGTTGTGCATATGCCGTAGAGAATTTGGCCAATTTCCTGCCATTCCGCCCCATCGCTGACGCTTACCACAATATGCTTGTCATCAACCGATATCACGAAGCAATAACCATACAGGGTGCCATGAAAGGTTGTGTGGCCGCCATAGGAATAGTTAGATATCGAAAAATCCAACAAAGTCGGTGCAGTCTCTGAGTCGGCATAATTAGCCAAGATTGTCTGATTACATTCTTTGACATAATCCACCAAACCGTCATTGATCTGTCTTGCTACACTTTTATACATTTTGCCCACCTCCTATATTTGTGAGTACAAAAGTTACGTAATCTGCTTAGCAAACGCTGGGGACTTTTGATGCAATATCAAAAGTCCCGCATGCGGGCTGAATAACACCATGCTATACTTTCATTATATCACACATGTCAAAAATTGTCAATACTAGATTGGCGTTTTGGGTGATTTTGTGCTAAAATTATGGCATGGCGCCATCGTTCAACGGATAGGACATAGACCCTCTAAGTCTACAATGCTGGTTCGATTCCAGCTGGCGCTACCACGGAAATTGAATTGTATTATTTCACTAACTTATAGTAAATTGAAGGCGCAAACCGCACTGGGGCAAGGAGTTTTTGCGCGCCAGATTCGAGATTAATGAGGAATTTGTTGCCAAAAATCGCTTTGAGACGGGCGCTCCGGAAATTGGACACCGAAAGCACTTCACTAATCTGAAAACCAGAGTTCTTGAAGATTTCCTCAATGTATTTGGGATGGTAGTTGTAAAAGCCGTCAGCATTGAGCTCTTTGAGGTGGATTGGCTCAAGGCTAAAGGGATTTTGATCAGTCTTACCCGTCCAGTAGCGGAACATGCGCGGAAGAGTTTTCTTGTTAGCAACTTCGATTACGGCTACGCCGCCCGGTTTGAGTATGCGATAAAGTTCGTCGGAAACCTTTTGCATATCTTTGAAATGGTGCGTAGCGCGTACCATCAACAAGGCGTCAAACATATTATCCTTGAATGGTAGGCTATAAATGTCTCCGGCTTTGGTCTGAAGCTGGTCACCGTAAATCTCTTTGGCCTGAGCGAGTTCAGTCTTGGAGTAGTCAAACAGAGTTGCTGTCTTGGCGCGTGGGAGATACTCATTAGCAAGACGACCATAGCCTCCAGCAATGTCGACAAAATTCTCCATTTCGCGTGGCAAGAGGCGACGAATTGCCATACGATCGGCAGCATCCTCATATTTACGGTCAGCATCTTCCCAAAAGATTTTTTTGTAATCATAGCCATTATAGTCGGAAATTGGCTTAGACTTGATAGTCTTGGCAGCCTGTTTGGCTGAAACGGGTTTTTTAGTTGGCTTTACAGCCTTTTTCGCAGTTTTCTCTACCATAATTCCCTTTATTATAGCATAGTTAAGCGATAACTTAAATCTATCAGGCTTTTGATTTTGTCTGCGTCGCACGTGTCGTCCAGTAGCAGAGTGACCCAGTGACGCTTGTTCATGTGATAAGCGGGAAGAATGCCTGGCTCGTGGACGAGGGTTTCAATGAGATCTGGGTCGCATTTGAGATTAATGAAGTCTACGTTTCCAGGACTATCTATACCAAGAGTCTGATATTTGACATTAGCAATTAGCGCAAACCATTTGCGACTGCCGGCATGCCGAAAAACGGTGTATTCTGGGGTGTCCTCCCAAGGCCAATCCTGGGCAATCCCGCCAAAATTTTCATGGATAAAAGTTTCAGTCTGTGTACGGTTCATAGTTTGATTATAACATTATGCTACAATAATTTTGTGGATAGTAAAAGTCCATGGATACCAAAGGTAGCCTGAGCTCACTCCTCCGCTCACCAGCGGTTTTCGGTCAAAGATCGTGAGGCTTACCTTGAACTCGTAAAGATTAAGACAGGATAGATGCAATAATAATTATGGTTATAATTGCCAACAAATAAGCCTCTTTACCATGACTGTGGCGTTTGCTATCAGTTGTTACCTAAGCTCAAAGTGAAGGGTCGCGGTACGGATTCGTGTTTCGTGCGCAGCGGGCACGTCAATCCGACGAATACTGCTGGTACCTTCAGGAACGCTGGCAACATTGGTTACGAGTGGTCGTCGCGTACTTCTCCCACTTCGTCAACGTTGTCTTACTGGTTTGAGTTTAATGCTACCGAGTCGCGCCCGTCGCATGGCCCGAACAATCGCTACAACGGTCTCCCCCTCCGCTGCCTTATGTTTTTTTGCCGCGGTGGGTGCCGATCTTTAATACAAAGGAACTCCCATAGTGGGAGTTCCTTTTTCAAACTATAATATGGTGAGTCGGGAGAGGCTCGAACTCTCGACACCGGGCTTAAAAGGCCCGTGCTCTAACCAACTGAGCTACCGACCCATATTTATGTTTATTATAGCACAGAGTTTTGCAAAAATAAAGAGGAAAATTGCCGCATTTGCATTGCTCTTTTATGCAAATTATGATAGAATAGTCCAGTCTAAGTTTAGACGGTAACTATCATGGGCGGTGCAAATCCGCCAGGCACAGATTCATAAGGAGGGGTTTTATGGATCAATTTATATTTATCGACAAAGATTTTAAAAACATGTCCGAGGCAGAAAGGGACGAAACAATCATCGGCTCGGGTAAAGTCGACTTTTCACGCTTGTATATGGTGATTCACAACACCAAAGTACCGCCGACTAAAGAGCAGCGCGACAGAGCTCAGCGAGCCTATACCCGCGTACTTGGACTGATAAACCGGTGTCAAGTGGACTTAATTACGGCGGAGTTTGGTATTAACAAGAAACGTCTGGATCAAGCGACGCGTACACAGACACATTCACCGAGAACCCGGTCAGCGCCAACGTCAAAAAGCTGAACGATGCTCTGAAAATGATTCGGGATGCAATGTAACTCGTCCGCAAAAAATCGATGTCGATATTTCTCCCGACCAAGGTTGGGAGAAATATTTTTTAGTAATAATTCCTTCACAGTTTTGCTGTTCTGTGATATAATCATAATAATGGCAAGTGGACTGGGCGGTTAGCTCAGTTGGCTAGAGCGCGTCTTTGACGTAGACGAGGTCAGAGGTTCGACTCCTCTATCGCCCACCAGTGCTTGCATATAGAAATAGAGTTGTCGCTATGACAACTCTATTTTGTTAGACTTTGAGCTTTGGCAGCATGACTAAGGATAGCCGTAACGACTCCAGCAGCTAAGATAGTGACTCCTGATAAAACCAGGAGTGCAATCGCTATCAGGTTAGCTGATACAATTGGGGATTTGAGTGACCCAGTATGAGGAGTGTCAATTGTCAAGTCCGGAGAAACGTTGTCTTCTGGAGCCGTTGGCGTAATCGGTAAAGTCTCTGGGGTGATACTTTCATCAGTAGACGGCAGAGTAGTTGTTGTACCCTGTTGCACCGATGGCGTTGGCTTGATTGCGGGTTTGCTGGAGCTATTATTCACTGTTGGAGCGGGTTTTTCTGGTGCCGGCGTAACGTCTGGAGTTGTGGGAATAGTTGTATCGTTAGAATCATCAGGTTGAGGCACCGGTTCAGTAACATTTGGTTCGTCGGAATCTGGTTGGCTAGGTTTTTCTGGTGCAATTGGTTGCTGTTCCTCACCGTCGCTATTGACCCCGCCGCCGATGGCTGGACCATCAGAGGTTTCTCCTTGTTCAGGCAAAGTCACATCTTCTTCGCCCGAGGCAAAAGTAGCTGACGGCAAAATTATTGTGCTAAAACCTAGAACTATGCTTAATCCCAATAGAAATCGCTTGTATTTCATATTTCTATTCTATCACTAAGTTGCTACAATGTCAATATTTTTACATAACAAAACTACCGACATTCACTCACTGCCGGTAGTTTTGGGTTATTCTGGTTTTAACGACGGCTCTTGCGATAGACAAGGTATAGCGCGAACATTGAGACTACTCCAAACACGATTAGGCCCGTGATTAAGTAATCTACGCGCGAAATATTAAGATCGCCAATCGTAAATCCGGTATTTGGGGTATCTGGCAGATTTGGGTCAACGGGTTTGACTAGCGTATAAACCGTATCCAAAGTTACCATAGAAATGTAATTCCCTGCAGCATTGCGTGCGATAACGACAGCCGTGTAAGGTCCATTCGCCGCGTTGTAATCCGCAAATGGCAAAATCTTAGTAATTTTACCAGTAACTGGATCAATGTCGTCACGGCTTAGGATAATCGGGACCTCTTTTCCGTCTTTGTCGACAAAAAGTGGGTCACCGGCCTTGTTATATACATTAACCGCTACCTGTGCCACCTCGCTATTAACCTCAATGTCGATAATCGGGTCACCATTCGAAGCCGGGGTCTTTTTGAATTCGGCTGAAACGGCGCGGTAACTAAAGGTGACGATATCTTCCCTTGTCGTGCCATAAACACTGGTGGCAATTGTTTTTACCGTATAATCCGCTTCTTCGTCGCTGATACTCAGCACACTAAAATCAATTGTGTGCGTGCCAACAGCTTGGTCACTTTCGGGCACGAACGTATCAATTAACTTATCGCCAACATAGGTTTCAACTTTCGTTACTCCCTCATATTGATAAGTGATAGGAACATTGGGCTCAACGAACACACTACGATCACTGGGGCTAATAATCTTGGCCATGCCCTTGCTGTCATAGACCTGCACTTGCACATTGACATCACCACTGCCTCTGGGGACGTCTTCCGCCGCTGCGGCCGGCATAGCATAAGCTACTGCCGTCATGATACCAACAGCAGCTAAGCCAGCAAAGCCCAAAAGTTGCTTTTTTGTCTTTTGCATACTCTACACTCTTTCTGTTTAGTTTTTGTTTGAATTCGCTGAGCTGC
>CASXXK010000015.1 GCA_949480205.1 uncultured Candidatus Saccharibacteria bacterium
CCAAACAACCGTTACTACGGTTTCCCCCTCCGCTGCCTTAGTACTGTATTAGACAGGTAGAGTTAATGTTTCTTAATCTTAGATTCTGCTTTAGCCCCTTCAATCTCCGCAATTTGGTCGCGCAACATAGCCGCCTTCTCAAAGTCAAGATTGGCCGCTGCCAGCTGCATTTGGGAGCGCAACTCTTTAATCAAACTAGGCAATTCCTCTGGTGGGATACGTTTGAGATCCAAACTAGCTTTTTCCTCTTTTTCGGGAATAATTGCCCGGAGACCGGCCGAGATCTCCTTTTTTACGGAGTGTGGCGTAATATTATGTTCAATATTATATTGTTGCTGAATTTCTCGACGACGGTTAGTCTCAGAAATCGCCTTTTCCATACTCTCAGTAATGTTATCGGCATACATAATCACATGTCCATCTACGTGGCGCGCAGCCCGGCCAATCGTCTGAATTAATGCACTTTCCGACCGCAGGAAGCCTTCTTTATCAGCGTCAAGAATTGCCACCAAGCTAACCTCAGGCAAGTCCAGACCTTCACGCAGAAGGTTAATCCCCACCAGTACGTCATATACTCCGGCACGCAAGTCGCGCAGGATGTCGCCACGTTCCAGAGTGTCAATATCAGAGTGAATATACGCCACCTTAACATCGCGCTCTTTGAGATAATCAGTCAAGTCCTCGGCCATACGTTTCGTGAGCGTAGTTACCAGTGTACGCTGCCCTTTGGCAATGCGTTTGTCAATCTCTTCCATCAAATTATCAATTTGCCCCTCCGAGCCACGCACTTCGATTTCTGGGTCGAGCAGACCCGTAGGACGAATTACTTGCTGGGCGGGCTCAGGTGAATTCTCTAGCTCATACGGACCCGGCGTAGCCGAAACATATACCGCTTGGTTAATATGCTTCTGAAACTCCGGAAAAGTTAGTGGGCGATTATCCAGGGCACTTGGCAAGCGAAAACCATATTCCACCAAGGTCATTTTACGCGCATGGTCACCATTATACATCCCGCGCACCTGTGGCAAAGTCATGTGACTCTCATCCACTAGCAAGAGAAAGTCTTTCGGGAAGAAATCAATTAGCGTAGCTGGCGGTTGTCCAGCCTTGCGGCCATCCAAATGGCGAGAATAATTCTCGATTCCCTTCACAAAGCCAGTCTCTTTCAACATCTCTAGATCATATTTGGTTCGCTGGCTCAATCTCTGCGCCTCTAGAAACTTCTCGTGCTTCTCAAAATACTTCAAGCGCTCGTCAAACTCCGACTGAATCCCAACCAAAGCTTTTTCAAGTTGATCTTTAGGCGTAGCGTAGTGGGTATTTGGGAAAATGTGAATACGATCGGGTTTCTCGCGCGTTTCGGCTGTCAACGGATCAATGATGCGTACGGTCTCAAGCGTATCAAAACCAAACTCAAACCGGAACGCCCATTCCCCGCTCGCCGGGAAAAGGTCCACCGTATCGCCCATCACCCGAAAATTGCCGCGCTCAAACGCTAAATCATTGCGGTGATACTGCATCGCAATGAGATACTTAATAAAGTTCTGTTGCGAAAGCGTGGAGGCATCTTGAGTATTAAAATTAACCAGCGATGGCAACGACTGCTCTTCGCGTAGCAAAATTTCACCACGCCCCGCGAGGCTAGCCTCGGCCTCTGACAAAGCCAGCGAGCCCGCGTCGCTAGTCCACCAGTTGCTCGCGCCAGAAACTCGCCACTGTCCGTCGATTTTGACGAGTGCAAGCGACATTTCGGTATAATGGTCCGGCGAACCGATACCATAGATACAAGATACCGATGCGACGACAATCGTATCCGGACGAGTCAAAAGCGCCACTGTGGCAGCGTGGCGCAAACGGTCAATTTCATCATTGATAGCCGAGTCTTTTTCGATATAAGTGTCAGTGCTAGCAATATAGGCCTCTGGCTGGTAATAATCGAAGTAGGAGACAAAATAATGTACTTCATTTTTTGGGAAAAACTCCCGAAACTCAGCATAAAGTTGCGCCGCTAAAGTTTTATTATGTGCCAAAATTAAAGTCGGCTTCTGGACATTCTGAATCAAATTAGCCATGGTAAAAGTTTTGCCCGAGCCAGTTACGCCCAGCAGGGTTTGCTCGCGCACGCCGGCCTTGAGGCCATCCGTCAGCTGCTTGATTGCAAATGGCTGGTCGCCAGTGGGCTGATACTTAGAAACCAATTCAAATTTAGGCATATATATTATTATAGCATAAAGCTACAGGCGCCTCAAAAACTAGCGGATTTTCATCCTTAACTCCATTGTATCACAGTTTTATGAATTTGTCAATAGTAAGAAAGCCTCTTCATTAATCATTGGAATACCCAGCTTCTCGGCTTTGTCGGTTTTGCTTTTACCGGGTTTCGCTCCAGTAATTAAAGCTGTTGTATTTTTGGTAACGCCACTAGTAACCGTGGCGCCCAACGCGCGCAGCTTGTCTTCAGCTTCCTCGCGCCCCATGCTTTCTAGCGTGCCCGTCACGATATAACTCTTACCGGCAAGTGGCAATTTGCTTTGATCTTGATGAATTGGACTAATGCCAAGTTCTTTAAGCTCGGCGAGTAATTTCAGGTTGTCTTCATCAGCAAACCAAGCCAAAATCGACTCCGCCACAATCTGGCCGATATCGGGCAACTTAAGCAAATCTTCTTCGGTAGCTTGCGCGAGTTTGTCAATTGAACCAAACCCATTCGCTAGTGTCACCGCCGTCTGTGCGCCAACGTGGCGAATGCCTAAAGCGGTAATAAATTTATTGAGTTGCGGGGTTTTGGATGCTTGAATTGCGCTAATCAAATTTTTGGCCGACAGTTTCGCAAAACGTCCTAATTTGGCAACGTCTTTTACTTCCAGGCGATACAAATCAGCAATGCTTTTAACCATGTTGGCGTCTACCAGGGCTTCGACATTTTTCTCGCCTAGACCATCAATATTAAGGGCCGGTTTAGAAGCGTAGTATTCCAGCGCGCGCTTAAGAATAAAATCTGAATTTTCACCTTTGACGCGATAAACGACTTCACCGTCTGGACGTTCAAATTCAAGCTCTGGATATTGTTTTTTGAGCGCCACGGCATAATCGAACGGCTCAGCCCCAATTGGGCGCAACTTCACCAGAACTTCTTTGACTTGTGGGATAATATCACCCGCTTTGTAGATAATGACCGTATCGCCAATACGTACATCCAGGCGCGCAATCTCATCCGCATTGTGTAGGCTGGCATGACGTACCGTGCTGCCTGCCACCACAACCGGATCCAAGATCGCCACCGGTGTGGCAGCACCAGTACGCCCAATTGAAATTACGATATCTTTGACACGCGTCGTACTCTCTTCGGCTGGGAACTTGAAAGCAACTGCGCCACGTGGTGTTTTACCTACGATGCCGAGTTTTTGATATACGGCACGATCATTAATTTTAATCACCATTCCATCAGTGTTGAAAGGTAGGGTTTGACGATAATCTTCCAAACGGTCAATTTCTTGCAAAACTTCGTCAATCGTGTGGAAGACTTTATCTTCCCCGCTCGTGCGGAATCCCATCTCGCGCAGTTTAGCGTAAGCTTCGCCATGAGTCGGCAAATTTGGCTCTACCAAATCGTACGCCATAAACTTAAGTCGCCGTTTGGCGGCAATGCGCGGGTCGAGCTGTCGGATGCTACCTGCCGCCAAGTTGCGCGGATTAGCAAAAGGTTTCTCGCCTGACTTGGTTTGTGCCGCATTCAGCTCCTCAAAATCTCGCTTAAAGATTACGATTTCCCCTCGCACCTCGACGTGCCCCATTTCCGGAATCCGCAGCGGGACGTTTTCGATCGTACGCACATTCATCGTAACGTCCTCCCCCACCAGACCGTCGCCACGAGTCACCGCCTGCACAAATAATCCGTCTTCATAATGCAGCGCGCAAGCCAAACCATCCATCTTGATATCGGTAAAATAAGCTTGAATTGGACCAACTAATTTTTCATTAGCCTGTACCCAACCGCGCACTTCATCTGCCGAGAAGACATCCGCCAAAGAAATCATCCGATCGCGGTGCGTGACTTTGGTAAACTTGTCCAATGGCCGCCCCGCTACGCGTTGCGTGGGAGAATCGGGTGTAATTAGCTCGGGAAATTCTTTTTCTAGCAAAACCAGTTCATGTTTCAGCGAATCTGCCGCCGCTTCCGACATAATTGATTCATCCAAAACATGATAATGATAGCGATAATCATTAATTAGCTCGCGCAACTTAAGAATGCGTTGTTCCGCTTCTACTTTATTCATTTTACCTCCACAACTACTATCTATTATAGCAGACTATTTTTCTTTGTAGTCCAACAACCAGCGGTAGTAAAGATAAATGTAGGTAGTGGTATAAATAAAGATAAAACAAGTTACGGTTAGCAAACAAAACGGCACGATTGGCCAGCTACTGATCCAGCTCCACATACTCTTGAACCATAGGTCTAATAGTATAATTGGCAGCATGGTAATAATATATGTAATCGCGATTACAAAAATGAGATAAATCAAACGCAGCACCATCTTGAGCCGCCGACCAGCCATCAAATCCGAAGCGGCGAACATGGCTTTGATAGGATAGATCCCCGGCGCCGTTACCGCTACTAAGGCCATAATTGAGCTGGAAAGTAGGTAGCCGCTCAATAAAATCATCAAAGCCGCAAAGATAAAATACAGTAGCGCATAAAACGGCGTCGATAAAAAGTTGGTCATCACGGCCGCAGAATAAGTAATAAGCACCAGCATCAACGGAATAGCCTGGATGAAGATGATTACAAAAATCACCAGTGTCGACAAGAGTGGTCCCAGAGAATTATATAACCCATCACGCAGTCGCGGATTTTCTCCGGCCAAAAAATGCCGCAAGAGGAAAATTGTCACCAACCACATGACGAGAAATAGCAGGACCATAAATACAGTTTGCGATTCGCCTGCTCCTGCGTCTAGGCCACCGCTAGTAACTGTCGAAATTAACAGCAACCCCGCTTTAGCGAAATTACCAACCTTACCACCTGCCAATTCGGCACTCGTAGCATCAATAGAATCTTGGAATTGCTTGTAAAAATCCTCACTCATCAACCCTACCGCAAAAATGTATAAGAACACCATTAGTGCGATAAATGGTAAAAATGTGCGCAAATGCTGGAAGATTGTCTTAAAAGTAATCATGGCATGGCTCAAAAGCCCGGGAGTGGAAGTCTGACGCAGATAGTCTTCGCGGTATGATCGTTTGAATGATTTATGCAAGTGCACATGCTCGGCGCGACTGGCTTGAATTTTTTGCTTCCAAGCAGCAAATTTGCATGAAAAAACAGACTTTTTGTCAGTTTTTGGTGCTTGTTTGCGAGTTTTAGAACTGGTTTTTGCCATGTTCGAGCCTTTCGATACGTTTTTCAATCGGTGGGTGAGTGCTAAAAAGATTATTAATAACGCCCTTCTTAAGCGGATTATTAATAAAGAGTGCTTCAGTGGCTGGATTTTGATGTTTCATAGGCTGGGAGTGAGTATCTAGCTTCTTCAGCGCCGAAATCATACCTTCAGGATAGCGCGTCATGTGTGCCGAGGAGGCGTCCGCTAGATACTCTCGTTCACGCGAGACTGCCATTTGTGCAACTGATGCTACAATCGGTGCCAAAAGCGACGTTAATAAAATCACAATCATCCCGATTGGGCTATTATCCTCATCATCATACGCATTGGTCAACCACATCATACGCACTCCCAAGTCGGAAATAAAACCAATTATGCAGACCAAACCAAAGGTAATCATTGATACGCGAATATCATAATTTTTGACGTGTGACAGCTCATGCGCCATCACTGCGGTTAATTCCTTATTGTCCATGATATCTAGCAGCCCAGTTGTGGCTGCCACCACAGCGTGTTCAGGATCGCGCCCCGTGGCAAAAGCATTGGGCGCTGAATCTTCAATAATATAAACTTTTGGCATTGGCATTCCAGCCGAAAGTGCCAAATTTTCGACTGTGTTATACAACCGTGGATTATCACGCTTTTGAATTTCTTTGGCTCCAGTCATCGCGACGGCCAGCGAGCTGGAAGCGTAATATTGCACGACCGCATAAATCAAGGCGATCACAAGCACCCAAACTGTGATCCACCAATCGTCAAAAAAGTAAGCAAAAGCCGCCCCAATTGCAGTGATAAACAGTACAAAACCAATCATGATTAGGACTGTGTTGCGTTTGTTGGCGGCAATTTGCTTATACATGTTGTGAGATTAGTTGTCGAATTTTACTTCGGGAGCCTTCTCAATCGCAGCCTTCTCGGCTTCAGGAACTTCGAAGTATTCTCGTTCCTTGAAGTGACCGACTAGGTTGTTAATCAAATTTGTTGGGAAAAGCTTAATTTTGGTATTGAGAGCCTTGGCACCCGCATTATAGAAGCGGCGAGCGGCTTGGATTTTGTCCTCAACATCTTGCAACTGCAATTGGAGCTGTTGGAAGTTGGTGTTGGCTTTGAGCTCTGGATAAGCCTCAGCAATCGCAAAGAGGCGGCCCAAAGCACCTTGCATCGAGCGCTCGGCCTCAGCGGCACCATCAACGGTCTTTGCGTTCATGCTGGCATTGCGTGCCTTGGTAACTTCCTCAAAGACGCCTTTTTCGTGCTTAGCGTATCCCTTGACAGTCTCAACCACGTTAGGGATGAGGTCAGCGCGATATTTGAGCTGAACCGTGATGTCAGACCACGCCTCATTCACGCGTTCGTTAGTTTTGACTAAACCGTTATAAGTTGCCCAGACCACAATGATCAAGAGCAATACGATAGCGGCAATAATTAATGCAATTAGCATAATATCTCCTAAGTTATACTATATATTATATAGCAAATCTGGATTTTGGCTACATTTTTACACCGCCAAACATTGATGCGAGCAGTCCGGTAAAACAGCTAACCAGGAGCAAGATAATCCAGATAGTCAGCAAGCAAAATTGTGAACGTGCAAAATTACGCAAGTTCTGGTTGCTAGCAGTAAGAGCAAAGATGATTACAAAAATCCAACCAATTACCGGGATAGCGAATAAGATTGAGTAGCCAAAATAGCCCCACATTGAGATTGGGGTGTATTCTACTGGGATTTTTGGAGTTTTTGTGTTGTTTGCCATAAGTTTCCTTTTGTGTATTAAATGGTATTTGGTAAAAGTATAAGCGGTTTATCGCAAAAAGTCAAGGATTCTAAACCGTGTTATAATGGAGGCTATGCAAGAAGAAACGTCGTTTTATCATCGAATCATAAGGGAAATTTGCCAAGAAGACGGAATTGATTTAACTTGGTTATCGTCGCACTGGTTGGCTGTGATGCGTTATGACGGTAAGGTGCGGCACACTCTAGGTTACAAATTTGACCTCAACCCCGCAGGCTCATGCTTAGCCGCCGACGATAAATATGCCACTTTTGAAGTATTGCGTCAGGCAGGCCTTCCAATAATTGAACACGCTATACTCTATCCGCGTTCCTTGACAGAAGTTTACGTCAAGGAACGCAATACACCGCAATATATTGCGGACTTCTTCGCTCAATACGACCAGCATATCGTTATTAAGGCTAATAGCGGGAGTTGCGGTACGGCCGTTTACCAAGTCACCTCACTTGACCAGGTACCGCAAATCTTAGAGCGCGTATTCCACCAAAGTTTTTCGGCTAGCCTGTGTCCGTTCTATGACATTCAGCATGAGTATCGAGTAACGATATTAGATGGTGAAGTACGGCTTGCCTACCAGAAGGACCGTCAAGGAGACAATTGGAAGTTTAATCTTAGCCAGGGTGCCATCGCCAGCCAGATTAAAGATAAGACTTTGCTCCAAAAATTAACCGTGTTAGCGCAAAAGTCTGCCCAAGCAATCGGACTGAGATTCTGTAATGTGGATATTATTGAGACGGCAAAAAATGAACTTTTGATTATTGAAATTAACAGTGGCGTGGTGATTGAGCACTATCTGGAACAGTTCCCCCAAGATTACGAAAAAGTTAAAGCAATTTATCGTGATGCCATCCAAAAGATGTTTGAGTCATGAGAAACTTACCCTCGTTGGGGTTTATAATTACATTGTAGCACACTTATTACAAAAAGTCAAGCATTAGCGCTTAGATTCGTGATCTTCGAGGAACATCTTGCGCGTAATAAAGTTAAATACCATACCACAGGCAGTAGTCACAACTTTAGCGATCATTGGGTGCCACTCTGACGATACCAACCAGGCAAGCATCAACTCGTCGAAGAGCAGGAAGGCAATGCCGTTCATCACGGCGAATTCGATAAAGAGTCGTTTGCGGGACTTCTTGTTGGTAGTATTGAAGACCCAAGTGGTGCTAGCCCAGAAGTTGGAGATTGTTGCCAAAGCAAAAGCAATTGCGCTGGCAACTACAGATTTGGCAACCTCATCTGCAATTGGGAGCAATTTGAGAGAGATTGCAAAAATTGTCCAGTTGATGGCAGTATTAATCACGCCTACAATGGTAAATTTAGCAAGCTGTTGGAACATGGCTGTGTGTTTGTCGAGGTGCAATATTTTGCAACCCCAGGCTACCATTCTGTCAACAAAGTCCTCTTTTTTATGCTTTACCATAATGCATATTGTATCACCTCTTGTAATTTTTGGCAATCTGTGGTATAATTATAAGCATTATATGATTGGTGAGATTTGGGACAATCTGATGCGGCACAAGCTCCGACTAGGGCTACTATTGCTAGCGATGGCTCTAGGAGGAATAATTGGTGCCAGGCTAATGTCACTTCATCGACCAGTTGTTAGTCAGGCGCAAGAAATCGGTGTTGGGCCAGTGCTGACCTACGATAATTCCCTGACGATTCGAGTTTTAGGCAAATCTGGTAAACCGGCTTATGAATTAGTGTTTGCTAGTGATTTTCGTTCGGCTAAAGTCACCGTGACATCCGAGGTATTGAATTCCGATTCTGCGATCAAGGTGCTCAACTCCAGTGGGCAGGTCGTAGTGAGGGAGCAGACCAGCATGCAGTCTGGTGAAATTAAATTTGCCGATGCGCCCAAAAGCTATT
This sequence comes from uncultured Candidatus Saccharibacteria bacterium, assembly GCA_949480205.1. Taxonomy (GTDB): domain Bacteria; phylum Patescibacteriota; class Saccharimonadia; order Saccharimonadales; family Saccharimonadaceae; genus Nanosyncoccus. The sequence continues at coordinate 9,050 of CASXXK010000015.1, forward strand.
CTGTGTCTTTTGGCAAGAGTTACATCATCGAGACACAGGGCGCAAACGTGCAAGTGTTTAGTAACTTGAATCGTTCCCTGGCGACAGCCTTTATGCCTAGCGGCACTAGCGAGCGCTACGTGATTATGACTGACGGCTTGCGTAAGTCGACTTGGAGCGATGAGGAGGGCAAAACTGTGCTCTATAATCTGCTCAAGACTTATCTTGTGGGACAAATTGAAAGCTACAAATCTAGACTATCAGATGAGGTACTAAATAATAAGAACGCAGACGTCGCCACCAAAAACCGGATTGTTTCAGCATACCGCGCGTTGAAAGGCGCCGATCAAGAACCCTATCGGGAATTTATCCAGCATTTACGCCGCGGTGGCGTGCCGGAAATCACTTACAGCGGTCGGCGCGAATATACCGTGGGCGAAGATGTGGACTTCACCCAACTCGTAAGTGCGCGAGACGGTGAAGACGGAGACTATGCGATAACAGAGATTACCGTTGAGTCAAATGTAAACTTACACCAGGCGGGACAATACAGCCTAGCCTACATCGTAAGCGACAGTGATCGTAATAAAGTAACCTTGCGGATTCCCATTACTGTTGCCGAGGCGGATAAACCAATCACCGCTGAGCCAAAGCCGGACGTAACAGTACCAACTCAAAGCGCTGTTGATAGCACCGTCCCAACGATTGGTGGTGGGCGAAATACCGAAAATAACGCAACTATACCCGTATCCGACGAGACTGTTTGGGGTGAGCAATCCAGTATTGACGATTTGCTAAGTAGCGAAATTACTAACCAAAATAAGGATTCGGCTTCTCCTAGCTTAAAAATCGAGACCGCCACAACCGACTCGGATGAATCGAAACCATCCGGCATTAGTGCCTCGCAAATCGTTTTGATCGTGCTGGGCATAGTGTTACTATTTGGCTTGGTCCGGTTCATCTTCGACCACTATGTGCGTTAAGTGCAGTTTCGTGCTATAATATATTTATTATGAAAAAATTCAATACTTCACCCATCAGCGGTATGCAGGAGCTGACTCCAGCTTTGCAAGCCGAGTTTAATCGCCTTAAGTCCGGCATTGCGGCCGCTTTTGCGATGCATGGGTTTCAGAGTATTGAGACTCCTACGATTGACCGTACAGAGGTTTTACTGGCCAAGGCTGGCGGCGACACTGAAAAACAGATTTATAAAGTCGTAAAAACCGCTGAGGCTTCCGATGGCGCTGATCAGGCTCTGCGTTTTGACCACACCGTGCCGCTAGCACGCTACACCGTGGAGCACATGAACGACTTAACTTTTCCTTTCAAAGTCACTCAAATTGGGCGGAACTTCCGTGGTGAACGCGCCCAAAAAGGGCGGTTTCGGGAATTTTATCAGTGTGACGTAGACGTGATTGGTTGGAACAAGCTGCCCGTAGCCTATGACGCTGAAGTGATTGCGACTTTGATAGATGCGATTCGGGTTCTGCCGTTGCCAAGATTTATCGTACGCGTAAGTAACCGCAAATTGCTAAGCGGCTTATTGCAAGCGTCCAATTTGGAGCATTTGTCAACTGAGATTTTTGGCATTGTCGACCACGCCGAAAAAGTCCCACCCGAAAAGACCGTAGCTGCCCTGCAAGATTTAGGCCTAGGTACGGAAAATGTTGTAAAAATCACAACGTTTATGCAGATCAACGGCTCCGTAGAAGAAGTTATTCCTCGCCTGCGCAATTTAGGGTGTACCAACGAAACTTTCCTTACTGGAGTGGATGAGCTGGAGCTAGTACTAAATAACGTCAAAAATCTGTCGCCCGATGCCGAGATAATCGCCGATATGTTAATCGTGCGGGGGCTAGATTATTACACGGGCACCGTGTTTGAAACAATAGCGCCAGATTATCGTGAGTTTGGCTCGATTTGCTCTGGCGGCCGCTACGAGAATTTGGCTGGCTATTATACCGATCAAGCTTTGCCGGGTGTGGGCGGATCAATTGGTTTGACGCGTCTCTTTGCTGCCTTTATGGAAGGTGGCTTAGTCAAAGCAAGCGACAATAAGCCGGTTGATGTATGTTTGGTGCCAATTTCCGCCAACGAATATGCCGCATGTGCTCGATTTGCTAGCGATTTGCGTGCCGAAGGCAAAACCGTAGATTTATTGCTAACCGAGAAAAAGCTCGGCGACAAATTGAAGTATGCCGGGAAGGTGGCCCAGTTTGCAGCCGTAATTGGCGAAACTGAAGCCGAATCTGGGCATTACAAACTGCGCGATCTAGAAACTGGCGTAGAAGTTGAGCGTTAGAATATTAGCCCAAGGCTCTAATTTGCTAAAGCCCTGAGACTTACAGCGCACTTTATTTGCTTAGACCAGCGTCGAGATACATCTTGACGTAGTCCCAGCCCCAGCTACTATCAAAACCCGCAGTGGCAAATTTGTTGAATTTGAAGTAAGGATAGCCCTGGGCAACTTGATTGGCACGACGAGTATTGTTGTCGAGCTCATCAGCAACTTCGTGATTAGCTATACAATTATCAAATTCCGCACCAAGCCCAGCTTCGTGACCGATCTTTAACCAATAATCATCTGGTAAATCTTTGATGGCGGGCGAAGTCTTGCTATCACCAATACCTTTAGAATGGTAATCTTTTAACAAGGCCGTCTGAGCACCATGATAAAATTCCCAGAACTTGTTTTCGCGCATCGCGCAATAGGCTGCCTCGGCTGAATCGCGCGAATATTGGCTACCCATGCCTTCATAAAGATAATCCGTGAGACGAATCTCAAAAAGAATGTCGTTTTCTGCAAGATAAGTGGTAAACTTGTCCCAGTTATCCATCACGACGCGCGAGAAAAAATCACAATATGGACACATGATGTCGGTGTACATAATATAGTGGTTTTTAGCTTCCATGCTACCTACAGTTGCGGCTTCGTTCCAAACTTGATCGCCGGCAGCTGGTCGTGAAGACAAACTGGCAATTACTACGCCAAAAAGTAGAACGATGACGGCCACAATACCGATTGTGCGCAAATGTTTCATAAACTATTCCTCCTTAGACTCTTGTTGATGCTTTTTCTGATAACGTTCACTCATAAGCAGGGCATAGGCATCATTGCTGATACGTTTGAGCGAGAATAGCGCAATGATGACGGCAGTGGCAGTCAAAATACCAGAGATTGTATTCGCTAAGGTATAACTACTAGTACTGAAGAGCGTGCCAATAATTGGCGCGATCAGTGTGGTGCCACAAGTAGGGCAACCCGTCCCCAATACCGCCAACCCGGCGGCGAGACCAGCATTTTGCACATTATCGGCATTACTGGCTTGAGCAGCGATTTGGGATTTTTTGTCGCGGCGCTTGTGCCGCCAGACTAGAACGACGAGGCCAATCAAGATACTTTGCAATAAAGTAACGAAGAAAGTTAATGCCCAGTCCCAAAAATTACGATTTAGCCCAAATAATCCCAAAAAACCATCGCCAATAATCTTGAGCTTACCGCCAAAATCTGCTGTTCCGAATAAACTGAACGCCGCCGTGCTACCAGATAGTAACGTCATAAGTGTACCAAAAATTACAAAAGTTAAGGCGAAAGTCAACAAAAACTTTGCATCTCGAGTTGCCAAAACAATCCCCGAAAAGGTGATTTTCCATTCGTCCAGCCAACGTTCCAATTTATGTAGCCAGGGTCTGCCTCCACTTGTCATATATTTAGTATAACACAACAACTTAGACTTGCCACACAATTTTGGTGGTTATAATTCTATTGAAGCACAGAATGTTGAAAAAGTCAATGGTTATTTGTTCGGTTTTTACATTTTACCCCTGTTATTTCTGTGGAAAACTTTTTAGAGTTACTGCAGATTTTTTGCTAAAATCAAGGTTGACGCGGTTTATGGTTATGATAAAATGTAATTAGGAACTCGGACGAATCTGACGTTGAGAGCCGCCCGCAGTCCCACAAATTAAATAAACGGTAGCACCGGGTGTTCGCAAATGTGCTATATGTCTTAGAATCTGTCAGGCAGCTGGCAGATTCTTTTTTATGACGAGATGTGCTATAATAGAGGTAGCAGTGATGGCGCCCGAATGGCGGAATTGGTATACGCGTTCGACTTAAAATCGAATGGAGAAATCCATATGGGTTCAAGTCCCATTTCGGGCACCACTGCGTGATATCATAATACTCTATCTTGGCATTTTTCTTCCCTCGCTCGCCATAAGGCGCGCTTCAGAAAGAGAAAATACCAATCTAGGCTATTCTGATTATCACTTTGCGTAACATTAGAATAGGAATTGTTATGAAAAATTCAAAAATCACTCGTAAAATCACCCAAGGGGTGTATGTTTTGACCACACCGGGTGGTGGTTGTATCGTGGATGCTGTTTCGCGCGCAAGTGCGGGTGAACAGCCATTGATTACAGTGGCTGTAGCCAAGACCAACCATTCCCACAAATTGCTCCGCGAGAATGATAAATTTGCGTTGTCTGTGCTAGGTGAGGACGTTGATCCCAAAATCATTGAAACTTTCGGATTCAAATCGTCTAAGGACGTGGACAAGTGCACCGAATGCGAAACGACTGATGTTGAAGGCGTGCCGGTGCTCAAGGATTCACTGGGATATATGGTTTGCGAGAAAGTTGACGCGATTGACGCCGAGACGCACACGATCTTTATTGGGCGCATGGTTGAAGCGGATGTCCTGAAAGATGAGAAACCGATGACCTATGCTTATTATCAGGAGCACAAGGAAGATTTGACTAAGGTGAAGACCGAAAAAGGCCAAACGGCCTGGGTTTGTATGGCCTGTGGATATGTTTATTATGGCGACGAAGTGCCAGATGATTTTATCTGTCCACTTTGTGGCTTAGGTAAAGAATACTTTAAGAAAAAGGATTAAATTAGTCATTTTTAGGTGCTGGGGGCTTACATTATTGGCGAGATGTGCTATAATGTGGGTATGGTTCTGTAGCTCAGTTGGTAGAGCAGAGGCCTGAAGAGCCTTGTGTCGACGGTTCAAGTCCGCCCGGAACCACCACGGTTTGAATTATTTCAAAAATTATGTTATAAAATAGCCTCGGGAGGGGCTATTTTGGATATGTTACAATAATTCCGTGGGCGCAGTCCATGGGGGCCGACGGTGGCAACGAGGTCAAGCTCCGCCAATTTGAGGCCCTCTCCCAGAAAGATCGTGAAGTTCCCCTTCTAGACTTAAAGAGCTTGCTGAAGGTTAGACGACGCTGATGATTACGATCAAAGGCGCAAAAAGTGAACTTCTCACCAGTTTTACGACTAGTAATTCGTCCGCGTTGTTTAATTTTAGTTCCCCGTGCGCAGCGGGATCTTTGATCCAACCATTACTGCTGGCACTTTCCGGAACGCTGGCAACGAAGGCCAATGGTGGTCGTCGCGCGGGTCATCGGCTACGTACGCTTATAATCTCAACTTCAATACGACAGTCAACCCGTCGAACGAAGGTAATCGTTACGTCGGTCGCTCCCTCCGCTGCCTTGACGGCGCCGCGGTTCGGTGCCGATCTTTCTTTTAGGCGCGTTTGCCATACAGCGAGACGGCGGCGAGCGCAGCCGCATCAATGACGATGACTAATAACCCGGCAAGCTCGCTGCCGTCGAGCAAAAGGGCGGCGCCAAGCGCGCCTGTGCCGAGCGCCAAGAAGAAAGTGATGACTTGGCGCACTAACTTGAGTTTGGCGCTCGTTTCGAGCTGGCGGGACTCCAGGTCTTGGGCATGCGCGGACTGTTGCTCCGCCAGCTCAAGAATCCGCTCGGCGCCGCCCGGAATAATCTTCTCATACTTGGCCAATTCTTCAGGATCAGGCAAGGCCAAACTCACTCCTGCATCTGACCTGGATGCGACGGCCGCCGTAGCGCGCGTTGCTCGACCTCTTGCAACTGAAGAATTGCCTCTCGCTGAAGCCTTGGTAATAGCTTCGGCAATGGTTTCTGATTTGGTAGTTTTAGTGGGCATAAATTCTCCTTTATTTAACTATTATCATGCCCACACTTTTTATCTTAAATAATTTAATTATTTGCTGGAATGCCTGGAATTGGGAAACTCAGAGCCAAATTGCGTACTTCACTACGAATTGCACCGAGTTCAGCTTCGTGACTGCCTAGCCCGTCTTCGTCACCGGCAGCGACACAGATATCGAGGACACGTTTCATCCAATCTGCAACCTTCATCATCTCTGGTACACCCAGGCCACGCGTAGTCATGGCTGGGGTACCCAGGCGCACACCAGATGGGCGGAAAGCGGCGCCCTTATCATTTGGCAAAGCGTTGGCGTTCAAGGTCAAACCAACTTTGTCCAAAGCATATTCAAAGAATTTACCATCAATGCCAAAGCTATCCTTCACATTCACCAGGATGAGATGATTTTCGGTGCCACCACCCTGCAAGGCAAATCCGAGTCGCTTCAGCTCAGCCGCTAGCGCCTGAGCATTCTCTACAATTTGACGAGCGTAGTCTTGGAATTCGGGCTGCAAATCTTCACCGAAAGCCACCGCTTTGGCCGCAATTACGTGCTCCAGTGGCCCGCCTTGGGTGCCGGGGAAAACCGCGCGGTCAATCAACGTAGGAATATTCTCTAGCTTGCGCTCGCACTTCTTGAGTGGGTTCCCCACCGTGCCCATGCTCACAATCAAACCACCACGTGGACCACGCAAAGTCTTGTGTGTGGTACTAGTCATCACCTGAAAACCGTGTTCAAGCGGATTTGGATGCACGCCGCCAGCAATCAAGCCCGCCACATGTGCCATATCAGCCATCAACAGAATCTCGTACCCAGCCGCTTTGGAAACTTCTGCGGCAATTTTGGCTACGCGGTCAAAATCCGGGATCTTCATAAAGGCAGAATAGCCAACCAAAATCAACTTAGGCTGATGTTCGCGCGCGAGGCGCTCTAGCTCATCGTAATCGATATCGCCATCTTCGGTAACGCCATAGCCAACAAAGTTATAAATCTTGGCACTACGCGTAACCGGAGAGCCGTGAGTGAGGTGCCCACCAGCCGGCAGAGCCATGGCGAGAATCGTATCTCCAGGCTGACACCAAGCAAAATACACCGCCTCGTTGGCGTTAGCACCAGAATGCGGCTGTACATTAGCATGGTCAGCATGGAACAATTCCTTGGCCCGTTCAATCGCCAAAGTCTCAATTTGATCAATATTTTCGTTACCCCCATAATAGCGCTTGCCGGGATAGCCCTCGGAATATTTGTTGGTCAAAACTGAACCCATCGCCTTCAAAACCTCGGCAGAAACATAATTTTCGCTTGGGATTAGCTCTAGACCTTCGGACTGCCTAGTTTCTTCTTGTTTGATAATTTCAAAAACTGGATCGTTCTTCATAAGTTTACCTCTCTTGATTAGCTGTCAATAAATTATCAAACAAATTTAGATCATGCTATTTTTACCTCTCTTAATGACTCTATTGTATCATAGTTCTGTTCAAGTGTGATATAATAAAATTCATTGGGGACGTAGCTCATCTGGTAGAGCGCAGCATTCGCATTGCTGAGGTGGTCGGTTCGAGTCCGATCGTCTCCACCACCTTGATTTGAGAAGTAAAAAAGCCCACGATAGAACATTGTGAGCTTTTTTGATTTTGTTTTTTGGCTAAATTTTTATGCCGACAGCCAGCAGGTTGCCGAGGATGCCATTTGTGAATAATACACTCGCCACCCAATAGCGTATGTCAGTTCCGGAATAAGCGGCAATCGATTCAAATTGCCCCACCCAAGCAGCATATTGAATAGCCTCGATCCAGATGACAATCGCACCGATAAAAATCAGGCCCTCAAAGATAAAGCACATCCCTCTAAGTAGGTAAGCCTGCATAATGTCGGTGGACGGCTTTTGGGCGATTTTAAACATAGTTAGCCCGCTGCAGCAGAATATAAGCGCCGCTGCTCCAAAAACCCAGAACTCTTGAGCTGTGCGTTCGGTTGCTATTAAGCACGGTACAAGCTTGTTTAAGATTAAACACGATGCAAAGTAGACAAGAGCGAAGCATAATGTGAGCAGGACTGTGCTAATACAAGTCCCTAACAGCTTATTGGAAGTCTTTTCTTCCGTCATTTCGATTCCTCCTTTGGAATGAAAGGGTCTTAGCCAAAAATTTAAGGTCCAGGTGCCTTTAACTTTTTGGCTAATGGGGTTAAGTCTTAACCGTCGAAATATCAGGTCAAGACAACTACAGATTAGGCCTAGCTAAAGGCTTATACTTACATTGTATCACAGATTTGCAAAAATGTCAATACTTTTATTGCCCTGCTAATGTGATATAATATATGCATTGCCGTCTTAGCTCAGTGGTAGAGCACTTCCATGGTAAGGAAGGGGTCTCGGGTTCAAATCCCGAAGACGGCTCCATAAGAGTACTGAATGTCCACATGCTAAAATTAGTTCGTGGACGTTTTTGTCCGTGAGTCCAAAAGTAAACGTCAATCTCAAAAAAGAAATCCTCCGATTGCTCGGAGGACAACTTTTTATTAATCAGTTATTCGTAAATTTAGATCAGGAAGGGCTCAAGACGGCAGTTCATCATCATCAAAGCTTGATACTTCTTCTGCTGCATCAGCAACTTCAGAATTAGTCATATTTCCCTCCACCTGCGGAGTCTCAGTCCCACTTGTGGCTGAAGGACGCTTAGATATTGCACCCAGGGGTCCCACCAGAGCCTGCATCAGTCCGCCTACCGTATCATTGATTGTCTCGTCGTTCAGCGCATTATTCTTCAGGTTGACTTTCTTAATTAATTCGGGGACGTTGCCCAATACTCTGGTCAATAAGTCTTTACCATCGCCGGTGCCGTTCCCGCTAAAATCATAGAACTCAGCGTTTTCTCCAACCTTAGCCATGACGGTCGCAACATTGGTTGCAATCTGCACTTCAGCTTCGCATTCAATTCTGAGTTTTTCAATTTCAAAATTGACACGATCGTTAGCAGCCTGCGCATCAGAGAGAGCGCGTGCAGCTTCGGCTTCTGCCATACCCTTAGCTTCAATTGCCTCGGCTTCGGCTTTACCTTTGGCGCTGATAGCGTCTGCTTCGGCCTGACCCGTCATACGGGTCTTTTCGGCCTCTGCCTGAGCCTCAAGTCTCACCGCCTCCGCATCCGCAGCGGCCTCAGTCTTTCTGGCTTCAGCACGACCGCTGGCGTCCGCCTTTGCGGCGTTCGCACGACCATTTGCTTCCTGAAGTGCAACATCTGCAGCAGCGGCGGCAGCAATCTTATTCTGTTCCGATTCTGCCTGCGTCCTGATAATCGCTTCGCGTTTTGCAGTTTCAGCTCTGGTTACGGCCACTTCCCGTGCTTTCTGGGCAGCTAAATTTTCCTGTTCCTGACGCATTACCTCAATTTGACCGTTCTTCTCTACGACCTCACGTTCACGCTCGGCGGTACGCAGCTTACCAGCCGCCGCAGCATCAGCCTCTGCCTGATCTTTTTCAGCTCTGAAGGCAGCTTTCTTGACCGAAGTTTCCTTCTCCTTCTCAGCAATAGTTACCTGCGACTCAAGTTCAGCCTCCTTGGCGGTACGTTCAGTTTCAGCAGCTTTTTTACGGATTTCCTGATTAGCTTCTGCGGTAATATTTGCCGCATCACGTTTCAGAGTCTCACGATCTTTGGCTGCCAAATCCTGATAGTATGTGCTGCCATGAGCATCCCGCACTTCCTGAATGTAAATCTGAACCTTGTAGCCCAGTTCATCCATCTGCACGGAAATGTTCTTCTGCACCAAATCGTCCAGAGTCTCTTTCCCAACCATAACTTCCTGCGGTGTCATTGTAGAAATAACGGCCCGCATCCCGCCCGCAACAGCATTCTTAATGATGTCCTGAATTTCAGCTTTCTGCTTATCCAAGAACTGCCGAATGCAGGGCAGCAGACTCTCCACGGTATCGGCGTTCGGAGCATACGAAATACCCCAGTCAAGCACGATTTCAACACCGGTTTTGGTTTTCATGGTGTCGTCGGTCACGTTCGCCTTTTCCACGCAAATATCAAATTTACGCGACCGCTGGATCACGGGGATAACGATGCTGGCCCCGGCGATCCGAACCTTCGGAACATAGGTAACCTGATCTTTGCCATCTTCGCCTTTGACAGTGATCTTCTTGGTGGCACCCACGCCGGTAACCACCAAAACCTCATTGCCGGTCACAACTTTGACCGTTAAAAGCAGGAGAGTGATAATAAGGATTATTATCACTGCCAATGGCAGTGATAATAAGGATTATTATCACTGCCAATGGCAGGAACGGAACAACAGCTGCAAAAACATTTTGTATCATAACGATACCTCCTTAAAAGATTTTTTGCACCAAAATCACTTACGAAAACTAGATTTTAAGGTGCCTGAATTTCTGGGACAATCCCCATTAGTACTAATGTAACACTGATTTGCAATATTGTCAATGGATACTCCATATTTTGCTTAGTTTTGTAGACTGTGATAAAATATATTATATGAGTAAGTTAGAGGATATTGTAAGTTTATGTAAGCGCCGTGGATTTATTTTTCCAGGGTCAGATGTGTATGGCGGCATGGCCGGGACGTGGGATTTTGGTCCGTTGGGCGTAATGCTAAAGCGCAACATCATGAACGCTTGGTGGCGATTTTGGGTAGATGACCGTGACGACATGTACGGCGTGGACGCAGCAATCATCATGAATCCTAAAACTTGGGAGGCTTCGGGTCATGTGGCTACATTCGCCGATCCTCTGGTAGAGTGCAAATCCTGTCACGGACGGTTTCGCGCCGATAAGCTGGTTGATGGCGCCACCGAGAGTATTACCGATGAGGAGTTTCTTAAAGTCAATCCTAAGTGCCCCACCTGCGGCAAGCAAGATTGGAGCGAAATCCGCAAGTTTAACATGATGTTCCAGACCCATGTAGGTCCAGTGACGGATGATTCCTCGATTGCGTATTTGCGCCCAGAGACCGCGCAAGGGATTTTTACTAACTACAAGAACGTAGTCGATACAATTTATCCTAACCTTCCCTTTGGACTGGCGCAACAAGGTAAGGCTTTCCGTAATGAGATTTCGCCCCGCGATTTTATCTTGCGCGACCGCGAGTGCAGCCAGATGGAGATTGAGTATTTTGTACGCCCTGACGATTGGGAAGAGCAGTTTGAGAAGATGCTCAAAGAACAGCATTACTTCTTGGAACAAGTGATTGGTTTGCCGGGGGAGATGATTCATGACCTAGAGGTGCCAGCCGAAGACCGCGCACACTATTCCAAGCGTACGATTGATATGATGTTTGACTATCCCAATGGCGAAGAAGAGTTGATGGGCTTGGCCTATCGTACCGACTTCGACCTCACGAACATCCAGAATGCCAGTGGCAAAAGTATGGAATATCGCGACAAGGTAACAGGTGAAAGCTTTATACCACACGTAATTGAGCCTAGCATTGGCGTGGAAAGATTGTTCCTTGCCGTGTTGACGGCAGCTTATCAGGAGGAAGACGATCGCACAGTGTTAAAATTGCCAGAGGGGTTAGCGCCATATAAGTTCTGCGTAAGCCCGTTGCTGAAAAATAAGCCAGAGTTAGTAGAAAAAGCCAAAGAGGTTTATACAAAGTTGAAAGAAAAATACACCTTTGTAACTTGGGATGATTCGGGCAATATTGGTAAACGCTACAAAAAACAAGACGAAATTGGTACGCCAAAGTGTGTGGTAATTGATTTCGATAGTTTGGAAGACGACAGCGTGACCGTGCGTGACCGCGATACCACTGAGCAAGTGCGGGTGAAGATTGCAGAGTTGTAAAATTGTGATATAATTTGGACGGAGCTTTGACTCCAGAACATTACAAGTTAGTTGCAGATTCAAAATAAAAAAATGTAAGGGGGATACATAGTATGAAACATTTTCTGCAAAACTTGCCTAAAATTGGCAAGCGGTACCAAAAGATATCACACCAGAAGTCTAAAGATTTAGAAATCCCACAGTTTATGCTGCGGAATACGTCGGAAGTTGACTGGAGGCGTGGGGCTGAAGGCTGGAAAGATGTGGCGGAGGGGTGGATAAAAATAGCCGATCTCCGAGAGAGGATGGTGCATACGCAAAGACGGCATATTAAAATTCTAAAAGGCCAAATCAAATCTCGCGACGATCACGGGCATGAGCTCTACAACAAGTATCGCAAGTTGCGGTACGCGCAGTATTGGCGCAAAATCTTTCTACAGGTGACCATCCTAACGTTCATTTTCTTCTTCTGCGGGATTTTGTTTGCTATGCGCAAAGCCGACTACTCTGTAGCAGGAGTAGACTCAAACTATCGCCTGCCGCTTAATGGCGGCGATGCATCTGCGGATACTGGGCCGATGAATTTTGAAGTTCACTCCACCGTTCCACAAAACCGGTTGGTCAAATCAGATGACGACAGAAACGCTTGGATAGTAAACTTGGAAAAATATTACACCTATCAATTTGATGTGTATATTGTCGCAAGGCATCAGGACGAGTGGGCGGATTTTTGGATTAATGTTCCTCGTGCGATTGCAGTCAATACTATGGCAAAGCCAACCGTAGCAATGACTTGCGCAGGATATAACGGCAAGCCGGCTTCAACTAATCCGATTATACCACTACTGGCAGGTAAGGAAGATATCGCTATCACCGACGCACAAGTCGAAGAAGTAGCCCGCGTCGTTGGTTCCGAAGCGGTCCAGCAGTATCTTGACGACCGTGACGTATTTACTAGCTATTTTTACGGCGAAGAATTACGTCATTATACCCTCAAATTTACTACCACCGCTCCGAAAAAGACCTTCACCGTAGAGCTAAATGATAAGTTGTTCATGACGCTTTGCAAATGCCTTCTGATTGCCTTTTGCATCAGCGTAATTCTGGTTTGGATTAAAGAAGATTGGAATAGTTTTGACTATCAGGCGGATATTAGGGCGGACGATGAATTTTATGGCGCGATTTTTCAATTTGACGTCAAAAAAGATAAAAATGAATCTGAGGATGACTAACTTCTGGGTTTTCTTGCCCGCTAAAAGGTCCGGAACATAAATCGCGTTCCGGACCACTTTCTTATAAATCTTCCAAGCTACTTCTTACGCCTTCCATGGTACATACTGCCGATACCCTCAAACCATGTGGAAAATAAAGATCACAATGCTGCTCTGCGGTTTGTTTCAGGTAGTTCCATAAATTCTTTGCTACCTTGCTGGTACACTCATACTCGTAAGTGTCGTTCCAGTTATCATGCTCGTCCAGCGAGCCAGCAAACCCTAAGCTAAAATGCATCAGATTAGTACCCTGATAGTAGACGTAAAAGCTGATTGCTCCCTTGTGCGTGGAATAGCCATTTTGCGGAAGGCATTTGGAACATTCTTCAAGAGCGACTTTACTGTCATAGGCCGACATGCGTGTTAAGTGCCGTAAGCATGCAAATCGCATCACTAGCTCGGCACGCGAATTAATTGGCATGTCGTCATAAAATCCCCACGTTTTGTGACTGCCCGTCTTGTCAAACGCTTCACAGAACGTGTACTCCTTCCTGCCTATAGCTCGCTCGTAATAGCCAGACTCTTGAACCTCTTTGTTGGAAGGACTGAGACCGCCCAGCCAAACGTCCGCCGCTACACACCATGGTACGATGTGCAACATAACCGTGCCAAAGTAGTCCACAAAGCCCGGAGTTGCCTGCGCAATCTCCCGCCCATCATCAAGTACTATCTGGATGACCTTTTTAAAATCCCAGACTTTGAACATCTTCTCTATGTCATTCTTGCACGGAGAAATATATTCGTTCTCAGTATCCTGAAAGATTTCGTTTGTTCTCTCCATATCTAATCACCTTCCCTTCATATTATGGAGAATTTTGTAAAATTTGCTTCTCGTGATAAGATTTCACGAGCTTCTACTATCATTGTAACACAGATTATCAAAATTGTCAATACTTTTATGCTTTTCTGTGAGATTTTGTCAATGAAAGTTTTCCACAAGTTTTTCCCTGTAAAGTACCCCGCCCCCGGCGAATTGGGGGGGAGGCGT
>CASXXK010000016.1 GCA_949480205.1 uncultured Candidatus Saccharibacteria bacterium
CCGCGATTTTCTGGATGAGAACCAGACGTCCTAGACCACTAGACGACGGAACCAACACTTGTTATTATAACACAAATTATTCAAAAAAAGGAAAAATCCCAGCATTTTAATCTGCTAGGATTTGCTTTGAAGAAAAATGACGGTAACATCGACGTAGCAATAGCATGATTAGCATGCCCAAACAGACCCCACCCAGATCGATCAAAACATCACGCACGCTTGGACCTCTACCTGGCACAAAACTCTGATGGAACTCGTCTAGTGCTGCAAAGACTAATCCCAAAATCGGCACCATTATCAATACAAAACGTGGTGACCGCATCGACAGCACGCCAGCCAAACCTATACCCAAGATAAAATAAACAAAGCCGTGCGCCAACTTACGCAACACTGATTCCAAGACGTTGACGTCTACAACCCGATTCAGCCATGCGTTTTGATTCAAGACCTCAGCCAAATGGCCGCTCAAAACACTTGAATCGGCTGCGCTTTGTGCCGAGAACTGCCAAATTGCAATTAGTGTCACAACCGTCAGCAATGCCGATACGCCTACTACGAACCGCTTTTTCAAAATATCACCCCCTTCAACTTTACTACAGTTCACACTGTCCTCCACCATTATAGCACCCTCGGCTAATTTTTATCTTTTTCAGTGCGCCGAATAATATAAATTGGACGATGTTTAGTTTCTAGATAAGTTTTTGCCAGATACTCGCCAATAATACCCAAGGCCAATAATTGTATACCCCCCACCATCAAAATCACGCAAATCGTACTCGGCCACCCACCCACTGGATCACCATAAAGCAAAGTCTTAACCACAATCACGATTACCATCACAAAAGCCAGCAGACAAAACACTAACCCTAGAACCGCCGCCATCACTAGTGGCACTGTCGAAAACGCACAAATGCCATCAATTGCATACACAAATAATTTCCAAAATGACCAATGCGTCTCACCAGCCACACGCTGCACGTTTTTGTACTCAATCCACTTGGTTTTAAACCCCACAAAACTAAACAAACCCTTAGAATAACGATTGTATTCACGCATAGAGATAATCGCATCCACCATTTGACGCGTCATCAGACGATAATCCCTTGCGCCATCCACCATTTCGATTTTGGACATTTTATTGATCAAGCGATAGAACATCCGCGCAAAGAAACTTCGAATCGGTGGTTCACCATCTCGATTCACCCGGCGCGTCGCCACACAGTCGTAGTCTCCAGTTTTGACAGCATCATACATAGCTGGTAATAATTCAGGCGGATCTTGCAAGTCAGCATCCATCGTTGCAACATAATCACCTTTGGCATAATCTAATCCAGCCAGGATTGCCGCCTCTTTACCGAAATTGCGCGAAAAACTCACGAAACGAACACGTTCATCCGTCTTACGCAACTGTTCAATTTCACGCAATGTACCGTCACGGCTTCCGTCGTCCACAAACACAAACTCAAAATCCACCACGTCAGACATCTCCTGACTAACTTTGTTTACAGCGGCATAGAAGGGCTTCAGTGCAGGCTCTTCATTATAGCATGGGACTACAATCGATATTAATTTCTTCATCAATCCTCCAACTCATCACTTTTTACCGTACGCACGCGCGTTGTCGTTGTGCGACGCCGCGGAGTCTCAGCACCATCAATGCTCTTTGCAGATTTAACAGTGGCCTTCTTCGTCGTAGTACGAGCCGCCTTAGTTTTAGCAGTCTTAGACGCGGTCGAAGCCGTCTTTGTACCACGTGAACTACTCTTAACTTTGGTTGCAGTTTTAGTTGTACGCGAACGCCTCTTGGGCTTTTCTGCTGACGTAACGGCCTCGACAGAATTATCAGTCGTTACTGGCGTCACTTCGGTAACTACCGGCTGTGGAATCGGTAAATCTGGTGGAACTATGGCCGGCATCGCTGGAGCATCTGGCTCGCCTAAACTTTCTAGAATTGCCTCTTTATCTGCTTCACGATTGAATTCCGCTTCCAAAATATCATCTTCCACTACCTCACGCACCGAGTCCATCAAATGCGATATCTCGGCTTGTTTTTTACGCTTGCGTCGATCAATCACTCCAGAAATTATTACCCAAACCACGCTCAAGCCGGCTGTCGTTGCCGAAATCAACCCACCAATTTGCGTAGCCAAACTCAAACCATAACGTATCTTAATTTCACCTTTGGCGCCCGCTGGCACCGTTACTGCCACCAAGCCATATTCTTGGGATGGATTCACTTGCAAGATCATATCATCCAATTCAGCCTGGTACCCAGGATAATAAATCATTGGTAGTTCAATTGTGGCGTCGTCACTACCTGTATTTTCTAACGTTACATTCATCTTCAGGCCGTCTTTACTAATCTGCATCAACATCACCTCGCCTGACACCACGCGTACATCTGTACCTCGATCCGCCAAAATCTCCCGAATCCGACTCAAACTACATGCATAACCTTGCGCCACGTCTTCTTCAACATCTGGCGAGTACAAAAGTTGCATTGGTGCATACTCCGCCTCCCAACCAATAGCTACAGGATCTTCTGCAACCCGATCAAGATCGGTACGCCGGCTCTCGCGTGGCAAAATCAACGGCATCACAAAGTAAACCGCCAACATACCAATAGCTACCATTGCCACCCGCTGCTTTTCGTCCGCCAGCCCACGCATCAGCCCATATACCGTATAGCCCGACACCACCGCCAAACATAATGCAGCCACAGTCAACGAGCGCCAAGGGAATTGCATTTGCCACAAAATTCCCGGCATATAATTCCAGTTAATCACTGGAAGCGCCAGCAAAATCGCCAACACCGCTATAATATATAATGACGTCGCAAACCGTCGCTGATTCTCGTCTTCAATACGATGACGTACAAACCAAAACCCAAGCAAACCTACCAACGCCACAATCCCTAGAGTTACGCCAAATTCACCACCCAATCCATCCTCATTTACCTGACCAGTGCTCCCCATCATCAAAAGTTGCTGTGGCCAAATCCGATGATCATTCATACTTCGAGCGTTCGCCCCAAAATAGACATCCGAATAGCCCGCGTCAAACACTCCATAATTATCCGTCATCTTTGCTTCCAACAAAGGCAACGTGAAGAACGCCGTCAGCCCTAAAGCCACCAGCACCCCCAACACCATACGCCAAATATTTTCCCAGTTTACAATCTTGCGTAAATTAAACAATATATACAAGACCGCCATCAATGCAAACAGCATTGCCGACAGACTATGCGACAATACGAGCATGGCCGCAGATAACGCAATACTACGCGCTACGTGTTTCTCTCCTACTGTCAACTGATATAGACCCAACAACAAAATCGGCGCTGCCACCGCCGCAGCCACCTCGCCCACCGCCATCCGCGAATAAAGATTGTTCAATACATAGGGAGCCGCCATGTAAAATACCGAAACCAGCACTGCCAAAACTTGGTTCTTACTAATCTTGGTCATCGCATAACACATTGTAAGACCAGAGCCAACCAAACAAAGCACCAAAACGATATTAATCACAATCGGCCATGCACCAATTAGGACCTGTAAACCCGCCGCCAGATATGTCAGCAACGGACCATAAAAAAGGTTATAAGCATAGCCAAAACCGCCCAAAGTATCCGGATCGACCTGAGGAAGAATCTGCCCATTTGCCCAACCCTTAGAAGCGCTCATTAGGCGCGTCACATGAAAAGCATAATCATCACCCGTCATCACTCGAGTTGGTTCTGCCCACACTCCCACGCTCAAAATCATCCCAAAAATAGCTACCAGCAAAAACTGCCAATTCCTAGAAAAAAATCTACTCAAACCACTCTTTTTGCGTTCTTGACTTGTCATGTCATAATTATAGCATAATTTCGTGACAATTTTGTCAGATTGGGTAGAAAACTCTTGACTTTTTGACAAATCTGTGCTATAATGGAGAAATAAGGTATTTATAAATTATGAAAAAACTCCCCATCGTCGCGCTCATCGGTCAAACTAATGCCGGCAAATCCAGCTTATTAAATCGTTTTGCGCACAAAAATATTGCTATTGTTGCTCGTGAAGAAGGCACTACACGAGATAACGTTATGGCGCGCATCGACGACCGTTTTTTGCTAATTGACACTGCCGGGCTCAAAGACCCAAATGACGATTTCGAGGCTGGGATTCAAGATCAAATTGCCGACGCTATCGAAAGCGCCGACTTGATTTTGCTTACTCTAGATTCTTCCAAATACCCTAACGACAAAGATAAACAAATCGCCAAAAATGCACTCAAATCACGCAAACCAGTATTTCTACTGTTAAACAAATCCGACCTTGGCGAAAGCCTACCAGACGAAGAGTTTCTGCGCCTTGGCATCAAGCCCGAGCAAACATTCCGTATCTCCGCTACTACTGGCCAGGGAATTAAAGAACTAAAAAGTGCAATCTTGAGCGAACTTGCCCCTGAGAATGTCTCATCTTCTATTGCGAGAACATCCGTAGCCAGTCGACAAAACTCGAAGATTTTGTCGACACGTGGCGAGGAAGAGGCGGCTTCCGCCCATAACGATGGGCCGGAAGAACGCCGTTTCTCGGAAGAGAAGATGGGGCAATTTTCGGAATCAAGTCCACTAAAAATTGCGCTAATCGGTCGCCCCAATGTTGGCAAAAGTAGTCTATTCAATTCTTTAGGGCAAAAACAGCAAGCCATCGTTAGCTCACGTCAAGGCACCACGCGCGACGTGAATCGCGTCGAAGTTCGCTATCATGGTCGCACCCTAGAAATTCTAGACACTGCCGGTTTGCGTAAACCCGGAAAACGCGAAGTTGGCATCGAGAAATTCTCTGCTTTGCGTACACTAGCTGCTATTGAAGAGGCTGACATCTGTGCCTTGCTCGTCGACGCCACCGAACCACATTCTAAACTTGACCAGACTCTCGCTGGACAAATCATCGAAGCCGGCAAGGGAATCATTGTTGTGCTCACCAAAGCCGATTTAGTCGAAAATACCGACGAAATTCTTGATAAGCTAGAATATGATTTTAACTTCCTACCTTATGCTCCAGTGCTAATTACTAGCAGTGAAACTGGACAAAATGTCACTAAACTATTCGAACTTGCTACTGAAATTGACGCTACCCGCCACCTCAAAATCAAAACTTCCGATCTCAACAAAATCCTCAGCGAAGCCATCATCGAGCATCCGCCAGCCGGACTCAAAAACACCAAACCCAAGCTTAAGTATATCGTACAAACCGACACCTGCCCGCCTTGGTTTGTAGTACACGGTCGCGATTTGGGACTATTACACTGGTCATACAAACGCTTCCTCGAACGCAAAATCCGCGAAAAGTATCCTTTTGTTGGTACGCCGATTATGTTTAGCTTTCGCAGCGATCAGCCTCAAGCCGAACGCAAAGGCAAAATATAGAACACAGAAAAGTCCTGGCACATGCCAGGACTTTCTAAACATGTTTAGAATCTACTCTCGACGCAACCGTCGATTCTCCATCTCCAGTATTCTACCCCCTATTCAATCTCTTCAAAACTATAAATATTCGGGTACCACGATGAAACTTCCGACCGCGACCCACCAACTTCAAAGCGATACTTTACGCCCTCATGGATGTTACCCCATATATCTGCACTATTAAACTGCCCGTGCAATAGAGAATCAGTCACTTCAAGTGGTATAACCGTACCCGTTCCGTCATCAATGAAAATCAGATACTTTTCTTCGTATCTGCCAACCTGCTTCGTAGTCTTCTCGGTCACCGTCCCCTCAACATAACGGATGTCGCTCACTTTGTCGATGGGGCGTATTATGAGTTCTTTAATGCATACCATAATACATATCGCCATCACAGCAAACGCAAATACCGCCTTCACGTCCAAACTACCATCACTGTTTCTAAACATATTCATTCCTCCTAATCTACATAGTCTTGTATTAGGGCAAAACTACATCCCATACCTCCATTGTATCATACTTTTGCCAAAAAGTCAATAGCAAACCCCGTTTTAGCATTCTCCGCACTAAAAACGTTGTAAAATCAACAACGTTTACTTTATTTCCGACAAAATATTTCGCACTTCTCCCGTATTTTTACACTCCATCAACTTTGCCCTCAACTCACTCGCACCAGGGAACGAATGTAAATATACCTTGAAAAACCGCTTCAGCGGCTCAAACGCTAAGCCGCGCACCTCCGCATCTAATCCTTCGCTCAGAGCCTGCGCCCGTTGCAGTTTCAACTCCGCGTCTTTCGCGTCAAACAAATCTAGATGGTAATTCAATAATTCCAATAGCTCCACCCGTGTCGCCACATGATCAGTAAAACAATATGGATTTTCAAACACGCCCCGCCCAATCATCCAGCCATCCACTTGCGGATATTTCTCGCCCAATTCATACGCTTGTGTCAAATCTTTAATATCACCGTTTATCACTAATTTCGTCTCTGGAGAAAAATTCTTCACCAACCCAGCAATATTCGGAATCAGCTCAAAATGCGCCGGCACCTTCGACATTTCTTTACGTGTGCGCAAATGCACCGTCAACGCCGCTGGGCGCTCTTTAAGCAAAGTTGGCAACCATTCACGATATTCATCCACATAAGTATAACCAAGTCGAGTTTTTATCGAAACTGGTAAATTCGTTGCTTTTCTAGCTCGATTCAAGCATTCCACCGCTAGCTCTGGCGTACGAATCATTGCTGCTCCACCGCCAGCCGCATTGACATGGCGATCCGGACAACCCATATTTATATCTAACCCCGCAAAACCCAAATCTGCCAAAGCCCCCGCCAACTCCGCAAAATGGTCCGGATTCTTACCCCAAATCTGCGCTACTATGGGCGCATCCGATTCTACCACCTCTAGTCGTTCCAGAGCATTTGCCCGCCCTTTTTCTGAAGCAAAACTCGAAACATTCGTAAACTCCGTAAAAAACAAGTCCGGTCGCCCTGCTTTTGCCACCACCTGCCGAAAAATCACGTCCGTCACACCCTCCATCGGCGCCAAAACCGTAAAACCATGCGGCAAATTGTTCCAGATATTGTTCATTTTTTTATTATCGCATATATATTAGTTCAAAACAAGCAAATCCCCCGCAAATGGCGGGGGACACCCAACTGTACATTGCAAAAAAGTCAACATACCATCTCTACATGTCTAATGCAGTACTAAGGCAGCGGAGGGAGAAAGCACTATAACGGTTGGTTGGACCATGTGATGCGGTTACGCCAGTGACGCCAAAATTAAGAGCGTAGGCGCTAGCCGTAGCAACATTATCATAGCGACTATCAGAACCGCGTGACGACCAATAGTAGCCGTAGAGAGCAGCTCCGTAAGTAGCGTCATCAGTTCCAGGCAAGTAGACATACCCGCTGCGCACGATTGAACTGGTAACGGCGTTACTAGTTCAACTTAATTTTACCTCTGTTAAGTTTAGCTATTTTTTAATCGATAAACCAGTTTTTGTGCGCAGCGGAATTCTTTACGTGAGCGACGGTAAATCATGGTACGCTGGTATTTATGGCTATTGGTGGTCAACGCATGCATCTACTACAAATTCTACGGCTTATAATCTAAGCTTTAACGCTAACGATACTTATCCTTCTTTTGGAAGTTCCCGTGTTCTCGGTTTCCCCCTCCGCTGCCTTAGTACTGTATTAGACATGGAGAAACATAAAAGAGCATGGAAAAAGCTGCATTATTTAATGCAGCTTTTCTGCTGGCAGAAACTTTAAAGCATTCAGTTAACACCAGAAATACCGACCAGAAACACTCATATCTGGACCCTCACCAGTAATCACCGTATAACTTACAGCAGGGAATATCCCATCGAGTCCCCACAACCAACTTTCTGGCGGCAAATGCGCACATGAGTTTAACGTCAGCCATGATCTCTGCTCAGTCGGGCGATATCTGGCACCATGCGCAAAAGGGATGTAGCTCTTCTTGCGTCCGTTACGATCGTAATAGCCTGGTCCTACCAGTCCGCGATCCGACGAGCGTACTATTTCGTCCAAAATCGGAGGTACCAGACCATTATGCATATGCCCAGCCAATACAGCTATCTGCGAATCAAGCTCAATCTTTGGTAAAAACGACGGGCTATGCAAAAGCAAATAATACTCTCGGTCTTTCACGCTCGTCAATTTTGGCAATACTTCATACGCATATCCTCGAAACGCCTTCACCGAGTCCTCCCCCTCAGCTACCGTCGTCGGATAACAGACTTCTGGCAAACTCATACCTAAAATTCGAACCACACCATCATCAAAAACCTCTGCATCTAAACCTAACGCCGCATCCAGTACGTGAATCCGTTTATTACGCACCAGAGTTTGTATCCACCGATACCATTGCCATGGACACATCATCCCCCGGTTTGCGCCAGCAGAATAATAACTTAGATCATGATTACCCGTAACTATTATCACAGGGGCCAATTCCGCCAGCTCTGTCAAAAACATTTTCAACTGCGTGCGCAATAAGGCATCATTTAACACTTCCAGCGAATTGAGCAGATCGCCCAAGAAGAAAATATAGTCAATCTTTTCTTCTTGACAAACCCGCTTCAAAGTTGCCAAAATAACGCCTATTCTCCGCTTTGCCACCTTTTTGCAAAAATGCAAATCCGAAAATGCTAAAATCTTCCGCTGCCGTCCCGGTATATTCCATCGTATTTCCTGTCCGTACATACAGCCAACACCTCCTTTCTCCAAAAGTACGGCCCACAATTACTAAATATTATACTAAAATAGGCGGATTTGGTCAAACGGGTAAATCCGCAGCGCCACTGGACCAATAATGCGACAATACGGCACTGTACCTAAACCCGAACGCGAATCAAACGAATGTGAACCTTCGCGGTTATCTCCCGCCACAAACAACTCACCTTCTGGTACTACCATATCTACCTCACCCGAGGTATATTTTTTAGGACCATTATTCTCGTCAATACGAGTCTCTTCGTCTGGCGAAAAACCATCCGGGTGCTCATCATTATAAACCGTCAAAACGCCGTCCTTTACCGTCACGCGTTCGCCCGGAAATGCAATCACTCGCTTAATAATATATTGGTCCACTTTGCCGTCTGGCACATCGCAAGTCAGCGGACCATCGGCAGCACCATTTGCAAACACAATCACATCACCCCGTTCAGGAACATACTCCTGCCCCAAAAAATGCGACCAAGTCACCGGCAAACGATTCACAATCACGCGGTCATCGTTATGAAAGGTATTCTCCATGCTCATACCTACTACGTTATAAGACCGAAACACAAAAGCATTCAATAATACCGTCCCGCCAATCACGCAAGCCACAAAGGCCACCAAACTCAAGATATCTTTTAATAGGGGATGTTTTTGAAAAAATTTTGGTTTTGATTCCATTCTTTTATTATAGCACAATTATTTTACCATGCGTAAAAGTTTGCTATAATTATTATATGGCTGATTACATTTTCATCCGCAAGAGTCGCAATATTGTTAGTTCATTTTTGCATGTTATTCTCAATATTTTACTCGCCGTCGCCTCTATCGGCGCCACACTCATCACTGGTAACTGCATTATTGGGCTGATTCTCGTTGTCATCTCCAAATGGCGCATTTTTGCCGTCAATCACCGCTACTGGCTACTCAATATCCGCTCTAGTCTAGTTGATTTCATCGTAGGCGTCAGCTTTGTCCTGCTTGCCTATGCTGCCGGCACCACGCTCTTGCCCGTGCATGTCATCCTTATGGTAGCTTATGCTGTCTGGCTAATTTTCATCAAACCTCGCTCTTCACTAAATTCCAACATCCTCCAGTCCGTCATCGCCGTACTTCTTGGTATTACTACGGCCAGCATCTTTGCTGCCATCACAGATTCCGTGGTGCTTGTTGCGGCTAGCTTTCTCATTGGCTATGCCGCCTCCAATCATGTATTGGTCCAAAACGGCGAGCATGACAGCGCTTTTATCTCTCTAGTCTGTGGACTAATCTTCGCAGAATTTTCTTGGATCTCCTACTCCTGGCTCATCATCTACACAATCGGCAATACCGGCATCTGTCTGTCCCAACTTAGCCTCGTCCTTGCCGTCCTAACTTACGCTTACTTCCAAGTCCAAGTCGAACTTGACAAACGCGGCAACAAGCTCAAGTTCGCTCACGTCGCCCTACCAGTATTATTCAGTTTACTCGTGATTATCATTCTCGTGATTAGCTTTAGTCAGCCGCGCTTCAACATTCACTAGCTTCTGCATTCGCCGCCCAGCCTGATAGCGTTGACGACGCTCAAATACCACTCCAAACCCCTGCGTCTTCAAGGCGATTAAACCCTGCTGTTCAGCAATTTGTGTCAGCGCTGTATGCTGACATGGATCCGCCTCTACCACCACATAATCCACACCAAAACCTCCTCGACCCTGCCGCAAACGCAGCTCCTTAAACAAACGTCGATATAGGGCCAACCCACCTTCTTGTTTAACATACAAAGCTCGGCTCGGCTCATGGCTCAAACTATCCTGATCAAGCCAATCCCAAGTCGGATCAACATAAGGCAAATTTGCCACCAATACATCAAAATGTCCCTCATCAGGCTGTACTTCTCGCAACAAATTCGATTGAATAAATTCGACTCGCCCCTCATGGATAATGTCGTTCTGATAGGCCACATCTAGTGCTTTCACACTCACGTCGGTCGCCAAGACATAGCTTTGCGGGTATTCTAATGCCAAAGTCACTGCAACGCAACCACTGCCAGTACCAATTTCCAAAAAACTCGGCTGCTTGGGTAACGGCAATTCTTTAATCAAGTCTATTAACACCTCAGTCTCTGGGCGGGGAATCAATACATCTGAATTGACTTCAAAGCTTCTACCATAAAACTCCTTTTCGCCCAAAATATAAGCTAATGGTATTCCAGCGGCTCGTTTTTTTAGCATTTCGTCGGCTTTTTGCTGCATTTCTGTTGTAATTTTTACAACATCATGCGTAACCAACCAACTGCGATCGGCCTCTTTTGGTGCAAAACATTTGAGAGCCAAAAGTTCCGCATCCAACACGGCAATTTGTTTTTTCGCCACTTTCAGCCAATCTTCAATCTTCATTCTTTCAACTATATGATATAATATATCTAATGTCAACTCGCAACCCTCAACTTTCGCAACACTTTCTTAGGTCACCACGCTTAGCGCTTAAATTAATTGGGCACAGCAACCTCAAAAAGCACGACTTAGTACTTGATATCGGCGCCGGCTCTGGCGTTATCACAATCGCTCTCGCCAAAAAAGCCCGCGAAGTTTGGGCGATTGAACCAGACCACGCTACTGCAGCTAAACTCCGTGCCAACTTGCAAAAATATCAAATCAATAACGTACACGTAATCGAACAAGACTTCTTGCAAATTAAACTTCCAACAGAACCATATAAAGTTTTTGCCAATCCACCATTTCATCTTTCCGCCCAAATCTTGTACCGTTTACTCAGTCTTGAAAACCAAAACGGCCAAATTATCTCGAAAAACACACCACAAGCTGTCAAGCCCACCGCTATCTATCTCATTTTACAAAAACAACTTGCCCTCAAACTCATTCCTACGGATAGACATTACACCTCTCAACTTGGCCACCACATTTTGCAGAATTACGACGCCCGCATTCGTCTACCGCTCCGCCCCACCGACTTCACACCTCCACCAGCTGTGCCTACAGTTTTTTACGAAGCCAAGCTCCGCCAAACATAAACCCATAGAAAATCCCCGCCGTAGCGGGGAAAGTCAATACTTTTATGCTTCTTCCGGCAACTGACGTTCCGCCTGCGTCAACTCTTTAATCAGATCTTCAATATCACCATCCATCGCCGCACTTACGTTCGATCGCGAATAGTGTACCCGATGATCAGTAATTCGATCTTGTGGAAAGTTATAAGTCCGAATTTTCTCACTTCGATCGCCCGAACCAATCAAAGATTTGCGTGCATCACTCGCGGCCGCCATCTCTTCTTGCTTCTTTTTCTCCATTAGCCTCGAACGCAAGACTGCCATCGCCTTTACCCGATTCTGTTGCTGCGAACGTTCATCTTGCATTGCCACCATAATTCCAGTAGGCAAATGTGTAATCCGCACCGCCGAATCCGTCGTATTCACACCCTGACCACCATGGCCACCCGAACGATAAATATCAATTCTCAAATCCTCTGATTTAATCTCAATGTCACTCTCTGCCGCCTCGGGCAATACCGCCACCGTAGCTGTAGAAGTATGAATTCGCCCCTGACTCTCCGTCACCGGCACGCGCTGCACCCGATGCACACCACCTTCAAACTTCAGTTGACCATAAGGTTTTTCACCACTCACACGAATTACTACCTCTTTCATGCCACCAGCTTCATTCTCGTTCTGGCTCAAAAGTTCCACCTTCAAACCATGGCGTTCCGCATAGCGCACATACATCCGATACAATTCACCCGCAAACAGGGAAGCTTCATCACCGCCCGCTCCAGCACGAATTTCTATAATCGCTGGCTTATCATCTGCTGGATCATGAGGCAGCAACTTTTCTTCCAATTCTGCATTCAGCCTATCTATCTTTAACCCTAATACACGCACGTCTTCTTGTGCTATCTCACCCAGCTCTGGGTCGTTAATTAGCTCAGTTGTTTCTTCAAGATTCCGCTTGGCTTGTTCGATCTGTTTTGCTAAATCCAAAATCTCGTTGACTTCAGAAAGCCGCCGCGACTTTGTCGCAAAATCTGGATCAGCGTAAGCCTCCGGCATCGCCAAAAACGCCTCAATTTCAGCTTTTTCGTCTGCAAATTTCTGGAAATCTATCTTCATCTATGCTATTATATCATACATAGACCTTACTAATAGATAACTTAAGAGTTAATTTGGGGTTCTTTAGCTCAGTTGGCTAGAGCGCACGATTCACATTCGTGAGGTCACTGGTTCGAGCCCAGTAAGAACCACCAAATTAGTTCTTAAGTTCTAATAGTTACCGACATTAACCCAAGATAGGAGTAATTGTGAGCAAAAATCCCAAGATTTCCATTCTCGTGCCAATTTATAACGTCGAAACTTACCTGCGCCAATGTTTGGATAGTCTAGTCAACCAAACCTTCACCGACACCGAAATCATTTGCATTAATGATGGTTCCACTGATGGATCTCTTGCCATCATCCAAGATTTCCAAAAGTCCGACAGTCGCATCAAAGTCATCGACAAGAAAAACACCGGCTATGGCGACAGCATGAATCGCGGGCTCAAGAAAGCTTCAGGTAAATACATCGCCATCGTCGAACCTGATGACTATATTGACCTAAACGCTTTCGAAAAACTTTACGATTACGCCTCCACCTACGATGCTGAAGTAGTTCGCGCCAATTATTACATTAATAAGGGCGGAAAAGACACCAAGCTATTATATGTTGACCAACTTGATGCACGACGCATCATTAATCCGCGACAGCACGATTGGATATTCTTCCAGGCCCCCGCTATCTGGTCAGCCATTTATAAACGCGATTTTCTCATTAAACACGATATTAAGTTCCTGCCTACTCCCGGCGCATCTTATCAAGATACCGGTTTTAATTTCAAAGTTTGGGCTAATGCCACTCGTGCTTTTTTCACTACTGAGGCCTTTTTGCATTATCGCACCGACAACGAGTCTTCTTCCATCAATAATCCCGGCAAAGTAATGAATGTCTGTTATGAATACACCGAAATCGAAAAATATCTCAAAGCTCATCATCTATTTGAAGAACTTGGTCCACTGATGGAAGCTGCCAAATTTGGAGCTTATTACTGGAATATAGGCCGCTTGTCACGCAAGCTTCTCCCCGACTTTGTTGCACAAATCAAACAAGAATACCAGGAAGCCAGCCAGCAAGGTCTTCTCATCCGCAGTTACTTTCCAATCGATGTCCAATGGGACCTCTTGCAATTTATGCTAAAGCATTCTGTCCGCCGCACAATCCACAAGGTAAAACGGCAATACCTACGCGCTTCTCTCCGCAACACGCTCAAACAAATCTGGATCAAAACCCATCCAATCTACCGCAAGCAAAAGCAAATCTCCGAACTCATCAATGAAATCAATGCCGAAATTGACCTTACTGCAACAAAACTTGATCAGCTACAAATTCAGGAGACAGACCATGAATAAACCCAAAATTAGCATTGTCGTCACATCCTATAATGACGCCAAACTCCTACCAAAATGCCTTGACGCCTTGTTGAGCCAAACTCTTCAAGAAATCGAAATTATTGGCGTCAATGATGCCTCCTCCGACAATACGCTTGAAGTCTTACAGCGCTATGCCGCACAAGACCAACGCGTTAAATATATCAACAACCCCAAAAACATTGGCTTAGCAGCTTCACGCAACCGTGGCATCGCAAAGGCTACCGCCCCGTTCTTGATGTTTTGTGATGCCGATGATTACTATGAGCCCACCATGTGTGAAGACATGTATGATGCCATCACTAGCAGTAAGGCTGACCTTGCTATCAGTGAAATCCGCGTCATTTATCACGCACATATCGAAATGCGCCCCAGCGATAACAATTATTACTCACTTAAATATCATGGCTTGCAACAGGTTGACCGCAATATCATTTTTAACACTGACTTATCATCCACTAACAAAATCTTCCGCAAGGCAGTTTTAGACAAATATCATTTGCAATTTCCTGAAGGCAAATGTTACGAAGACGCTTATTTCTGCGCAGCTTATTTTTGCACCAGCCAAACCGCCTATTTCCTCAACAAGCAACTCTATAATTATGTTCGCCACTCTGGTAGTATTATGTCACAAACCTGGTCCAAAGACGTCACTAATGACCACGCCATCGACCACCTACATATTGCTTTCATGCTTTATGATTTTCTCGAGCAACATAAGCTTCTCGAGAAATATAACGAGCTCTACTGGCAATATTTTGAAACCTTTGAACACTTTGCCCTACGCAACAGCAAGTCTCAAACCCGCATCCGTGAAGTACGCGCAGAAGCCAACAACTTCATCCAAGAACACCTTGACAGTTTTAATCATGCCAACATCAATAATCAAGAAAACATTCGTCGCCTTAGTTCGGGCAAATTCTACTTTAGCACCACCGGGCTCAAACGCTTTCTAATTAAACTCATGCCTACATACCGCCTCACCACCGAAAATATCCAGCGCTTGCGCAATCTTGAAGCCAAGCATCAGCAGCTCATAGAAAAAATCGATCAACTACGCACCAAAAAGTAGGGAATATGCAACTCATCGTCGGTCTCGGCAACCCAGAGAATAAATACAACTTCACCCGCCATAATTTTGGCTTCCTGGCGCTAGATTTTTACGCCAAAACCAAGCACATTGACTGGCAAAAACCTAAATTCGACGCCCTCTGGTTTAAAGATGGCGACCGCCTTTTTATCAAACCTCAGACTTATTACAATAATTCTGGCCAAGCCGTCCAGGCCTTTGCCCACTTCTACAAAATCCCGCTCCAGAATATTCTAGTAGTGTGCGACGATTTCGATCTGCCTTTTGGCACCTTACGTTATCGCGCCAAAGGATCGTCTGGGGGAAATAATGGCCTCAAATCTATCAGCGAACATCTTGGTACCACCGAATTCCCACGTCTCCGCATCGGCAGCAACAATCCCGAAATTCGCCAGAAAGTCGGTGATATTGATTTTGTCCTAGGCAAGTTCACCCCCGAAGAAAAGGCGCAACTCCCGCAACTTTTATCCACCATTGTAGCAAAAATCCTTGAAAATTAGCCCCAGACGCAAATTGCGCCTGGGGCATAAGTGAATTGGGGAATTCTGGATTTTAATCCATTCTTTTTACCTGATAAGCCAAATACTGTTCCGGGTCATCACAACAAAGTGTTATTGCCATCTTTTGACCGTGGTGCCGCAGAACAATCTGCGAGTCCTTGTCCATCATTGGGCCCACCCATCCAATTTTATCAACCGTCTGATAATAGACTTTTACTTCCTGACCTTTCTTAAATAAAGCCAGTCCATAATCCTCACGATGTCGATTGCGCAAATCATGTACACTAAATGCCGCTTTCACTTCACCCTCAATTTGCCAATAGTGTTCGCCCAACGACGATATATGTTTTAAGGTCACTATCAGCTTTTGGGAATCCAGAGAAATACGATCCCACTGGATTCCCAATACCGGATCCGGTATTGTTGGTGCTACTTCTTTACTAATCGTAAAATATAAATCCTGCGGTATCTTTAAAGACGCCGCAGTTTGCGCCAAGCGCGACATCATGTCAAGGCTCGGCCCACCTTCAATAAAATAACGCTCCGACCAAACTTTATTATTTAGCATACTACCACCTCCCAATTCGTAAAGGGACAAAACACAAAAATCCCCCAATTTTTAGCGTTTAACTACATCATTATATCATGAACTATTTTTATAGTCAACTCTACCTCAACGTCCACCGGTTTGCGCCTAGTGCTACCACCCGATTCTTAATCTCTAACAATGTCATGATTTGGTTAAACTGCGCCACCGTCAATGAAGTATGTTGGATAATCTGCTCACCCTCCTGCACTCCCGTCGCCAAAAGCTGCAAAACCACTGTCTCTTCTGGCGAATCACCAAACGGCAAGGAAGATTGCCGAGTTTTTGCCTGACGTTTAGGCGGAAAAAGCACATCCAAAACATCATTAATCCCCAGCATCGGCGTCGCACCCTGGCGAATCAAACGATTACATCCCATCGACAGCGGCCTGGTAATGTCTGCCGGCACCGCAAACACCTCCCGCCCCTGTTCTAAAGCATGCGCCGCTGTATTCAAAGATCCACTTCTCTCAGCAGCTTCCGGAATTACCACCACATCCGACAAGCCAGAAATTAATCGGTTACGCTGCAGAAAACTCGTCTTAGGGTAAAATTCCACTCCTGGCGCCAGCTCGCTCATCACACACCCACCCGAAGCCACAATCTTTTCTGCTAGTCCAATATGTGCTTTAGGATACACCTGATCAATTGGCGTCCCCAGCACCGCCACGGTCACTCCGCCCGCGTCTAAAGCTCCACGATGTGCCACCGAATCAATCCCATAAGCCAGCCCCGACACCACTACTGCACCCCGTTTTGCTGCCTCATAAGCCAATTTATAAGCAATGTTTTCACCATATTTAGTTGGCTTGCGCGACCCCACAATTGCAATTGATTTTGGTCGTTCCGTTGCACGTTTACAGCCCGATTTTAACCGATTTTCCGGCATTTTTCCATAAAAATATAACATTTTTGGCTTAACCGCAATAGACTCTAACACCTCTGTAAAATCAGCCTCCAGGGGTGATATTTCATTGATTTTTTGAAAAAAGTTTGAAAAAAGTATTGACATTTATTTCCTCGTGTGCTATAATGCTTATCAGTTAGGGTTATTAACTCCAACTGTACCTAAATAAATCATAATTTCCGTTAGCCGCGAGCTTGCTCAAAGCTGACCGAAATTGCGTGCTTTTGAAATCCCTAGGGCTGATAATTTCTTCTAAGGTTATCAG
>CASXXK010000017.1 GCA_949480205.1 uncultured Candidatus Saccharibacteria bacterium
CATCCTGTTCCTTTCCCTTATAGACACACGAAATCTAGACTAATGAGCGGTTCCTCTTTTCACGATCGGCTCAAAGATTTGAGTGGATGGTGCGGCGAGGCCTGCCCTATCGTCTAGCTGACGTACGTCCGTTTATTAGACTATACTTGTCCATTGTAGCATACTTTTCCCAGAAAAACAAGGGTTATGGTGAAAATAATTGGTTGTTTTTTCTGAGAAAGTATTATAAAATTATTTCAGCGTGTTAGGGCGATGATTTTATTCCCTATTCCGTGAATATTATTGAGAGAGGATGTGATTGTTTTGAAAAAGCGTGACTTTTTCACAGTTCTGGCGGTGGGGGTAGCCGCTGCTGCGGCAGTGCAGATTTTGCATCGATGGCTTCGGAGAGATCCTGAGAATTTTTACGACGACTATGAGGATGAAATTCCGGAGGATGAGGCTTTAGAAGACGAAACTCCGGGGGATATGATGAGTCAGTCGTATGACGAGGGTTTCGCTGACGGGCTGAATGCGGATTATCGGGGCAGCAATATTGCGGCGCAGGCTTTGCAGGCGGAGGTAGAGGAACTGCTGGCGCAGTGTGATGAATGTTGTTGCAATGACGAGGATTCGGATGAATTCGCTGAAGCAGAGGCTGAAGCTGGAGATTCGGAGGAGACGTGAATCGTCCACTGCTTCATATCGGAGAAGGCAACAGCTTAAAGGTGGGAGCTATTGAGAGGGTGGTGCAATGGATTAAAGCTTTTTGACAAACTTCATATTTGAGATCTCGGCTAACTCAGTTAGCAAATGGTAGTTAAGAACCTATTCTTAACTACCAGGCCACCTTTAATCGAGGTGGCTTTTTATTGACTTTTTGGACGAAGTGTGCTATAATGGAAGGATAGGTACTGAAATTCTTTAATTTTATCCTAAGGACTTTGGAAAGGAGATGATGTATGGATGTCCTGGGAAAACATTAGCGCTTGGCTGGTCAAAATCGCAATTGTTTACGCCTGTTATTTTGCGGTGGTGTCTGTAATTTTTGTGGTTATTCTGGTCATATTCTGCTTAGTTCAGAGCCGGCACGATAAGAGAGGAGGTGAGCACGAGGGTGCAGAATGATGAGAGCATACGAGAGTTTGCAGATTTATCTGACTTGACTTTTGGTGAAAAAGTTAAGCTTGTCTTGGCGATTGCGGCTGCTTTAGCAGTGATAATTTGCTTGGGAGCGATAGTAATAATGATTGTGGCTATCGGAGCAACAGTTTTGATGATTTGCGCAATAGTGCGTAAAATACGCCATGTGTTTCGGAGAAAATGAAAAGGAGGACGGACGGATGTCGAATGTTAGTTTGACAGACAAAATGATTGTAGCGTTTTTGTGTAGCGTTCTTACGGGGGCGTTGGCGTGGGTGACTCTGGTGAAATTTATGGTGCACATGACGGCCGTACAGAAAAACTGAATATTGATTCTCTATAGAGAAGGTGTTGCAAAGTTCTTTGCAACAAGTAGCTTACATTAATTGAAACCCGTCAGTATGCGCTGACGGGTTCTTTTATACTCCTGGCGAAAAAGCCTTAAGTTTGCGTCGATGGTCTTTGTATTTTGGGTCATGACTACCAACTTCGTCCCAAAAAGCCGCCGAATGGTCCATGTGATTAAGGTGGGCGAGTTCATGCAAGATGACATAATCGCGCAGAACTTCAGGAACTTGCATCAAGCCGATATTGAGCGAAATCGTGCCAGTCGACGAACAGCTTCCCCAGCGAGTAGCGGCGTGGCTTAATCGGCAGCGCTCGTAGGTATAACCGTAAAGTTTAGCATAATATTCAAGACGATAAGGGAGATAATCTTTTGCTTTTTTCATCAGGAGTTTTTTCTTGGCGTCACGGGCGCGTTGGGTTTTGGGGTCACTAAGGGGGATTTTTTCACGGATGAGAGCACGATTGCCGTTGAGGAAACGCTTTACCAAGAAATCACTGGTATGTTGCGGCACGGACATCTGAAGCCTACCAGATGGAGATACCGAAAACCGTACCGCACGGCTGAGCGGATTTTTGCGCACAATAACTTCACCGAATTCGGCATCTTGAATAATCATATTCCCCCTTGGATAGTATTAACGCTCTTGAAGCTGGGTCAAAACTTGTTTAAGCTGAGTATGATAGGTGTGTTTGCCGGAGAGCACAATTGGCATTTCGGCATCGGATGGTCCTTCCATGGCGCCGATGCGCTTATCATAGACGTCTTTGGCTTTTTCGACATTCTTGAGACGGGTCTTGAGACGAGCCTTGACGGTGCTGACGTCGGTTTGAATCCAAATCAACGTTGGAGTATAACCAGCGGAGCGCAGAATCTCGGCGAGCTCACGTCGATCCTTGGCAGTGTCGTTGCAACCTTCAAACACTAAAGTAGCACCAGTGCGAGCGATTTGCTCAACTAATAATAGAATAAATTGCCGTGACAAGTTATGCTCTTGCTTGAGTGCGTCGAGATCATAAAATGTAGCGTTGAACTGGTCAGCAAACTGCTTGGCAAAAGTAGTCTTGCCGCTGCACGGGACGCCAAAAACGAGAATTGCGCGTTGGCCGTTGCTGGGTGTCGTGTGTGATTTTTTAGTTTCCATGTCTATCTACCTCCATTTGTAGCACAATTACCTTCCTTTATTCCCATTTTATCATACTTTGAACTGTTTGACACTAGAATTTGTGATGGATAATAGAAAAACCAGGCGAAAAAGTTGGCGGGCGCATACAAGAAGGCCGGAAAGAGGCTATTTAGCGATAGATATGATATTCCAGTGCAAGCGTCACAGCATAAAAAGAGGATGAAGCCGCATAATCCACAGATGGCGCGGGGATTTTGCGGCTGTTGGTGCTGGTGGCACCAACTAACATATATGTTAGTGCAAATTGCGACGATATAGAACCCGCAAATGAGATACATCATAGGAATGATATTGCAACAGAGATTAACGATGATAGCAACCACGGCGAGCCCGGCAAAACTAATAATTTGGGTGAGATAATTTTTGCCTTCAAGGCGGATGGTATGTAAAATTTGGGCGATGAGGAAAATCAGCACGCCAACTTCGGCGGTATTATTGATAGCTAAGATGATGTCGGCACAAAACGTAATTAAGAGTGCAAGTTGCAGCAAATGATCTTTGGGAAAAACGCGAAGCGTATAGATGAAACACAAGAAAATCCCGCCGATTTTAATAAAGGTAAGTGTGAAATTACTAGGGGTAGCAATTCCTAAGACCACAATAGCTAGAAAAATCCAGAGCCAGATTGCTGGCCAGGGTGCCGGAAAAGTTTCGCGCCAATTGATACGAGGCGGTTTATGCTGGGATTTCATAATATTTATTCTACCATAGCCGAGTCGAGATACATGACATTGACGTCGACATTTCCGCTGATTCCATTTACGTTGCCACTATCGGTGAGTTGCCAAATCCAATATTCGCCGCCGTAAGTGGCTGTGTCGTAGTATTGAGCAAGCCAAACTGGGGTGATGGGTTGCCAAAATTGTTCAAGATAGTATTTGCTGCCGTAGAGTGTGGTTTGGTGTCCGTAGCAAGCGGCAGTGTCAAGAAAGGTCTGCGCTACTTGGTTGAGCGTGCGGAAGCTCATGTCGTATTGGTTGAAGTTACTCCAGTCTTCCCAGTCAAAGACCACGCCAAGCTCTACGGGATAGTTTTGGATTTGGGCGTGCACCCACTCGGCTTGCGCTTCAGCTTCGGCAGTATTGTCGGCGTAAGAGTAAAAGTACACCCCCACAGGCAGACCGGCGGCGGTGGCGCCTTCGATATTGGCTTGGAATTTGGCATCTAAGAAATTCTCGTTATTGTAGCCGTAGCCCACGCGAATGAAAGCAAATTCGACCCCGGTGGCCTTAACTTTGCTCCAGTCGATATCTCCTTGCCAAGACGAAACGTCGATGCCAATTTTGGTGCTGGCGGTTTTGTGCTGTTGAATGATTTCTTTGATGGGAGTGCCGGTATTAGTGGTGGGTGCAGAAGTGTTGCCGGTGTTGGGTGTGGGCTCGATAACGTTTAGTGTGAAAGGATGACTTGTACTATTGCCACTGGCGTCAGTGATGCGATATTCTAAGGAGTATTTCCCTACTTGATTTAAATCGTATTTGCCAACGATTTCGCGTATTGGATGGTCGTCGAGGTCGTCGCCGCTGAGCATGAGATTGGTGAGGTCGCCTTCGTAACCTCTGGCGACAGTGTAGGCGTTTTGTCCAAATACACGTGGTGGCGTAACATCGGCGACAGTGATCGTAAAAGTCTTTTTGCGACGGCGGTTTTTGATATTAATATATTCAAAAGTGATATCCTGCGAGCCAAGGGTGTCGGTGGGGATGGCGAAGTCATCAACCATACTGCCAGAGAGATGTTCGATAAAATCGGATACTTTTGCCTCCATGCCAAAGGGTATCGTAAGATACTCGGCGTCCTTGAACGTGACTGAGGTGGCGTCCAAGCGGCGGTTTTCGGCAATATCGTGCGCGATAAGAATGCCAACAAAAATCCCAATTATCGCAATTAGGATAGCACCAAAAATCACGGCTTGACGGTGATGGCGCAGCCACGACTGGGGCTGTTCTGGGGTGGGTATTATAGTATCGATATTAACTCCTTTAGAATATTGTATCATTTTTGGACGTGGTTGGCCAAAAATAAGCGTTTTCTATTGACAAAAATCGTAATCTGTGATAAAATGGTAAGAGAAGGAGTCAAAGGGGTAATCTTATGACGAAAACGCGAAAAACTACAGATTTTAAGAAAATTGGTCTAGCAGCGGGCTGTGCGCTGCTTTTGTGCTTGATTTTGGGTGTAAGTTCGCAGATGCGATCAGAGAATACTAGTTCTGGTGTCACTAGCGGAATTGTCACTACGGCCAAACCTGAAGAATCTACTACTAACGAAATTGCTGAAGACAAAGTTGAGGAAAAGTCGACCATTACGACTTATCAGGTGGTGTCGGTGGTAGATGGCGATACGATAAAGGTGGAATATGAAGGCCAGACCACGTCGGTGCGGTTGATTGGCGTGAATACGCCCGAGACGGTTGACCCGCGCAAAGACGTGGAGTGTTTTGGTCAGGAAGCTTCGCAGTATCTGAAGAATAAATTGGAGGGTAAGACGATTACGTTGGAGACTGATGATTCACAAACCGACCGCGACAAGTACGATCGTCTACTGCGGTATGTTTATTTGGACGGCGAAGATGTGAATTTGGCTTTAATTGAGAACGGATACGGTTATGAATATACCTATAATGTGCCGTATCGTAAACAGGCGCAATATAAGGATGCACAGACGGCTGCAGAAAGCAATAAGCGCGGTTTGTGGGCGGACGGTGTTTGCGTAAAAGCTGAGTCGACAACCACAACAACTGCAGCTACATCTAAGCCGGCCGGTTCAACATCAACTACGGCGAAGCCTAATACTACGACTGGTAACTCTAAGCCGGCCACACCAACGCAATCTAAGCCACAGACTACAACCAATACGGCCAAACCAACTACGAGTACATCGAAGCCTGTGACAAGTACTGGAACTTCATCGCAGAAGTGCAACATTAAGGGCAATATTAGCTCAAGCGGTGAAAAAATCTACCATGTGCCTGGCGGAGCGTCTTATAACAAGACTGTGATCGATACGAGTAAGGGTGAACGCTGGTTCTGCTCGGAGGCAGAGGCGGTGAAAGCCGGCTGGCGTAGGGCGAAGCGGTAGAGCTTGTATGAGTATGATAATACCAGGTCTGGATGGGCCTGGTATTGCTATTGCAACATTTTTGCGATAATTTCTTTGCGAAGATAGAGTTGATCGGAAATTAGCCAGCCTTTTTGTGATCGTAGATTGAGCAGTTTTGTAAAATATGTGGCGATTTTTGGTGAGCTGACCAGGATATAATTGCGTTTTTCGGAAATGCAGATGATGCTGACAAACCAATTCTGGCCATTATTGTCCATGATTTGGGTGATTTCGTTGATTTGATTGATGATTTTTGCTGAATCCCAAATTGTTAATTGGGCAAAAGTGAAAGTTTCTTGACCTGCTGGCATTGTTACTTGTTTGCAGTCTTTAATTAAAGCGTTTCGTAAGTCAGAAAGGATGGTTTGGCTGACGGAGGAGAAATACCAGTCGGTAAAATCTTCTATGGTAGTTTTGGCGATTTTAGCTAACTTGCTTGCGGCCTGATGGTCGCGTTCGGTGGTAATGTCGGCGTTAAAATTGAGAGTATTATCAAGAATGGCACCAAGTAAGAGTTTGGCGATTTCTGGCGACATTTTGCTATAATCCCAACATTCACCCCACCATTCAAAAATCGAAGTAGCAACAGCGCCGATTTTTTCGATAACTGCTTTATCTCCGATGCGAGTTTGCCAATACTTTTCGTAGCCAGGATGGTGGTCGATAATTTCGAGAATTTGATGGTCGGGGACAAATTTGGCGATAGCTTCGGGATTGGAGATATCCAAGATAATGGCTTCGTCATTGGGCTGTAAATTAAAAATTGCGTTTTCCCATTCAGGAAGACGCAACTCATCAGGCACACTATAATTTGGTGCGACAGGAATATAAGTCTTTGCGGTCTTACCGCGCTGATTTAGTAAATCAGCATAGGCAATAATTGATGCATAGACGTCGATGTCGGCGTAGGTGCCAACTACGGGAAGCCAAATCATAACTCGGTATACTCCACTTCTTTGATAGTGTCTAGCGGCAATTGTATGCTATTTTGATAGAGTAAAACGTCATACCATGCTCCAACATCTCTAAGCTCTTTGTTGGCGAGTTTCCGCTGGATTTCGTCAAAGGTGAACCATTCTACAGCAGAGGTGTCAGTTTTGATGCGTTCGTCAGGTGAGCCTCCCACGACTTGACCAACATAGAGTACACGAAAAACGTTTTCGCAGGAAGCATTTTGTAAAGGTAAAAGTGCGGTAAGCTCGACGTCATAGCCGGTTTCTTCTTTAACCTCGCGCTTGGCGCCAGCAGGCATGGTTTCACCGTGTTCAAGGTGGCCAAGTGGAATGTTCCATTTACCAGCCCATGGACCTTTGGCTTCTTGTACTAGACAAATTTTATGATGTTTGTCGACTAAAATTGCGCCTACGACTAAATGTGAGTTACGTTTTAGTCGACGGCGCATAGCTTCGCGCAAATTAGTATCTTCAACTGTGGCTAAAAGTTTGGTAAATTTCGCATCTATCTTGTCTGGGTTGAAGGCATACATTATCGTGGTAATTCTTAGATTATATTATGGCAGGGCTTCAAGGACTTAATCCTCAACCCTACTAAGTATATGGTAGCACTAGGCGACTTTAATGTCGAGTGTGTAAAATCAGTGCTGGAAAAACACGGATTTATCTAATATGCAGTGAATGTATTCATTCTGGCTATTAAGTTCTGGTTACATATTCCTAGGGCATTTAAGCGGGCAAGACTTATAGCTGGAAGGTTATTAAACTGAAGTAGATCACATAGAGGCTCGTCATCGCTTAATACTGCTACGGGTTTTGTAGAAAAGAATGCAGTATTTATTATGGATAAATCTGCAATGCCAAATCGTTCTAGTAAATGTTCGTGTTTCTGAAGTATATTACGGGTGGGATTGGATATTTCTATGCCATTACATAAGGTCTCTATAATACTATTATGGTATTTATGCGTCTTAGAGTTTTTACACCGTTGACGATTTTGTTCTATATCCAACAAATGTGATACTTCTGGTGTCGAAAAAGGTGTAAAAAAGAATTGTTTAGTTGCGCTAATATCGACGAGTTGTTTAACAACTTTAAAATCATCCCAAGAATGACTATGCTTTTCTGAATGTAGTAATGATTCATTTTTCACGGCTTCTTCTCCGTTTTGACCAACTATATACAGAATTAGCATATTCGTGTCTAACAAGATGCCGTTGCGTTTGCAAATATCATAAAAGTCATTGATTGGCGTGGAGGATGTCATTTTACGGGCGATCTTTAATAGCTGTGGCGACGAAATCTCCATCTGTTACATTTATGATTTTATAGATTCTTTTGTCTTGATTATCTCCGTAGAAGATTTGCATAGGATTATCTATACTCCCATCAATGAAGCTAATTGTTACTCTCCAGAAATCTTTTCCATTTTCTTCAAATTGCTCGATTTCTTCAAGACGAATGTTTTTAATTTTAGTATTAGTGGCATTCATCATTTGAGCAAAGTATCTAGCAGCAGACAACGCTGCACTTTCCATACTCTTCTGTAGGGCAGTTTTTGTTGTGTTCTCGCTACTTTGTTGAGAATTCGATGTATCTGTATCTGACATTGTTTTATTCCTTCAAACTGCTTATATTATATCACAATATAATAAATATAGCAATATGTTTATTTTTGAGTTTTTATATTTTTTGTTGTTTATGCTTTAATTTTAGCACATTTTCGGTAATTTTTGACGATTTCCTGTTTTTTAAGTTCAAAACTAATAGGGCGCGTTGAAGAGAAATAGCAGCGACACGGAGTATTATCTGTATTGAGTAGCGGATTCCTCTAATGTTTTAGATTTATGAAATCAGCAATACTGCCGGCAGAGGATTGACAAGGAAAGTAATGGCGTGCTTGCATATATGGCTAAATGTTTGTCTAAACGTAAGATTATGGGGCGTTTTTCGAGTAATTGCACGCCGCCCGTTTTTTTGTATTCCAAAGCCCCATCGAGGGAGTGCAATGCTGGTATGCTTTTTGCCTGCAAGACATATTTCGGGTAGAGCGTTTTCTATAAAAATTCGCGTCGTCAACGTGTTTGTGGTATAATAGAATTGTCCAAATCTAAATTTTTTACAACAGAAACAGCAGAGTTTGCTGTGGTTGTAGATGCCCAGAGTATAGGGCATCTCGGCACAACGGGCATCTCTGTTGTAAAAGATTTGGACATCCGTCGGGATGTCCTATTTCGTTTCTGTTGTATCCAACCTCAAGGAGAAACAGATGCCCAACCCAAAGAAATCCGATTATAATAAAAAATATTGCGTCTTATCGCTTTTTTCGGGCTGCGGTGGCTTGGATTTAGGTCTTGAGGGTGGTTTTACTTATCTTGGTAAAAAATACGCTGAAAATCCATTTAACATTGTGTGGGCGAACGATATAAACGAAAAAGCGGCAAAAACACAAAAACTCAACTTTCCCAATACGGAAGTAGTGTGTGGCGACATCGTAAAACTTCTAGCTGATGGCGTAGAAATGCCAGATAATATCGACGTAGTGGTCGGCGGTTTTCCTTGTCAGGATTTTAGTCTTGCTGGTAAGCGACGCGGTTTGACGGTCAAACGTGGGCAATTATATCTGAGTATGGCAAAAGTTATAGAAACGAAGCAACCAAAGGTGTTTTTGGCGGAGAACGTTAAGGGGCTGTTATCTTGGGAGGATGGGCTAGCGATTAAGACCATTACTGAAGATTTTGCAAAATTGGGTTATGAGGTGGATTATCGCTTGTTGCACACTGCTGATTTTGGCGTCCCTCAAACTCGCGAACGCGTCATTATTGTCGGCGTCCGTCAAGACCTAGGCTTAAAGATAAGTTGGGCAGAACCAACGCACTCCGATGGCGGCAAGAATGGATTAAAACCTTGGGTGACAATCGAAGAGGCACTTAAAGACATTGAAGATGAAGATATACAAAGCAAACTGCCAAACTTCGGCTACTCAAAGGCTAAGCGCATTGAAGGAACGCAAGGTAATAACATAACGAAAGCAGATAGACCCGCACCGACGATGCGTGCTGAACATCACGGTAATATAGAGTTTCACTACAAACTTCCTCGTCGACTTTCGGCAAGAGAGGCGGCTCGCATTCAATCGTTCCCAGACGACTTCGAGTTTGTCTCATCAATCACCGACACCTATCGACAAGTCGGCAATGCCGTCGCCCCCGTTTTTGGCTGGCACTTAGCACAAATGCTGAGGAAGATTCTAGAACAATGATCTACGTTGACGAACCAGCCGTTAGCCGTTTAGAGGTTGAGCAACTACTTATGGCTACACGCCGTAGCACACTTGAAAGCATTGCATTATATGGGCATCCCGAAAGGATTTCTGGCAACGAATTTGAGGAAATTGTTTACGAAAACGCTAGGGGCTGCGCTCGCGGCACATCGTTAGATGATAGGATTATTCATACAGCCGACCGCGACTTCCCTGATATTATTGCCGCCGATTTTTACGGTATAGAAGTAAAAGCAACTAAGAAAAATGACTGGACATCTATTG
The DNA here is from genome assembly GCA_949480205.1 of uncultured Candidatus Saccharibacteria bacterium. Taxonomy (GTDB): domain Bacteria; phylum Patescibacteriota; class Saccharimonadia; order Saccharimonadales; family Saccharimonadaceae; genus Nanosyncoccus. The sequence continues at coordinate 10,257 of CASXXK010000017.1, forward strand.
GCAATAGCGTATTGGAATCTTCGCGAGTAGCAACGGTTGAGAAAATCTATATGTTCTTTGGTAAACTCGGCGGACAGCCAGATATACGCTTTAGAGATTACGAGTCGTGTCTAAATGGTATTTCGGTTACGCACTATCCTCGTTATCAGATAGATATGAATCTACCAGATGGCGAATCGATCTTTACTAAAATAGGCATTCCCTATGATGAGTTAAGAATGATGGAAAATCCGATTAAGCCAATACGCCAGTATTATAGGGCGCAGATGGCGGCTAGCGACTCGCTGTGGTGGATTGATGACGAAACCGACAATATGCCCGCTTTAAGTCCTGTAATACGTAATTTATCATCACTATCAAGCTTGGAAAGGGATTTGATCGTCGCCTCGGTTATGGCGTTCTTCCCAGAAGTATTTTCGAGCAGCTCAAAAAAGTATGAGCGGATCCCTGCATTTTTGGCATCACAGTATGGTGTAGTTACGGCAAATTTGCGTGATTTTTTCACGGCTGGCGGGCAAGCTATTGTTGAATATGACAACGAGCGTATGCAAGTGCCGCAAATCATATCACGAGTTAGGACACTTGCTCCAAAGATTCACGCTTGTTTGACTGGCAAAGATCAGGTGATGCTACAAAATTATTGGGGGCACAGGATAGAGGATTTTGCAGGAGCTGACTCCGCTTGGTGCGCAGAGGCTGATAGATTATACGGCGACGCATACCGCCCGCACTTGGTTTCGAGGCAGTATCTGGCGGGGTTGTCAGATAGTCGATATGACGAGGGCATTTCAGACAGGATGAACTAGACTGATTTGACTATATATGTTATAATAATCAAAGGATGGTATGAAATAATGTCAAATAACAAGAGTTACAACGACGGCTGGCAAGATGGCTATTGGTCTGCTGATGGCAAATATATGTGGGGCTACGAAGATGGCAAGCGAGCCGAACGTGAGCGTATCAAGCGAGCAATAGACGGCGGTTCGCCTGAGAGTCAGACGTCGACGCTTGGGGCGATGGTCGGCGGCTCGATTATACTAACTATTTGTGGATGGTGCTTTGTCGGGCTAATTTTGTTTTTGTTCTGGATTGGTGGCAAGAGCGGAACTTGGTGGTTTCCGTGGATTTGGAGAATTGCGTTTTGGGGCGGAATTGGGTTTATAATTCTGATGAGTATTGCTGGGATAGTTATGGCTATTGTGGAAGAGCGCGAGGCGAAAAATCTTCCAGAAAAACCAGCGGACATTCCAAAATCGCTGCGCATCCAAACAAACATTGAGGAGAACTGGAAAAAGAAATATCCGATTGGAGATGTTGAGACAGTAAAGGAAGCGGAAACGGTGGGTGATAAGAAGAAGTAGTAAATAAAATAAGGTGAAGGTGTAAAATAATGGAAAAAGTAAACTTAAAACCACGAACGATAGATGCAATATATTTACCCAAACGTTTTTTTGATGCTGAGTTGGAAGTTTCTAAAAACCTCAATATTGCCGATATTCATCTTGGTGACTATATGCCAAGTTTTTCGCGACGTAGCGAGATAGTGATTGACCCCACAGTTCATTGGGATATAGTAATTCGTGATGGGACAGAGCTCAAAGATTTAGAGAGTGCGGTTAGACAAATTTTGGGTAATGCACAAGCTGCAGGCTACTATGGTGCACGCAAAATGAAGCTAAAAATTAAATTCGAAGCTAATCTTGGTGAAATTTGGCTAGAGCTAGTTAATACTACAATTGGAGAAACAATATCTAGCTATACGCGAACAGCTGAAACTGTTACCGCTAGGTGTTCGGGTGTTTACGCTAGAGCTTTTGCGGAGTATGATGAACTCTGTGACATCCCTATTATCGTGCACGCAAATACTGTGATGAAGTCTATCCACTCTAAGGGTGATGTTTCAGAACTTTTAACTGATGTGTCAATGGGTGCGGTTTATTCACGACTCCTAACTATTCAAGTGAATGAAATTGACGCTATTTTAGAAATTTTCCTATCAAATCAAAGTAAAGATAAGATAAAAGAGTTTTCCGATGAGGAGCTTTCTGCGTTGCTTAAGACGCGAGGGCGGAAAATGTTGCCACTCTCTATTCAAGGTATGTGTTATGTAGGTGGTGGACAACCTAGACTTGTGCTGGACGGCTATGGCGTGACTTTTAATGGCGAAACAGCCAATAAAGAGGCAAACCTTGCGGAAGTGATTTTCAAAAAGGGCAGGAATTTATCTCAAGTTATCACTTATGAAGACATTTTTGAAGCGTTAGAAGGTGGAGATTGGTTAGATTTAACTAATGAGGAACGAAAGGCACGTATCAAAGACTATAAGCAACGAATGCGACAGCTTAACTATCACCTAGGCTCAATGCTCGGTTTAGGCGAAATTAACGCGCTAGTTTCGGCTGACGGCGGTATCGCAATTAATCATAGGTTACTCTAAAGCGTAACTGATTAGAACTATTGAAAAAGCGGCGAAAAGCCGTTTTTTTGATGTTCTATCTCTGTGCACGCTGGCGTGCACAGGCTCCTGAGTAAAATCGGGCGTATGAGTGAATCAAAGAACGCAGATTTGGAACAGCAGGTCGTCACAAACGATTTGTTTGAGCTAACTTCGCTTCTTGATGGACTTAACCGTCGTTATAAAGTCGTCGAAATGCCGAAGAAAGTGGACGGGCGGAAAGAGGATGAAGATGAGGCTAATTAGCGAAATTGAAATCGTGCCCGTTCGCCCGCAAGGTGGCTTAGTAGCATTTGCGAGCTTTACGCTCTGCGGAGTTATCAGCTGCTCTTCGGTTGCAATTATGACACGACCAAACGGTGGCTATCGACTCGTTTACCCAACTAAAAAGGTTGGTAATCGAGCGATAAGCATCTTCTACCCAATCACTCATAAAGTTGGTTCGGCTATTGAAGAGGAAGTAATTAAAAAATATGAAGAAGTAACGAAAGGAATAAAATATGCTGGATACTTTAATTCTAGTAATTGAAATTGGAGACCCAAAGCTTCAAAAAATTATCGCTAAATCAAGTTTTGACGATTGGTCACCATCTCTTAGAGGTGTATTTATCCCACCATTCATAAATATGAGTGGAAGCTCTGCGGTATACCATCTCAATACGACAAAACAGGATAAAAAGTTGGGCATTTATGCTCCACGCTTGACGTTGTATGTGCAACGAGTAACTGGCGGCTATCGCCGCCTGCTTTATATTGAGTTTTCCGCCCCAAAGTTACTTTACGGCAATAACTTTGCTGAAATTGGTGTGTCGGATTATTACAAACTATGCAATAAACTAAGCTCAATATTGGCAACCAAAGGCGTGCATTTGTCGTCAAATCAGCTTCGTTATGCTGAAGTAAAAGCAATACATTTTGCTAAAAACATTGTATTTACAGATGGCACAGAGCCGAGAGATGTAATTAACTATCTTAAAAAGACGGAGATAAGCCTACATAAAAAAGAGTGTGAGACGAAATACCTTAATGGTGGCGACGCACTTCATATTTTCACCAACGCGCATAGTCTTTGCATTTATGATAAGTTACGTGAGTTAGAAAAAGCAAAAATAAGTGAAAAAGGTAATTTAGAAAAGGATAGCTGGTGCCAGCAAGAATATGTCAAGGTTTTTCTGGCAGATGCACCTGAAACGTTCAAGGTCTTGCGAGTCGAATCAAGACTATTAAATCGCAAAACTATCGTGCGGGAATTGAGAGCACTTGGACATAATGTGCCTGACCGACCTAAGTTGAAAGATGTTTATAGTCTGAATGTGGCGAAAGCGATGCTTTTGAGCGAACTGTCTAATTTAGAAATGGCAATGCCATCGTCCGTTGGCGGCAGAGAGCCTCCAAATGAGTATCTAGCCGAAGTGAAACGCCTAAATCCAGAAATCACTCCAGCAAACGCACTGATGTTACTTGGTGGACGTATTATGGTCAATGAGGTTGGCGTAAATGTCACCAGAAAAGTATTGGGTTGCAATAGTCGGCAGTGGTATGACTTAAAGAAGAGGTTCAAGGGATATAATTTGCCAGAATCAGGCGTAAATTACTTTGCGGAAGTAAGAGCACAAATCAATAAGTTTAAGCTGCTTAACCTTGATGATTACAGGGGTGAAGTGGTATAATATAAGGAAGAATTATGGCAATAAAAATAATGGCAGATGCAAAATCTGCAGACAAAGCTAACTCTAATGTAAGCGCAAGCGGAAAAGCACCAGCGAAACGAAAAGCCGTCATTTTTGCTCGCGTCTCAACGGCACGACAAGAAAAAGAAGGTCTGTCGCTAACGGAAATCCAAATCCCCCGTGCCGAGGAATATGCTAAGGGTCACGGACTGGAAGTTGATAAAGTTTTTTCTGTAAGCGAAACTGGTGGTCAGTATAAGATTCGCAGGAAGTTTGCTGAAATGATTGAATATGTCAAGAAAAATAGAAGCGTGACTGATGTGATTGCGCTTCGCGTTGACCGTATCACACGTAACTTTCAAGATGCCGTGGTGGTGGATGACCTACGTTCTAAATTTGGTAAGAGAATCCACTTCATAGACGATAACTTTATTCTAGACAAAGACAGCAAAAGTAACGACATATTGCAATGGGATATGAAGGTTCTTATTGCTCGTCAATATTTAGAGCGAGTAAAGGAAGATGGGCAGAACTCTAAGTTATCCAAACTCCAGAAGGGAGAATTACCTTGGTCTGCCCCATTCGGCTATATGCATACCAAATTACCAGACGGCACTCGGACGGTAATGCAGCATCCATCTAAGGGTAATGTTGCCAAGGAAATTTTGTGTCGCTACTCGACGGGAATGTATTCTATTAAGTCACTGTCTAAGGAAATTGAGGAAGAGTTTGGCGTGAAGCTCGTCAAGGATGGAATTTATCGCATTCTAACAAATAAATTTTACTATGGAGTGTTGGTTGACCCGAAGACTGGTATGGAGTATCCTCACATCTACGAGCCGATGATTACCATCGACCTCTATGAACGTAATCAGGAAGTGCTGGGTGGGCACTCCCACCGTCGTCAGCGTTATTTTGGGAGCGGTGCAACCTATAAAGGACTGATTACTTGTTCCGTTTGCGGGTGTAGTGTTACCCCAGACACAAAAACCAAAAAACAGCAAAATGGTAACGTTCACCATTATATCTACTATCATTGCACTAACGGTAAGGATGAGCATCAAGATAAAGTGCATAGCATTGAAGAACGCAAAGTCGATGCTATTATGGAGGATTTGTTAAAGAATCTAGTGCCACCCAAGGAACGCCTTATAGAGCTCCGTAAAATGCTTTCCGAGGCTCACGCTAAGAAAAACAAGTATTACGAAGTGCGTCGTGGCGAGCTGGAGACCGCTAAGAAGCGAATTCAGCGTCGTCAACGTAATTTGTTCGACAAATATATGGATAGCGACGGCACTAATACCGTAGGTATTACTCAGGAATTTTATGACGAAAATATGTCACGCTATGCCGAGGAGTTGGCAGAGATTGAAAAGCAACAGCAGAGGCTAGACGATATCGACCAAGGCTACTATGTAACGGTGGAGTATTTACTTAACCTCTTTGAACACGCTGCCGACATCTTTAAGGTTGCGAATTCAAACGAGAAACGTCAAATCTTAGGTTTGCTACTATCGAACCTCGATTTTAATGGTGTAAACCTCGTTTATACCCTGAAAGAGCCCCTCTCGGGGCTCTTCCTTAAAAAACGAAGTTCGGTATGGCAGGGGCGACAGGAATCGAACCCATATCACCGGT
>CASXXK010000018.1 GCA_949480205.1 uncultured Candidatus Saccharibacteria bacterium
TGAAACTCATATTTTAACCTTTTATATTACAACTGAGGTCTATTTTAGCATAGTTTTTCTGATTTGGGAAGAGTGATTGTGATATAATACGAGTGAACGACGTAGCACGGGTGGTAACTATATGTGATAGTTCTTTGAAAATGTTGAAGGGAGTGGGGCGAATGGATTTGAGAAATTTTACTTTAGGTAAAAGAACTGAAGATGAACGGTATATCTGTATCGGAAATGATAGCAACAATGTAGCGGCAGAAATACTCTTCTTTGAGCTTGGGTTAGCCTTCCGGCCAATGCCTAGGTGGGGACCGTCAGCTTTAGATATTTTGATTCCTTACGGGGCGCCTGTCTATCGGCAGTCCGAGCGACCTCTGAGTGGTCTGGCAATGTATAGCATTTATGATTGGCGTTCAAAAAAATGCAGTGAGTCACCGATTAAAAAGATGTTGATACAGACTGGATTATGGAAGGTGTTTGAGGAATTATCTCGACAGGAGCTGGGCTTTTATGAGGCGAGATTGTTAGCTGGCCAGAGTGTGAATGAGACACTTTCTCCCACCGGTCGACAAAGTATTGTCGTCAACGATTGCATTCATCTTAATATTGACAAGCTGGAACATCGATTGCTGTTGATTGATTTAAGCTTTAAGATGTCAGAAGATGCGGGGTTGGATTGGTGCAAAGAAGTCAAGAGGTTTATACATGAATGCATACGAGACAGTAAAATTTTGCGTTTTTCATCAATTGAATGGCGGAGGATTGAAAAAGGCAGCATCTTGGACGAAACATATTGGAAATTACATGTTTTTTTGACGGTGGATTTGGATCGTGGCTTTTACGAAGAACGCCCAGGATGGATTACTTGTTGCCATAATTTGTACTACAAAAGTTTCATGAGTACTGAAAGTGACGCAGCTGACGAAAGAACCAGATTGCTGTATGCGATGTGGGGAGGTCTGGATATGGTTGGGGAATACGACTGGAATAGACAATTGGTTGAAATCGTTCCGTTAAAGAACAAGGCTTATGATGAGGCCTGCCAAACTTTCAGGGATGCTAAATCAGCAATAAGTCGATTACAACGATTGGGACAACGGCCGGATTTTGTGACGCTAATGCAGAACTATAATCAGCCAAAATCAGAACCGCATCGTGAGATTACGCGTGCGGACATTCTGGAGGGAATTGTAATGGGATGGTGGTAATCTTCATAATACCCGTGCGACGTTGAGCCTCGGCCGATGTGGCCCGGGGCTTTTTATTGTTGTTTTAAAGCCCTACGAATGCGGTCTTCGGTTGGTAAGCTTGGGTCGACATTAGCGAGAGCGGCGGAGGCCTCTTTAAGTGGAAAGCCGAGAGCAATAAGGGCATCAAGAGCTTCATCTTCGGGACCAACGGCGGCGGAAAGAGTGAATTTGGTTTCAGTGGCGCCGTAATGGCTGGGTGCTCCGACTTTGTCGCGTAGGTCGACAATGACACGTTCGGCCGATTTTTTACCTACGCCGGCGGCCTTAGCGATAAAGGTAGCGTCAGTGTTGGCGATGGCATTACGAACCTCTTCGGTGCTGCCAAGGCTAAGGATGGCCATGGCAGCTTTGGGGCCAACACCGTTGACGGAAATTAGCATCTGAAACATTTTCTTGGCGGCGAGACTGGAAAAGCCAAAGAGTTCCTCGGAATTTTCGCGAATGGCATGGTAAGTGTAGAATTTTACTTCGTCGCCGAGGTTGATTTTTTCAGCGTCGGGGGCGGAGATACTAAGTTCGTAGCCAACTCCATGTACGTCGAGGATGACAGAGGTTTGGAATTTTTCGGTAATGCTGCCGGCAAGATGAGCGATCATTTTTGTTTTTTGCGTCCGCAGAGATTAATAATGATAACGAAAACAATGGTGATGCCAAGAGCACTTAGTGAAAGGATGAGCGGCCAGAGTTCGGGTTCGATCTCAGTTCTTTCCCCGTCTTCTTCGACGATTTCTGGTGTAGTGTTGGTATTTTCGCAGCCAGGTTCGCTTGCATCAGCACAAACTACTTCGGGTTCTCCAGAAGTACCCTCTTCCAAGATAGTTTGGTCTGATGCGTCGTCATCATGAGTTGTAGTGTCGCTTGAATCGGAAATTGACATGATCCCTGACTCGTCGCTAGTTGCCTCAATGTTGTCGTTAAGCTCAATGGGGCTAGTGACTACTTCTTCTGCATATGTGGAAGTGAAGCTTAACCCACAGAACATTAAGCTAAGAGTAAAAATTGCTCCGAAAAATGCTTTTTTGTTCATAAACCTCCTTGAATATTACGACTATTGTATCACGAAACTCGTAGCTACGTAAGCCCTACATGTCTAATACAGTACTAAGGCAGCGGAGGGGGAAAGCGAAGAAGCGGTTGTATGGTCCATGCGACGGATAAGTCGCTGTGGCATTAAAGGCAAGATAGTAAACTGTAGCTGAAGTATTAGATATATAGGCAGCAGCGCGTGATGATCGCCAATCAGCACCAAGACCAATGTCTGCCAAAGTACCGGCAGTATTATGCAGGTCTACAACCCCGCTGCGCACAAGACATGTAGACTATTGCTCGGTTTTGGCAACAAAAGAATGGACAATAGCGACGGCCAAGGCGTCGGCGGCGTCATCGGGCTTAGGGGTGGTCTTGAGGCCAAAATGAAGGCGAACCATTTCTTGCATTTGTTTCTTGTGAGCGTGCCCATCACCAGAAATTGCCATTTTGATTTGATTAGGGGCGTATTCGTAGGTAGGTAAACCACATTGTTTGGCAACAAGCAGACAAACCCCACGGGCTTCGGCAACCGAAATGCCAGTAGTGATATTCTGTTTGAAAAACAGCTTTTCGATGGCCATGACGTCAGGATGATTTTGTTTGATAATCTCATGCAAGGATTCATAAATATCAAGCAGACGGTCGGCGAGTGGTGTGTGGGGCGGGGTGGCAATGACACCGTAGTCAATTGCTTTGCGACCTTCGATGACGCCAAAACCGCAGATGCCTGTACCAGGGTCGATACCTAGAATGCGCATAATTATTCGTTTACGTAATCGATTAAAGTAGTTCTGAGGTCGCGGACGGGGATGACAAATTTGTCTTTGACGGTGGCAGGAGCGATGGCGTGAGCAAAACCGAGTTTTTTAGCTTCGGAGATACGCTGATCGGGGCGGAAGGCTGAGCGAATTTCACCACCAAGACCAACTTCACCAAAGACGACAAAATCTTCGGACAGTTTGCGCCCAGCGACGGCAGAGGCAATAGCGAGGCAAATGGCAAGGTCGGCGGCGGAATCTTGGAGCTTGAGACCACCAACAACGTTGATGAAAACGTCTTTATCGTTGAGCTTGAGCTTGGTGCGGCGTTCAATTACGGCGATGAGAAGATTAAGACGATTGAGATCGAAGCCGGAAGCGGTACGTTTGGGATAACCAAAATTGGTGGGTGTGACTAAGGCTTGGATTTCTACTAGAATGGGACGAGTGCCTTCAAGCGTGGCAAGAATGATTGAACCGTCGGTGTTTTGGCGTTCGGCAAGCAGGGCGGCAGATGGATTTTCTACTTCGGCCAGGCCGGACTGGTTCATTTCGAAAATTGCGGCTTCGGTGGTGGATCCGAAACGGTTTTTGATGGCGCGGATAATTTTGAATCCACCATAACGGTCGCCTTCGAAGTTGAGTACAATGTCAACGAGATGTTCCAGGACTTTTGGCCCGGCTAAAGTTCCCTCTTTGGTGACGTGGCCAACAATGATTACTGCGGTGTCGGACATTTTGGCGGCGCGGATGATAAGGTTGCCACAATTTGTGACCTGAGAAATTCCACCGGGAGCAGAGGCGATTTCGGCAATTGTGAGGGTTTGAATTGAGTCGACAATAACGAGATCAAAGCCGCCTTCTTCGATGGTTTTGGCGATGTCATTAGCGGAAGTAGAGCTAGCGAATTTAAGATTGTCAGAATCGGCGCCCAGGCGAATTGCGCGGAGCTTGACCTGTCCGGCAGATTCCTCGCCAGATATATATAATACTTTGCGGTCGCTCGCGATGGTGGCGCAGATTTGCATGAGGAGGGTGGACTTGCCGATGCCGGGCTGTCCAGCCAAGAGCGCAACTGAGCCAGGTAAAATTCCGCCACCGAGTACGGTATCTAAATCCTTAAATCCAGTGCTAAGACGGTTTTTTTCGCTGCTGACTTCAAGGTCGTTAATAGAAACAAAATCGAGAGGTTTACCGGATAGTTGGCTGCGACCAACAGCGGATTTTTCTTCGCGGCTGTTTTCGTCGAATTGTTGGATGAGTGAACTCCAGGCACCACATTTGTTACAACGACCAGTCCAGTTTTTGTAGACGGCGCCACATTGCTGACAAGAATATTGAACATGAGATTTAGCCATGGGTTAATTATAGCATTATTTGCGTTTTGCTACAGCTAGCCGATCACTGTCGCGGTCAAAGCTGTCGGATGGGGTTTCACCAAGGAGATAATCGATGAGCATTTCATAAGTTAGCATGCCAACAATACGCTCGTAGTGGTCAATTACGAGGAAAAAATAGGAATTAGTGCGCAAAAAGGCAGCCAAAGCTTGGTTGAGAGTGTAATCTTCGCGCACGTAGCAAATTTTGGGGTCAAGAATGTCGTGCACGCTACGAGTTTCTTTAATTTCAAGATTGTTGAATGAGGTGGTATGGACGACACCTACTAGTTTGCGACTTTTGTCGAGGACGGGAAAATGCTGAAAACCAGAACGATAAAGCCGATCGAGTGTGAGTGGCCCAAGAACCTCATCTTCATGTACGTAGACGATGGCGGATTGAGGCAACATGAGCTCAGAAACTTTGACGATGGGAAAGTTCATAATCGTGGCAATGACGTGGCGTTCGCGAGTATTTAAAACTGAGCGCGGAGTACGTTTGAGCAAATCAAGAAATTCGGTTGTGGAAGTGGGAGTATAATCTTTGATGCTGGGAGTAAGATTTTTGGTTTCAGTTTTTAACTCTGCTAAATTGGCGGTTTTGACGGGAATATGTTGGGTGGGCTTCGGAGTACGATATTTAGCGAGTTTTGGGTCAATCCAGTGCGTAAAACCTTTAAGGAAGCTTGTTTTGAGGTCATGAAAACCCTTGGCTAGCCAGCGTCCAAATTCGGTGATTCCCTGCCAAATTTTCTGAAAGACGGTTTTATCCATAACAATATTATAGCACTAAAAAGCCCTATACCTTGCGATATAGGGCGGTGCGAGTCTAAAGATTCGGCTTGATCTCAATGAATTCTTGCCAAGCGGCCGGCGGAAATTGCGGTTCGCGGCGAGATTGAGCGTGCTTTAGCTTTATACGCATAAATCTCCTGTTTAAATACTGTGTCCGGGAGAAGCAACTGACTAAAGTTGTATCGACCTAGCCCACGGACAACATATCCATGATAGCAAAGATTATGGCTTTCGGCAAGCGTAAGGGTAATTTGGACTATGCAAATTAACTCAAGCATAATATAATATTAGAAATTAGGGTGAGCGGTTTCAATAATAGATACAGGAGGTATGTTGTGACACGTGCTCACGACCAAGAAATAGAAAAGTTGTTGACAGATAGTTCTTTGCCAGCGATTAATCAGTGGTGGCATGGGATGCGTTTTGTGCTGAATACCATACTTTCGCGGCGACCTTTGCCATGGCGCAGAGTGTCAAAACGTGAGCTGCAGCATATTTACGACGAGCTGTTGACGCATTGCGCTTTGGTGAGCGATCGTAAGCAGTTTGAGCAGGATAAGCTAGGTCTGGATACAATTTGGCCGAAAATGCGTGCGTTGATACGCAAAAATCCGGGCTTGGCAAAATTTATGCGTGAGTATGGTGTGCATTCACGTTTCTTTTTGCAGTTTTTGTACCATGTGCCGCAGGCAAGCTCACTAGGTGCAGCGTTTGGTGAAGGTCACGACATGAGCGGTAAGTATACTCAGATTCCTCAGAGTGATTTGATGTATCGGTTTTCGGTACAAGATGAAATGTTTGTCTGGTTACGACGGCGCACGCGGTTGGTTCAGGCGCAGATGCAGACTGCGAAGTCAGTACTGTTCATTGGCGCGGGGTCTTTGCCAGAATTAAGACGCTATGATTATCCCTTAGGCAAGTTAAAACAGCGTATCGTGGGATATGATAGCAATCTGCAATTGCGCGACCATCTGGCGGAGGTTTTTGTTAAGCCGCTAGAGGAGTATGGGATTGAGTATCATTTTGAATCTTTTGAGACGGCGTTTGCAGATAAAGCCAATTGGGGACAGTATGACCTTGTGGTAGCAAATGGAGTTTTATCTTACTATACTAGGCATAAGCAATTAATAGCAATGTTAAAAAACATGAAATTAATGCTAAGCCGGAGCGAGAATAGCTTGATAATGTTTGATTTGCAGTTAATGCGGATGGAGTTAATTCGTGATGCGGTTGTTTTGAACTGGCGAACCAAACCACAGATTAAACCAGAGAAATCATTGCAGGCAGCCATGCGTAAGGTGCGTCGTGCTTGCGCAAAAGAAGGGCTGGAAGTAGTGAAGTGTGAATTTAATAACATCGGAGTGATGTTTTACATTAAAGAAATGTGATATAATTTGGCGTGAGGCAGATCAAAACTGGGGCGGAGTTTTGGCTCCTGGAACTTTGATTTGTTTTTCAAGAAAAAAGTGAAGGAGGTGATGAACTTGTCATTTTCTGACAAGTCGCAGCTCGTAAAATTATTTACGAGTCATCCAAACTTACCGAGTTTGGATCCGGAGTATCATAGGGGATGGTTTGTGCGTCAGGCGGTGTATGGCAAGATTACACATTATACGGCATCTAAGGCCGAGCTTGAGCATATCCTGCAGCAGCTGCTGGCTTATTTCTATAGCACGGCGCCCGATAAGGCGCAGTATCTGAAAGAGCGTAAGCAGATTTTGGAAGTCATATGGCCGTGGTTTAAGCCTCGCTTGCGACACAACAAGGGGCTGGTGAAATTCATGGAGCAATATGGCGTTTATTCACGGTATTTTGTGCCGCTATTGATGTATGTCCCGGGAGCTCTGGCGCTTTGTCCGGCGCATGGTGAAGCTTTGGACATCTTTGGCAAACCGCAGAGAATTCCTATGTCGGACGCGCTGTTTCAGTTCATTTGCAAGGATGAGATGTATGCTTTCGCTCGTTTACGGGCAGAAGATGCAAAACCGGCTCTGGAAAAGGCGCAGCGAGCACTGGTGTTGGGGGCGGGTACGCTACAGGAAGCACGTCAGTTACAACGTTTTCCTATGGAGCGCTTGAATCAGCATGAGATGCCGTGGTTGGTGGCGTACGACATGGACGTCAGATTGCGTCAGTACTTCGACGACATCTTGACGGAGTCGCTGGAGGATTATGGTATTGATTATCGCTATGAAGACTTTCGGGCGGCTTTTACTGATGCCGGTAACTACGAAGCCTATAGTTTGGTGGGGGCTTGGGGTGTGGCTTCGTATTATGATGCTCGTTTGGAATGGCTGCTATCCAACATGGCAAGAATGCTGACTGCAGATGGTGCTATTAAGTTTGACATGCAGGTGCTGGATGGTGGATCCAAGCTGCGGAAGCGGTTCTGGCAGAATACGTTAGTCTTCGACAAGATAATCATGCGTTGGGAGTCCGATATGCAACCGCGGTCGTCACTTCAGGATGCATATGCTTGGGTCGAGACGGTTTGCGCCAAAGTAGGTCTGAAGATTGACTATTGCAAATTTGACCCGGAGCATCCCATTGGCATCATCTTCCAGTGCTCAAAGCTCTAATTTTTTGAAAAAGTTGTTTATGTACAAAAAGGCTCCGCTTTTGGCAGAGTCTTTTTTGTTGATTAAGAATTACTTTTTGGCTTTGCGGACGCTCTTGTTGCGAACGGCATGTGCGTTGCGGGCGCTTACCTTGGAACCTGTAGCTTTTTTGCTGGTTGGCATTTTGGGATGAGTTTTCTTCGTCATGGCGTAGTTTTTGGCTGGAGTCATATTCATGTATTTGCGGAATGAGAACCAAGTAGCAAATGAAGCAGCAAAGATGAGCAGTAATGCCATCACGATGCCTTGAGAGAGGATAATCTCGGCAAATCCAACTTCAAAGATTGCGGCTACAGCGTCGCTAATGATGCCGGTGTTAGGCACATAAGCAATCTCACCTAGAGGGCCAAGGTAGGTTAGGTCGCCGTTGATGATATCGGAGCTGGGTAAATCGGGCAGGATTGGCAATGTTGGTTGTGAGGGGGTTTCTGGGCCGGTTGGAGTTTCTGGCTCACTAGGCGTTGGTTCTGGCTCGATCGGTTCGATTGGCTCGACTGGTTCCGGTTCTTCGGTGGTCTCCTTGCTATAATAAACATTATAGACTAAATCTTGGTCGGAGACAGTACCACTAACGTTGCTATAATCTGGAATGTAGCCATCAATCTTTGGTGAGTCGACATTAAACTCGCTACCAGCTACGAAGTTATTCGTATAGGGGTCGGTGATGGGTGTATTATCTTCTTTGTAGAGATAATTGATGGTAAGGTTGTATTCTTGCGGAATAACTTTGTGTTCGTAGGTTACGGTATCGTAATCATACGTGACACCGGCAGCGCCATTGAGTGTGGTGTAATAACTTACGGTGCTGGTCATTTCGCCTGTGTGGCCAGAAGTTTCGGCAAAATAACGGAAGTAGATTGTGTCACCAGCGCTACCAGCTGGAGCCAGAGTAAGCGGAGTAGCGAGATTGAATCCAGTAGTTGAACCGTTGGGAGCAGAGATATCGACTGGCTTCCAAGAATCTTTGTCGTCGGGCGTAGTTGTATAGTATAGAGTATCGCTGTTGAGTGGAATGAAGCCTTGGTCTTTGCCGTCTGTGGTGGTTTCATCAATATAAGCTGCGAAACGTTCGAGATTGAGCTTGTTCTCTGGATCGCGATTGGAAATACTAGTGTTGAACTGGACTAGTTTATTATCGCTGTCGCCGATTTGCCCAATGACTTCACCCTGGACATCGCTGTCGGCAGAAATCGGCCAGTTCATATTGGTGATATTGATGCGCGTGTTGGATTCAGTAGTGCTACGCTCAGCATAGAAGAAGTCTAGGTTGACAACATCGCCAGGCTTGAAATTGGTATAAATCGTGGTAGTTATTGGCGTACGAGCACATTTGTTTTCGACTTGGCTATTGTAGATATCGTAACCGACTGAAAGCGGATTGGCTACAGTTTGACGGCAAGGTTGGTCAGCAACGTTGTTGACTGTGGAAACGACATTGCCGTTGGCATCAATTTTGAAGTTCCCTTCGGTGTCCATATGTAGACCGCCGAGATCGAGTACTAATTGGCCATTCAAAAAGACCCAGACGTCGTCATCGCCACTAAACCAGAATTGCTCGCTCCCATCGGCACTGATTTTCATTGGAATGCGCATGTGGGCGGTAAAGAGAAAATTATGACCTTGTCGAGTGGTAGGATCATCTTTAGAAAAAGTAACGTCGTCTAGCGGGAAGGTGCCTTTACTGCCGTATTCGTAGGAGTTGTTGCCAGAGCGGGTAAAAGTGACCTCGCGGTCGTAGCGTTTAGATAATTGTTTGCCGTTAGCGTCATAGGCTTCATGGAACCAACGGTAAAAATTGTCGCCAGTTTGGACTGGGTTATGGCCAGTGACGTTAGCCGTGAAAACGTCATGATAAGCCGCCCAGGCGTCAGTACTATTTGTATAAGTAGGTACCGGTAAGCCGTCAGCGCCAAGCTGATTGTGAACGACATTGCGAATAATGCCTTTGGCGTAGAGACGGCAGGCTGTCCATTCGAATTGACGGTTAGGATCATTACAGTCGTCTTCGCGTTGGTCCCAATAAGTGATGGGCACAGTAATAGTGTCAGGATTACCTAATGATGCCGCCTTCCAGGACGCAGGAATGCCGTTTTCGTTGGCAATTGATTCAAGTGACATGGCGCGTACGAGTGACGAAACGCCAATGAGAGTTAGTATTAAGAATGAGGCGCAGGCGATGACTCTTGCAATTGAGCCAAGGCGACGCTTCATGAGTTTTTGTTTAGCTTTCTTTGACGGCATGTGTTGACCTTTGCTTAATGTATATGCTATAATTCAAGTATAGTACGGAAGTAAAAGGAGGTCAAGTGAGTCTCACATCAATATTGCTATTTGCGACATCGGTATTGGCTGTGTTGTCAGGTTTTTCAGTTCTAGTGGGAGCGTCAAAGGTGGATCGTACGCGTATGGCTTGGTTTTTTGTGGCGGCAATGATGGCGGCCCTATGGTCGGTGGCGATTGCGCTATTTTTGGCTTTGCCTGTTGGGTCTGAATCGGTAGCTCCGGTCTTGATCATGCTAATATATATTGCTTCAGCGATTATGATGGTGGCTCTGTTGGGTTTCGCATCATGGGAATATGTGATAGGTAAAGTTTTGACTGTAAGTGCCGCCTTAGCGGTGATTGTGTCTTCTGCGGTGGTATTACACGACACTTCAATCTTGTTTGTGGGCTTTACTTTGACTAATCAAGGCAATACCGTTCAGCTTGTAAATGGTGTGATGTACTGGTTATACACTTTCTTCTTTGTATTAAATAGTGTTTTGGCTTGGTTCTTTATTCTGCAGCATTCGCGCCGTACACGAATAAAGCGCGTGCGTCAGGGTGATTACGTCCTGCTAGTTGGTCTCATGGTTACAGGTGCATTATCGATGATTTCAGACTTGATTTTGCCGCTGTTCGTGCGTTATGATTTGATTTGGATTGGGCCGCTAGCATTAAGTATTACGTTAGTGACATTCTACTACGCTATTTTGCGGTTCCGTATTATTTCGATTTCGTCTGGGTGGTTAAAGACATTGTCATACGTTGTACTTTTAGTTTCGGGTGCAGTGATTTATATGTTGATTTTTTATCTTATCTTTACGGCCCTATTTAAGATTCCTAATCCTTCGGCTTCTGTACTAGTGCTCAATTTCTTGATGATCGTAATAGTCTTGTTATTGATGCCATTAATTAATGAGGTAAGCGCTTCGATGCGTTCAATGATTTCTGTGGGACAGGTGGATATTGCTTATGTAATTAAAAAGCTTAATCGTCTGGCGGCCAAAAATGTCGATTTGCGCGAATTGGCGGCATTTTTGGCGACACACTTACATTTTGCGTACATTGGCTTTATTATTAATGGTAAGTTGTATGGCTCCAAATCCTTGGCAATGTCGGCTGAGGAAGTTATTCAACTTACGCACCTGAAACCAACACCGAGAGGTGAAGTTTGGCAGGAGCCTAGTAAGACCGTACAGAAAATTTTGGACGATTTGGATTTGAAGGCGGTGGCTGAGCTTCGTAATGCCAAGGGTAAAGCTTTTGGTCAGATTGTGGTGGGAAAGCCCCTTGGGAAATCAAGCTTTGAGCGACGTGATTTGATTCAATTGGAAATGATTATTAACTTGGTGGCTACGGTCATTGATTCAGAAAAACATATTCGGGCTTAGATAAATGACTTCGAAACTTCTACGCCAAACTAGAATGACGATTCTGCTGTCGTTGAATGCGGTAGCGATTCTAATCGTGGGAGTAATGATATTCAGTGCGATTAATTTGAATGGTGGAATTGAGTTTCAAGTAGTGGCTGAGCGTAATGATGTGGTATCAGGCCGGTTGGAAGAGTTAGGGTTGATTGACCCGGTAAACGATGAAATTGATGCTCCAGTAGTGAATGTGGGGGGCAATACGATTACTTTGCCAAATAATGGTAATAGTGCCTCTAGCAATTCGAGCACAAGTACCTCCAACAGCACGGGCGTAGGTGGTGGAGCGGTCCCGGCGGGTGAACTATGGAGCGAGGATTCGATTACGATTTATCAGACAGCCAACTTTGATATTTGCGTGGGTGGTGGTTTGAGTGGTTTAGGGGATATGTATTGGCAGTCGAGCAATTCTTCAGTGATTGCGGGTTTCTATAATACGGCGCGGACTTGGTTAGGATATAGCTCCGAGACGTGTCGTTATCCATCAATTGTTGGTACTGGCACTACTACGATTACAGCGGGTACATATGATGGTAAGCGTCATGATAAGCTGACGGTGACAGTGATTGCTCCGCCGATAGAACAATGGAAGCGCGATGTCTTGACTTTAGTAAATAAGGAGCGCGCTAAGCAGGGTTTGGCGGCATTATCTTGGGGTACGACTTGCGAAGGAGCAGCAACAACGCGGGCTAAGGAGCTGATGAAATCATATTCGCATACACGTCCAGATGGCTCTTCCTGGTCGACGGCGTGTCCTATTCCGCAGACTGGTGGTATGAGCGGTGAAAATTTGAACGCCGGCAATGCTGCAGTATCGCCTGAAACTGTGGTGGCGTCGTGGATGAATTCTCCAGAGCACCGCGCTAACATTTTGAATAAAGACTTTAAATATCTTTCAGTAGGGTTTGTGTTTGATCCGAGCTCGCAGCACAAAACTTATTGGTCGCAAATTTTTTCGACTTATTAAATTAAGTCAGCTACAAGGTGAAGTTTGATATGACCGTTGTTGGAGAGGTTTTTGTGCAGAGTGATAAAGTTGGGTAGTTTAGTTAGAAATTTAGGGTTTTTGGTTTTGAAATATGATTTATAGAGGAGCTCAATTGCTGTAGCGGCAACGGCTAGCGCCTGTTCGCGGGGTTTGGTTTTGGTCTTAGTGATTTCGTTAGCAATAGCGGGCAGATCTCTGGGATTAGCGGCAATCAATTGTTTGGCGAAATTCATGATTTTGGCATTGTTGTTGGGGGCGCAGTCTAGGGTGCCCGTGATTTTAGGGGAAAAGATTTGTGATCGTGAGAGGATGGTGGTCAGGAGTGCGGAAGGTTGCTCAGTAAGCAAGACGAAGTGGCAAAATGGTTTTGGTTCTTCGAGGGTTTTGAGAAGGGCGTTTTGGGCGGCCTCGTTCATAGTATCGGCGGGATTAATGATGAAGTAGCGATCGCGTACTTCCTTGCTGCTTGACAGGGCGATAAATTCACGGACTTGCTCAACTGTGATGAGATTGGTTTTCTTGTCATCGGCCGGGGTGAGTTTGAGTGCAGTGGGAAGATTGAGGTTGGTATTCGGCGGGACGACAAACACCGCGCAACTTGCCCTGCTGGCAATATGTGGAAGTTGCTTAATGTCGTCAAAAAACACGGCGAATTATTTTACCTTTTCTTTGAATTCCGGTGGTAAATCAGCGGTAAAGACTTTACGTTCCCCGCCAGTTTTGCCGGGGATGGTGATTTCTAAATCTTTAGCATGTAGAAATAGTCGTTGATCGGGATTACCATAGACCACGTCGCCAACAATAGGTGTGCCAAGATATTTGAGGTGCACACGGAGCTGATGAGTGCGTCCGGTGGTGGGTTTGAGCTCAACTAGTGAATATTTATCGTTTTGTTGGATGACTTTGTAATAAGTTTGTGAGGGCTTACCATTTTGGTCGACCTGAAAGGTGGTAGGACGTTTGAGGTTGCGAGCGATAGGTAAGTCGATCATGGCTTCGGGAAGCTTGGGATGGCCTTCGATGACGGCATAATAAGTTTTGTGAGTTTTGCGGTCTTGAAATTGCTTGCGGAGCATTTTTTGGGTGTCGGGGTTTTTGGCGAGAATTACGACGCCGCTAGTGTCGCGATCAAGGCGATGCACGAGTAACCCATAATTTTCCAACGTAGGCTCGGGGCAATATTCCCCTTTGGCCATGCTGAGTAGGCCTGCAGGCTTATTGATGACTAAGACATGCTCGTCTTCATAAATGACTGGTGGACGAGGAGGAAGCTTTTCTGTGGGTGGAACATTGAGCGCGATTTTGGCGCTGGCCTCAAACTTACTGTTGGGTTTGGTGATGATCGTCCCATCAACGGTAACGAAACCAGATTTGATAAAGGTCTGTAAGCTAGAACGATTATATTCGGGGTGTTGCTGTACTAGAAGATGGTCGAGTCGAAATTTTTCTGGACCCGATTCTTCGGTAGCTAACTTAGTGTCGCCATTGATAACACGAGAGAGCTCAGGTTTGCTGAATTTCTTGCCAGTAACAATCATGTAATTACCTCAAATGAAATGCGGTTTGTACAGCATGGAGTTTTGTATTGGCCACCCGGTTGGCGTAAGTTTCACCTTCAGCTAGAAGTTCAAGGATTTGCTCGTCGCTAATGGCGGCAAGGTGATCTTGGAAGGCTTCAAGGAAGGTTGAGACGCTTTCGGCAACTTTTTGCTTAAGATCGCCATAGCGGGTTTCACCGGCCCAAGTGGAGATAACATCCTGTAGCGGCGTATCGTTAACCAGGGCTTCGATTTGCAACAGATTGCTGATACCGGGTTGATTAAACATATCATATTGAATTTTACCAAAGGAATCGGTAGTGGCGGACATGATTTTCTTGGCAGCAGCGGTTGGCGTGTCAGAAAGCATAATCTTGCTGTTCTCGGCGTGGTTGGATTTGCTCATCTTTTTCTCTGGGTTTTGCAAATCGCGGATACGAATACCGTCGCGGACATTCATAAATTTAATTTGGTCTTCGGGTTTAGCTGGGATAATAAATGTTTCGCCAAAGCGGTGGTTAAAACGTTCGGCAAGACGTCGAGTAAGCTCAATGTGCTGGAACTGGTCTTCGCCGACAGGAATATAAGTAGCATCATAAAGCAGGATATCGGCTGCCATGAGGACGGGATAGTCAAAAATACCGACGCCGACACTGTCTTTGCCTTCGCTCTTGTCTTTGTATTGCGTCATGCGGTTGAGTTCACCCATAGTGGCGACGCAATTAAGAATCCAGCACAGTTCGGAATGTGCGGGCACGCGCGACTGGCGGTAAAAGTGAATATTCTCGTTGATTTTGAGGCCAGCTGCAAGATAATATTTGAGTGATTGGATTAAGTTTTGCTGTAGTTCCCCGTCGACGGTATCAATAATGGAGTGAAGGTCTGGTACAAAAATATTGATATGCGAGTTGGTACTGTGCGCATTGGCGAGGCGCACCATGGGCAGCAAAGCACCCAAAAAGTTGCCAAGAGTCATTTGGCTGTTTACGCGCATGCCGGTAAGAATGGTTGGTGAAGTTGTCATAATTATTCCTTTATTAACTTGAATTGTTTTGCGAAAGTTATGACCGGCGCCAACGAAGTTTATATCTCATAAGATATATTATATATGGTTTTTGGTGTTTTGGGTAGGGAATTCGACTCCTTTATCTACATGTCTAATACAGTACTAAGGCAGCGGAGGGGGAAAGCGTTATAACGAGCA
>CASXXK010000019.1 GCA_949480205.1 uncultured Candidatus Saccharibacteria bacterium
TGCCGCTGCACGGCGCGCCAAAAACTAGGATTGCGCGTTGGCCGTTGCTGGGTGACGTGTGTGATTTTTTACCTTCCATATTCTACCTCCATTGTAGCACAATTACCTTCCTTTAAGGAACATTTTATCATACTTTTTATAAACTGGGGAATAATTTTGTAGTTGGGCAGAGATTAGGATAACGATGCACGAGTTTTGGAGCTATTAGCAACCAGAACTTGAGATGGATAATAGAAGAACCAGGCTAGAAAATTCGCCGGAGCATAGCAAAAAGCGGGAAAAAGATGGTTGAGAGAGAGGTAGGATACCCCAGTGCAGGCATCACAGCACAAAAAGAGGGTAAAACCAAGCCAGGCGCAAAATGCTCTTGGGTTTTGGGGATTTTGGCGCCACCAGCGCCAACTAATGTATACATTAGTGATAATCGCAACAATATAAAATCCACAAATGAGATAGAGCATGGGAATAATAGACCAGATGAGGTTAATAATCATGGCTACCATGGCAAGTGTAGTGAAACTAATAATTTGTGTGAGATAACTTTTGCCTTCTAGGCGCATCGTATGGAGGATTTGTGCGATGAGAAAAGCCAAAACGCCTAATTCAGCAGTGTTATTGATAGCTAGGATAATGTCGGATATAAAAGTGATTAGTAGGGCAAATTGTAGTAGACGGTCTTTGGGAAAAAGGTGAAGAACATAAACGAAGCAGAGAAAAATACCACTAATCTTGATAAAGGTGAGCGTAGGGCTGTAGGGAGTTATTATACCTAGGACAAAAATAGCCAGGATAGTCCAAATCCAGACTGCTGGCCATGGGGCTGGAAAAGTTTTCCTCCAGTTGCTCAGAATCGACTTGGATGTAGTTTTCATTGTTTTATTATAGCACGGCTATTTAGCGGCTTGGTCGAGATACATGATATTAATATCGACGGGCCCAGTAATGCCGTTGACTTGTCCGTTATCGCTCATTTGCCAAAGCCAATATTCTCCAGTATATGTAGGGTGGTCGTAGTACTGGGCTAGCCAGACTGGGGCTTGAGGTTGCCAAAATTGGTCAAGATAATATTTGCTGCCGTAGAGCGTAGCGTGATGCCCATGGTCTTTTGCTGTGTCAAGAAATTTTTGTGCGATTTGATTAAGTGTACGAAAACTAACGCCATATTGGTTGAAATCTGTCCAGTCTTCCCAGTCGAATGCGATACCAAGCTCTAGGCTATAATCCTTGATTTGTTCATGTATCCAGTGAGCTTGCGCTTCGGCTTCATCGGTACTGTCAGCGTACGAATAAAAATATACACCGATAGGCAGCTTGGCGGCGGTGGCTCCAGCGAGGTTGGCTTGGAAAGTTTGATCCATAATACATTGATTGTCGTAGCCATAGCCGATACGAAGAATAGCAAATTCTACACCACTGGCTTTGACGGCATTCCAGTCGATATTCCCTTGCCAACTAGAGACGTCGATGCCGATTTTGGTTTGCGGAGTTTTATGCTCTTGGATGATTTTGGCGATTGGTGTCTGACCTGCAGGTTGGCTTGGGGCGGTGGGACTGCCAGTGTTTGGTCGTGGGGCAACTACGGAAAGCGTGAACAGATGACTAGTGCTATTGCCGCTAGCATCGGTAATGCGATATTCTAGGGGATAATTTCCGACTTTGTTAGTATCGTATTCGCCGATGATTTCGCGCATGGGGTGATCGTCAAGGTCGTCACCACTAAGCATAAGGTTGGTTAAATCGCCATCGTAGCCTAGACTCACGGTGTAGGCGGTCTTACCGTAGATTTGTGGAGGGGTGACGTCGGCGACAGTGATAGTAAAATGCTTCTCGCGTCGGCGGTTTTTGATGTTGATATATTCAAACGTGATATCTTGAGTGCCTAGAGTGTCAGTATAAATCTTAAAATCATCAATCATGCTGCCGTTAAGATGCTCAATAAAATCGGAAACCTTAATTTCGGCACCAAAAGGTACTGTGAGGTAATCTTCAGATTTGAGTGTGACTGAAGTAACGTCAAGCCGGCGATTTTCGGCAATGTCATGAGCAACGATAATCCCAGTAAAAATCCCTACAACCAGGACGATAATAAAACTAAAAATTATCATCTGGCGGTGTTTGTGTAGCCACGATTTGGGTGCTTCTGGGGTGGGTGATGTAGTTTCGATATTAACTCCTTTTGTTTATTTTAGCATTTTTGGCGGGATTTGTTGTAAATTTGCTCGAAAATAAGCACTATCTATTGACAAAATTGCAAATCTGTGATACAATGGTAAGTGAGGTACCTGAAAATTGCTAGATTTCAAAAAATATAAGGAGGGGTAACTATGGATGAAAAATGGCGAATAGGTCGGGTAAGCACACCTGAGCGAATCTTTGAGAAAATTATTACGGAGATGGCTCAGCCAGTTGGCATTGTATTGATCGGTGCGGACTGTGATTTAAAAGACGAGGTTTTTATGACATGTGTCGAGTGTATCCCGAACTTGGCGACTGGTTATGGTGGCAAAGGAAATCTAAGCCTGCGCGGAGCAAAACGGCCGCTCGGTGAAGGGCGGAGTGTTTTGACGGTGATGCATGGGATGTCCTCTGGTTATCCGAAGGAGCGACTTCAGGTGGTAGAAGCATTAAGGGATTTGGGTGCAAAAACTGTGGTAGGCATTTATGTCAGAACTACGGTGTCGCCGGAACAGTGCGAGAATATTGCCGATTTTCAGGCAATAAGTGCGCAAGTGCAGCGGTTAAAGAATCATCCACCGAAAGATGAAGAATTTAATTATTTGATCACGAGGGAGGGGTAAGATGGAAAATGTAAGGATTCTTTGGAGCGGTTTGCGGGGCAGGACTGGGCTTGAAGCGCAAGTAGCAGCAAGACAGATGGATGATGTACAGATTGTGGCTGGCGTGACACGCGAACTGACCGGCGCCATGGATTTTGACTTGCGTACCAGTGAACGTGTGCAGTGGTATACCTATGACGAGGTGAGGGAGGACTTTTTTGCCAAGTACCGGCGTGACTTTGACGTGATAGTCGACTTTTCGCACGCAGAGCAGTTTGATGCGATTTTGCGCTTTGCCATGCGTACGCATGTTCCACTAATTAGTGGAACATCAGGCTTATCGGAGCAGCAGTTGGTATGCTTGAATAACGCTGCAAAGCGAATTCCGGTGTTTCGGGGTGGCAATTTTCGCTTTAAGGTGAAGAAATTTATTGATGAGGCGATAGGATTTGCGCATTGGTATGGTGATTTAGTATTGCAGGAGAGATTTTACGAAGGTAAGACCTTACCGAGTGAGACCGGTAAGGTCTTGATGCAGAAAATTCTTGCGAATACTGGCAACGCCGTGCGGATTTCCTCATCCACTCCTTATCGTAAAGATTCACTGATTTGTGAATGGGAGCTCTGGGGTAATGATGCTCTCAGCTCTCAGAAGATTTCCTGTCGGGTGGAAGGTTTTGATGAACTGGCGCACGATGTGTTGCGGACTGCCAAAGTTATGGCGACCAAATCCCCCGGTAAGGTTTATTGCCTGGATGATATTTGGGATGTTTTGGCGCTGGACGCCAAAACCGTTTGACACGTGTAAAGACCGGTTTTTTGTAGTTTTGCGAAGCTTCCCTGCCAGATATTGGCGGGGAGTTTTGTTTTAGAATAAGCATGTGCGATATAATGATAATTATGAAGAAGTATGCAGGCTGGATAGGTTTGGGAGTGGGCGCGTTTTTGCTGGTGGGGCTTATAGGTGCTGGCTTGCAGACGAATAACAGCGAGGTAAAGACCGATGTTGCGGCACCGGTGGAAGCTGAAGTACCGGAGACTTATCAAGTGGTTGCAGTGGTGGATGGCGATACGATAAAGGTTGATTATCATGGCAAAACGACCTCAGTAAGGTTGATTGGCGTAAATACTCCCGAAACGGTAGACCCGCGCAAGGATGTGGAATGTTTTGGTGAGGAGGCATCGCAATTTTTGAGGAGTTTGCTGGAGGGTAAGGCAGTGAGGCTGGAGCCGGATATTTCGCAGAGCGACCGGGATAAATATGACCGTTTACTGAGATATATTTATCTGGACGGTGAAGATGTGAGTTTGACGATTATCCAAAATGGTTATGGTTATGAGTATACTTACAATGTTCCCTATCAAAAGCAGGCGCGGTATCGGGCAGCACAGACTGAGGCCGAGAATGGTAAGCGTGGCTTGTGGGCGGATGGGGTTTGTACGAAGTCCGAGCCGGTAGCTACCAAACCGCAGACACCAGAAAATGAGCCAGCTAATACATCAAAACCACAAAATACGGCTCCAGTTGTGACGGCTCCTGCAACGTCAACGCAGCATTGCAAAATCAAGGGTAATATTAGCAGCAGTGGAGAGAAGATTTATCACATGCCTGGCCAACAGTTTTACGACAAAACTGTGATTGATACGAGTAAGGGCGAGCGTTGGTTTTGCACCGAACAAGAAGCAGTGAATGCGGGTTGGCGCAAGTCGAAGCGGTGATTAAAAACTTAGTCTGATAGTAGTTTAGCGATGATTTCTTTGCGTAAATAGAGTTGGTTAGAAACTAGCCAATTGGCTTGATGTTTTAGGTGGAGAAGTTGAGCGAAATATTCGCTAAGTTCTGATGAGCTGGTGAGAATATAATTTTGTTTTTCGGAAATACTAATAACACTAATGAGATAGTTGGAACTGATTGTGTTCATAATTTGGCGAATTTCGGAAATTTTACTTGATAGGCCTTTTGCGTCCCATAGCGTGAGCTGAGCAAAGGTGATTTCGGAGCTTGTTGCCGAAATTTTAATCTGTTTGATATCTTTGGTAATTGAACTTTTGAGATTCTGTGTAATAGTTTTGCCGACAGCTAAAAAATACCAGTTAGCAAAATCTGCAACTGTAGTATGGAGCATTTCGGCAAGTTTTACCGCAGCCTCGTGGTCGCGCACGGTAGTGATATCGGCATTAAAATTGAGGGTATTGTCCAAGATGGCGCTAAGCAAAAGTTTGGCGATTTCGGGAGATATTTTGCTATAATCCCAACATTCACCCCACCATTCAAAGATGGAAGTTGCTACGGCGCCGATTGGCTCGATAATGGCTCTTTTGCCAATATGCTCTTGCCAATATTCTTCGTAACCAGGGTGGTCGATGACTTCAAGGATTTGCTCATCGTTTGCAAATTTATAAATCAGTTCAGGCTTGGAAATATCAAGAATAATAA
The DNA here is from genome assembly GCA_949480205.1 of uncultured Candidatus Saccharibacteria bacterium. GTDB lineage: Bacteria > Patescibacteriota > Saccharimonadia > Saccharimonadales > Saccharimonadaceae > Nanosyncoccus. Next base: position 5,215 of record CASXXK010000019.1, read on the forward strand.
CTTGGTCGGCGGTAGGATTAAAATCAAAAGTTTTGTGCTCGAGCTCTGGTATTCGTAAATCTGGAGGAACGCTATAATTTGGCGCAACGGGAATATAATTTTGGGCCGGTTTGCCGCGTTGGTTGAGTAGGTTTTCGTAGGCCAGAATTGAGGCATAAACATCAATATCTGCATAATTACCAACGATGGGAAGCCAAATCATACTTGTAATACTTCTAAAATTATGTTATAATATGTGCTGGCAGGGGCGACAGGAATCGAACCCATATCACCGGTTTTGGAGACCGCTATACTAACCGTTGTACTACGCCCCTAGCACTCCTATTATAGCACAATAATTGGAATCTCTACATAGTCTAATACAGTACTAAGGCAGCGGAGGGGGAAAGCGTCATAACGCAAGCTTTCGTTATGTGTCTGAACGTCAATGTCTGTGAAATGAAGTCGCAAGTTACGCTCGGAATTTATATAAGCCCACGATGACATTCCGTCGCCATAATATCCAGGTCTTTTTAGTCCGCCAGCTATTGTACTGACAACCCCGCTGCGCACGATCTTTTGCGACGTTGACAAAAATTAAAAAGTGATAAGGTCTACTACTTGAAATAACAGGGGTAGAGTAGTTTTTAGACCTTATCGTTTTTTGAAAACGATAAGGCAACATGACACCAAAAGTTTCGTGCGCAGCGGGAACTTTACCATTACAGTTACTGCTGGAACCTTCCGAAATACAGGCCTTTACGGCATTTATTGGTCATCGCGTAGTTCAAATTACACTTCGTCCACTTCAGCAACAGCCTATATTCTACAAATTGAAGCGTTAGCAGTCAGGTCATCACATGGTCCAAACAACCGTTGGTACGGTTTCCCCCTCCGCTGCCTTAGTACTGTATTAGACATAAAAGGTTCCCGCGAAATGAGTTTATGCTATAATATAGATATGCGCGTGATTCATCTTTGTTTTAGCCTGCACGAACCGCTGACTTTGCGTAAGTTTAGTTCGGATGGTTCTGAGGGTTATTTTGCGGGCAAAGTCGAATTTGTACGTGAGAATGCGGAGGTCTATCAACCGTTGTTTGCTTTACTAGAGCGCAATACGCAGAAATTTAAAGAGTTCCGCTTTTCTTTGATGGTTTCTGGGCTATGGCTAGAATTGGCCGAGCAGTATGACGCTAAGTTGATTGAGCGTTTGCAGAAATTGGTTAAGCTGGGGCAAGTAGAGTTAGTGGCGGAGCCATATCATCATTCCCTGGCCTTTTTCTATAGCCAGGATGAGCTGACCGTGCAGGTTGAGCTTTATCGCGAGCGGATTAAGAAATTATTTGGCGTGGAGGGGCGGATTTTTGCGTTGCCAGAGTTGATTTATAACGATCAAGTTGGCAAATGGGCGGAAGAATTTGGTTTTGCAGGGATGCTGGTGGGCGGTTCGCCTGCAGTCTTGGGCTGGCATAGTCCAAATCATGTCTACGAGGCAATGGAGTGTCGTTATTTGCGTTTGTTGTTCCGTAATACGGTTTTGTCGCAAGCGATTACAGTTGGAGATTCGGATCTATTAGCCGAAAAGCGGGTTTCTAGTGACTCAGAAGAAACTAAGCTGGCGTTGTCGGCGCAGAAATTTCAGAAACGCTTGGACTTGGAATTGTTGCGCGGGGATCTGGTGAATTTGTATTTTGATGCTAGCGTAATTCGGGCGCAACGGGAGCGCGGCATTATTGGTTTCTTTGATGATTTGATTGCGGCTTGGCTAGAGTCGCGAGGCAATCATTTTGTGGGCGCGGCACAGGCTTGTGTGGTGGAAACTCCGAGTTTGGCCTTGTCGATCAAAGATTCTGTAAGCTGGCGTGAGGACGTAGAACCGGAGGATAGCTCGGCGGAGGCGGTTGGGGTGATGCTGAAATCTGAGGCAGAAACTCAGCCACCTCGCTGGTTGAGCCGGCCGTGGCAGGTGGAGCTATCCAAGGCTCTGTATAGTATGCGACGGGAAATTTTGGCAAGCGAAGATGAAAAAGTAATTAATGATTGGCGCAAATTAACCGCAATTGACTATTTGCAAGATCGGGCGGAGTCGGAGAATTTTCGTTTGGTTCTGGCCGATTTAAAGACGCGAGCTGAGAGTGCCAAAAAAGCGCAGGCGGTAGAAATTTCGCGCACTTACACGAAGAAGCATGATCGTGGTGATGTCGCTGTGCGTTCGGTGGTGGATGATACTGTAGTTCCAGTAACCTTTGGCAAACCGAAGGTTAAAGTTGACGTGACGCCAACTTTGCAGACGCAGGCAGAGGTTGAGCCGGCAGAAGAAATAATCCCAGTTCAAGGGCTACATTCGGCATCAGTAGAACAGCCAGTAGTAGAGCTTCCTGAAAAGCCTGTGGATTCAGCTCAAAAAACATCCCAGAAGCCACGCGGTATTCGTAAAGTGATTCGTAAACTTGTAATTGAATAGTCCTGTTTAGATATATACAATGTATGGACAGTGTATGCACATTGTATATACAAAAATTCTCCGCATCGTGATGAGTACGGAGAATTGATAGATTGGCCGTTTAGCGCTTCTTTTCCTTGACTTCGTTGCGACCGAGGTTCTTTTTGGTCTCGGTGAAAACGACGTGCTTGCGCAAAACCGGATCGTATTTCCGAAGAGTTAGCTTATCCGGAGTGTTCATGGTATTCTTCTTGGTGTAATATTGACGAATGCCAGACTCTTCGGATACTAAACCAACCAGCTTGCGTTTAGTATTATTCTTCTTTGCCATAATGTTTATCATTTTAGCACAAAAAATCCCGATTGTAAACCGTAAAATCGGAATTTACGCTAGTTTTCGCTGGGAATGACTGTGATTTGGGTAACTTCGTTGGTGATACCTTCGCCGGTGTTGGGGACGTCGGAAGAGTAGATAAAATCACCAAGAAAACAAACAATTAGGGCAAAACAAATGATTTTCTTGGGGCGGATTGGAATTTTATCAAAGATTTTGGTTAAGACCGGGTATAGCAAGTAGATCATGGCGAGTCCGCAAAAACCAAATGCAATGACGCTACCAAAGCAGATGCGCCCATGAAGATTGAGGAATTCGGCGCTGTAGTCCCACCATTTGAGATGTTTGAAAGTTTCGAGATACCAACCTGTGAAATACTCTAGTATGCCGCAGCCAATTGCCGCAACACTAAATACCGCAACGGGGTGTTTTTTGAAACGTTCGAGCAACAAGACAATCCCAAGCCCACCGCATCCATAAATTGGTAACCAAGGTCCATGCAGGACGCCACGATTGACAAAGCCACCAGTTTTGAAGAGAAAGAGAATAACTTCCCATAGCCAACCAATCAGGGCGCAGACGAAGAAAATTAGAATATAATTACAGATTTGATGTTCGGTGGAGTGAGGCTCGGATGCGTGTTGATGAGTTGTCATACTGAGTTGATTAAAGTTTATGGTTTAATTATAGCAAAGTTTAAATTTTTCGCCAAGCGAACATGTTATAATAGTGATAGGTAGGAGTTCTTTGAGAAAGCGAGGTGTTCATGTGTCAGAAAAACGTAGTTTATTGGTATGGAAGAATTATGCTCTTCTAAAGAGTCAGAGCAAGATTATTCGTAGCGGTTTTGGGCTGTTGGGAGTTTATCCTTATGCCGTTAATAATCCGGTTGAGCCGCAACGTTCAGAATCGGTTTTGGAGCATGTTGCTGGCACCCTGATTTTGGTAAATTTAATTTCGGGGTATTACCCCGAAGCAATTCCAAGAACGGAATTGCTTGCCTATATATTATTGCTACTACATCATGAAACGGGTGAGGGCAAGATTGGCGATTTGCCGGACGACGGGCGAAGGGATGAAGCTGAGAAAAACCGCATAGAATTGGAAGCCCTAAAAGCCTATGGTCAGACATTGCCACCGGATTTGGGGCGAGACTTAGTTATTGATTTTATGGAGTTTCAATCAAAAATATCACAACGTGGCCAGGTCACGTATTGCATTGATAAGATTGAAGCCGTTTTGCAGGGCTTGTTGTATGAAATGGAGGGGCGCGGCGGCGATATGCAGAACAAGGCTAAGGCTTGGAAGGTTTCGGAGCAGGATCAAAAATATATGATACGGACTGGCACGACGCGGCTGGTGGACAATTGGGCGGCGCATTTCTTGGATAAGATTAAAGATTTGCCGTGCGCGCCGTTGTTTATAGAGATTTTGCGTTCTGCTGTGGAAGATGTGCGTGGAGAATGGTTTGACTGGCTGTAGTAATACTTCTACCTAAACCCCAGGGAAACCCTGGGGTTGTTCTATGTTTAGATTTGCTTACGTCGAGTGGTTGAAGTTCTGGCGCGGCGGACCGTAGTGTTGGGGCGAGTGCGCTTGGCGTGTGATTTGGCCATGGCATTTTCGGCAATTTGGGCCTCGATGCGGGCGGTAGTGTCGGCTAAGGCTTCGGTGTCGCCAGTAGCTTCGTGAATGGCAAGAATTTGACGGAGGGTGTTCGTGCTGTGATCAAGCTCGTAGGCGCTTTCTAGCGCATCGACGGCACCTTTGATTTGGCCGAGGCGTTCCCTAGCCTTGGCCAGGGCGATGAAGCGCGCCGGAACGTCATTTTCGAGTTCAATAGCCTGCTCAAAGGCCATGACGGCTTTTTCGTAAGCGCCGGTTTCGAGATAAATCAGCCCAACGTTGTGCAACGATGATGGGTCATTGTCGAGTGACTGTGCAATTTCGAAACATTCAATTGCTTCGTCGAATTTCTGCTCCTTGGCGTAAAGAATACCGAGACGGTTGTAGGCGGCGGCGTTTTTTTCGTCAAACTTGAGAATGGTGAGTAGGGCTTTTTCGGCCCTCAGGGGCTTGTGGTCACGCATGGAGGTCTGGGCGGCGCTCCAGAGCTTCTTCATTTGCATGTCGTACCTTGCGCTGCGGGGAGTTTCGGCGTCTTTGCGCTTGACTAGCGGATACAAAAAGGCAAGCCACAAGGCCAAGATTACTATTAGCGCAATACCGATCATAACCTTATTTTACCATAAATTTGGACGAAAAATGTAGTATAATAAAAATATGTTGAAATGTGGAATTATAGGGCTCCCGAATGTAGGGAAGTCGACTTTATTTAATGCTTTGACTAACGCAGGGGCGCTGGCGGCGAATTATCCTTTTGCGACGATTGAGCCCAATGTGGGAATTGTGCCGGTGCCAGATGAGCGGTTGGAAGTGCTGGCCAAAATGTACGATACTGAAAAGGTGATTCCGGCGACGGTGGAATTTGTGGACATTGCTGGGCTGGTGGAGGGCGCGTCCAAGGGTGAAGGCTTGGGTAATAAATTCTTAGCGCATATTCGAGAATGTCAGGTGATTTGTCATGTGGTGCGAGTATTTGAAGATGGTGATGTGATTCGGGCGGAGGGTTCTAAGGATCCAGCGCACGATATCGCTGTGATTCAGACGGAGCTCGAGCTGGCGGACCTAGAGACGCGTGAGAAAGTGGAGAGTAAGCGCAAAAAAGCCAATGAGCCGGCGGAGATAATTCCCTATCTGACTGAGAAACCAGTGATTTATATGTTCAACGTGGATGAAAAAGGTTTGGCAGATGCTGATTTGCGCAAAAAGTTGGCCGAGAGCGTAGCGCCGAGCCAGGCGATTTTTGTGAATGCGAAGCTAGAGGCAGAGATGTCAGGCATGTCGCTGGCAGAGCGTAAGGAATTTTTGCAAGAGTACGGTGTAGCTGAGGATGCTTTGAGTGAGCTAATCAAGGCTGCGTATAAGACTTTGGGTTTACAAAGTTTCCTGACGGCGGGAAAGAAAGAAGTGCGAGCCTGGACGATAAAACAAGGTGCAACGGCACCAGAAGCGGCCGGAGCGATTCATACGGATTTTCAGCGTGGATTTATTGCGGCTGAGGTCATGAAATATGATGATTTGGTGGAGTTAGGGAGCGAGCAGACTGTGAAGGCGGCAGGCAAGTTGCGGACTGAAGGCAAAACCTATGTTATGCAAGACGGCGATATAGTAGAATTTCGTTTCAACGTTTCAAAATAGTTTCTAGATAAAAACATCCCCTGGTTTACTCTCTTGCGAGAGTAAACCAGGGGTTTGGGTGTGACTATCAGTATTAGTTAAAGATTTGCATCGTAGTAGAGTTTAACCAGCGCTTTCTTGAAAGTGTGGGGTGTTTTGTTAGACGCAACAAATACCTGATGCAACTTCAGCGCCACTTTTTTGCCGAGCTCACAGAGATAGTTTCTCTTGCATTCAGCCGTGTTGTTGCTACCGGCAACATTGCGGCCATTATTGTCAATTCCCTTCCACGGCTCGCCATTCCCATCCTTATAGCTGGAGAGGACGTCGTCCGTGATGATATTGTTCTGTTTCTTTGCCTGGAGGGCAATGTCTACAAATCCGATATAACGTCTGACGGCCTCGTCGGAGGCTTCGGAAAGCGTATGATCATCGACGGTCCGCAAGATTTCAAGGGTTGCCAACATCATGTGCTGCATGCAGCCGATGCGGCCTTCCTTTACCATCTTGATCAGCATTTCATTGCTGCCAGACAGTTCCAAACAAGGAACAGTCTTGGCGGCTTCGATAATGCCGTTGATAATCTCATGTGTTCCGTTCTGCCGATTGCTGGCAGTCAGCATATAACGCCACACCGTTTCGGGGTTCTGCTTGATGTCACGCCGGATTCCCGCTTCAAAGATCCGCGGGTTGAGGAAGATATTTACCTCAATGGGTGCATCCTCAGCTACTTCCAAGAATGTCACATTGATCGATACACTGTTCGGCAATGCCGACTGTGTATCGCTTAACATTTTGGTGGTGGGGTCATAAAATTTAACTGCGCCCCACGGGGTTACCGCCTTGCCATCCAGTGTCTGGAACAGGTTGTCTTCCTCCGGGGTTCCGTCGCTGCTGCAACAAACACCAGCGGTGTTTACATACGCGCCGCCGTTAACGGCCCCGCGTATGCCCTCGATTGCCTTATTGATCCCCTCGGGCGATGTCTCCAAGAGTTCGAAGATGCAGTCCGCCTGATGCAGCTCTGCCTGATTGTTTGCAGCGAGCTTGCTTACCACGCTATTCTGGACATGGGCAATGGCGCCATCGGGGCTATCGCTGAGCGCAATTAGCTCGGCGAGCATTGCATTATCATCGGAAATGAAAGCATGGGCCTTGATGCCCTTGAGGAATGCTTCCTTTTCGGCGTTGCCGTCAAGGAAGGACATGGTTTTTAATGCATCCAACAACTGGATCTTTCTTTCCCAAAACTTGATTTCTTCAACTTTTTTGCTCATGGTCGTGATCTCCTTTTCTTTTATGAATCTCTTTGTTTATGCTACCTCATCGCCCACAAATATATCTTTGAGCGAAATCGGTAACATAAACTTGCTAAATTCAAGAAAAGGATTCCTGATAGTCTGTCAATGTGCTTTGGGATGTAAGTTGGTTTTGATTGCAAAAATGCAGTTTTGAACACTAAAATCCCAATGGTTATGCTTCCATTGTAGCACACAATTCACAAAATGTCAATAGGTATGACAGAAAAAGTTCTGTTTATGCTAACTATAGAGATGATTCCAAAGTTAACCAATCGTCTACGTGGAAATTTTCCCCGCTGACGCTGGCGACAGCCAGGAGGGGCTGATACTGGTGATACTCAGCGTGGTGTGCAAGAAAGGCTTGGGCGGCGTAGTACATCTGGCGCTGTTTTTCTGGGGTGATGCGGACGAGCGCAGTGCTTTCTTGGGCTAGATTGCGACTATATTTGACTTCGGTGAAGAAAATCTGTTGATCTTTGATAGAAATAAGGTCAATTTCATAGGTTTTGGTCTTGAAATTATGGGCAATAATGGTGTGATTTTGCGTCTGGAGGTGCCTAGTGACGATGAGCTCAGCTGTTTGCCCCTTAGCGCTGGTAGACAGCGGCTGAGTTTTGGCATGACTGATAGGAGCTGTGGTGGGGGTTTGGGCGAGAATCTCGCGAATTGGGCGGAAACTGGTGCGGTGCTCGGGGCATACGCCGTGTTCTAGGAGGGCTTGTCGGTGGAGTGCGGTGCCATAGCCGACGTGTTTTTCGAAGCCATAGACGGGATACTGGGAGGCAATTTGGGACATATAATGGTCGCGAGCTACCTTAGCAATAATAGAGGCGGCGGAAACTTCTTTGATGAGTGCGTCAGCCTTTTTGAGGAGGGTGACTTTGCTTTCTAATGGAGTATTTTGGAGAAAATTGATTGTACCATCAATAATAATTTCGGTGAAAGGGGTGTGGGTGGCAAGAATTTGCTTGACGGCGCGGCGCGTGGCAAGCTTGAGAGCGGCCGAGAGGCCGATTTTGTCGAGTTCGGTGGCAGAAACCCAGCCAGTAGCCTGAGCGCGGGCATGTTTTTGAATTAGCGGAGCCAGGGCTTCACGCTTTTTGGCGGTGAGTTGTTTGGAGTCAGCGAGATTTTGATAGAGGTGAAGTTTCTCGGCGTCTTCCGGGTTTGCGGCTGATGATGTCTGAAGTTGGGCGATACTCTCGGGAGAGAAATTTGGCCCAAGGATGACGGCGCCAACAACAAGCGGCCCCGCCCAGGGGCCGCGTCCGACTTCGTCGATACCAAGAATGACTGGTTGCTGCAAAGGATTATTCTGCTGGTTCAGCAGGACCTTTAGGATTGACTTTTTCTGCTTGAGTCTCAGAGTCCTGGCTTTCAGCTTCAAGCACAGCCTCAGCTTGCTCAACTTTCTCTTCGACAACTGGAGCTTCAGCTGCTGTAGGATTGTTGACAGCGTTGCGGTCGAAGGCCTTGTTGGTTAAGCGAGCTGACTTGCCGGCACGTTCACGCAAGAAGCTGAGGTTCTTGCGACGGACTTTGGCACGGTGCACGATTTCAATTTTTTCCACTAATGGGCTGTGGATTAAGAAGGATTTTTCTACGCCAACACCAGAGGTGACCTTGCGTACGGTGATGCGAGCGGTGTGAGAATCTTTGCGGTCGGTCCGGATGACGACACCTTCAAACACCTGAGAACGGAATTTTTCGCCTTCTTTGATTTTTTGGGTCACGCGGACGGTATCACCGGAGCGGACGTCGACGACAGCGGCTTTTTTCTGTGCGTCGCCAATTTTCTTCAAACTTATGAAACTCATATTTTAACCTTTTATATTACAACTGA
>CASXXK010000020.1 GCA_949480205.1 uncultured Candidatus Saccharibacteria bacterium
GTCGTGATTGTGTTATGTAAGCTTAGAACACAATGTAGCTCGCAAGAGACACGACGAAGCTTTGACTTTCGATGAATTGCACAACTAAGTTGTTAAACGAAAGCACCCGTGAGGGTGTTTTTTGGTTTGACATTTTTTATTGGAGAGGTACAATTATAGATGAAACGGTGGGATAGTACATTGAGATCGTATTATTCCGCAACCCAATGATTATGCTTTTTATTGGGGTTCGTTTGAGCAAGCGGTGAATGATCTTTGGTCAAAGGTCAGATTACATGTTATAGGTGAAGGAGGGGGTAAATATGGCAAAACAAAAGCCAAAAGCATGGTTACACACGCCGGATGAGCTTTTGGAGCTGGCAGTACAAAAGTGCATTGAAGTAGGTAAGGTACCAAATCGACGCAGTTGGACGCACGATAACTTCTTGAAATTCGAGGAAATTGTGGCGGTTTTAGGCAAAGGTGACTGGAATCGAGCATTAGCGAAGATTACATTGGCTTACAATCAAAGAAGTGGGGCTGGAGTGGTTCAGGAAGTGACGGCTACGACTGAAAGTGCTAAGGGAGAGATGTTGCAGAACGAACCTGAAACATCGCCTCGAATGGTCGTTAAGGCAGTCTCTAACAGGGGCAAAAAGTATACCTCAGAGGAGCTAAAAGCGCAGATGGTACGGGTGCAGGAATTTTTTGGTATTTCGGGTGTGCCTACCCAAGTACAGATTAACGAGGCGGCTCGTAAAATAGCAACTCCTTGTTACGCTACATTTTTACGTAATTTCGGCTCGAAATCTGGGTGGGCATTAGTTCTGGGTGTGAGAGAAAACTAACAAACGGGAATAATAAGATGATTCAGATAAATCCTTGAGGTCTCTCGGGGATTTTTCTTGAGTAAGATGAACTTGTGGTATAATATGTATAAGTAATTTATTCAAAAATAAAAATGGACGAACAAACAACTAAGAAAACAAAATCAAAAAAACGTAGTCAAAAGCCAACTAAGTCGTCAGTGTCTGAGGTGCCTGCTGTGACGGATGAAGCCCCACAGGTGATTGATTTGGACGATAATGCGCCTGATGGGGTGGATTTGATTGAACCGGAGAAGCCAAATTTAGGCATGCGCTTGCACACGCTGAACGTGCGTTTGCCTTGGTTGAAAGTGGCACTTCTGATTTTGTTAGCGGGCGGTGTGGCCTTTGGCGTTGAAGAGATATTGCGGCATAATGTGAGTCAACCGGTTGGAATTGTTGAAACGGATGTTGCGATAAGTGATCCAGAAACAACTACGCTAGAGCAGCCTGAGGTAGAGACTACACAGCCTGAAGAAGAAAAACCAGTGGACGAGACGCCGCCAGTGACGTCGCCTGAAGAATCTAAGCCAGAGCAGCCAGTTGCACCCGTTGCTCCGGTAGCGCCATCAACCCCACCATCAACTGGGCGCAAACTGGTAGCGTTGACTTTTGATGATGGCCCTTCGGCGACGCAAACTCCAAGATTATTACAAATTTTGCGGGAAAAGAATGTTAAGGCAACTTTTTTCGTAGTAGGGAATATGGCGCAGCGTTCGCCTGATATCTTGCGTCAGGAGGAAGCAGAGGGGCACGAGGTGGCCAGCCATACGATGACGCATGCAAACCTCAAGCGCTCTACGATTGAGGGGATTAAGTGGGAAGCAGCGGCGATTAACGGGGTCTTTATGGATATTTTGGGACATGGTCCGAGCTTGACGCGCCCACCTTATGGCAACATTAGCAACGATGCTCGTATTTATATTAATCAGCCTTTGATCTTGTGGACGGTGGATCCGGAAGATTGGCGCTATAAAAACGCTGCAACTGTACGACGCAACGTTGTGAGCGGGACTTTCGATGGAGCCATTGTCTTAATGCATGATATTCATGCAACAACAGTTGATGCGGTGGCCGGCATTATTGATGATTTGCGTGCGCAAGGATATGAATTCATGACCGTATCAGAATTGGCGGCTGCACGCGGCATAGTAATGCAAAATGGTACTGCGTATGGTAGTTTTCGGCCATAAATAGGCTTGATTTTTGCGGGGTGATAGGTTAAAATGGAGGTTAGTATGATTTGCCGGCGGGGATATAGCTCAGCTGGTTAGAGCGCGTCACTGATAATGACGAGGTCTGTGGTTCAAGTCCACATATCCCCACCAAATCATACGAATTGGGGTAGTAGCTCAGTTGTTTAGAGCACCGCCTTTGCAAGGCGGGGGTCCAGGGTTAGAGTCCCTGCTACTCCACCATGGTTTTTGAGTTTTGTCAAGTAGCCACGTCAAGCAATTGATGTGGCTACTTTTGTTTGGTGGGGATAAAGTGGCGCGAACAACAGAAAATCACCCTGAGATGGGTGATTTTTGAAGAATAGGTAACTTTAAGCAACCTCGCAGTATATTCTGCTCAAAGTTGTTACTATTTTATCTCACCATGTGCATAATGTCAAGCTTAGTTTTCCACCATAAGTGGAAAAGCCAGAATTGGTTTGTTCGGTTTTAAAAACTAGCCAAAACATGGAATTTTAGGAAAGCAAGGGAAAATTTTTTGATAAGAATAACAGGGGCAATATAAAGATTATGACATAATTTTAGCAAAAACATATTGACAAAACTGAAGCGGTATGCTACAATGGTAGCAACATCCGGAAATCGTGATGTCGAATGGCATGATTTCCACGGGTGGGAATAAGAAATAATTGGTGGGCAGAAAAAGGAGACTATAAGATGTCAGGAACTAAAGCTGGTGGTCTAAAGGCTGCCGCAACAAATCGTGAGAAATATGGCAAGGAGTTTTACTCCCAGATTGGCCGCAAAGGTGGTCAGAATGGTCACACTGGTGGCTTTGCCGCTAACCCAGCCTTGGCTCGCATCGCGGGTGCTAAGGGTGGTCGTATCTCTCGCCGTGGCCCGGCTAAAAAGGCTGCTTAATTTAAGCATATATAATTAAAGTTGGCTTGCCCGAAAGGGTGAGTCAATTTTTTGACTTGATGTATAATGATTGTATGCATGGGTTACTAGAGCAGTTACAGGAGGATTACTCGAAATTGCGGTTTAGGAGGGACGAGCGATTTAGCTTTCGGCCGCCGCGAACTATTTTCTTTGTACTGGATCCGAGCAGCGTTGAACAAAAATTTGCTCAACTACAATTACTACACGAAGTGGGGCATGCGCTGCTTGAACACAAAAATTTTGCAACTGATCCAGAGCGCTTACGGATGGAGCGTGCTGCCTGGGAGAAAGCACGAGAGCTTTGCGCGCGATATGGTATATTTTATGACGAGGAGTTTGTGGAAGACGAATTGGATACTTATCGTAACTGGCTACATCAGAAGTCGCGCTGTCCAGAGTGCGGTTTGACGCGGTATCAGACGGTTGACGGAAGATACCATTGTCCAGGTTGCGACGACTAACCATAAGCAGAACATATTTTATGGATTGGCGTTTTTGTGCATTATGGTATAATTGAGAAAATAAGTGAAGGTGAAATTATGACTTGGGTTAAAAAACGCATGAAGTCGGTGGGAATTGTCGGTGGTGCTATCTTGGCGGTATTAGTTTTGTGTGTGTTGACTTTGACAAATATGACCCGAGCATCGCAATATGCAATTTCTAGCGACGAGGTGGTAGATTTTAGCCCATTGAACCAAGAAAATGAACAGATTGCATATTTGACGGATGGAGAATGGCTACCAAGCTCTAGGGCTGGTTGGGGGACATTGCTGAAAGATACTACATCAAGTGGAACTAAGATTTCGCTAAATTATGATGGATCGGTGCTGACTTTTGATCGGGGTGTCTGGGCGCATGCGACCTCAAATGTGGATTTTGATGTACGGCCATACAAAGACCAATACGCTTATTTGTTGGTGTATGTGGGAGTGAATCGCACAGCTAACTCATCGGGGAATGTTAAATTTACAGTTTATACTAGTACGGCGGAGAGTTTTCCTAGCGGTGCGAATGCTTGGCAGGCTTTGCCGGAGATGAATGGTGAGGTGCTGACGGTGGCTTCAGGAGCTAAGTTCCTGAAAATTGATATCCGAAACATCAATTACATTCGGTTTTATGCTGATTCTAACGGTTCCAATGGCAACGATCATACAGTGTATGGTGATTTGAAGCTAGTAAAAGAAGATTATGGGGTTAATGACAGTCTTTTGCCGATGGTCGAGCAATTAGATGAGAAGATTCGGAATCAGTTTGGCGGTTTGAGCTTGAATGACTTGGCAGAGAATCCGGATTATCAGATCAACGTGTTGCGGCGGACTTTAATTGAACGTATGTCGCGAACGACAATTTTGAATTTTCTACACGAGAATGCGGCGAATTGCGATACGTTCAATTGGCTATACAATAATTTGGAAATACTGAAAATGTATATCAATGGCGGGCAGCTGTCCACCAAAGGAACGTATGCGCAATCTTTGGCAGTACTGGAGGAGTTATATCATACTTACCGGAGCGATTTGAAAGATGGTACGCCACTATCAACCACGCAGGGGACGAGAGGGAATTTGTATCTACGGATGATGATTACACTTTCGTTGACGCATTCCGAGCATGTGCGTTTGTGGGTGCGAGACCGAATTGTAAATAGTAGCGGTCAGATTGTGACTGGTGAGGAAGCGGATAGTGATAATATTTCTCGCCCAGTAGATCGATACGCGGTATTTAAGCGGATGTATCTGGCGGGGAAATTAAATACGCAGATTTTTGAGCAGCTAGAAGTAGAAGAGATGCGCTATGTCATGGAAACAATGATGGGGGATGATGAAGTAGAGTGGATGCATGACTGGCTGGTGAATAGTGGTAAGGGGCCATATAGTTATCCAGCAATGCCATATGCGAATGCGGGGTACTGGCACACTGATGATTATGCCGAAGAGAATCAGGCGGCAATTATGGAGCGTTACCGGTTGGATGGTCGTGCTCTGGGATTGGGTGATTATACGATTACAAATAAGAAATATCAGCCGCATCTTTGGATGATTTTGAAGTGGGGTGGTGTGTGTTGGCAGATTTCTAACGTCGGGCAAAATATGGCGTCGGCATTTGGTGTGCCAAGTACGACTTTGGGCCAACGACCGGACCACGTGGCGCACGGTGTTTATCAGTTGGATAAAAACGGTAACGCATATTGGAGTCTAATCAATAATGTTTATGGTTGGACGACGACGGACTATGTCAGCTATGACGGTATTTATAGCTATCGTTATAGTAATGCTCCGCGGCGGCATATGAATGACTGGGGATTCATGTATGATCGTCGGGGGTATGTCTATAAATATAACGGAACGTATCTTTTGCTTGCGCAGGCTGTAATTAACGATTACGACAATTATTTGAAGGCGCATGAGCTAACTTTGTTGGCCGAGACGTATGCTGGAGATTTAGATAAGCAAGAAGAGATTTATAATCGCGCATTGGAAATTCAAAGTATTAATTTGGATGCTTGGTTAGGTTTGATTCAAGTTTATAGGGCACGTTATGCTGTGGCAGCACAAAGTGATGATGGTGTAAGCACAGCCGATCAAGCGTATTTGGAGCTAGCGAAGCGCATTACGGAGGCCTATCGAGCTTATCCGGTGCCGATGTATGATATGCTACGTCTATTTTCTGGGCAAATTAGTGATCCAGCAATTAAGGCCACTGTGTCAATGATGCAAACTCGGACCCTGCAAGCGGCTACGAAGTTGACGGCAGCTGATTCGATTCAGGCTTCGGCGCAAGTTACAATGGCAAAACATCTGTTGGGCATTATTGACTCGCAGGTCGCAACTTTCTCGTTTGACGGTGCGGATGCCGGTAAAATTAAGTTGAATGATAAATATCACGGTGCGGCTTGGGAATACAGTTTGGATGGTGGTCAAACTTGGTCGGCTGGTGAAAATCATACTGATTTTATTGATGTGGATACCTATAAATTATCGAACGAAGAAATTGAAAGCATTACGGCTGAGAATGATATCAAAATTCATTTTTCGGGTGTGCCTTGGACTGAAGAAAATTTTTATACAATTGATATTGTTAAGCAAACTTTGCCGGCCAATCTGTATGCTAATGATTGGGAAAATCGAGTGATTGGTGTGAACGAAAAAATGGAATGGCGGTTGAGTGAAAATGACGCCTGGACATCTTATCGTGATTCATCACCGGAGCGTTTAGGTGATGTGACGGTGGAAGTTCGAGTGGGGCGAAGCGGTACTGGGTTGGAGAGCGACTCAAGGGAATTTCAGTTTACTGCCGATACAGATTCGGCCGAGCGTAAGTATTTGCCGATTGCGCATACAAAGGTAACGAGTGTTTCTAGTCAGGCTACAAGCAATAGTGGTAACGCGAGCTACGCAATTGATGGCAACATTAATACTAGATGGCATTCTGATTGGAGCGGCCATGACACTCAGAAGTTTATCGTGTTCGAGTTTGATCATGATGTGTATTTGACTGGTTTGGAATATTTACCATCAGGAGCAAATGGACGCATCTTGAATGGATTGATTGAGGTAAGTAAGGATGGTGAGAATTGGTCGGAATATGGTAATGTGACTTGGGGTAATAACGACGAGTGGAAGACTGCAGACTTTGAAGCGACAGATTGGGTGCGTTATGTGCGAATTACTGGTGTACAAACTTCAGCAGTAAGCAGTTCGTTGAGCTTTATTTCGGCAAAAATGTTTAATTTTTACGAAGATTCAACTAGAAGTGAACATATATTCAGCGGCAATAGGCTATAGTACAACTGATCCGACCAATGGTGAGGTCATTGCACGATTAATTAAACCAACCGATGATACTGTAATCACGAACAATAATGGTAGTGACACATATGTTTTTACGGAAAATGGTGAGTTTACGTTTGAATTTGAAGCAAATGGTAAGACTGCGAAAGTGGTAGCGCGGGTCGATTGGATTGACCGTGAGGCGCCGACGGGTCGAATTGAGTTTTACTGCGCAGGGACTGATAAGAAACAAAGCTGTGCGGCAGATAAGGGCAAGACCAATCGTACGATTGAGGCGAAGTTGGTCATTACGAATGAATCCCATGATGTGACTGTGCTGAATAATAGTATGTTTGACGAGGCGCAAGAGGTAGCGGCGTTGGATATGGAACAACAGGTTCACGATCCATTTGTCTTTACTTTCTTACGTAATGGTATCTTCAAATTTGTAGTGCAAGATAGGGCGGGGAATATTGGTGAAATTGAAGCGGTGGTGGATTGGATGGATATGGCGGCACCGAAAGCGATGATCGAATATAATACTCATGAAGAAACAGATGGCCCAGTAGTAGCAAGGTTAGTGAAGGTGAGTGCTAATGGGGACAATGAAGGTGGCATGGGTGCGGATGATAATACTAGTGAATACTTTACTCCGATTGAAAAAGAGTTATACGATGAGGATGGGTTGCAGTACAATGAAGACTTTATCGTGACGAATAATGGTGGATCTTCGGAATATACCTTTACAGAAAATGGTGAGTTCGTTTTCCAGTATCGTGATGAAGCTGGTAACACTGCGATGGCTCTGGCTCGAGTGGATTGGATTAAGAAAGCTGAAGAGAAGCCTGATACTCCGGGGAACCCTGATATTCCGGATGTGCCAGATACTCCAGAATTGCCAGATAATCCTAGTATTCCTGACGTGCCAAACATACCAGACACTCCAGATACGCCTAATGTGCCGGAAGACCCAGATGGAAGTGATAATTCTGTTGTTCCGGATAAACCAAATGGTGATGACGATACAAGCGACGATAATACGAATACGGGTGGAAATACTGGCGGCAGTGCTGGTATAAACGGTGGACAAACATCGGGTGCAGGGACATCCGGTGGCTCATCAGAGGGGAAATTGCCAAATACCGGTGCCGGTGTGAGCCCATGGTGGTTTGTGGTTAGCGGCATAGTGATAGTTGGTTTGATTGGTGGCGGTATGATGGCGAATAACCGCCGACGTTAGACAGTTATCTCTAGACAACTGAGGCCAAGTTTGTTATAATTAAGAGTAGATTTCGGGTTCGTTCATAAGTTCCAAGAGGTTTGGGATTTTTGAACGAACCTGGAGAAAGGATAATTATAATAATTATGGCAAAAGCCAAACTAACAATGGATGAGTTGCTAGCGGGCGCTGACGAAGGTATCAAGCGGGCGGCAACTGGCGAAACTGTGACTGGAAAGGTCTTGTCGATGCGCAAGCACGAGATTTTGATTGATCTCGGCGCACGCGGCGTTGGCGTGGTTCCACGGCGTGAAGTTTCGTTTGCTCGCAATCTAAACATTGGTGACGAAGTTACTGCTTCAGTGATTGAAGCCGAGATGGGCGATGGAAGCATCTTGCTTTCTCTGCGCAAGGCGGCCAAGGAAAAAGGCTGGGACGAGATTCAGAGTCGGATTGATGCAGCGGAGGTTATCGAAATTACTCCATTTGATGCAAACCGCGGTGGTTTGTTAGCAGAATACGAGGGAATTCGTGGATTCTTGCCAGTGAGCCAATTGTCAGCTGAACATTATCCACGGGTTGGTTCTGCGGACAAAGATGAAATCTTGCAGCGTCTCAATTCACTGGTTGGTCAGCCGATGAAAGTACGCATCTTGGATGCTAATCGCAAAGACAATAAATTGATTTTTTCGGAGAAGGAAGCCGTCAAAGATGGCTTGGCAGAGCGTTTTGCTGAGTTGCACGTTGGCGACGTCGTTAAAGGCGTAGTAACCGGCGTGGTTGACTTTGGTGCTTTTGTAAATGTTGATGGCGTAGAGGGTTTGATTCACATTTCTGAAATTTCTTGGGAGCGTGTGAACAATCCTGCTGATTATGTCAAAGTTGGCGAAACTGTCGAAGCTAAGATTATTGCAATCGATAAGGAACGTTTGTCGCTTTCGATGAAACAATTGACTGAAGATCCATGGCTGTCAGAGGTAGAGAATTTGAAGAAGGGTGACGAAGTTGAAGGTACGATTACTCGTATTACTCCATTCGGTGCTTTTGTACAGATCTCTTCTGCAGTAGAGGCTTTGGTACATGTATCTGAGCTCGGCAACGGCAATGATGCCGATCCAGAGAAGGTCTTCACCTTGAATGAGCGTAAGAAATTCCGCGTGCTGGATATTGATCGTGACGGGCGCAAGATTAGCCTAACGATTGCTTAATAAAAAATAGCCCTACGGGGCTATTTTTTGTGCTTGCGGTTGTCGAGTAGGCTGGTTTCGTAAACTACGCGAGAGAACTCTTCGATAATAGTTTGGCGATTGAGTCTATCGGGATGAGTGATGCGCACGAAGGGAAGATGTGCGCTCTGAAAGAATTTTTCCATGTCTTTTGGGTCGCTCCCAAGGCTACGGTCAGAGTTTTTGCCTTCATCAAGCTTAACAGCGCAGACTGGGCGCAAGGTTTGTTTGTTGCAAAAAACGAAGTCAACAGTCTTATTTTCAATGAAGCCATAAGCCTCGAGTCGATTTTGATTGCCAATTTTATGATTCAGCAAAGCTGAGACATTTACCTGGGGGATGATATAAAAACGTTGACCAAAAATATCGTTTAATAGCTGGAAACACTTGCGTTCGGAGCCAGTCATTAGACTCTTTTTTGGACGATAGCGACAGTGCCCCATGGCTTCTTGGCGTCGTTGTCGGGCGGCAATGCCAGCGAGAATTGAAACAATCAAAAAAGCAACAGCAGCAATTCCGGCGATGATAATAAAAATAATATCCATAAAACTAAAAACGAGACCTTGTGGGCCTCCTTTGATCCTTTTTGGCTCCCGGGGCCGGGCTCGAACCGGCAACCTCGAAGTTAACAGCTTCTTGCTCCACCATTGAGCTACCCGGGATTACTCTATGATTATATCACATTTTCTCCAAAATCAAGCTAAATTGTGATAAAATAGAAGGAATTGTTATATAAATCTAATAAAAATAGAAAGGAGCAGCAATGAGCATTGAGGGTGCAAGTGATGCGGAAAAAGTGATTCGGATTGCTGGCTCGATTACAGTAGATGAGTTGGCGACGGCTTTGGGGTTGTCGGTGACGGCCTTGATTGGGGAATTATTTAAGAATGGCATCGTAGCTACGATCAATCAGCGTCTAGATTTTGAGACGGCAGAGATTATGATTGGCGAGTTGGGCATTGATGGGGTGCGTTTGGAGCGTAAAAACACAGCCACGCAGACTTCAGAGCAGCGTCGGGAACTAAGTGACCATGCAGTACCACGTCCACCAGTGGTGGCAGTGATGGGTCACGTAGATCATGGTAAAACTAGCTTGCTGGATAATCTGTTACACAAGAAGACTGTAGAGACTGAGGCGGGAGGTATTACGCAGCATATTTCTGCTTATCAGTTGGAGCATGATGGACGGAAGATTACTTTTTTGGATACTCCAGGGCATGAGGCGTTTGCGGCAATTCGTCAGCATGGTGCGATGTTGACCGATATCGTGGTGATTGTGGTGGCGGCGGATGATGGTGTCAAGCCGCAGACAGTTGAGGCGATTAAATTTGCTCAAGGCGCGAATGCAAAAATTATTGTGGCGATTAACAAAATTGATCGTGAAGGGGCGGATGTGCCACGGACGATGGCGGATTTGTCGGCGCATGGTTTGCAACCGGAAGAATGGGGTGGTGATATTATTATGATTCCAGTTTCAGCCAAGACTGGTGAGAATTTAGAAAAGTTGCTTGATAGTATTCTTTTGATTGCAGATGTTGAGGAGTTGAAAGCAGATGTGGATATCCCGGCTGAGGGCTTGGTGATTGAAAGTCACATGGAAACCGGCAAGGGTTCGGTGGTAAACTTGTTGGTAACGGGCGGGGAACTGAAGGTCGGTGAATTTATTACGGCGGGGGGAAGTTACGGCAAGGTGCGTACGATGGTGGACTTTAAGGGGAAGCCAAAAGGTAAAGCTGGTCCATCTACTCCAGTAACGATTACTGGGTTTAAGGAATTGCCAAATTTTGGTGATCGTTTCTTGGAACAAAAGGACGAAAAGACTGCGCGCAAGGCGGCATTGTTGTATGCGCAGGGCGCAGCAGATGAGGCGGCAAGCGCCAATGTGACAAGTACAGATCTTTTGCGTATGATGAATGTAGAAGACAACTCCAAGGTCTTTAACGTCATTATTAAGGGCGATGTACTTGGTTCGGTAACGAGCGTGGTAGATTCGTTGAAGCTGATTGATACTAAAGGTGAGGTAACTTTAAACATTGTTGCAACTGGTGTTGGTGATATTACGGAGAATGATGTTTATATGGCGGCCGGTGATGGCAACACTGTGATTTATGGCTTCAATGTTAATGTCCCGACAAACATTTCTAAGTTGGCGGCGCGTGATGGTGTGGCGATCCGTAACTATCGGGTGATTTATGAGCTTTTGGATGATGCTCGTAACAGTATGGAAAGATTACTCGGTGAAGAAATTGTTGAGACCGATATGGGTGAGATGAAGGTTATGGGTGTGTTTCGGATTACCAAGACCGAATTAATTGCCGGTGGGCAAATGATTAGCGGGCGCTTGGTTCCAGGCGTTTTGGCGCGCGTCAAACATGGCAAGGAAGTAATTGGTGAGGCTGAGGTGGAGAGCGTACAAAAAGAGCGGATTGATGCTAAAGAACTGATCGAAAATGAGGTAGGCGGCTTAGCAATGAAGACCGAGAAGAAGATTAATCTTGTAGTGGGTGATCGTCTAGAGTTCTTTACTCGTGAAAAACGCCAACGGAAGTTGGGAGAGTAAATAAAAGACACAAAAAATGAGGGCAGCTGCCCGGAGATTACTCACCGGGGGGCCCTCTCTGTTTATCATTATAGCTAGTTAACTATTTTATGTCAATAATTTTATTAGTTTTTGCTACAACCTTTAAGTGTTGTAGTGTTTTAATGATGCGGGACACATGTGCGATACGTCTCAGAGCGATATCGTTTGGTATTTTGAGAAGGCGTATATCAACAATCACATTCTGAGACTGCGTGGTGGCTTTACGCAGAATGCGGTCCAATGCATGTGTAGATCCTTCTCGTGGTGTTTTGAATTCCCATTCTAGCCCAGCAATAATTGCATCGGCGGTTTTGGTTTTGCGTTGTCTGGCAGTAGGTATGAGTTCGACGTCATAGCCGAGATTAGTAAAAACTATGACAATATCGTTTTCATGTTTTTCTAGAGACACCCCATTAGGAATGATTTTGCCTTGCGGCTTTAATTGCTTTTTAACAGTCATTTTTTGACATCCAAAAATAAAATTAATATCTTTTTGAATGTCTGTTTTTTGCCTTTTCTCCTCTGCAATAAATTTATCACAATAGTGTACAACTTCAAAGCATAAAGGTCTTGAACTGCCGTAGGAACTGAGCAAAGAAAATGCTTGCATTTTCTTTTGAGGTGACGCCCAGCAGCAAGACTTTTCGTAGAAAAGTCTTGACATACCTATTATGCTTTGAGATAATAAAAAGGAATAAGGTCATGTTTATAAAAATAAGGTCGTAGAAGGAAAAAGCTACATGAAACTAAACAAAATTACCAAAAGAAAGTCTTTGGGATTGGTGTCTTGTTTCGGTTTGCTGGGATTGCTGGCAGTAATGATGCTGTGCCCAGTAGCTGGGAATAAAGCATCTGCTGAAGGTGAAGTAACAGAAACAAAAAACACGATGGCGCGGGCGCTGGTGAAACCAGTGATTTCTGTGGCATTGGATGCACGTGTAGACGTAGACGTAGTTCCAACGTCGACTGGTTCATTTAGCACTAACTCGATGAATTTGACAGTTTCAACCAATAATACTTCTGGTTTCGCCGTTCTATTGAATGGTATTGATGGGACTGATTTGAAGGCAACTAGTAGCACAAACACTAGCTCAATTAAGTCCATTACTGCGGCTGCTGATCAGACTGGTTTTGCGAATAACACTTGGGGTGCTTATGTCAATGAAGCTGAACCTTCTGCTAGTACCGTCTACCAACCTGTGACCGAATCTCCTACACAAATGACCAAGACTGATACCGCTAATGCAAAGACAACTTATAAGTTGGCTTTTGGCGCTAAAGTTAATACCGAGATTCCAGCTGGTACTTATCAGCGTCAAGTTTTGGTATCTGTAGTAGCTAACCCGCTTGAAGTCGATAGCTTGCTTGATATGGTTTATATGCAAGATATGACGCCTGAAATTTGTGCGCATAGTTCTGAGGGCGATACGACGCAGTTGATGGACAGTCGCGACGGCAAGATGTACTGGGTGGCCAAGATGAAGGATGGTCGTTGCTGGATGACGCAGAACCTAGCTTTGACTTTCGGTGATCCTACGACTAACCCAACATTTGTGAATAAGTTAACTAGCTCAGATTCTGACTTGGCACAACAAAAGTTTGATACTGTGACTGGCGCAATGGTCAATATGGCTGGCGTTCCTACGGAGTGGTCTTATACGACTGGTACTTACAAGATGCAGAATACTGAGTTTACTGTACCAGCTGCAATCACAAATCCTCCACAGACGGATACCCGTTCTTGGAACCTAGGTGAGTGGGTACTTGCAACTCCGCTTCTGACTACTTCTTGTGGCGACGTGACTAATATTGCAACTTGTACTAAAGTCGGTTTTGTAAATGTGGCCGATACAACCAAGTTTAAACCAGGTTATACTGCAACTTATGGAAACTGGCAGGGTGCTAATGCCACTAATAATACTCTAGTAGCAGTGAATTGTACTGAATGGAGTGGTTCCGGTACGAGCAAGGTTTGTACTGCTGGTACATATGATGAGCATTATTTGATAGGGAATTACTATCAGTATAATACAGCTACAGCTGGTAGCGGTGGTACGATTACGAATGCTGATGCTAAGAACAGCATATGTCCTAAGGGATGGCAGTTACCGACTGCAGGGAGTCAGGCTGATGGGAAGTCTGGT
>CASXXK010000021.1 GCA_949480205.1 uncultured Candidatus Saccharibacteria bacterium
AAAAAACAAGTGGTACAAAAATGCAAAAGTGTACCACTTGTTCGTGCGCAGCGGGTTTATTCGTCCTGTTGAAGGCATATTACGAGATGCTGGCTCCAATGGTTATTGGTGGTCGTCCTGGTCTTATTCTGACGTTATTCGTGCTTATTATCTTAATTTTAGTGCCATCACAGTGAACCCGTCCTACAGTAGTGGTCGCTACTTCGGTTTCCCCATCCGCTGCCTTAGTACTGTATTAGACATGTGGAGATGGGCGCTAGGCGGCGACGCAAAAAGACCCTGATTTCTCAAGGTCTTTGATAATTTAATTCGAGAATTATTTCTCAGCTTCAGCCTGAGCAGCCTTTTTAGCGGCTTCTTTCTCGGCTTTCTTAGCTTTGTTGCCAAGGCTAGCACGAAGAGCTTCAGCACGCTTGGCACGAGCCTTAAAGCGGTCGACGCGGCCTTCGGTGTCGATGATCTTCTCTTCACCAGTGAAGAATGGGTGTGAAGCGGAAGAAATCTGGACCTTAATCAATGGATATTCGTTACCATCTTCCCATTTGATGGTCTCTTCGCTAATGGCAGTGGAACGGGTCAAGAATGAAAAATTTGCGGCCTCATCCATGAACACTACATAGCGGTAATCTTTGGGTTGTGAAACTTTTGTACTCATAATTCCTTAAATTATAGCAAAGTTTTTTGAAAATGTAAAGAGAAAAAGTGGGGCCTACATAGGCCCCAAACCACAGTACTGTGGTTAAAATTTAAGACAAGTCCGCTCCACGCCAAGATTCACCTTTGGCAATATTGACGTTGGCGCGATCTTTTTCAGCCGCCGTATTCCAATAACGCCCTGCGTTATCTTTGTGGCTACCACTCGTGGTTGAGGCGTTGCCGTTAATGGCGTCAACGCTGTTCAAATAGTGATTGCCGTTGTCTCCCTGAACAGTTGAGCCGAGCGGTTGAAAAGCTTTGCTTAAAAATCCCATCCATATTCACCCCCTTTCGTTTAGAAATGGACGGAGATACTATGTGCCAGCCTGCATCTTTCACAAGCTGGGTGAATTTTATCACGTTGCTTGCTTTAAGTCAAGTCTAAGGTGATCAATTTGGCGACAAATTCTTTTACTTGTTTGAGAGTATTCTTGGGGTTGGCGGGGAGATTAATGTCAGGATTATGCACGAAATCGAGGCTAATAATGAGGCGATAAATGATTTTTGCAAGCTGTTTTAGCTCAGCATTGCTTTCGTTGCTGTATTGGTAAATTTTGTCGTGAACTTGGCCGTCATTGTCTGGTGACACAAAAAGGATGTGTCCGGAAGTAACTTTGTAATTACGGTAGGTGGGCGATAAATTCAGCAGTAACTTATAGAATTCTAGTTGTAGTGCGTACTTATAAAGTGTAAAATGGCTCTGCCAGTTTTCTTTGTGATAGTTGCCGGTTTTAAAATCATAGACTTCAATTGTCTTGGTCTCGGGATTAAGATTGATGTGGTCGATTTTCCCCGTAAGCGGTACGCCGTCAAAGGTGAGATGTTCGGACGAAAGGTTGACCTCAGCTTTGGCATGAGGATGGCGCAAAATTTCTTGAAAAGCTTGCAATGAAATTTGTAGACTTTGAGTGCCCTTTTCGCGTAGATCGGCAATTTGTTTAGGCTCAAGCGCTAGATCGTTGGTTTTATCCTGGAAAAGTGCCAGCGCTGCTTCATTAGTGAGGTTCTGACTGGTTACCTGTTCAAAAACTGCGTGGATGAGATTGCCGTAAGCAAGCTGTGGTGTAAGTGGCTCATCTGGGCAATGTAAAACTCGTTTTTGATAAATTTGCTCTGGCCCGGCGTAGATAATGTCTACAAAATTCGTCAGATCTGTGGCGGTGAGGCGATAGTTTTGCAAGTTAGATTTAAGCAATTGCTCTAGATCTGGGGTTAGATTTTGGTAAGCGGACACCCAACTATTCTGCAGGGTTTTAATGTTGGTGGAGGTGTCAAAATCGTCGTAATGAGTTTGGATTTTCTGGCATTTTGCGGGAAGGTAAGGCGAAAGCTGTTGCTCGGCCTTTTCGCCACGTTGCTCGTTGAGATAGCTAAGCCGCGCAACGGTTTTACCGGAAAAATCTTGAATCGAGTTGGTCATAACAAGGTGCGATTTGGCTCGAGTGATGGCGACAAAAAGTAGGCGCAGGCGTTCATCGTCGGTGGCACCAGTGTGGCGGATTTGCGCTAAGTTGGTTGGCAGGACGAAAGTATTATTATTGCCTTTGGATTTGCCCCAAGCCCAATCGTCAACAGCGATTAGAAATACATGTTTGAATTCTAGACCCTTGCTCTTGTGGGCTGACATTACTTGAACAGCATGTTCGCCGTCACGATAGGGACTAGTTTTAACTATGGCGGCTTCGGCAGCGGTGTAATCGTCTAGCATGGTGATAAAGTCTGCTAAGTGTGGTCGCTGAACTTTGGTGTGGTTGATGACCGTATCGCGTAGAGTAGCTAGGTTCTCGTAAAACTCAAACTGTTCAATTTCTGAACTATGAGTAGCATAATGATTGAGATATGGCGACTGATAATCATTGCTTGGCATTGCGCTGGCGCCAATCAGGTAATTTAGCCAGAGTTCGAGCGGTGTGTCAAAGCTTAACATGGCAAGATCGGCAAGCCACTGAGCGATTTGCTGGAGTTTTGGATTGTCGGATTGGGTAAGATATTTCAACGTCGCTTGGTGTTGATTGTGGGCTTGTTGGATGCTATCCAATGCAGCTAGCGCTGGCACTTCTAAGAAGGGGAAAGCCAGAATTTCTAGCAGACGATGAGTAGGCTGTTGCTCCGTGGCGAGCGCGTAGATAAATTGAGCCAAAATCACTAATTCGTGAATTTTAGGGTCTTCAAGGAGATTTGATTTCTTTTCGTAGGCGATATCGATATCGCGATCCTTGAGATAAGGTAATAAAGGTGCCACGTATTTATGCTTAGGCGCGATAATTGCAATTTCGTCAGGATTTTCGCCTTGTTGCAGGAGTTTCTGGATTTGTTCTGCGACCCAGAAATATTCATGATTTGCAGTTAAGAATTCGTGCCGTGAGATATTACCTGTGTTAGGTTTACCCGCGGATTCATCCAGCATAGAATGTAAATTTTTGTCTACATTGTGATGTTTGGCAAAACTATCTGTCACTTGCGTGGCGACTTGATGTGAAAATTCCAGAATTTCGCCCGTGCTGCGATAATTGTTTTGTAGCTTAACGATTTCGGCGTGATAATAGTTTTGAAAGTCAACCAGGTTGGATGCGTTGGCGCCCTGAAACTCAAAAATGGCTTGATCGTCATCACCTACCGCCATCACGACTGGCGATTCGTAATCGGTTAATAATTTAATTAGCTCGAATTGTGAGGGGTTGGTATCCTGGAATTCGTCTAGCAAAATATATTGGAAGCGTTCGGAAAGGCTGAGCCGGAATCCACGATCCTCACGTAGGGCACGAATAGCTTCTTCAATCATGTCCGCAAAATCGAAAAGTCGATCTGCACGGAGTTTTTCGTCGTATTGCTGCATGATATGCGCGAGTGAAAGCAGTTTTTTATTGGCAATATGATCTTTGAGGCGATAACTGCCGTCTTCATTACATTCAAAACGTTGATTTTTCCATTTGGTCAGTGGACTGACGCTGGGTTTGGTTTTTGCTTTTTCTGAATCAATGATTTCGTTAAGTTCGCGTACGAGCAAATTTGCCGTGGGTTCAATGTTGCCTGCGATTGGCTTGGTATTAGTAAATGTGGCTAGTACTTCGAGAATTGGTTGATAGACCTCTTGCACGGCTTGGTCAAATTTACAACGCGGTTTGAGTTGTTGCAATAACGGTGTGACTTTTGTACTAATATCGGCACTGGCGCCAAGATTAGTTTCGGCAATGATTTGCAAATCTTGAGCCGAGAGGCGTGCGGATTTGGCGTTTTGAATAGTTTCGGCCAAGTCGTTGATATTGGCGGTTTTGAGGATATCACTGACGGGAAGATTTTCTTGAATTGCACGAATGAATTTGAATTGCATTACACCATCAATCGGTGAATCCAGTGCACGATCAAAGTTCTCGGCGTAATTTTTGTAACGTTCCAATATATTAGCGCCGAAGGCATGATAGGTAAAAATATTGACATCGTCAGCGGCTCGGCCAATCATTGAGCCCAAACGTTCGCGCATATTGCTAGCACCAGACTCGGTAAAAGTGAGACAAAGGATGTTTTCCGGATTCGTGTCGGTGTGCTCAAGGATGTAAGCGACTTTCGCCGACAGGAGTTGAGTTTTGCCCGTACCAGGACCGGCTAGTACTAAAAGTGGTCCATCTAAATATTCAACTGCTCTAGCCTGTTCCTGATTTAATCCCATGCACCTATTATAGCTGATGCTAACGTTTTTTGGTAATTAACCTATCGCAGCCCGCTAAGATTGCTGGAAGTAGTACAAGAATCAAGATAATTGAACAAACCGTACCTTGCGAAATTGCCATACAGATTTTGGCGGCCACAGATGACGCAAATTGCCCTACGACTAGTGTCACTAGAACTAGAATCAAGCCAGAAGTCATGATGGCGTGCATCGAATCAGCATAAGCATAGACGAGCGATTCTTTAATGTTCTTGCCGCCATGGCGAGCTTCAAGATAGTACGAAGTATAGAGAATGGCATAATCGATGGTGGCTCCCATCAAGATGCTTTGCACGATGAGCAGCGCAATGAAGTACATTTCACCATCTGCTACGGTCATCACGCCCATCGTAAAGAACACCGCGCATTGAATTAAGACTACGAGAATCAAAGGTATGATGAAGGATTTGAAGGTTACGGCAACCACGATGAAAATGAAAATCATGGTCAAAACCGTGATTAGATTCATCTCGTCATCAAAGCTTTGCGACATTTCGTAAGCCATCAACGAATTTCCAACAACATAATAAGTGTCGGCACGATCGTCTAAATCACTCTTGAGCCGTTCGATGAAGGCAAAAGTTTCGTCAGATTCTTCGTCATATTGCGTTTGCAGGATAATACGAGCATAGTTTTCACCTACTAGCATCTTTTTGGCATCTGCAACGGTGATAGTGGCTTCGTGCACTGTGGCGCGTAGATGGTCTTCAACTAGATTGGCAAATCTCGTGTCAGTTAGAATTGTTTGGTCAAGATAGTTGACAAAAGTCTCAACAGACAAGGTCCAAGCTTCGTTGTAATGGTTGATACTGCCATAATAGAGATAAACAAGTTCTACTAGATCCTGACTCAAATCATTGGTAAACGCGCTCAGGCTGTTTACGAGTTCGTTTGGGGTGTAAATTTTGTTTACCATTGTGTTTTGCATGATTTGTTTGATCGCAAGTAGTTTACTCTGCGTAGAGTTATCAAAGTAGCTAGCGTACTTTGGATTTTTCATGACGTCGGTAGTCAGAAAATCTACAAAATCGTTGAGGGATAGAGTAATATTCTTGCCGAGTTGTTTTATCTCATAGAGTGAGTAAAGTAATTTAGCATCGTCTGTCGAGGTCCCCATCAGATTTGCCATTTGATCCGCGTTGAGTTTAGTATTTCTCTGTACGAGCTGGAAAATCTGTTGCACTAGTTTAATTTGCGCTTGAGTTTGGGCGTCAACTTGATCTAGATTTTGTGCAACTACCGCCAAGAAACTGGTTGGTGTCAGGACAAGCGAGGCGACTTTTTGCTGAATAGCTTGTTGTGCTGGCGTCGGCAAGGCCTGCATGATTTCAGCCAAGGAAAGACCGCTAAGATTGATGTTGCTAGTCGCTAGGCCTTGTAGTAGTTGTGGATTCTCAGCTAGATATGTTTGTAGAGCTTGCGCGGCGTAAATTTGCTGGACGAGCTCACTATCTATGCCAAAAGCCTGGCTCATAGCTGTAGTGTCAAGGCCATTTTGTGTTTGCGCTAGCTGAATCATGCTCGCTAGTTGTGCGAGACTAGCACGCTGGCTAGCACTGAAGTTTGACCCATACTTTGATTTGAGAACATAGTTTTGGGTAAACTTTACGAAATCACTCAATGTGATGGTAGCAGTATTGTGGCGTGAATTATAATATACAAGCAAATCTTCTACTTGTTCATGACTAATACTTAAAGTATTCGCTAATTCTCCGCTATTGCGCGGGCGAGTGATATTAGCAATATTGGAGAAATTTTTGAGCTGATTAATGTTTGTCAACATTCCTGAAGTAAGGTGGTCACTGAAAGCTGGGTTGTGGGCAATTTCGGTTTGAATAAACTGTACGAATTGGTCCAGAGTGAGATTATCACCCCGACCGTCGTGATAATAGTAATAGTACGCCAGTCGTAATAGATAATCTTCCACGTCTATTTCTGTGCCCAGATTAGACAGGCGGGTGACGAGCTCACTAGCTGTTAGATCATCGCCGATAGTGTTACCATAGCATAGTACTTGATCAATTTTTTCATCAGCGGTCAGGCTGCGACAATATTCGGCAACTTCTTGTTCACTGGAGTTGTTATATAGCAACGCAAACTGATTTGAAGAGCCAAACACCTCCTCTACCTTATCGTCAAGTGGGCTACTGTAATAAATCCCGAGATTACCTTTGAAGAGGAAACAGCCTGCAAAGACGACTAGGAAAATTGACAATCCAATGAAGCGCAGCCTATGAGCAAGGCTCCCCGCCCATTTCATCTTGAAGTGGGGACTGGGCTTTCTAGTTTTTTCGATGAGCTTGTCGCATAGCAAGATTAGTCCTGGTAAACAGGTGAAGATGGCGATGAGGCTAAACAAGACGCCTTTGGCAAGCACGAAACCGAGATCTCGTCCAATCGTGAAACTCATGAAGACTAGGGCAAGCAGGCCTACGATGGTCGTGATTGAAGAGCTGGAAATGGCCGAAAACGAAGCATAGAGCGCCTTTTTCATAGCTTTGGTGCGGTTGTTCTCGGTCTCGCGTTCTTGCGTGTAGCGATTCATGAGCATGATTGAATAATCCATAGAAAGCGCCATTTGCAAAATTGCAACAATCGAATCGGTAATATTTGATACGCTCGGAAAGATGAGGTTGGTTGCCTTGTTTAATACAACGGCGATTAGAATGGTAGCGAGAAAAAGGAATGGTTCAATGTACGACTCACTCATGATGACCAGAATAATCAACGCACAAACCACTGCCAAAACGATGATGCTAAAATGTAGTACTTCGCCGTTTTCATCCTCAATACTACCAGAAAGATCTTTTGTCAGATATTCATTAAAATCGGCCGTGTTGATGGTTTCATAAACTTGTTTGGCGATAGCAGAATCGGCTTTGTCTTTGACGGTGAGAACATAGCGCGTGTAGCCATCGCGGTTGTATTGCTCGGATTCGTCATACGCAACATCACTTACGCCATCAAGATCTCGGAAGAATTCTAACAAGTTTTGTTTGTCGCCATCATTCAGATTTTGAAACATCACTGTTAGATTGCTCGTCGCTTCTTCGCCAAATTCGGCCGTCATAAGGTTGAGTCCAATGCGAGTAGCGGAATCTTCTGGTAGATACTCCGTCATGTCGCGGTTAATATTAACGTTGCCCATGACGCAGACTCCGGCCACGGTCAAGATGGCAAAAAGCCCTAGTATCCAGTTTCTTTTTTCTACAATAAAATCAGTAATCTTTTTTAGCATGAAATCCATTATAATTAGAGCTTTTACCAAAGTAAAGTACAAAAATCAAACATTTGTCTATTTTTGGACAGTTGTCTAGAAAATTGTCCAAAAATCACGGAATTATGCTATAATATACAGTATGAACCAAACCATTAGTCCCACAATCAAGCGTACTAAGCAGCGTATCCGCCAAGCTTTTGCTGGGCTTTTGGAGGATAAAAAGAGCCTTAATAATATCACAATCACGGAGTTGGTCAAGCGTGCCGATGTTTCGCGTTCGGCATTCTATACACATTATAAAAATCTTCATGATGTGGTGGTGGACTTCCAGACGGAGATCTTTGAGAATTTCTTTTCTTATGCCACATTCGGCCAAATTCCAACCATCGACGAGTACTTTACGAAACTCACAGAGTTCTTACACCGCAATGAGGCGATATATCGGCAGCTGCTAGCTTCACCGGAAGGTCTGGAGTACGGATTCTTACTTAATAAAGCGATTTGTCGTCAGTGTTACCAGATTTTTCGTGAAGCGAATGATGCGCATGGTCGCTCGGCCGAGGAGCTCAAAACTAGCATTAATTTCTTCGTTGATGGTTTTACGGGCTTGTTAATTAAATATTATCGTCAAGAAATCGACTTGTCGCTCGAGCAAATCGTGCATTATAGTATAGGCATAGCCGAAACTTTGCTCCCTCAGGTAGTGTCACCAGGAAATAGCGTTGGTGAGGATTTATTTGGTAGTTAATACTATCAAATTTTCAAGATGAGGAGTGCGGGGGAAGAAATTAAACGGTATAATGCTGGCGATGCGATATTGCTCAGACAGAATTTTGACGTCACGAGCTTGAGTGGCTGGGTTGCAGGATAAATAAATGACTACCGGCGGGCAAACTTCGAGCAATTTGTTTAGCAGTTCCGCATGACAACCAGCGCGTGGCGGATCAAGAATTACGGTCTGATCGGGTTGAATATAGCTGAGCGCTTCTTCTGACTTTGCCCAAACTGGCGCGGCGCCTGGCACGCCTTGGCAATTATTTTCCATTTCGCGATAGGCTGATTTATCACATTCCACTAGCGTTAATTCCCTATCGCGCGCCACGGATAGCCCGATTGTGCCAACGCCGGCATAAAGGTCCAGAACTTTGTCGGTATGAATATGCTTCTGAATTTCCAGCAAAGCCATTTCGTAAACCGGCAAGTTGATTTGGAAGAAACCGTTAGGCGAATAGCTATATTTGTGACCCAATAGATAATCTTCTAGGGGCGCGAACCTTGGGTGCGGCTGATGGTTTTCAAGTAAGCCGCCGCTAACTTTGCCGCCTTTATCGCAGCGTAGTAGGAGTGACTGATATCGGCGCGCATCTGCCTTCTCGGCGTTGAGCCTAGCAATGATGCGCTCGGCTTGGTCCCAAATTTCTTGACGTTCAAGACTAGACTGCAAAACTGGGATTTTGTGATGCGTGCCGCGATTGCGAAATGCCAGATGAATCTGTTCGTCTTCGTGACTATAGTAGAGCGAGTACTCCATCTTATTGCGATAAAATAGATCATGGCCGTTGGTTTGTACGAGTGGAACTTCTGGCACTTCCAGGCTATGCTGCCGGAAGATTTCAAGCAAGATTTCGCGTTTTTGCCCTAGCTCGTAGTCATAATCCATAATCTGCCAGGGCGAAGTCGCAAGATAGCAATCGTCTTGTGGCTGAATACGACGCTCCGAGTCTTGCTCAATTTTGGCGGCAATTCCCTCAAGGTAGTGGCTTTTGTTTTTGGTAATCTGGAATTCTGTTACAATCTCGCCCGGCAAGGCATTCCAGAGCATGGCTTTCTTGCCGTCCACCATCGTGCCAATGGCTTGACCGCCGGGGATTAATTTGTCAATTTTAACCCGTTCTGTGATATATTTTTCCGCAATTTTTGCCATTTTGTCCTTAATTTTGTATATTCTTATTCGTCTGGTGAGATATTACTCGTAGCGTAGAGCTTCGATCGGATTCTTGTGGGCCGCCTTCCAAGCTGGAGCAGTACCAGCAATCAAAGCAATTAACATAATGATTAGAATGATTGGGATGATGTTGCCCAAAGTAAACTTGAAGAGCTCAAACGTCGGAAAGACTTCCAGGAAGGCGCCAGGAGCATGCACTGCTACATTGACGGCTGTACCAATTATTACAGCAACGATTACGCCAAAAACCGACCCCCAGAAACCTAGTAGGATAGCTTCAGTAGCAAACTCCGCGAAGACACGCCCAGAGGACATGCCAAGGGCTTTATCAAGGCCGATTTCGCGCGTACGCTCTTCGACAGACATTAACAGCGTGTTTACGATACCAATTGCAGCCGCAAGTAGGGCGATGCCGCCGAAAATTGTAAAGACAATCATGATTGCGTCGAAGAAGGTACGGATAACTCCCATCATGTCGTTGATAGTCCAAGCGGAATAACCGGCATCGCGAATCATCTGCTTGATTTCGGCTTCACTATAGCGCGAATTATCAAATGTCGCCATAACATAATAAGTTGGGGCTTCATAGTTGGCGGGATAATATTTGGTAGCAAAGGCATACATTTCGTTGTAGAGTGCTCGCGAAAGTAGCATGCCAAACTGCGAAGAGACAAGCCCATTAGCTTCTACGCCCACTACTTCGGCTTCGAAATTCTTGAAGCTGCCATCAAACTCATCTTTGAGAGCAAGAGTAATGGTCTGGCCAATGATATCTTCGTCTTTTTCATAACCCAGAGCTTGGGGATAATCTGGTGGTAAAACGATTTGACGTTTCTGTTTGGCTTCTTCAGTTTGATCGACCAGCGTACCGGCGGCCAGAGGAATGTTGAAATTCCCTGGTGGCAGAATCATTGCGCTACTAACGTTATATTTTTTGTTGGTCTTGCTGCTAGTAATATAGCCGGTACCACCTAGTGGTATGGGGGAATAAAAGCTATCTGCATCAATGCCGTCAAGGTTCTTGAGCGTTTCAAGGTCTTTATTGCTCAGGACGCCAAAAGTGCTAGCTTTTTCAGTGAATTCTTGCGGGCCGGTGGATGCCGACATCTGTTCGCTCATCATGGCTTCAGAATCTTTGGACATTAGCATAATGAAGTTATCTCCACCAAGCGCCGCGGTTTGTTCATCAATGAAGGCATTAACGCCGCTATTGATGGCAACATTGAGGATAATCGTAAAACTACCAACGAAAATTGCCAAAATCGTCAGGAAGGTGCGCACCTTATTACGGAAAAGATTATGGTTGGCAGTGCGTAGAGTTTCAAAAAAGCGCATTATTTGGCTCCTTTCTTGGTTTTGGCCGATTTGGTGGTTTTGGTAGTCTTGCTTGTTTTGTTTCCAGTGTCCTCGACGATTTTACCATCGGAAATGCGAATTTGGCGATCGCAAAGTTTAGCCAAGTCTTCGTCGTGGGTCACGATAATTAGCGTGACGTGCTTCTTACGATTAAGGTCAAACAGTAATTTGATTACTTTGTCGCCAGTAGCAGAATCGAGGTTGCCAGTAGGCTCGTCGGCAAAAAGGACTTTGGGGTTGTTGACGATAGCACGTGCAATACAAACCCGTTGCTTTTGGCCACCAGAGAGATTGTTGGCTTTAAATTTAATACGTTCGGACAGACCAACCGTCTTGAGAGCCTTTTCGGCGAGCTCGTAGCGTTCTTTGCGGCGCTTACCGGCAATTTTAAGCGGCAAAGTGACGTTTTGTAGCACAGTGTCGTTTGGGTTCATAAAGAACTGTTGAAAAACGAAGCCAAAACTTTGGTTGCGCAATTTATTCAACTGGCGTGCTTTGAGTTTGGTGGATTCTATGCCGTCAATTTCGATGGTGCCCTTGGTGGGCTTGTCTAGAAGCGCAAGCAGATGCATCAGAGTAGACTTACCTGAGCCGGATTTTCCCACGATGGCGACAGATTCGCCAGCATTGATAGTGAGATTAATATTTTTGAGGGCAGTAAACGCATTAGAACGCCTACCGTAGACCTTAGTAAGATTTTTTACTTCAATAACTGGATTCATCTTACTATTATAGCATGTTATTTGACCGGTAAATATTTAGCGAGGTTAGCTTGGGCGTATTTTGTCTTTGATTTTGCGAGCGTAGCTTCCTACATGTCTAATACAGTACTAAGGCAGCGGAGGGGGAAAGCGTTATAACGAGCA
>CASXXK010000022.1 GCA_949480205.1 uncultured Candidatus Saccharibacteria bacterium
CCGACCTCGGCTACAACACGACCCGAAAGTGGGTGGCGCTGCGCTTCTTGGACGACTATCCGGTACACTGGGGCGTGCACGCGGCCATTACGCTGCATACGAATCGCTAGCATGATTTCTCCTTATTAATAATATCTTGATTATAACAAAGTTTTCTCTAAATGTAAAGTAAAAAAGCTGGCCCCCACCACGAAGGTAGGGACCAAACTACTCTGGCTTATTTCAGGAGCGATTTTACCATAGCCACCATTTCCGGCGCATCAGCGTCGTCGTTTACCCGATCCAATAACGGAATTCGTTGCAATCCGTGCTCACGAATACGGATTGCCGTCTCCGAGACGGCAGCCTCAAGACTCCCGAAAACCGGGTGCGCCGCGCCGAACTGAGTTTCCCAACTCCAATAGAACAACTGTTCAAGCATCAGGTTGTAGTGATTATCCAAGAACGAATCGGGATGCACGTCAGCATCGGCATACTTTTCCGCAAACGTCGTAAGGGGATTGGCCCATAGTACAAGCAGTCCGCCCGCCAGTGCGCAGGTTACGGCCTCTACGGTCGTACCGGCATCCGGCTCACGACCGCCAAACGGCGTGACATCAGCAAAAGTAATGTCGCAATGTGCCGCAAGCCATAAGTCTTTGCGCAAACAAACACGAGATTGCTGTTCTTTTGGCCAGACATCAAGGTCGGTATTGGTCGGCGTAATCACGGTAAACTCAGGAATCCGAGCTATCACCGAGTTCAACTCACGCACACGCGCTTCCGATTCATCCCAAGATTCACGATGTCCATTGGGCAAAGTACGCGGAAACAAGCCGGGGCCTGCCGAGTAGCAATTAAAATTTTTTGACAATGTACTCACCACCTTTCTGGAGAACATTATACCACATGTCTAATACAGTACTAAGGCAGCGGAGGGGGAAACCAAACCAACGCCCGCCCGGGCCGCCGGACGGGCCAACAGCCGCCGTATTGAAGGTAAGATAGTGTGCAGCAGCTGTGACAGAAGAGACATAATCGACTGCTCTCGACGATTGACTAAACCCACCAACGCCAGCGCCCCGCAAAACGTCCGCAGTAGTAAGGTCGAAGTACCCGCTGCGCACGATATTGCACGACCTTAACAAAAATTAAAAAGCGATAAGGTATGTTGTTTGAAATAACAGGAGTGGAGCAGTTTTTGAACCTTATCGTTTTTTAAAAAACGATAAGGTAACATGACACCAAAAGTTT
Source organism: uncultured Candidatus Saccharibacteria bacterium (assembly GCA_949480205.1). Lineage (GTDB taxonomy): Bacteria > Patescibacteriota > Saccharimonadia > Saccharimonadales > Saccharimonadaceae > Nanosyncoccus. The sequence goes on from CASXXK010000022.1 coordinate 1,234, forward strand.
CGTGCGCAGCGGGTATTTCAATTTAGCTACTACTGCTGGAGTTCTTAGATATATTAGTCAGTATGGCCACTGGTGGTCGTCACGCGGAACCAATAATGTCTGGGGCTCAGCTGGGCTGGGCGGTTACTACCTTGTATTCAATACTAGCGACGTAAACCCATCGGATGGCCCAGCATATCGCTATATCGGTTTCCCCCTCCGCTGCCTTAGTACTGTATTAGACATGGAGGAGATGGCAAAAGCATGGAGACATTATCGTAAAAACCTCTGTTCTTTGGAAAAACATTTGGCGTGCCAGTGTCAGCAGAAGGCTGTTTAGCAAAAGTCAGCGCGGTTACGTCCGCGGAACTTTTGCGGCTCGAAACAGGATTCTGCTGACCTGACGCAATGTCAAACAGTTTTTCTTGGGAACAGAGGCTTTTTGCTATATATCTTACTTATTTTGCAACTTCAGATAAAGTTTCACTCCCTCAGCCGCAGCCGCACCTTCGGCTTCTTGTTTAGAGTGGCCAGTCCCCTGCCCTTTAAGCTGCTTGCCAACATAAACACCTACCGTAAAAGTCTTATCGTGGTCTGGGCCTTCTTCACCCAAAACACGATATTGTGGCGTGGCTCCATCATGATGCTGTGCTAGTTCTTGCAGATATGATTTCGGGTCACGCCAACTGCCATCGCGGAGAATTTGGTCAAGTTTTACCAAAATATGCTTAGCAATAAATTCACGCGCCGTGTCGTAACCTTGGTCAAGATAGATTGCACCGATGACGGCTTCAAAACAATCTGCCAAAATCACTGCGTGCGCACGGCTGGATCCATGTTTTTCACCTTTAGATAGGCGAACCAAGGGCTCATAGCCTAGCTCTTCGCCAGCAGCACCAATACTCTCAGTACGCACCAGTGCCGAACGCCAGGCCGTCATGATACCTTCTGGCTCGTCGTAATTGCGATACAAAAAGTCAGAAGATACCAGCTCAAGCACGGCATCGCCCAGGAACTCAAGACGTTCATTGTGTGCCTTGGCACTAGCTTTATGTTCATTAACATAACTACGGTGCGTTAAAGCTGTAATCAATAAGTCAATATCGTTAAACTCGAAACCTAGTTTCTCGCGAGCAAATTTTTGATATTCTTCGATTTGTGTTGGATTCATGCAACCTCCCTTTTATAATCCTTGTCGAATTTTATTTTTAGCCAACAGCATTAATTTCTCAATGTCTTCGTATTCAATCGCGTCGATTGCGTCGTTAAACTTAAACCATTTAATTCCCTTCATCCACTGTTCTTTGGTAGGGATTTCGGCGTCATCGAGGGCGCGCACCAGATAAATCTGCGTAGTCATCAGAACCAATTTATCAATGCGCCGATATTGGAACTGAATCTTGCCGAGCCACATCAATACCTGAATATGGAAAAGCCCGGATTCTTCGCCGATTTCACGAATTGCAGTTTGTTTGGCGGTTTCTCCCGGCTCGATATGTCCTTTTGGAATCGTCCAGCGCCCTTTGGAATCCTGAATTAGCAAGATTTCGATATCTTTTTGGTCGTTCGTGAGACGAAAAACGATGCCGCCTGCGGTGGGTTCCCGTACAATTTCTTGAATAGCTGGCTTTTTAAAAACACGCGTCGTTAGTCGTGAAAAGGCATTGGTTTTCTCGCGTTCAGACTTGAGCGGAAGAGCTTCCGGCACTTTACGTTTGGCCGGAAGTTGATTTTTTGTGGCTGGGCTTGAGGCTGTCGCTGATTTCGCAGGCAAACTGGAACTTTTATTCGGCGACCGGCGTGGCTTCTCCTCCAGTTTCGCCTTCAGCTGCGGCTTCTGCAGCGACTGGGGCTGCCGCTTCCGGCTGTGCTTCTTCTTCATTTTGATTCTCCTTATCTTTCGGAGATGAATTCTCATCATCATAAATATGGCGGTAAGCCGTACCCAAGACACCGTTGATAAACTTGGACGAATTGTCCGAGCCAAACGCCTTGGCGAGCTCTACCGCCTCATTAATTGCAACCTTGGGCGGTACAGTCTCAGCCGAACGCTCAAGCTCATGCAAACCGATGCGCAAAACGTTGCGATCGATTGCTGCAATCGTGGAAATTGGCCACTCTGGAGCCATGGGCTGTAGCTCGGCGTCTAATTCTTCAAAACGCCCCGAAACGTCACGCGCTAGCGCATAGACAAATTCCGTATCACCCAAAGCTTTGGCATAAGGCTCAATGTTTTTCGCAACGATGGTATCAATTTCCGCCGTAGGATCTCCTGCTTTTGAGCGAAATTCATACTCATACAAACTCTGTAAAACAATAATTCTACCTAAATGCCGATTGCTGGCCATTTTATTTTCCTTTTATTTAGATTTTTTAGTGTTAGTAACTTTGGTGGTCGTGGTCTTCTTGGCCGCAGATTTTTTGGCGGCTGCCTTTTTAGCTTTGACGGACTGCGTTGCTGCAGGTTTGGTCGTCTTGACTTTAACATTTGGGGTTTGCTTTGCAGTCTCGAACGCCTTCACAGGTGAAGTGCGGTTGACGGCGCGAGCTAACTTAAGGCGAAGGTGGCTCCGGCGGAGACCAGTCTTGCGTGGGCTACTCTGTTTTTTAGGTTCAGGCATAATGCTCCTTATTTTATATCAAATTCTATGTTTGATTTTATCACATTTCTTTCACCCTCGCAAGAGATTTTCGCAAAAATGACGCCCGTAGGCGCCATTTATGGTGAAAATTTCTTCAGTTTTTAGAGTTCATCATCATTCAAGCGCATCAAGTCCAAAAGAATATTCATGAACCCTCTGACGCCGCGTTCGTGCGCAGACTTACGCACTTTTAGGATCACATAGATCACAGATGCCAGAATGATAATGGCGACAGCCACTCCGACGCCGATTTCTGTAGCACTAAACCCGGCATCATTCTTGTCCGCTTTAGGAACATGAATATTGCCATTTTTGTCCATGACTGCTGTTCGATAACGAGCTTCCGGAGCCGATGTTACCTTAAAGCTCTTCATCAGCCTCTGGCCTTCCCAATAATTTAGAGCAACGTCTGAGCTACTGCGTATTCCGGTTGAATTGTCTTCCGCATAGAGCACAAAACTCACCACAAAGTATGCAATTTCGTGATCTCGAATCTCCAGTGGCGACTCTGCTACTTGTCGAAAAATTTCTCCAATGGCCAAGCCATCAGTCGAAGCAAACAGATCGTCGGCGTCCTCAATCTGGATGTCCTTGTCAGCATGCAGTATGGAAATTCTGGCCGATTTGTCAAGATAATACAGGTCCAGATTCTGCATACTATTAATACCAAAGGTATCATACCAGGTCTCAAGCTGCTCGCCATTTATTGAATAACCAATAGCGTTGGGGCTATTTTTGAGCAACGTTGTCGGAAAGCGAACTTGCAGGTTAACGTCGTCATACTTGTCCAGATTCTCCTGGTCGATAGTACAAATAAAATCTAAGCTCACCAGATAGGCATGCCCAGATTCCAGCTCGGTTGAGAAGACTTTAAGTTTATCCATGTCACCAACCGACTCGATACTCTCTTCCAGTCCGTCAAAGACCGTAGCAAAGACGACTATATCGTTGGCAAATCCATATTCGGATGAATTCACCCAAGGATCACCTAAGTCATCCCATTCATCAGACGGAGAGCCACTCCATACGTCTGATGAACTTGCGCTAACGGTTAGCGCCTGCCCCGCAAACAAAACTACACACAACACCAATACTGCCAAAATCCTCTGTTTCATGTTCTTCCTCCGTGTTTGTTTTTTGCTGAAGGTCGGTCAACTAAAAACCAAAAATCAATTTCTAAGTTACCAAACATTCAGCTGTTTATACTTTAATTTTACCACAAAACCTCAAAAATGGCAAAAACACCCGGCGAGCCGAGTGTTTCCGGAAAACTTAGTCTTGGGCATTACCACCGGAACGGCACTGGTAAAAGAAATAGGCCAACCAAGCAGCCGCCGTCAGAGCTAATACTCCACCCAGAGCAATAATCAAACTCGTCATTTTCGGACCTTTTTCTGCAACCTTGGGTTCTGGAGTCACGACAACTGATTCTATGGGGCGATCGGTCACAACCGACTCAATAGCGGATTGGTCAAGCGGTAGGGTACGAAACTTGAACGTCACATAGCCGGCGTTTTCTGGACCATACAATACGATTCCAATCATACTATTAGTGCCAATTAGTGCGCCGTCTCCAAACAGTTCTTCATAACTCAGCAAGTCATTGTTGGTCGGATTATTATTGACTATCCGTGTCGTTCCGCGGATCACCTCCAAGCTCATCGGTTCGCTGGCAACCAAAATCATTGTGGCACTAACCGTCTCCGGCTGGCTATTACTGGCCGTAATCATTGTAGTCAGTTCGCGTTCGCTGGTGATAGTGAACGGAAATTCCACACGCACTTTGGCGTCGTTAGCGTTAGCATAAGTTGGAATTCCTGTAGGTACACCGTCGTTACAATAGCTAATTCGAACTTCGTACTCCTGATTGAGTTTCAGTTCCAAAGCTTCTCCGCCGCTTTGCGTTATGGCACCATCCGAGCCGATAATACTCAGAAAATTCTCCTCCCCCTCCATGGAGTTAAACACCGGAAAATTCGGCCGTGTATCCTCTGTGTACAACGGTCTTCCGATTACATCATCTTCCGGCGGCGAACCATTGTCGCCAATTTCGGCGGCCGACGCCATGGAGCTCTCGCAACCAAAGACCAAACACACTACAATCAGCACTGCTAAGCACAATTTGAAATGCTTCCTCATCATACCTCTTCCCTCCCGATGATGAAAAGACGCACCTTTGCATAAGACTAAATTCACAAAGGTGCGTGAGGCAGAATATTTACCCGCATTCCGCAATTATACCATGTTTACTATTACAGTACAATATTCAGCAACTTTGTGCCCTTCGGTATGATAACTTTACGTATTGTTTGGCCAGCAATGAATTTTTGCACATTAGCATCTGCCAAAGCTAACTCTTGCAGTTTGGCGCTATCGGCAAAAACTTCTGGAGAAGTTGAAATCTTAGCCCGAACTTTGCCGTTAACCTGCACTACCACTTCTACCGTATCAGCGACCAAATATTTTTCATCCCAGGTTGGCCAAACATCATTTTCACCCAACTTTTCCAGCATTTCTGAAGCAAGGTGTGGTGCAAATGGCTTGAGCAACTTAGCCAATACCGTGAGGTCTTCGTGCTCCGCTCCAGTCTTGTAGAGTTCATTAACATATTCCATCAGAGCCGCCACGGCAGTATTAAAGCTATTGCGGTGAATATCTTCGGTGACTTTCTTAACGGTCTTGTGGCGCAAAGACGTCATTAAGCCTGCTTCCGTTTTTTCTCGAGGCGCGTTCGCGACGCCCGTCGTTACGGGGTCGCGCCGCTTTTCCTCGGCCGAGCCTCCGGATCCTCTCGAAAAATCGGAATCAGCCCCAGCAGCATCATTCGCCGCACGACTGTTATCAAAGCACAGCGTCCAGCAACGGTTCAAAAATCGGTAAACGCCACCAATTGCCTTAGTATCCCAAGCTGCATCTTGATCATACGGGCCAATAAACATCTCGTAAGTTCGCAAGGTATCTGCACCATAACCACTATCAATTACTTCCAGCGGGTCGATTACATTGCCTTTAGATTTGCTCATCTTTTTACCATCGGGAGCGTTAATGTAGCCGTTGTAGAGCAGTTTCTTGATTGGCTCGCGGAATGGCAAGTACCCTTGGTCAGCAAAGAACTTACACCAGAAACGAACATACAGCAAGTGCGCCACCGCGTGGTCGCCACCGACATAAATATCCGTTGGCGCCCAATATTTAATGGCTTCTGGATCCCAAGCCGCTTCAGTATCGTGTGGGCTCACATAACGCCAAAGGTACCAGGACGAGCAAGCGTACCCGTCCAAAGTGTCAGTCTCGCGCGTCATTTCCTCACCGTCAATTGTAACTTTCAGCCAATCTTTAGCCTTAGCTAGCGGCGAACGCCCCGTATCGTCAGGTTGGTAATCTTCAATCTGTGGGTGCATCACTGGTAATTGGTCTTCGGGAATAGCATGCGGATTGCCGTCTTTATCGTAAGCAATCGGAATTGGACAGCCCCAATAGCGTTGCCGCGAAATTAGCCAGTCGCGCATCTTGTAGGTAACTTTTTTGTGGCCAATGCCGCGTTCTTCCAGCCAAGCCACGATCTGTTCGCGAGCGTCTTCGCTACGCGTGCCGTTAAATTGCCCCGAATTAACCAGCTCACCTTCGCCATGATAGCAACGTTCAGAATCGTCACTGTTTTCGGGCTTCTCTACCACTTCAATCACTGGCAGTTCAAATTTTTCGGCAAATTCAAAATCACGTTCATCGTGTGCTGGTACAGCCATAATTGCACCTGTGCCATAACCCATAAGCACATAGTCCGCCACCCAGATTGGCATCTTGGCGCCGGTGGCCGGATTAATTGCGTAGCTACCAGTGAAGACACCGGTCTTTTCTTTATTCTCTTGACGTTCAATTTCGGATTTTTTCAAAGCATCAGTACAATATTGCTCAACTTTGGCACGAGTATCGTCATTAACGAGTTGCTGAACTAGTGGGTGTTCCGGAGCAAGAACCAAGAAGGTCGCACCAAAAATCGTATCAGGGCGCGTGGTGAAAACCGTGACGCCTGCCGCCAAACCTTCCACATCAAAAGTGATTTCGGCGCCTTCGCTCCGGCCAATCCAATTTTTCTGCGCAGTTTTGATGCGCTCAGGCCACTCAACATGGTCGATGTCATTCAGTAGTTCATCAGCGTAAGCAGTAATCTTGAAGAACCACTGCTTCATTTTCTTTTTTTCTACCTCATGACCACAGCGCCAGCAATGGCCATTTTCCACCTGTTCGTTGGCCAGCACGGTCTTATCCACCGGACACCACCACTGATATGACTCTTTCTGATAAGCCAAACCCGCCTTATAGAGCTGCAAGAAGCACCACTGCGTCCAACGATAATACTCCGGATCAGAAGTATTGATTTCCCGACTCCAATCAATAGCATAACCCAGTTTCTTGGCCTGCTTGCGGAAGTTGGCAATGTTGGTTTCGGTGGCAGACTGTGGCGAAATCCCCGTTTTGATGGCGTAATTTTCGGCCGGCAGGCCAAAAGTATCATAACCAAACGGCCGCAACACGTTCATCTCTTGTTGGGTATAAAACCGCGTCAATACATCCACGATGGTAAAATTACGCACGTGTCCCACATGGAGCCCAGCACCAGAGGGATATGGGAACATTTCTGCGAGGTATTTCTTGGGGCGACCGTTATCAATCGGTCCAGCCTTAAAAGCTTCAGTCTCTTCCCAGATTTTTTGCCATTTTTGTTCAATTTGCAGCGGGTTATATCTATCCATAGAGATAATTATAGCATGAAATCCAGTTTTTCTTGCTAAAAGCGTCAAATACCATAAAAAGTATTGACATTTTCTGCATTCTGTGCTACAATGAAGATATAGGCTCAAAAATTATTTTGTACCTATAGCAACTATTGTCTGCCACCCACAGAGAGGAGATGATGTAAAATGGCAGTCAACGTTATTAATGAATGCACGGTAGCACGGCAGGACGATTGCCCGTTGATTTGGATTTGTTTTGATCAGAGAATATATGGCGTAGCGGCTGACGCAGCTGGAGATTGTTACTCCCTGCTGCAACAGGAAGCTCGCCTCATACGGCTCAAATCAAACGGCAAATATACGGTCGACTTAAGAGATGTTACTGATGGAATAATCAAGGTTACCGATAACTTGGCGATTGCAAACAAAATTCCTTTCGCCGATACCATCGACCATCTCACCAAAATTATTGCCTCTGCCCGTGCAGTGTAAGCACTTTCTGCATAGCTCATGCCTTCTTTGTGGCATGAGCCTTTTTCTTATGTTACAATTAAAAAAATAAGTGAGGTTAAGATGAGACACAGCAGTGAGAGTTTCGGCGGAAGTGGCGAACGCCAGATTGATGCTTCGGATACTAGGAATTTAGGGCGACAGGCCTTAGCGATTGCTTTAGAGCGCCAAAACGGAGATATGACAATGGCAGATTTTGGAGATATTTATTCGGCCGAGAAGATCGCTTCGGACGAGCGCTATGTCCGCAAGTTTGAGAAGTTTGTCTCAGGAGGTGAGAAAAATAACTTAGCACCAGCCCAAATTTTTGAGCAAATGTTCACAAACGGCGTACTATTGGGTAACTGGTTGGGGAATGTTGAGTTTGAGGATGGTCATACGGTAGAAAAGTTTAACGTAGAGGCGCATAATACTTTGCCTTATGACGACATCCGCAACAAGATTGATACTTTCACAACTCTGAGTTTTTCCGAACCGATTGAAGACGAGGACTTTGGCACGACTATCAATAAAGTAGCGCTAGGGTTTGACGTCACTACCAATAATAGCCGTGAAAAATTGTTAGACAAAATTACACGATTCTATAATGGTAATCAAAAATTACCTTTCGGCTTTTCTCAGCTTGAATATTACAGCGACACCGATGAACATGGGCCAATGCCAATGTTGCCACGTTATACCATCGGGCTGAGTATGGGCGATATTAATGCCATTGCCGAGACTGCCAAAATACGTGAGCGAGATGGCACCGTAGATTTTGGACTTTTCTCCGGAAAGAATTTAGTAAATCGCTTCAAGATTTTGTCGGAAATTCGCGCCGAAAACGAGCTCTATCAGGCAATGTTGCCAGATGATATGGATTCAGAAATTGTGCAACAGGCAAATGTTCAACTTTTTGCCGTTGACCAATGTTTGCATGATGCGCTGGAGGTTTGCACTCAGGAGTTGGCCAATCGTAAATGCTTGCCACCCCAAGTAATTAATGAGATAGAAGCCGCCAAAAAGAAGGGGCGTGGCGTGCAAGCTCGTAACATCGTACAGGAATATCTCCTGTCAAAAAGTCAGGAGATATTCGACTCGGAGTCGAAAGAACAGGCAGCTTGGGGTAAGGATATCATGGGCGACGGTGATACTTTTGTACAAATCATCAAGCTATGCAATGAGCTAAAAGACGCTGCTTATGCCGGTGAGCTGGATAAGCATCGTGCCGTCATGGCGCACAACCAAGGCATCCAATCCGAAGAGTTTGCGGCTCAAGTAGCCTAGTAATGTTATAATATCCCTATGAAAATCCAGCTAGTCCTACACAATATTCGTTCGATCTATAATGTGGGCGCGATTTTGCGCACAGCTGAAGGACTGGGCGTGGAGCGTGTGATTTATTCTGGTTATACGCCGCGCTATAATGATTCGAATTTGTTACCGCACCTATGTGAAAAACTAAACCGTCAAATTGCTAAGGCGGCCTTAGGCGCAGAAGAAATGGTGTCACAAGTGGCCGTGGCGGATTTGCCAAGTTGGCTGGCCGAGCAAAAAGCTGCGGGCTGGACGATAGTCGGGCTAGAAAATAATTTGGGGCCAGACGAAGCAACACGTAAGCTAGTTTTAGGTACACCGATTAAAGCTGAAAAAGTGGTGCTGATCTTGGGAGAAGAAGTAAATGGCATTCCAGCCGACATACGCAAAAATTGTGATTATTTCTTGGAGATTGTGATGGTGGGTCGAAAAGAATCGTTTAACGTATCGGTGGCAACTGGTATTGCGGTGTGGGGATTGCAGAATATATAGTCTATATGTCACATAACTATGTTATGTGACATGGCGTCGACTCGAAGCAGGAGATAAGAAGGCACTTCTTATCTCCTGCTTACTCGTACTTCTACATGTCTAATACAGTACTAAGGCAGCGGAGGGGGAAAGCGTGCCAGCGTGTGTCTGGGCCATAGGATGGAGTGACTGCCGTATTAAATACAAGGAGGTAGGCGGTTGCTGCAGTAGAAGATGTATACGTTCCAGCCCGTGATACCCAATAGTCACCATTGATGCCGGCAGATCTGAATGTAGCTTCACTAAGGCCAGGCAGGTTCAAGAAGCCGCTGCGCACGATATTGCACAACCTTAACAAAAATTAAAAAGCGATAAGGCATGCTATTTGAAATAACAGGGGTGG
>CASXXK010000023.1 GCA_949480205.1 uncultured Candidatus Saccharibacteria bacterium
GCCTTTACTGTTGGTATGTTCGTAGGCCATGAGGTCCCTCCTTAAGTTATTATATCTCTATCTTATGCTAACTTTAGAGGAGCGTCAAGGGGTTTATTTTAGTGTTTACCAAGGAACAGGAGGTAAATTTGCAGCACACACCAGATTACTAATCGTATAATCACGATGGCTATTATGATAACGCAAGCCAAAATTGCCCACCCCGCCCACGACGGCGCCCAGATTGGCGATGCATAGTTATAACGAAAGAGCTCAGTAGGCGGGACGTCAGCCGTGAGTTGAGAATTAAGTTCTTCAGACGCAGGATATTTATCAAGCTCGCTAGTCCAACAGTTGAGATAGCCCGGACTATTCCAGGCCCAACCATTAGCGATAGCCTGCGGACGACAAATTGCCGAAACCGCCGCATAAATATTACCGTTTGGATTGCTATCGTCGGAGAGTTTATCCTCAGCTTCAGCAATTGCTATATTGGCCGCACGCAGATATTGCCCTTCCAGATAAAACGGTCCCGTTCCAAAAGTAATATTCTGCATGCCGTTACGCTCCACTACATTTACCACTACGTGTTTAAAAGTGAATTCCTGCAGTGCGAGTAATTTCTCCTGCAAAATTGTCTCGTCGCCAAGTTCATCAGCCGCCAAGACTTCGTCACGAAGCTCTGCCATACGTAAGTGGTCAAGCCGCAGGAGCGTGGCCGTCACAAATAGAAGTGGGATTAAGATCAAAATCAATTGCCAGTTCTGCACGGCACCAAAATTGCGCAACAGCCGGCGAGCGTGATTTGATTTTTTACCACCCATATTGCTCCTATTATAGCACAAGTCCATGCTATAATGAGCTTATGAAGATTTATATATCAGGTATTTCTGGAACCGGCATGGGCCCGTTGGCATTAATGGCCCAGGGTGCAGGTATGACGGTGTTTGGCTCGGACTTGGCGGGCGGAGCTGTCACAAATGAATTAGTAAATCACGGGATTCAGATTTGCTTGGGGGTGCAGGATGGTGAGTTCCTCAAGGCGCGTGCCAAGAACGACGGCGTGGACTGGTTTGTTTACACTTCGGCTTTGCCAGCTAATCATCCTGAGCTCCTGATGGCTAAAAAGTTGAAACTAAAAATCTCCAAACGTGACGAATTGTTGAATTATTTAATCAAAAAGCTAAAACTCAAGCTGATTGCCATAGCGGGCACTCATGGCAAGACTACTACCACTGCCATGATCGTCTGGATGGCGCAGCAGCTTGGGATTCCCTTGTCATATATTATTGGTACTACCCTGCCGTTTGCGGAAGCTGGGCATTACGACCCAGAGTCTAAATATTTCGTCTATGAGGCGGACGAATACGACCGAAATTTTTTGGCGTTTCATCCGTGGTTAGCTGTCATTCCAACCGTATCGTACGACCATCCTGATATTTATCCGACGGTCGAGGATTATCAAGAGGCGTTTCGACAGTTCGAAAGTCAGAGCGAGACTGTGATCCATGGAGATGAGATAGACTCTGGCCTAACTCTGGCCGGTGAGGCGCGCCGTTATGACGCAACTTTAGCATTAGATGTGATTCAGCGGATTATGCCCAAGCCAAAAGGTCTGATGAAGATTTCGGCCTTGCAAAAACGCAAGTTGTTGCAGATTATGAATGAGTTTCCTGGCGTGGGGAGGCGATTCGAGCAAGTCTCCGAAGGTTACTATTCGGACTACGCACATCATCCGGAAGAAGTGGCAGCTACAGTAGAGATTGCTATTGAAGAAGCTGAACATCGGGGACTCAAGGGCGTAGTGGCCGTGTATGAACCACACCAAAACAGCCGCCAAGTAGAATTAGTGGAAGAATATGCGCCAGTATTTCAGGGTTTGACTAGACTTTACTGGGTACCGACTTTCCTCACGCGCGAAGACCCCAAATTGAAAGTTCTACAGCCTAGTGAATTCATAACAAAGCTAGAAAATAAAAAAATCGCCGAAGCCGCCGAGCTGAATGATGATCTAGCAGAGAAATTGTTAGATTGGCACAAAAAAGGTTATTTGGTGCTTTTGATGTCGGCTGGTCCGGCAGACGCCTGGATTCGCAAGCTAGTTTTCCCAGGCAATCAAGAGTCCGCCGCGACGCAGTTTGTGCATGCGCCACGAAGCGCCAGCGACGAAGTTCGTTAGTCACACCGCGCTTATGCTTGACAAATTTAATAATCTGTGCTAGTATAGAAGTAAGCCTCGTGAAAGGCGCTATCTGTAGTGCCTAAAACGGGAAATCTTCAGGTAGATCCAACCGTTCATCATCTTCGGCAAATTCACTCGGAATACCCAAAGACTCATCTGACAGCGGCACTGGCGAATATGGATCATCGAAATTTTTCAGCCTAGTATCTAGCGCTCGTAAAGCTTCGATATAGTTATCTAAATCTTCGGCCGTAAGTGGGCCATTGTCAGAAAAGTTGAAATTTGTCGTAATATTAGTGTCTTCTCCTACTTCTTCCTCGTCTGGAAGATATCCCGGTCGCGAACGGTCAAGGTAAATGTCCCCGGAAATACGGTACATTGCCAAACTGACCGACGTCGTAATGACGGCGAGCAAGATTGAGCCAACGCCCAAAATAGCCAAATTACGACCGCCACGCGTAGTACTCATAGCCTAGACCTCAAATCTAAAACTGCAGAATATTGTTGGGAAGATAGCATTGATAGTTTCTCGGTGGTAGTCCGCAATATGGCGCGCTTCTCACGTGTAGTAACCAGCTTTTGATAGAATTCATCTGGATGATTTTTGCAGTCACAAACAATTAGCGATTCAAGTTCGCGCATATAGTCCGTATAGGCGTCACGAAATTTTGCTTGTTCTAGAGTAAATTCCGTTTGAATCTCAGATAGAGTTGGCCGATTGTTTTTAACTAGGCGCAAGTTGAGTGGGATAATAAAACGGTTAGCGATCGTTTCATAAGTGGTGCCGAGATAGGTGCGCGTGCGTGAGTCGATCTTTTGAAGCTGGCTAAGCGATTGTTGAATTGTGGAGCAGTTCTGTGAAATGGCACCTTGCTGACGCTCGGAAAGTCCTTCGACAGGCGTAGAGAAGAGTGCAACAAGAACGAAAGAAACCACCGCCCAAAGGATGAGCCATTTGGCTAACTTAAATGGAAAGATGATAAGTTTACTGATAAAGCCCATTATATTTCTTTCCGTCGTAGATTAAAGTTGGGATACCCTTGGCATGAATTTTGTCTTCTACCATAACTTTGATTTGCGCCATAATTTCGGTAACTTCATCACTGTTTGCTGTGCCAGTAATAGTCTCGACTTGCTTAGTGGTAGCACCAAAATCTTTAAGCCAAGCCTGTAAAGTTTTCTCGGCGTCACCCTGTGACATGCTCATGAAGGCGGCCTGATAATTGATTCCCTGGTCATTACTAGTGGTAAAGAGGCGGTCGACAATTTTGTTGGCATAATCAGTTTCCGATAGATTCGCAGCGTGGATATAGCGAGCAATGAGGTCGGAGTTGTTAAATTTGTAGCCATCATCGGGAAGTTGAATTGGATAGACCATGAGGACCGTATTGTATTCATTGAAAAAGCCAGACGATTTTTGATTACGATAGGACTGCATGCAAATGGTGCAGCCTGGGTCAAAGACATCAAGAGCTAGCGGTTTGCCTTCTTGGTAATCCGTAGCAAAGCTATACGGCTCAACAAGATATTGCTCGACGTCCCAGTTACGGAATTTGTCGGGGATGTTAGTGAAGATTTCGCCCCACTCTGAGAACCAGCGCCCGGTCCACTCGATAGGGTTGGACGGCTCGGCGGCATCAATACCACAGACCTCGGCCCCAAGAGCACAGTTGGCTGGTTGAGAAACGTTGCAAGTACCAAATACCCAGAGTGCGAGCAGTGCCTTAACAGCTTCTACCAAAGACCAGATTGTAATTAGAACAATCAGGACCGCGCTAACTTCAATCGCAATACCAAGTGGTTTTACCCATGTCGGATGTTTGAGTACGACTTTACTTAGCAAGGTGTTCTTGACGTCATCTTTAAAATTGGTCTCACACTTTTGCAAGCGGACTTTTTTACCAACACAACCCCAGGCTTTTTTGAAAACAGTCCAATACTTGCGACCAATATCGCGTCGAAAAATACTCAGAAAGGCTACAAAAATACCTACCAAGCATAGGATAATAAATGCAGCAACACAAACCATAAGATAATTATAGCACAGAACTATTCATCTTCAGGAATGATAGCGAGATGAGCCTCTTCAAGTTGGGCGTCATCAACCATGGATGGAGAGCTCATCATCAAATCTACACCTGAACCGTTCTTGGGGAAGGCAACAATGTCACGGATATTGGTAAGATTCTCTAATACCATGAACATCCGGTCAATACCAAAAGCACAGCCAGCATGAGGTGGAGCACCAAACTTGAAGGCATTAAGCATGCCGCCAAACTTCTTGGCTACATAATCCTGATCATATCCCAGTACGCCGAAAACTTCATACATAATTTCAGGGTTGTAATTACGTACTGCGCCAGAACAAATTTCGTAGCCATTCATTACCATATCGTATTGGTCAGCTACGATGTCGAGCTTGTTCTCGGTTTCGCGAATTGCTTGCAAACCGCCTTTAGGCAATGAAAATGGGTTGTGGCCAAAATCAAGCTTATTGGCCTTGTCATCCCACTCGTAGAAAGGAAAATCAATAATCCAACATAAGGCAATTTTGTTCTCGTCGGCAAGATTGAGAGCCTTAGCGAAGGTAATTCGCATTTGACCGAGAATTTTATTCACCTTCTCCCGCTCGTCAGCACCGAAAAAGACCGCATCACCATCTTGAGCTCCAGTGAGGCTCTGAATACTGGCGAGCTCTTCGTCTTTGAGGAATTTCGCAATTGGACTACGTACTGTGCCAGCTTCATACATAATGTAAGCCAAGCCGCCAGCACCGTTTTTGCGCGCCAGCTCTGTAAACTCGTCGATTTGTTTGCGGGTGAATTGGCTACCGCCTGGCACGCGAATCGCCTTAACGCATGGCGTCTGGAAAACTTTGAATTCGCAGGTCTTGAGAGCATCAGTCAGGTCGACCAATTCAAGGCCGTAACGCAAATCGGGTTTATCGATACCATATTTGTCCATCGCTTCTTGATAGGGAATGCGCGGGATATCCTCGCTAACCAATTCTTTGCCAGCAAATTCGGTGACTAGTTTCTTAATTAGCGGCTCCATAGTTTGGCGTACAACTTCACCATCATCAACAAATGACATTTCACAGTCAAGCTGATAAAAATCGCCATAAAGCCGGTCGGCCCGCGGATCTTCATCGCGGAAGCATGGCGCGATCTGGTAATAACGTGGCACGCCACCCACCATCAAAAGTTGCTTGAATTGCTGGGGAGCCTGCGGTAAGGCATAAAACTGACCGGGATGCAATCTGGATGGCACAAGAAAGTCTCGCGCGCCCTCAGGTGAAGAGTTAGCCAAAATCGGCGTAGTGATTTCGATAAAATCATGCTCGTCCATGTAACGCCGCATAATACGGTAATATTCTGCTCGTCGTTTTAGCACGTTCTGCATTGATGGACGACGCAGGTCAAGATAACGATATTTAAGGCGCATTTCCTCGCCAGACGGATCGCCTTCGTCGTGAGTATTAACTGGAAGTGGTTCGGAGCGATTGATTAAAGCGAGATTCTCAACAACGATTTCAATATTCCCCGTAGGAATATTGGGGTTCTTGAGTTCTGGAGCTCGTTCACGTACTAAACCCGTAGCAGAAATTACGAATTCATCACGAAGCCCCTCGGCTACAGCAAAAGCGTCCGGAGTGTCTGGAGTAATCACCAATTGAATAATACCAGTGTGGTCACGCAAATCAATAAAAATCAGTCCGCCATGGTCACGGCGAGAGTTAACCCAGCCAGAGACTTGCACAGTTTTGCCAATTTCGGTATTTAATGCATTAGATAGAGTTCTCATATCTATATATTATACCACATATCTCTAGGGGGTGCGGTTTTTCTGGGCTTTGTTTACTGCCCAATGTTCTACATCTACAAAGCGATCCGTCGCATAAACTAAACGGTCATCCTCAGAAAAAGCTCGTACATTTTTATTGAAATAGTAAGTGAGACTGGCTTGATAAATGCCAATTGCCGGAACGTCGTTAACCCATTGGCGCAAGAAAGTTTCGTACTTGGCAATACGAAGGCTTTCGTTCATTGTACTACGAGCGGCCAAAATCGAATCATCTGCCAAAGAACTATGATAATTAGAAAGGTTTAGCCCAGAAGCAGAAGCCTGTGATGAGTGATAATAGACAAAAAGATCAGGATCCGGCCCAAGCTCAATTTCGTAAAGCAGAATGTCATAACTACGTGGGCGCACAACATTAATTAAAAACTCCTGGCCAGGGTTGTAGATTGATACCTCAACGTCGAAACCAATTTTTTCGAGCTGCGCCTCGAACTCGGAAGCAAGCTCAGGAAAGTAACCGGTGCTAATAGTCGCAAGTTGCAATGTCTCGCCCGCAACGCCGGCCGCAGTAACAGTCGCTTTAGCGTTCTCAAGGTCGTACTCAGGAATTTCAGGATAGTTGTTTAATTCAATTTCAGATTGCAAAATCGGATAGTCCAAAGGACGCTCATTATCCAGAACCGAGCGAACTTGTTTCATGTTGATGCCTTGGCGCACGGCTTGTCGAATGCTTACATCCGACAACAATCCATTCGTGTTGATAAAAGCAAAAACACCGTTAGAAATCGTGGTTTGTTTTTCGTAAATTGAATCCGATGAAAGCAAATCCCCGTCAACCGCCGAAAGTTCGGCAGTGGCAGTAACTTCGCCATTAGAGAGCGCGGTCACAATATCGCCAGTAGAGGCGTAAGTGTGTACCGCAAAACTATTTAGCATTGGCTCGCCCTTATAGTAATTAGCGTTGGCAGTGAGATAGACAATTTTCTCGCCACCAGATGCCAGGCTCTGGGTAGCATTAAAACTAAAGGCACCAGAAGTAACTGGATTCGTACTAAAACTGTGCTCCAACAGTTTACTCGCGGGAACATCCTGAAGAATGTGTGCTGGCAAAATTGGTACAATTAAAGTGGCGGCAAAATCAGCATATGATGACGGGAGCGTAAAAATTAATGCCTCGCCATCGCGCTCCACCTTGAAACCCGTAAAATTCGACGCGTAGTTGGTATTGATACTGCTGTCCCGTGCAACTTCAATTGTGTAGAGAACGTCGTCGAGAGTAATCGGTTCCCCGTCAGACCATTTGAGACCGTCTTTAAGGGTTACTGTCCAAACTTTACCATCACTGTCGGGCGTGACCGATTCTGCCAACCCTAGTCCTACGTGGCCAGAATAGTCAATCGTCGTAAGTGTCGAGAACATTAACTTAGAAAGAACGCGTTCACTGTTGGTGGTAGCAAAAAGCGGGTTTAGAGAATTCACATTGCCCGTGGTCGCCTCAATATATGTACCTCCATCGACGTAAGCCTGAACCGAATATGACTGAGTATACCAAAAAGCCTGGGTGAGGGCTAAAGAAAGGATAACTACAATTAGCAAGCCCCACTCCAGCATCAAAAGCCGTACGCGACGAGCATTGGGTAAACGGCTAATCAAATTCTCTTTGATATGTTCGCGGCTATCTTCGCGCGCCTGCTCAGAAAAACGTTCCCACCGTTTTGCGATTTTTTGCCCACGCTTTTTGAAAGTTTGTTTCATAATCTAATGAAATTAAGCTCACCCTTTATGACATTGGCACCAGCAGTAAGCAAAGAATCGACATTACAAAAACTACGGCACAAACAATAGTGGCATTAAACAATGAACGCTCAAGCCCACGACGAGTTGTATATAGTTCACCAGAACTGCCAAAACCAGCACCCAGTGAAGCTCCGCGTTGCTGCAACAAGACTAATAAAATCGTCAAAATCGCTGAGACAAAAGTTAAACTCTGAAAAAACGTTCCCAATTCCATACTCTTATTATACGCTACTGAGCCAAAAAAACAAGCCTAAGCTAGCTAATTAGAAAGGTCATTACGGCGTTGACAAGGCTTAGAATTAAGCTTGAACAGAAGGCGCCCCAAAAATCCATCTCTACGCCTGGCAATAGGTAGATAGTTAAAATCACCATAGCCGTATTGATGACGAGGGTGGAAATCCCCATAGTTAAAATTGCTAATGGTAGCGCCAACATTTTAACTAGTGGTTTGACGATGGAGTTTACGATAGAGAAAATTAACCCCGCCACGATATATAGTACCCACGGGGCAGAAAAAGCTTCAGTGGAGTTAACCTGGCCAAACCAAGTAATACAAAAATACATACCGAGGCTAGACGCTGCCCAGCGCAGGATAAAAACTAGAATTTGTTTCTTAATCATAGATATATTATAGCACGTTTATGCTTATTTAAGCATTTGTTTGCGCTTGAGTAGGGTATGATAAGTAATTGCGAAACGATGCGCCTCGTCGTCGATGCGGGCAATCAGTTTGGCGATATGTGAGCCAGGTTGCAAATGTAGCGTGCGATAACTGTCACCCTGAGGAATGATTATGCGTACTTCAGCGTTGCGTGTATGATCGCCCGACTTGTCGCGACCAATCACAGCGATATTATTTTCGGCTAGCAAATCTTTGACAGCGTTAACCTGGCCAACGCCACCATCCAAAATTATTAGATTTGGAAACTCCCATTCTGGATGTTTAAGTCGGCGTTCAACAACTTCGCGTAAGTTTGCCGTGTCGTCATTTTTTTGATGACGTAACTTAAACTTACGGTATTCCGAACGGTCCGAGGCGCCATTTACAAATACCACCATCGAACCTACAACGTTAGTACCGGACTGATGGGAAATATCATAGCCTTCGATGCGACGCGGTGGCTCTGGCAAGTGCAGCGCCATTTGCAAATCCAGCAGAGCTTGATCTGAAGAAATATCCAGGAATTCTTTGTCGGAAAAGACGATTTTCTTCTGTAGCTCTTTGAGACCAAAAAGTTGCTTACGAATCTCTGCCGCTTCTTCAAACTCCTCAGACTTAGCTGCCTGCTTCATTTGTTTTTCCAGTTCGTTAATTAATTTATGACGACCACCTTCAAGATATAGCACCAACTTGCGCAGGTTCTTTTTGTATTCTTGTGGCGTGATTTTGCCGATTTCTACACCCGGAGTTAAGCCAAGGTCAGTGTTCAAAGTTTTTTTGCCATCATACGGCTTGTCGTAATACGGAAAAACTTTGCGCAGAATTCGTAGCGCCTTTTCTACGGCGAGCTTACCATAAAATGGTCCAATGTAGGTTGCCTTATCATCCTGTGGCGTGCGCGTGAAACTTACATACGGCACTTCCGACTTCATATCAATGCGCACATAAATTACGGTTTTATCATCCCGCAAAAGGATGTTCCACTTGGGCATGTAGCGCTTAATCATTTCCGACTCAAGAAACAGTGCATCCATTTCCGTATCCACCACAATCCAATCAGTATCGGCAATTTCTCGTACTAACGCTGTGGTTTTGGGGTCTTTCTGAGTCTTATGGAAGTACTGACGTACCCGATTTTTGAGTACAGCCGCCTTACCAACGTAAATTACTTCGTCATCGGCATTCTTATGAAAATATACCCCTGGGCTACTGGGCAAAGTTTTGAGTTTCTGCAAAAGTTGCTCGCGCATATCTGGCGTGACTGAAGCATCAAGATCGTAGGTAGGAGTTTCTGGCATAGGCACTCCTGACTATAATTCTATATTGGTCGAGGTATAATCTTGGTAGTACCGTGCAGCGTTTGCCGTAAACTTGAGCACACAATAATCTGGATCCGTATTACTTTCATAGAAAATCGTATCCATGTCACGCCAAACCTCGTCCTTAACGTTCTGATCGTGCAAGACTTCAACCGTACCAGTAAAAGCCGCGCCGCGGTATGTTGCGCGATCGTAAAAATATAATCCAGCACGATTATTAATTAAGAGTGATTGCACTTTTTGCGAACTAGAATTGGTTGTGAGATAGAATTCCTTCATTCCCTGTCGCTTGCGCGGATTAAGCATAGCGCGCGTAGTAGGGAAACCGGCATCATTAATAAAACTCAAGAAACAAACTTCTTGCCGATCAATTAGATTTTCAATAATTTTATCTATATTCTCCATATATATTATTATAGCAAACCGATTAAAGATTAGGGTAAAACTGATATTTGTCCAGATTAACGCGATTGTCACAGACCTTGATACCGTCCGCTTCCAGTCTCTCCTGCTGAACTACGATACCACCAAAAGCGAAACGTCCAGAGAGCTCGCCCTTACTGTTTACGACTTTGTAGCAAGGGTACTTCTCGCCATCGGGATTTTTGTGCAGGGCATTTCCGACAGCGCGGGCAGCACCAGGATAACCGATTGCTTCGGCAATTTGCCCATAGGTGACAACTTTACCTTTGGGGATAGTAAGGAGAAAGTTTAGAACCTGATTTTGGAAAGCACGATTTGATATTTTGTCGTGCAGAAATTCTTCCCCGTCCATAGCTAGATTATACCATAGCTAATCCATGCAAACGAAAAGCCACCCGTTGGGGTGGCTTGCTCGTATAATTTGGCACCTTGCTAGTTTCCCGCTTGTGGCAGTATAATCGCCGCG
>CASXXK010000024.1 GCA_949480205.1 uncultured Candidatus Saccharibacteria bacterium
GCCCGGGCGGGCGTTGGTTTGGTTTCCCCCTCCGCTGCCTTAGTACTGTATTAGATATGTAAAGAATATAAAAACCGCTGACAAATATGCCAGCGGCCATACAGGGAGTCTAAAAATTTAGTTTCAATCTTGCATCTTTCTCAGACGCAAATAACTCACGAATAAGAACGGCCAGCCTAAGCCACCCATTATCACTAACCATGGAAGAAAAAACGGATATTCTAAGGGTGAATCCGCCAACATAGAACCTTCCGAGCGACAAATCAGCCAATATACCACAAAGATACCAGCTGACGCTAAACTAAATACGCCAATATCCGCACAAACAGCTGTTTAATACTTCTAATTGCCTTGTGTTGCTCTTTAAAAAGAAAACCTTCCTTATCAAATTTAACCGTTTTATCAATCGTGAAAAGTTCATCCACCAGAAGTTCGCGCGTACTGGTATCTAAAGAATTATACAGTCTCACAGCTTCATTGAAACGATCTTCTTGCGCTCGATGTAAATATGACCAGGTTGGGCAGCTCAACATCAACGCAATAATAATTACGCCGGAAAACATCCAGATCCACGCCGAAAAATCATCCTTGCCTAATCGATATTCGCGTAAAACACATTCGCGTTTTGTAATTATCATAAACTCACCTCTCTTTTAAACTACTCCCCTCCACATCATATTATAACACTTTTAGCAAAGAATGTTTGACTTTTATACCTATCTGTGCTAATATGTAAACATAATTAACTAAACGAAACAGCTACGAGAGGTTTCCTGAATAAACCTCGTAGTGAAGAGAAAGGAAAACCATGACTGTAGAAGTCGATATCAAGGCCTTGCTTGAATCTGGAGCACACTTTGGCCACAAAACTAGCCGTTGGCACCCTAAAATGGCACCATATATTCACAGCAAACGCCAAGGTGGCCATATTATCAATCTAGAGAAAACCGTTGAAGCTTTGGACAAAGCTTTGCCAGAGATCTCCAAAATCGTCGCCAGTGGCAAAAAGGTACTCTTTGTAGGCACCAAAAAACAGCTCAAAGATGCCACTAAAGCAGCCGCCGAATCTGTTAATATGCCTTACGTCACCGTACGTTGGGTTGGCGGCACTTTAACTAACGTTGAGACAGTTAATCGCCAAATTAAGAAACTCCAAGACCTGGAGCGCCGTATGGCTTCGGGCGAACTTGAAGCTCGCTATTCTAAGCTTGAAGTTCAACGTTATCAAGAAGAAATTGATCTTTTGATCGAACGCTACGGCGGCATCAAAGATATGACCGAACAACCTGCAGCTATCATCGTCGTCGATGCTTGCCAAGACAAAAACGCCATCAAAGAGGCCAACTCTCTCAAAATGCCAGTTTTTGCGATTACAGATACCAACGTTGACCCAACCAACATCGACTACGTTATTCCAGCCAATGACGATGCGATTAAGTCCGTTCAACTAATTTTGGATTACATCGTTGCCGCCATCAAAGAAGGCGAAGCGAAAAAAGCTTAATATAAAAGGAGGAATATGAGCGAGGAACTCAAAGCCAAAGCCAATGAAGTCAAAGCGATTTCAATTGAGCTTATCAAAAAATTAAAGGAACTTTCTGGAGTTGGTCTAACCGACGCCAAACAAGCTCTGGTTGAAGCTAAAGGCGATTTCGACAAAGCCCTTGATGCTATGCGCAAAAAGGGAATGACCAAGGCTGAGAAGCGTGGCGATCGTGAGACCCGCGAAGGCATCATCGACAGCTACATTCACGATGGTCGCCTCGGCGCCATCGTAGAGGTCAACTGTGAGACCAGCTTCGTCGCCAAAACTGATGAGTTTAAAGATTTGGCACACAAAATTGCTATGCAAGTTGCCAGCATGAACCCAGCCTACATCACCATCGAAGACGTCCCAGCCGACGTTATGGAAACCAAAAAGAAAGAGTTTGAGGCTAACTTCCATGGTCCAGAAAACATGAAAGACCAGATCATCGACGGCCAGATTAAGAAGGCTTTCTCTGACAAAGTTTTGATGGAACAACCATACATCCTTGACGATTCTATGACCGTAGCTCAGTTTATCAAAGAAGCGATTGCTAAAACTGGTGAAAATATCACCGTACGCCAATTCAAGCGTCTTGAACTCGGCGTCACCGAATAAAATCCTTAAGCACCCTTTAGGTAGGGTGCTTTTTGGACACATTTTAAATTAAAATCCCAAGAAAGGATTACATCATGTTTGATGACACCGAATATCGCAAGGCTATGGAAAGCGTGATTGCACGTTTTCAAGATGAAATGAAAAAAGTGCGTACTGGTCGCGCTCACCCCGACATGCTCGCCAACATTAAAGTCGAGGCTTACGGGCAATTTATGCCTTTGAACCAAGTTGCCAACGTCACCGCTTCTGGTGGCACGATGCTTCAAGTCACGCCATTCGACCCAAGCAATATTCAAAACATTTCCAAAGCCATCCGCGACGATCAGACCCTTGGCCTTAATCCATCAGACGATGGCCATGTTGTGCGCGTACCAGTTCCGCCACTCACCGAGGAGCGTCGCAAGGAGATTGTTAAAACTGCCTCCGGCAAAGTCGAAGATGCCAAGGTAGCTATTCGCAACGTGCGCGAAGATGCTCGCAAAGAACTAAAAACTGCAGAGTTACCAGAAGATACTAAGAAAAAGGCCGAAAAATCCGTCGATGATCTCACTAAGACCTATACCGACAAAATCGATGCCGCTTTCAAAGAAAAATCAGCGGAGATCATGACAATCTAATGGCAAATCAATTAATACATCTCGGCTTCATCGCCGACGGCAACCGGCGATGGGCCCGTGCTCACGGACTACCAACTTTGGAAGGGCATCGTCGTGGGTTTGATCGCGTTGACGAAATCGTCGACACACTCAAAGATACTGAAGTCAAATACGTCTCATTCTTTGTCTTTAGTACTGAAAACTGGGACCGCAGTCCAGAAGAGATTAATTATCTCATGGATTTAATCGGTAAAAAAATTAACAGTCTTACCAAAAAAGCCCAAAAGAATAATCTTCGTATCGTACTGATGGGGCGTCCCGAACCAGTCGATCCTACGCTCTGGCAAAGCTTGCTCAAAGCCGAAGCCGACACTAAAGGCAACACTGGTCTTACCGTTATCTTCTGCTTTAACTACGGTGGACTCTGGGAAATTACTGACGCCGCCAACAAAGCTATCGCGGACGGAGCCAAGAATCTAACCCCTGAAACCTTCCGTCAATATCTCTACCACCCCGAAGTGCCAGATTGTGACTTGATTGTCCGCACTAGTGGTGAAGAGCGCATCTCTGGGTTCCAACTTTGGCGAGCTGCCTATTCCGAATTCTGGTTTATCGAAAAGAACTACCCCGATATCACCGGCGAAGATGCACTCGCTGCGATTGAAGAATTCCATAGTCGTCAAAGACGCTTCGGCAAATAATCTCAGCAAGACGAACTACACTCCTACACTTTGTTGTGTGGGAGTGTTCTTTTAGAAATGCCTATGGTATGTTACAATAAGACATATGAAAATTGTATTTGGGATTATTATCGGCATCGTTATTTTGATGCTATTAGTTATTGTACACGAGCTTGGCCACTTTATCATGGCCCGCAAGAATGGCGTCAAAGTCAACGAGTTTGGTATTGGCTTCCCCCCACGTGCTATTGCTTGGATCAAAAAAGATGGCAAATGGACTAAACTCCCCAAAACCGAGTGGAATCAGCCCCAGGACAGCCTTATTCTTAGTCTAAATTATCTGCCAATCGGTGGTTTTTGTGCCATGGATGGGGAATCAGATGCCGACAACCGCAAAGGAACTTTTGGCGCCGCCTCTTTCTGGGGGAAAACCAAGATTCTCTTTGGTGGAGTTTTTATGAACTGGGTCGTTGCTGCAATTATTCTCACAATTTTAGCTTTTACCGGTATGCCACAATTCCTTAACAATCAATTCTATCTCAAAAACGATGCACAAATCACTGGTGACGGAATCACCATTGCCGAAGTGCTGCCCGGCTCTCCAGCCGAAAAAATCGGCATGCAACCAGGAGACAAACTTATCGCTATTGACGAACAAATTGTCACTTTACCAACCGAAATTACCGCCTACGGCACTGAACATGCTGGCGAAACTGGCAAATATACCATATTACGCGATGGCGAAGAAATTATCCTAGAACCCCAACTTAATCCCGCTGGCTCAGAATATACCCTGGGCGTTTCGATGATATCTGGTCAAACTTTCATTCGCTCCACCTGGTCAGCACCAATCGTCGGCATTGGCACCACATTACAACTTACGGGTGAAACTTTTCGCAGCCTAGGTGAACTTGTTTGGAATTTAATTTCTGGTGTCGCTAGTCAACTAAGTCCCAATAGCGAAGTCCGCGAAGCCGGACAAAACGCCCTTCAATCCGCCGGCGATTCAGTCTCTGGTCCAGTTGGCATTATCGGTGTCATTTTCCCAGCCTTTGCCGAAACTGGACCCGCGAACTTAGCATTTCTCGCTGCACTGATTTCCGTATCACTTGCCTGTATGAATGTTCTCCCTATCCCAGCCCTTGACGGCGGACGCTGGCTCTTGATTGCGATTTATCGCCTGCGCCGCAAGACTCTCACCAAAGAAACTGAAGAACGCATTGTTTCGCGCGCTATGATGGCTCTATTGATTTTGATCGCTGTCATTTCTATCATTGATATCACAAGGTTCTTCTGATGGTCACAGCGAAGAAATTCAATCACAATACGATTTACTTTGTTATTTTCGTTATTGCTTGGGCTGCCCTGGCAATGGTGGCTAGCCAATACATAGTAGCCTACCCAATGTTATGGCTTCTTGGAGACAAATTCACTAGTCCGCTCTGGACCTGTATTTATTATGCCCTCACCTACCTTATTACATTGGCACTAGTTATCTTCATCCCCCCACGCCTAGTTAATCTCTGGCACAAAAAGCACCCCTCAGCCACAGCCCAAACTAATCCACTCGCCACAAATGCCACCGAGCTTGGCCTACAACATCTTCCAACCTTCACCGATATTGGTCTCGCCCCGATTGGATATGTCGTCTACACTCTTGGTGCCAATCTTTTAATTAATTTTATGCAGATTTTTCCGTGGTTTCAGATTGATCAAACCCAAAACACCGGTTTTGGTTACTTTATTACCACTGGAGACCGAGTATTGGCAATTATCGCCCTAGTTTTAATTGCGCCGATCGCCGAAGAAATCATCATGCGCGGCTGGCTCTATGGCAAATTACGCACTAAACTCAAAGCCCCCCTCGCCATCTTGTTGGTATCATTGCTCTTTGGTCTGCTACATGGTCAATGGAACGTTGGGGTTGGTGTTTTTGTGCTCAGTGCCGTGCTATGTGGACTTCGCGAAATTACTGGCACAATCTGGAGCGGCATGTTGCTACATATTATTACCAACGGGATCGCTTTTTACGCCCTTTACGTGCTATAATATATAGTATTATGCGTTTTAGTAAATCATTTGTCAAAACACTCCGTACTGCGCCCAAAGACGAAACTGCTCGCGGTGCTCAATTTCTCAGCCGTGCTGGCTATGTTCATAAAGAGCTTGCAGGCATCTACGATTATCTACCTCTCGGACTGCGCGTCCTAGAAAATATCAAACATGTCATCCGTGAAGAACTCAACCAAATCGACTGTCAAGAAGTACTCATGTCGTCGTTACAGAATCCTGAGCCCTGGCAAAAAACCGACCGTTGGGACATTGAAAAAATGGATATCTGGTTTAAGACTGAACTTGCGGCCGGTGGCGAACTTGGTCTGGCGCCCACTCACGAAGAGCCTATGACCAAAATGATGCAATCTTACATTTCTAGCTACAAAGATTTGCCGGTCTATGTTTATCAATTCCAGACCAAATTCCGCAATGAACTCCGTGCCAAATCCGGCATCATGCGTACGCGTGAGTTTCTCATGAAAGATCTCTACAGTTTTGCCGCCAGTGAAGAGGAACACGAGCGATTCTACCACGCTGCCGAACAAGCCTACAAACGTATTTACGATCGTCTCGGCATCGGCAACGACACTTTCCAGACCTTTGCTAGTGGTGGCGTATTTGCTAAATATAGTCACGAGTTTCAAACTCTCACTGATATCGGCGAAGACACAATTTACTACAACGCCGACAAATCCGTAGTACTCAACGAAGAAGTGCTTAATGATGAAGTTCTCACCGAGCTCGGCGTCAAACGCGAAGAATTACAATCTGCCAAAGCTGCCGAAGTAGGTAACATTTTCACACTTAAAACCAAATATTCCGAGCCACTCGGTCTTGTTTTCAACGATCAAGACGGCCAGAGAAAAACCGTACTCATGGGTTGTTATGGCATTGGTGTCTCTCGCGTGATGGGCGTCATTGCCGAAAAATTCTGCGATGATCGTGGTTTAGTTTGGCCAGAACAAATCGCGCCCTACAAATATTACCTCATTGGCATCGGTGAAGAGGGAACCAAGCGAGCTGAAGAATCATACCAGAACCATGAAGAAGAAATTCTATACGACGATCGCAACCTTCGTCCCGGCGAAAAATTTGCCGATGCCGAGCTTATGGGTATCCCGTATCGCGTTGTCATTAGCGACAAAACCTTAGCTGAAGGCCAAGCAGAAGTCACTAACCGCGCCACAGGCGAAAGCAAATTGGTTGACCTACAAAATTTTTCGTGGTAAACTCTTGATAGTTATGAAAAAGACTGTGAATCTAACGCCAGCCGGTAAGGCTGAGCTCGAACAAGAACTAGCCGAGCTAATTGCGCAACGTCCAGCCATTGCCGAACGTATTGCTACAGCCCGTGCCTTCGGAGATCTCTCCGAAAATCAAGAATACACCGACGCTCGCGCCGAACAAAAGACGGTCGAAAACCGCATTATCGAAATCCAAGAAATTCTCAAAAACGCTGCCATTATCAAGGCTCCAAAACAAGGTGACATCATCAGTATTGGTGCTTCCATCGTAATCGACATGGGTGGCAAAGAATTCACCTATACCCTAGTCGGACCAGTCGAAGCCAACCCACTAGAAGGTAAAATTTCCCATGAATCACCCCTCGGCAAAGAGCTCATGGGACGTAAAGCCGACGAAAGCTTCGAATTTAACGGCAAAAAAGTTAAAATCAAAGCTTTAGTTTAAGCTATGCAAAAAGCGGCGTCCATTTCATTACAGACACCGCTTTTTTGAACTCACTGCACACGCATTACTGCGTCGCCAACCAAATCGGCATACTCGCGCAGCAATTTTTCCTCACCGCCACTATGATGGCAATCGTATTGCATCTGCACGATGTAACGTTCCAAATCACTTAGGGACTCGATTTCTATCCCCAGGTCACTGGCCGCCACAAAGCGTTTTACCACCAACCAGTAGCCATCGTCATAATGCTGCACCGATAGAGCTCGCAACTGCAATAAGTTATCCTGCTCCAGATACGTATACTGCTCATAACCAGTGCTAAAATTCTGTGTGGCTGTGTCTTCTAACACCTGACGCTCAAATGGCCCAAAAGTATCCATTTGGCGACAGACGTAGAATTCAGGATCACCACTTACCAGTCGGCCACCATAAACGCCCAGTTCACCCATCACCTGCAAATCTTCCTGGTGGTAGTCAGTGTCCAAAGCCGTTTGCATTGTACCAATTCCTGCGGACGCTAAAACACTCTTATAAACGCCACCGGTAGCAAAGACTGCCAAAGTAATGCAGAATAGTAGACCCATAAGAAGGCGCACAAAATGCGCCCACCAGTGCTTGACTGAAGCATAACGCCACGCATACACTGCCAGCAGCAGGATCCAAAGCCCCACGATTGCGACCGTAAAAACACGGCTTCCGAAAGTCGCAGCCAAAGTAATGCCGCATAACTCGAAAACCGTACCATGACGTTCTGCTATCCGAGAGAGATAAACGTATAAAATCATACCACACGCCGCAAAACTCATAACCGCCAGCAGCACATCCGCCCAAAGTGGAGACACCCGCTGCACTTTTTTTGGTTCTTTCATATAGAACCCTCCCTTCCATATTCTTGAGTTCAAATTATCAAAAGATCTCACCCTATCTCTACCATTATAGCACACTTTATGAGAAAAGTCAATATATTCTAGCCAAAACGCGGACTTTTGTGTTATAATTAGAGCATGACAACGTTAAATGACTATCGTGACGAGCGCCTGCGCAAGCTCAAACAAATTCGTGAACTCGGCATCAACCCGTATCCTGCCAAGTCGCACCGCAATACTAAGATTTCGGCTATTATCGACCATTTCGCCGAAAAAGATGGTCAAACCGTTTGTATCGCCGGCCGCATCGTGGCAATCCGCGCCTTTGGTAAAATTGCTTTTGTTAAAATTCGCGATTATTTTGGTGAAATCCAAATATTTATGCAAAAAACCGACGACGTCACACCGGGATATTTTGGCATCAAACAGCTCAAATTACTTGATACAGGCGATTTTATCGAAGTCGAAGGTCAGGTTGGCAAATCTAGTACTGGTGAAATTTCAATCTTCTCCAACCAAGTACGTCTGTTGACCAAGGCTTTACGTCCGCTGCCTGGTTACGATGGTTTTACTAACAAAGAGGAACGTTACCGCCGCCGCTACGTTGACATGAACGTCAACCCTGAAGTGCGGGAAAGGTTAGTGCGCCGTAGCAAGTTTTGGCAAGCTACGCGAGATTTTATGAATGCCCATGGATTCATCGAGGTAAACACGCCGGTGCTCGAGCACACTACGGGCGGGGCTGACGCTAATCCCTTTGTTACTCACATGGATGCACTGGATGAAGATTATTACCTCCGCATCTCCCAAGAGCTCCCACTCAAACGTCTGCTTGGTGGCGGCTTTGAAAAAGTCTACGATATTGGTCCCCGTTTCCGCAACGAAGGCGTGGACGATGAACACCTACCTGAACATATTGCTTTCGAAAGCTATGCCGCCTACGAAAATTACGAAGATGGCATGAACCTGTACGAAGAAATGATTAAATACGTTGCCCGCGAAACTTGGGGTACACTACAATTCAACGTCGGTGGCTTCGAAATTAATCTTGATTGTGAGTGGCCACGCGTCAAATACGCCGATTTGTTGCGCGAAAAATTCAATATCGACGTCTTTAACCTCGACCGCGAAAAGGCATTGCAAATTCTACGCGAAAATAACGTTCAAGTCGATACAGCCGCAGCTGATAGTCGCCTAATCGACAATCTTTGGAAGCTCATCCGCAAGACCTCCGCTGGGCCATACTGGTTAATCGAAGAACCTTTAAGCCTGAGCCCGCTCGCCAAAGTTTCCGAAGAGAATCCGCTCGTCACTCAGCGTTTTCACCCAATTATCGCCGGCACCGAAATGGGCAATGGCTATTCTGAGCTCAACGATCCGCTTGATCAACTCGCACGTTTCGAAGAACAGCAAGCCATGCGCGATAACGGCGACGACGAAGCTCAAATGCTCGACATGGATTTCGTAGAAATGCTTGAATACGGCATGCCACCTGCCTGTGGTTGGGGTAATTCTGAGCGCAATTTCTGGCTACTCGAAGGCGTTTCTGGCCGCGAAGCTGTACCATTCCCAATTATTAAAAGGGAGAAATAAGCCATGCAAGATCGCCATGCTGTCCGGGTTGTACTACTGGACGATATAGGGCAAGTGGCCATCATTTATGTCAATAAACATGGATACTATAAAATCCCGGGTGGAGGCGTTGAACCTGGTGAAGATCTAAAAACCGCCGCCCGGCGTGAAGTACTGGAAGAAAGCGGCTGCAATTGCCAAATCGTTGCCGAGCTTGGGCGCACCGAAACCGAACTTCCGGATTGGGACATGCGCGACATTTCCTATGGCTTCCTCGCAAAAGTAGTCGGCGACAAACAAGTTCCTCGTTTTGAGGTGCACGAACAAGAACGTGGTTTCACCGCAGAATGGCTGCCGAGCCTGGCGCAAGCTATTGCTAAAATCGAGAATAATAACTCCATCGACGACGCCAGCGCAGCTGCACTCCAAGACCCGCCATTATTTGGACCCACAACCCCGCTGCGCACGAACAAGTGGTACACTTTTGCATTTTTGTACCACTTGTTTTTT
>CASXXK010000025.1 GCA_949480205.1 uncultured Candidatus Saccharibacteria bacterium
AACTTTTGCTATTTCCTGACGGTTTTTTCGTGGACGCAAATAAAAAAGTTTACATTCCGAAAATTAGCCCATTTTATAGATATAGAGCCAACAAAAAAGCATCTCATGATGCTAATTTGACCAATTTGGTACACCCAAGGCAATTTAGCAAATTACACTCTATCTTTTCACTATATCACGGATTACAATAAAAGTCAATAGGAAGTTGCAGTTTTGTGCAAAAATCAGCCAGAATTGCTATAATGATAGGTAAAGATTGGAGGAATTTTGATGAATCACGACCTAACCTGCCCGCACTGCCACAAAGTTTTTTCGGTGGACGAAAGCGAATACGCTAGCCTGCTCAACCAAATTAGTAAGCAGGAAATTGAGCAGGAAGTCCACGAAAAACTCGCTGCGGCTGAGCGTGAAAAACAAAGCGAAATCAAACTAGCCGAAACTAAAGTTCGAGAGACTTTACAAAAGCAACTCGCCGAGCGCGACGCCGAACTAGCCAAAATCCAATCTGAAAATGAGGCCGAAATCGTCAAGCTTAGGTCGCAGGCCAACCAAAAAATTTCCGAGCTCAAAGTTCAGAATTCAGCTGAACTTTCCAAGTTGCAAGCGCAAACTGCCGAAACTATCGCTAAACTAGAATCGCAAATCGCTAGCTCCAAGACTGAGCAAGAATTGGCCGTCACGAAGGCGGTCACGATCGTGGAAAAAGAGCGCGACGAACTCAAAAGTAAGTTGGACAACAAAGAAACTGAGCAAAAACTCCAAATCACCTCGCTGAAAGAGCAGCATGACGCTGAGCTACGTAGTAAAGACGAAATGATTGCCTACTACAAAGACATGAAGGCCAAGATGTCCACCAAAATGATTGGTGAAAGTCTGGAGCAACACTGCGAAACCGAGTTTAACAAACTGCGCCCCACAGCTTTTCAACGCGCCTATTTTGAAAAGGATAACGCTGTTTCTAAAACTACTGGTAGTAAAGGCGATTATATTTATCGTGAAACCGATGAACAGGGCAACGAAATTATCTCCATCATGTTTGAGATGAAGAACGAGAACGAAACTACCGCTACCAAGCACAAAAACGAGCACTTTTTTAAAGAACTCGACAAAGACCGTCGTGAGAAAAATTGTGAGTACGCCGTGCTGGTTTCGTTGCTCGAAGCTGACAATGAGCTCTACAATCAGGGAATCGTCGACGTCTCTTTTCAGTCTGGTTTCGATAAAATGTATGTAATTCGCCCGCAATTCTTCATTACGATGATTACACTTTTGCGCAACGCCGCGATGAACTCTTTGCAATACAAGGCTGAGTTGGCATTGGTACGAGAGCAGAATATCGATATTACGCATTTTGAGGATAAGATTAATGCCTTCAAAGATGGTTTTGCACGCAATTACGAACTAGCATCTCGCAAGTTCCAATCCGCTATCGAAGAGATTGACAAGACTATTGAACATTTGCAAAAAACAAAAGAAAATCTTTTACGTTCGGAAGACAACTTGCGCCTCGCGAATAAAAAAGCCGACGATCTCACCATCAAAAAACTTACCCGTGGTAACCCTACCATGACGGCAAAATTCGCGGAGTTAGAGAATTCCGATTAATTCATGCTATAATATATCCATAAGCATAAAGTGGGCATCGTAACTAATGGACGAATCGGAAATTCAGCGCAAACGGCGCGACAATGAAGAACAAGCCACCCGCAACCGGGCGCGCATTCTTGGCTTACCTTATCTCGATACGCGGGAGTTCGAGGATACGATTCCGCTCGTTCCAGATATTCTTGACGTCAAAACTATGCGCAAGGATTTTATGATTCCTTTGCAAAAAGGCGACGAGGAAACCCCGTTTCGCTTTATGGTCACTAGCCAGACACCCAATAGTCTTTTGCCGGAAATGCGCCGTCAATATGCTAACGATGGCAAGCACGTTGGCTTCTTCCTGATTTCCAATTCTGCTTTTCAGGCCTTCATGCTGCGCTATGACCCACCGCGACAAGTTCATTATGATGACATCAGAATTGCGCAAGATGGCGATTCCGAGACTATCGCTGAAGTTAGCCGCACACTCAATCAGGTGTCGTCAGAAAAAATTTTTGACTTTCTAATTGATCAAGCCGACAAGCTGGGTGCCTCTGATATTCATATCGAAAACCTGCGTGACGAAATCCGTATCCGCATGCGCGTCGACGGTATGTTGCACCCAGTGGCGCAAATTGACAAAGATCGTTACCGCATCATCATGGGTGAACTTTCTTCTCGTGCCAATATTTCTTCCGCCGCCACCAAGCCACAGTCTGGCCATATGCAGCAAGATATTTATCGTGACGGTTCCTCACATTTGCTCAATATTCGTGTCGAAACTGTACCTACCATGTATGGCCAGGATGCTGTGTTGCGTCTCTTCAACTTTGATGAATCTTTACTCAACCTTAATTTGCTGGGGCTCTCTGATGTTGAGCTCGAAACTATTCAGGAAATTATCTCACATCCACGCGGCCTCGTCTTGATGGTCGGTCCTACGGGCTCCGGTAAATCCACCACGCTATATTCGATTCTGAACGCCCTTAATACTAGTGAGCGCAAGATTATAACCCTGGAAGATCCAATCGAATATGGTATTACTGGCATTACTCAAATTCCGATTCAGACTAATGATGGTGGCTCTTTCGCCGATGCCTTGCGTTCTGTGCTCCGTCTTGATCCGGACGTAGTAATGGTGGGCGAGATTCGCGATGCTGATACGGCACGTACTGCCATTCAAGCATCTATCACTGGCCACCTTGTGCTCTCGTCGTTCCATGCCAACTCTACAGCTGCTGCCTTTGCTCGTATGATTGATCTCGTCGGCACTAATCCAATTTTTGCTAGCTCTATTCGCTTGCTCATGGCACAACGTTTAGTGCGCAAGCTGGCTGACAACAAAGAGCCTTACAAGCCAGATGCTTCCACGGTGAGTTATATTCGTGACACTCTTCGTGGTGTAGACGTTGATTTAGAAGATGTCACTTTATATCGTCCGGTCGAAAGTGAAGAAATACCGTTTGGCTACAAAGGGCGTGCAGTTTTGATGGAACAACTGGTAGTTTCTGAAGATATCCAAGCCTATCTGCGTGGTGACATCAAAGATATTAACACTCACGACATCGAGGCGTCGGCTCGCGCTCGTGGTATGCTTACATTAGAACAAAAGGGAATTTTGGCTGCTTTGCGTGGAGAAACCACTCTAGAGGAAGTTTCGCGAGTTATTTAACCATTGACAAAATGCTTATGGTATGCTACAATGATGTTAATGGCTCCTAGAGCCCAAGCTTTTCGTATGGTATAATAATATATATGGAAAGATTTCTTGACTATTTTGCACCAGATCGCTATGAACTCGATTTAAAGATTAATCGGCGTCATGAGGTGCTAGGTGGCACGGTGCGGGTCAGCGGCGTCGTCAAAGCT
Source organism: uncultured Candidatus Saccharibacteria bacterium (assembly GCA_949480205.1). Classification (GTDB taxonomy): domain Bacteria; phylum Patescibacteriota; class Saccharimonadia; order Saccharimonadales; family Saccharimonadaceae; genus Nanosyncoccus. The sequence continues at coordinate 3,454 of CASXXK010000025.1, forward strand.
GAAACAATTAAATTTCATGCCGTGAATATGCAGATTAAGTCCGTACGTTATTTTACGCAAGGATCATCTATTGATAGTCAGGGTACAGCCTGTGATTTTACTTATCACAATGACGAGTTAAGCATTCCCGTGACAACCGCGATGGCGCCGGGATTCTATCATTCACGCCAGCACCCAGATGAACTGTCGTTCGATTATGATAATATGGCTGTGTTACTTATTCAATTTGAGACCAAGATTCAGCATAATATGCAAGGCTGCTATATGTCGTCATACGAACATAACGGCAAACAAAAGCGAATCGTTGCGACGCAATTCGAGTCACATTATGCGCGCGAAGCTTTTCCGTGTGTTGATGAACCTGCCGCCAAGGCTGAGTTTCGGCTTGATCTTGAAGTGGAAGATTTGCAGCCAGAAGACGTTGTGCTTGCTAACACGCCTTGCCGGAGCCAATACGACCACTACTTTCATTTTGAAACTACTCCACGTATGTCCACCTATCTTCTCGCCTGGGTGATTGGCCCATTACAGAGCGTTTCCACAGTTAATAATAACGGCGTTAAAGTTAGTTCGTACTGTGCGCTTGGCATGCCGATTGAGTCATTATTGTTTGCCAACGAGACCGCCGCGCGCGCTTTGGAATATTATGACGAAAAGTTCCAGGAAAAGTATCCGTTGCCCAAACTCGATCAGGTTGCCTTGCCTGACTTTGAGGCTGGCGCTATGGAAAATTGGGGACTGGTGACTTATCGCGAATCGATGATGCTAGCTAGTCCCTCCGCTAGTATCGAAACCAAACAAAGCATCGCCCTCACTATCACGCACGAACTTTCGCACCAGTGGTTTGGTAATCTCGTCACTATGCGGTGGTGGGACGACTTGTGGCTGAATGAATCTTTCGCCAGTGTCATCGAGTATTTTGCTACGGCCGCACTTTACCCCAAGTTCAACGTTTGGCAAGATTTCTTTACTGGATACTGTTTTGCGGCGCTCAAACGCGATTGCTTGCCAGGTGTACAATCCGTCCATCAGACAGTGCGTAACCCTGCCGAGATTGCTACGCTATTTGACAGTGCGATTGTTTATGCCAAAGGCGCACACCTAATTTTCATGCTCATACGCTTAATGGGCGAGGAGAAATTCTTCCAAGGCATTTGTTATTATTTTGACCGTTATAAATACGACAACACTGTGGGGGACGACCTTTGGAATGCCCTGCAGCTTTACGCTGATTTCGATATTAAAGATTTTATGCATGCCTGGATTACCCAGCCGGGTTATCCCGTCCTATGCCGGCAAGGGAATGAATGGCAGCAACAGCGCTTCTTTATTACTGGTGGTACTGATAACACAACTTGGCCGCTACCCGATGTAACTGATGATATGTCAGGCCACTACCTCATCAAATTAAGTGACGCAGAGTTTCAGGCGAAAATTGCCGATTTTGAGCAACTTAGCAATGAGCAGAAATTACGTTTGCTAATTGACTACGAATTGTTAGCCAAAACGCCTGATGTTGCTTCCAGCGCCTTACTCGACCTTTTGCCCAAATTTACGTATGACACCTCAGCTGCAGTTTGGAATATTCTTGCAACATTAATTTCGGATCTCAAACTTTTCTGTCCACCAGACTCTGTAGCGGAAGAGAATTACAAAACGTATTTACGGCAATTATTGCAAGCGCAATTTGACGATATTGATTATTCAGTAAATCACGACGTAGATTCAACCACGCGAAGAGATATTTTGCTCGGTCTTGCGCGCTATGCCGAGTATGAGCCAGTTTTGCGTCGGCTGGTGGACTTTTATCGAGACGACTTGCTTAAGATAGATTCCGAGCTGCGTCCAGCAGTTATGCGGGCTAAGCTCTATTTTGATGAGTCAGAGGTTTTTGAACCATGGTTGGCACTCTATCAAAATGGTGCCGATCCGGAAGTAAAAGACGAGATATTATATACGCTCGCTAGCGTTGCCAAACAACCAGAACATCTAGACAGGATGCTAGGCTTGCTCGAGCAACCCGAAATTGTGCGCCCACAAGATCATATTTTTCTCTTTCTTTATCTCATGCGCAATTCGCGTACGCGCGATCGTGCTTTGGACTGGCTAGTGACGCACTGGGATTACGTGGAGCGGCTTACGGGTGAGAAATCAATCGAAGATTACCCACGCTATGCGGCAGGTGTGATTTGTAATCCAGAAGAAGCCAAAAAGTTCTACGATTTCTTTGATACAATGGCTGATGACCCGATTCTTAGCCGTACCCTCAAAATTGCCCACACCGACATTGATGCTCGCCTGGCACTAATTGCCAAAGATTCTGCCGGCGTCCAGGATAAACTTAAAGAATTAGTGAAGGAGAAATAAAATGCCAGTTATAGTTGGGGGAATTGTTGAGAAAGAGGGAAAATACTTGCTCGTGCAAGAGTCTAAGGCTAAATGTTATGGCAAATGGAACTTGCCTGCTGGACACTTGGATATTGGAGAGACAATCTTTGCAGGTGCTGTGCGGGAAATCAAGGAAGAGACAAATTGCGATGTTGAACTGACGGGTATTTGTGAAATTACAAACCAAGCTCGACACGACGATATATTTGTTGCTTTTATCTTCTCTACGAAAATCTTGACGGATACCGTCAAGCCGCAAGCAGGTGAAATCCTTGCGGCGGAGTGGTTTACCTATGAGGAGATTATTGCTATGCAAAATCAGTTACGAGCACCAGAATGGATTATCTCAGCTCTTACAAAATATCATCAGTGCGACATTATTTCAATGAATATTATTAATACACATGAAAGGTTTGAAGTCCAATGAAGCTATTTCTTTCTAGCCAAGATTTAGGCAATTTTGCCGAGGATTTGCGTGAACTTGTTGGAAAAAATCGTAAGACTTTGCTCATTACTAACGCACGCGATTACAAAGATTCACAAGCTCGTGCTGAGCGTGTTGCCGAGAAAATGCAGATTCTGCAACAAGCTGGTTTTCAAGTCCAAGAACTTGACCTACGTAAATACTTCTCCAAAGACCCCACCGAACTCAAAGCCTTCGTGGACAAATATGACCCGGGGCTCGTTTACTCTATTGGTGGCAATGTTTTCTTGCTCGGTACTGCTCTAAAAATCAGTGGTATGGACGATATTCTACGTCAATATCTTGCTGAGGACCGCACGGTTTATGCCGGTCATAGTGCTGGCGCTATGGTTGCCTCAAAAGACATCGAAACTTATGAGCGTGACGATTTGAAAATAGAAGAAGTCGGAGCCTACTATGGCATAGAATCAGTGACCGATGGTCTGGGTTTGATTATGGAATATATCATTCCTCACGCCAATCGCCCCGAGCGCAAACAGGTTACCAAATTCTATCAGAATCAAGCTGCCAAAATCGGCGCTGAAGTCGTTGTTCTAAATGATGGCGATGTCTACATTGTTAACGGTAACCACAAAATCATTAAGCGAGCTTCATAAAAATGCAAAGCCAAACCGGAGAACTAACTTATCAAAAGGTTGATACCAATAACCTTCGGCTCGCCCTAGACATCCAGCATCGCATCTGGCCAGGTGAAGGAGTTGATGAAGACTATCTCGAAAAACCACTCCACCCCGAAGACAATAGTAATGCTTCTTGGCTGGTTTACTATCAGGGTAGATTAGTTGGACTTACTGGTGTATTCACTTTCGATCCCGACGAAGCTGGCTACGATAACGGCGAGTCAGTCTGGATGGATTGGTTTGCCATCTTGCCTGAGTTTCGTCGTCGCCATTTCGGACGTCAGGTTTTACAGGATACGATTAACTATTGCCGTCAGCTTGGCACGCACAAATTCTTCCGTATTGATACCACATATTTTCCCGGCCGTCCCGCCGTGTCACTTTACGACCAGGTTATACCCCTACGCGAAGAGTACACCGCTGAAGATACTCCCGCCAAAAAACAAAATTATCTTATCTATTCCTGTAGTCTTGGAGATTATCCCATCAAGCCGTGGGATAATCGCCTGCTTGATATCGGTGACGAATCCGAAGGTGGTACAATTCTATAAAACTTAAGTTACCAAACTCACGAGTAAGTTCTTGACAATTATCAATTTACGTGGTAAAATGTAAAAACGGTAGCCTTTGGCTACCTTAGATTAGCGATCTTTTCTTCACAAAATACAAATAGGAGGGAAAGGAATGAAAGAAAAGATGCATGCATTAAAACAGAGTGCTTATTATGGTGCTCTCAACGGCACTTTGACTGCCACACTACTTGGTGGAGTAGTTTTGGTAATCTGTCTGGTGTCTGTAATTTCGACGAATGTGGGACGCCCTATCAACTGGTACGCCCTCGTTATCGAAGGTATTGTTTTGCTCGCTATCATAGTTTATCTGGTCAACAGCCAAAATTTAGAGCGCGCTCCATTTATTGAATCCGTCCAGTTTTGCTCGGTTTGGATTCTTGCTTGGATTTTAACTGCTGCGTTGGTGTTTTTCGCCATTACAATGGTTACTATAACAATGACAGCGATTGCTATGGCGCAGAACTGGCCCACGAGGGACGCCTTGATTATTTCTGCCATTACTGGCGGTGTTGGCGTAGTCTGGTGTCTCTTTATGTACTTTTGTCCGGAACCATCTATGCGGCCGTAAACTTGTTCTTTAGTGTTTATTGAGCGGTGCGCCCACCAGTGTACCGCTTTATTCTTACCATGATATATTATTTACAGTTGAATATTTTGACAAAATACACCATTTTAGCCATAAATAGTATTGACTTTTTCGAAAAAGTGTGCTACTATGAGAATATAGAGTGTATTAAAACAGACATTTAACACTCTTGCAGCGCGAAATTTACCTCTGTTAATCAAGTATCGCCCCAAAAAGTCGAAAAATCTTTAAAAAAAGTGTTGACTTTGTAAAATAGGTGCGATATACTGAATAACAGTTAAACAAGTTGCGAAGAGCAACCTCTGTATTAAGATAGAAATCATGCG
>CASXXK010000026.1 GCA_949480205.1 uncultured Candidatus Saccharibacteria bacterium
GGGAGAAGCAACTTGTGTTGATATCGACCTTAATCCACGAACAACTTTATTTATGGTAGCAAAGATTATGGTTTGAGGCAAGCATAAGCATGTCGAAGATACTCCAGCCTTGCAGGACTGGAGTATCTTCTAGGACAAATTATTTTTTGGTCTTGCGAGTGCTTTTGGTGCTACGCGTAGCATGGGTATTGCGTGCAGTAGCCTTGGCCGAAGTGATCTTTTTAGTGGTAGGCATCTTAGGATGTTTCTTGGTGACACTTCGGGTGGCAAGATTCATATTCATGTATTTGCGGAGAGAGAACCAAGTGGCGAAGGAAGCGGCAAAGATGAGTAGCATTGCCATTACTAAACCTTGGGAAAGGATGATTTCGGCAAAGCCAACCTCAAATACGGCTGCAACGGCGTCCCTGATGATTCCAGTATTTGGAACATAGGCAATTTCTCCTAGTGGACCGAGATATGTTAGGTCGCCATCGATAATGTCGGAGCCAGGAAGATTAGGAAGTACCGGCAGGACTGGTGGTAATGGAGTGTCAGGCTGAATTGGCTCTTCGGGCGTCGGGTCTATAGGTGTAGGGTTTTCAGGAGTGGTTTTGGTGTAATAAACGGTATAGGTAGTATCTCCTTCGGGCATTATACCACTAACTTTGGAGTAGTCGGGGGTAAAGCCATCAATTTCGGGAGAGTCAATGCTGAAGTCGGCGCCGGAGGTGAGTTTTTCGGTGTGAGGTTCGGCAGCTGGTGTATCATCTCCTTTATAAAGATAATTAATCGTTAGATTATATTCTTGAGGTGTGATTTTACCTTCGTAGCTAACGGTGTCGTAGTCATAGGTGACGCCAGCAACACCATTGAGTGTGGTGTAGTAGCTGATTGTGCCAGTCATAGTGCCTGTATGATGACTAGTTTCAGCGAAGTAGCGGAAATAGATAGTGTCGCCTGGAGTGCCAGCTGGTGACATTGTGAGTGGAGTTTTAAGACTGAATCCGGTAGTGGTGCTACTTGGGGTGGAGATTTCTAGCGGTTTCCAGGAATCTTTGTCGTCTGGGGTAGTGCTGTAGTATAGAGTACTACTAGTCAACGGGATGAAACCTTCATTAGTTCCCTGTTCGGTGGTTTCTTCAATATAAGCCGCCAAACGCTCCAGATTGAGTTTATTTGCTGGATCGCGGTTAGTAATGCTTGTTTCAAATTGAACAAGTTTATTATCGGTGTCTTCGATTTGTCCAACAACTTCGCCCTTAATGTTACTATCGGCAGAAATGGGCCAGTTCATGTTGGTGATATTAATACGAGTATTAGACTCGGATGTACTACGTTCGGCGTAGAAGAAATCGAGATTGACTACATCGCCAGGCTTGAAGTTGGTATAGATTGTGGTAGTTACTGGCTTGCGAGAACATTTATTTTCGACTTGGCTGTTATAGATATCATAGCCAACTAAGCGTGGGTCGGAGACTGTTTGGCGGCAAGCTTGGTCGGCAACGTTATTTACAGTAGATACGACGTTGCCTTGAGCATTGATGGTGAAATTCCCCTCTGTATCCATATGAAGGCCACCGAGATCTAGGACAAGTTGACCATTGAGAAACACCCATACATCGTCATCACCACTGAACCAGAACTGTTCAGTGCCGTCGGCGCTGATTTTCATTGGAATGCGCATATGAGCAGTGAAGTGGAAATTATGGCCAGTTTTAGTGGTTTCGTCGCTATTGGAGAAATTGACATCATCTAGTGGAAAAGTGCCTTTGCTACCATACTCGTAGGAGTTGTTGCCCGCGCGATGGAAGACTACTTCACGATCATAGCGTTTAGAAATTTGGTTACCATTAGCATCGTAGGCTTCATGGAACCAACGGTAGAAATTGTCTGTAGGTAATACAGGGTCGTGACCGATGACGTTTGCAGTAAAAACATCGTGGTAGGCCGCCCAAGCATCGCTACTGTTGGAATAGCTAGGTACGGGTAAACCATCACTGCCAAGACGATTTTTGACAACATTACGAATGATGCCTTTAGCATAGAGACGGCATAGCGACCATTCAAATTGGCGGTTAGGATCGTTACAATTTTCTTGCCTTTGATCCCAATAAGTAATAGGAATTGTAATAGTATCGGGATTTCCGAGCGAAGCAGCTTTCCAAGAAGCTGGGATGCCGTTTTCATTGGCAATGGTTTCGAGCGACATTGCGCGTACCAATGATGATACACCAATAATCGTTAATATTAAGAATGAGGCGCAAGCAAAAACGCGTGCAATAGAGCCGATGCGGCGCTTCATGAGTTTCTGTTTAGTCTTCTTTGATACCATATAATTAACCTTAATTATAATCTATGCGTTTATTGTAATTGATTTTTGGGGTAAGGTCAAGCGGGATATGGAAGATTTAGGTGCTTGTGCGTAGGTATGGTTATAGGGTATAATATATATGTAAGTGATTGGGTGGTGGGAGTAATTTTATATTAATATATCTATCGCTTAGTTACTTAACATTTTATTATAGGAGGTGCATTTAGTATGCGCGCATTGAAAAATTTTTTTGACTTTCCACTTAACGCGGAGATGCTTGATTCGACAGTGAAGCCTTATGACCCGGGAGCAATGGCCTTGAAATATTTGGGCATTATTAAGGATGGTATTAAGGCAGATGCTAATCAGGTGGAAGCCGTGAGAGAGGGTACTATTGCGTATTGCAAGCAAGTGGATGACCCTGAAACGCTGAAAAGAGATTTGGTCGGTATTGAAGAAATGTGGCCAGAATTGCGTGAACGTTTCATGAAAAGTGCCAGCTTGACGCAGTTAGTACTGGATTACTTTTTAAACTCACGGTATATGCTGAGGTATTTGTGGTTGACGGGGAGGTTGCAGTTTGCCGCAGCATTGGCGATTAAGGATGGCAGGATGATTCCGGTTGCAGGTGGTACATTCTTTGAGCCTATTCCGAAAAGTGACGGCGCTTGGCTGGTAGTGACGCGGGAACCGGTGCATATCGCCAGAAGACAGACGGACTATTGTTGTCAAACATTACTTCGGAATGCAAAATCTATCTTTGAAGTTGGTGCAGGTATGTTGCCGGCATACAGTGATTTGTATGACTATCCTTTGGGAGAGAATGGACAATGGCTGGTTGCCTGTGACTCCAATCCGAATGCATTGGGATACGCGACTTCGTTGCTCGGTACTGATTCTATGAAGAATCTTACTTACATCTGTGGTGATGCGCGTGAGGTTGCGACCAGACCAGAATATGCTAAGAAGATGGATATTGCTCGTTTGACAGGGTTCTTATCCTACTTTCCGACATTGGAGCAGAAAATGGATGTCATGCAAAAGGTGAGTGGAGCGCTGGTTTCTGGAGGTATGATTATCGTGGACCAGTGGACTATGGGGCCGTCATTGGCGAGGTCAGGTGGAACGACTTTATGGCCGTCGGGTCCGAGCAACCCCGCGCCTTTGGTGCCGTCAGCAAATCCTGAAGTTGCAATTGATGAAATGGAGCAGATTGCAAAAGTGCTTGGGTTGAAGTGCGTTTATCTGATTGACCAGTGTAACGGCAACCCAAAGTGTTTGACGCAGGTGAAAGCTGTGCCGAAGTGTGTCATGTTCTTACTTGGCAATGACGTATCTGAAGATATGTTTGATTCTGTTTGGTAAGGCAGTAAGCTGTTTGTTATTTTGTCAAAATGCGTTAATAAAATGTATCGATAATTGCACATTGAAAATATCCCCCAATGAGGGGGATATTTTTGTTGGAGCTTGACGTTGGCTAATGTCGTATGATACACTTATGCTAAGTTATATGTATATTGGAAGTAGGAGGTAATGTGAGCCTTATATCAATTTTGCTAGTGACGGTGGCGATATTGTCGTTTGCTTTTGGTGTTTTGACTTTGATTGGAGCATCTAAGACTGATCGTATGAGGTCAGCTTGGTTTTGTCTGGCAACTGCCGGATCGGCTGTATGGGCGATTTCGATTGCAGTGTTTTTGGCTTTGACGAACGATAGTAATAGTGTGCCAATGTGGATTTACGGTATTTATATTCCACCGATGGTCATGATGGTGGGTATGCTGGGTTATGTGTCGTGGCGACAAAAAGGTGGTAAGCTATTAACTGTCGTGAGTTTGCTTTCTATGATTGTGCTAGCATCTTTGATGGTTTATGATCATGAGTTATTGTATAGTTCTTACGCTATAAGTCATACTGGCAATACGGTTGATTTGGACGATGGGTTGTTCTATGTAATCTACATCGTTTTCTTCTTTGCGGCTGATTCAATTTTCCTATTATATTCGCTGTTTACGGTAAGGCATTCGCGCAATAAACATATCAAAAATGGCGCCTTAATATTGATGATTGGCTTTGCAATTACGGGCGCAGTAACATTGGTAGTAGACTTAGTTTTGCCATATTTTGGAAATTATCAGTGGATTTGGGTTGGTCCGTTGTTTATTAGTGTGACAGTTGCAGGATATTTCTATGCGATTCTGAAATATCATATGATTTCAGTTGCTTCACGGTGGTTGCAAATGGCGACTTATGCAGTGGTAGGTTTGACTGGTGTTGCGATTTATATGTTATTGTTTTATATGATTTTTACGACTTTGTTTAAGATTCCAAATCCTTCAGCTTCGGTTTTAGTGCTTAACTTTTTGATGATTGTGATTGTTCTGCTTTTGATGCCAGTGGTGCGTGAAGTGAGTGCAGTGCTTCGTTCAATGATTATGGTAGGACAAGTGGATATTGCTTATGTGGTTAAGAAATTGAATAAGCTGGCTACGCGCAACGTAGATTTGCGGGAACTGGCTGGGTTTTTGGCAGATCACCTCCATTTTGCCTATATTGGATTTATTATCAATGGTAAGTTGTATGGTTCTAAAT
>CASXXK010000027.1 GCA_949480205.1 uncultured Candidatus Saccharibacteria bacterium
TACTGGTACCAGTATTTTTATGCTTTTGTGCATAAAAATACACAACTTTAGTGCTTAAAAGCTTATTCAAAAATAGCTTTGCCCTCCATCTTCACTAAACTAGTGGGAATAGAGGGCAAAGTTTAGTGTAATTTGCCCAAAATACATCCACAGGAGGAAATGTTATGGGTAAATTTACAAATTTGGAAATGTATGTTGAGCCGGATTCGACGCTGTTTCAGCCGGAAATCGATGCACTGCGGGCGGTCATCGATCAGGTGTTGGCCAGTTTTGACCTGTACCCCACCAAGGGAACGTTTATTCTGGACGGGCAGAAGCGGGGCGATGAGGCCCAGTGCATCTTACGCTTCAATCTGGAAGACGGGATGATGCTGGGACACACGCCCTGTGAGGTAGACAGTGATCTGCTGGTAGCACGTGCCATCAACGAAATTCTGCTTTGGCCGGAAAATTCCTGTTATGAGTATCGTGCGAGGGCCGAGAATTTTGGCCAACTTCCTGCCGGCATCTACCTACATCACGAGTTAGAAGTCATGGTGCTGAACACCACTCTTGGGCGGTTTTTGGTTAGCTTCTACTCCGATGTAAATCGGGACGTTATTGACGGGGCTGATACTGCCGTACTGATGGCGCTGGCTGAAGCGCTGGCACAGATGGGCAAGGAAGACAAGATTCTCCAGCAGTCAGCACAGCAGGCTTGTCATTGCTCCAGTCCACTCGGTCAGGATGCAATCAAGCTGGTAAAACGTCTGTTTTTGGAATGTGACGTACCGGCGTTGAAAGCTTGGCGTGAGTGGCACGAGCCGGCCAATGATTCCGGGGAATTAACTTTATTTTTTGAATAGGCACCACCTGAACTGCTCGACCATGAGGTTGAGCAGTTTTTAATTGTCAATCATTCGCTCATCATAGCGCATGCGCGACGCTGAATGGCGCACACTGCGTCGACGACGACGCAAATGTATCAAGTAAAACGCAATACCGAGTTGAGTAGCCGTAATCACTGCCGAAACTCCCAAAATAACTCCCACGCCTAGATTATAAGTTACACCACACAGCATCATCCCAGCCGCTTCGCCCAAAATACTCATGGTATATTTGATAGTGCTATAGCTTAGTTGGTGGCGGTTATCGACTAGATTAATATAACAACCATCGGTAACATCTTCATAGGCTGTAGAAATCAGAATTGACCACGTAATTGCTAACATCGACACAAATGGATCGTCAGCAATAATCGCAATCACGTAAGCGAGTAAGCGGATACCGAATTTTAATGTTAAAGTGAGATAATCGTTCTTGGGAGTAAAATATTTTAGCGCTAGTACGCCAACCACGTCCGACAATAGGCCCACAATTAGTAAATAATTCGTTGCTGTGCCGGCAGAAAAGTTAAGATAGTTCGTGAGAACTAGCATTTTGAGCCCCAACGCAGCCGCAAACGACATCGCCGCCAGGAAGGCATAAGCCATATAAAAGCGCTGTAATTTGCTCTTCATGACGTATTTGAGAATTGAATCACTGCGGGGTGGCTCTTTTTCGGTAGCTTTCACCTTGAATGTCGACATTGTGGCGATAGCTAGAGTCAGAAAAATTACCGAAATCACTAAACAGGCATTATAATCGATCAAGCTGCCAAGAAATGTTTGCCCGAGTACGATTCCGCCCACCAGCACTCCGATATCGCGAAACCAATATTCCACTAGCTTGCGTTTGCTGTAAATTTCATTATTTTTGATAATAGTCGTAATTAGTGGATAAACGCTAGCAATAATCAAATAACTGGTAATTACATCAATAGCCGTACAGGCGCTCATCAGCCAAAAACTATTCGTAGCGTCTAGGCTGCGCAAAATCATCAAATCCACAAGTTTAATCCCTAAAGTAACCGTCATGAACCCTTTGAGGTGACCCATCTTGAGACGATAGCCTACAAAAATCACACCTACGACGCTCAGTACTAGTCCTATACTGGTAACAATGCTCACATCGGCGGCCGAAAAACCATTATCCTGTAACCATAACTGGCGGAAGTTTTCCCATAGCCCCACAGACGTGCTGAAAAAAGCTAGCATCACCAAAATCTTGCGTTCTACGATTTTCTGCTTGGACAGCCTATGGCGTTTTTTCATTTTCTACAAAAATTGTTTGTTTGAATGACCTTTTGCAACTATTTTAGCATAAAAATTATGATTGTGGCAAAATCCGGCACAAAAACTCCCCGGTTCGCCGTCTTTCAACTTTGAACCAGGGCTTTTGCCTATCCGACGAGTGAGCTGATATTATAAGCATCCAGATAAAAATTAACCTGCGGAATTTTTGCAAGCCCGGAAAGATCATACTCTGCCCAGTCATGCCTCGACTGTACCTTTAGCAAATCCCGCAGCGCTATCTGTAAATTGCGGAAAATCATTAAGCACATGCAAATATCCTGCTCCTGTGTCAATGCGCTGAAGGCAATCCGAATCTCGCCCTGAAACTTGCTGGTCGCCACCATAAACGGTACCCGAATCCCGCCGGCAAAAGTCGTGAAATTGAAGGTATCACGCAAATATTCATGGTGTCGGCGCAACAGCTGACTGAGATCCTCAAACTGCAGAATCTCCTGCATTAGCGGATCATGCAGATGCTCGTGATAGGAGGGATCATACTGTAATAATCCGATAACCCGGTCTTTGGATAACTGTCCGGTTGCCGCATCGCTTGTCCAGAAATTGAGCATTCTCATTTTGGCTTCGGCAAAGCTACCGCTATCACCAACTTCGGCGTACATGCGGAAAATATTGGGGTTCTTCAACGGGTGATGCGAATCAGGAAAATCCGTGTTGTTGTTCCGACTCTTGATGCTTCTGTCGTCAATTTCGATAATCGCCCGGAAGCCCTTCGGCAACAGCTTGGACATTTCATCATAAATCCTGTTGAGGCGATAGCTCATTGGCTCCTTAAGATCGGCGACAGGCAGTGGGGAATTTTCATCGTAGCTACAGGTAGTTTCAATCATTTTTGTTTACCTCCCAAGATGGTCTCTGCAATACATTGCAGGATCTAAGCCAACTTTTTATAAAATAAGCTTAGATCCCACAACGATTCACGAGCATCTCAGAGCAAACTCATCAAAATAGGCTCTAAAGGTACAAAAATAGAAAAATCCACTCTATACTATCATTATAGCACACATGCTTAAAAGCGTCAAGTATAGGGTAGCAGTAACTTGCGATCTAGTGAAGTTTATATTAAAATAAAGATAAAGTTGGTGGGTGTTACCTTAAAATTTGGCTAAAATTCACTACTTAATTTTCAGAAGGGTGGTGTAAACCATGAAAAATGTTATGAACTATGGCAAAGCGCAGGGCATGACGCTGGTTGGGAGGTATTTGCCAAAAATAAATCCCTTCCAGTACATGGATGCAGTAAGGACACTGGAGGAGTGGGAGCAAGTGCGAAGTAAATATGGTGCTACGATGATTCATCGTATTGATTACCCAATTGGGCACGCCCAAGTCAAGAAAAATGCGACGCAAGGAACGAACGGTCTGGCTGAAAGTATACCAGAGTTAATTGCAACAGTGCAAGCACAAAGTGATGTCGGAGTAGTACTGGTTGTGCAAACAACTTTTCCTACTCCGCCCAGATATCTTTATTTGGGCGGATTTAACATTCTGTTTCGTATGGGGATTGATATTACAATTGAGCTAGTAGGCAAAGCATTTGATGGGCATGAGTTGACGCAAGGTTGGGGATATCATGAGCGCTATAGCGTAAATTGGGATGATTTGCCGTTTGCAACATCAAGAGCAGATTTGGCGCGACTTAGCACTTCAAGAGCATTAGTTACGGCCGAACAGTACCAAGGCCTTCGTCAGGCTAGAATGCAATTCCTGACGAAGGAATGCCATTATCTGCCAAGCACGGTTGAAGCGAACGTGCCAAGATCATTAACCCTATTGAGTAATGATGCGCTACGTCTATTATTGGACGATGTGGTTATGGAACTGTGTGGACGTCGAGCGTTGATGGAACATGACGGTCTGACAATGTTTGGAGTGCAGGGAAATGTAGTGGAATACAACGACCAAATCGTTATCCAGCCTTGGGAGATTTTTCGCCCCGAACGCTGGCAGTAGTACTGAAAGGATTCGCAATAAATAAGCAGCGAATCCTTTTTACTCTACATATCTAATACAGTACTAAGGCAGCGGAGGGGGAAACCGAGGTAACAAT
>CASXXK010000028.1 GCA_949480205.1 uncultured Candidatus Saccharibacteria bacterium
TGCTCGGCCAATGCTTTGATATCTGTAGCCATAATTGTAATCCTTATGAAATTATTAGTTAATTAGTGTTGAATTGCTAATTTGCCTTAGCTTCCAAACCGGAAATGATTCCGGAGAGGCCACCGCCGACACCAGAAATAGTGTCGTTGATTGGTGAGAGCAATTGTGCCACCACTTGAGCGATGAGCTCGTTCTTGGACGGCATAGCGGCCAAGGTAGTGATTTCGGCTTGATTCATGGCTTTGCCAGAATCGTTGAAACCACCTGCGAGTTCGAGCGCAGGGTGAGTTTTGGCGAAGTTGGCCAAAACTTTGGCTGGAGCGACTTCGTCGGTGTCGGAAATCGCATAAACGAGCTGGCCAACAAGACCAGTGGTGTCGGTGTCTTTGTAGACGCCGATTTCGTTCATGGCGACGCGGACCAAGCGGTTTTTCACCACTTTGATCTTGACGCCGGCTTCGCGTGCAGCCTTGCGGAGCTCTTGGAGGTCAGCTACGGTGAGACCCTGATAGCGGGCGTAGGCCGTGAGCTTAGCCTCAGAAAGAAGAGCGGTCAAATCAGCAACCAAAGTATCTTTTTTCGCTTTTGAAATTGCCATAAAAGTTCCTTAGGTTAGTTTAATAATTATTCTTCTGCTAGCAAGTTGTTAATTAACGTTACCCACAAGACCCCTAAGAGATTTCCTCGGTAGCATGATTAAGAATCTATATTCCGCCACTGTCTTTAGAATAACTGAAGTCATTATAGCAAAGATTGAGAGAAAAAGCAAGCCCCAACCGATAGGGTTGAGGCTAGATTGAAGCAAAAAGCACAGAAATAGCTAAACACGGGAAGACTTGGGCGATATTAATAACGCTGATGGTTGATTTTGTAGCCTATGACACCGCCGATGAGCAAGCAAGCAACACCGGCAAAAACCAGAAAAATCGGTTTTTGATACCATGGAGTCTTGATGCTGCGGTCGGTGACCTCCAGAACGAAGCCGTCGTTGATAGATCTGCCTTCATACATGCGAGTTTCAAGTCCTTTGGAGCCGGATGCATTTTTCCAGCTTGGACTAAGTATTGTGTCGCAGTTGGAGAACAGTGTTTTATCAACATATGTCAGTTGCGTACCGTCGGGCATGATAAAGGTATATGCTTGTGTGCGCACGCCCGAACCATTAAAGTCGTAATTGATAGATAATCCGTTATCGCCGATACTAAAGTGGGTAATTGCATTAAGAACTCCACTGATGGGAGTAATTGAGGCAGTGGCGGAGACGGAATATTGATGGCCAAGGACGGCTTCAATAACGACCGGCTCACCAGTCTTGGCATGGTATTCTACCCCGGTGTTTAAGTCGATGACGGTTGTCTGATAGGTGATTGTGATATCTTCGCCAATGGTGATAGTCTCCACTTCCGATGATGACCCAATGTTGGGTGTCTCGCTGTCATCAGCGAGACAAGTGATATTAGTGGCGAAAAGTAGTATGATTGCCAAGACGGCTAAGGACAATTTCTTCATGAGTTCCCCTTTCTTGAGCTTTTGCTCAACTGTTAATGTGCTGGTTCCCTGTGTTTGCGGAGTATTTCTGACTTTTGCTTCGAGTAAGTCTGGAAAGACTGCTTAGAGAATACAGAATTTGATGCCTATGCTTCTATTGTAGCATACTTTATTGAAAAAGTCAATATTGAACCATGCATAAATGATGTTCTGGCTGATTTATTGTACATTTTGTTCAATAAATCACAATTTTGGTGCAAAAAGGTGGTAAAATAGTGCTACTAGGTGCCGCGGCCTAACCTGTTTTATGCCGTTGCGCGTCTTTAAAGTGCTTATGCTTAAAGCTGGTAATAATATATT